>MEPB01000017.1 GCA_001769385.1 Bacteroidetes bacterium RIFCSPLOWO2_12_FULL_35_15 | reverse complement strand
GCAGAGCCGATATCCTCTTCTGATTTACAGCTGAATTATACAATTATTTTAAATCAAATCCACCAACTATTTTTTGCACCATTACCTTTTAATGCTAACTCAATAGAAGCAAAAAACTGGTTAATAAAATTGTTTTTGTATTTTGGAACTGGTGTTGAGAAGTCAAAATCTCTAGTCGGATTAAGACCGAAATATTCTTTACCCAATGAATATTTTTGAATTAGAATAAACGAACAAGATAACTCGCTTAATAGATGTTTACATTCGTTCAATAATTTTTTATAATTAAAAATTAATTCAATCTCATGATTTTTTAATTTTGTTTTCTTTTCACGAATTAGTTCAAATAATGTGTTTTTGGCAAACAAATGATTTTCAATTGAATATTTTTCTAAATAAAATATATTAGAAATATTTTCTCTCCTTCCCAATATTTTATCAAAATCCAAATCAACTATATAGACTTTCTTCTTGTCACCAATTGTCAATTTGGCTGCATCTATTACATTTTTTTTTCCATTTAAAGGGAATATTTTATCAAGCTTTATTTCCGGAAACAGTTTTCTAAATATGTTATAATAAAAATGTTCTTGTTCCGTATCTTCAACATAAAAATCAATATCATTGAATTGGGAATATAAGATATCTTGGCCAGCAAGAAAGGAGTCTGTTAATTCAGGAAAACCATCTTTCATATAGTTATAAATTATAAGGTAATAAAAGCTTGGCATTCTGCTTTTTTTTGTTTGCCAAAATTGGGGAATGTGTTGCAAGAATTAATTGTGTCGTTTTGGGTTTAACTAATTCCAATTTTTCTAAAAAATCTTCTTGCCATTTTATATGTAATGAAAGCTCAGGTTCATCAATAATAAAAACCTGACCATCTGAACTATTAAACGAAATGTATGAAAAAAGAATTAATATTTGCTGTTCACCTGAAGATAAAAATTTTATATCCCTATATTCAGTGATTACATTTCCATTTTTATCTAAAGTATTAAATGATAACTCAGATGTCTCCTCATTAAATATCAATTGTTTAGCTGAATCTTTTAAAAAGTAATTTAGTGTATGAATATATAGGTAAATGTTTGCTAGAGCTTTTGAAGATTCTGTTTCAAATTTAACGAACTCCTTTAATAATTTATTGACTTTAACGAATTGACTCGCATTAAGTCCATAAAGAAATTTTACTCTTTCATCCTTAGAGTTTTCAATATACTTTGAAGTGATATCTTTTAAGTGATAGAAAAATTTTGTAACTGTCTCTTGTTCTGATTTCAAGAATGACTTTGTTTCAAATTTTAGAAAATAATCATTAACTCGTTGTTCCGCAGCAGAAATTTGGGCAATATTTAATTTCTGTCGAATTCCAGAATTAAATGCTTCTAATGTTATACCACTTTCAAATGTAGAAAGCATTAAGTGTGTTTTTAAATTTGTTGTTAAATTTAAAATTGCATTCTTTTTCTTACGATATTCTTTGTTTACAATCTCTTTCACTCGTTCTAGCGGTGAAACATTTGGCCCAATTTTCTTTTTAAAATTATTACCCCGTATAGATTCTTCAAAGTATACTCTCTCTGCTTCTTCTGTATATATATTTCTATCAAGGCCAATTATAGTCGGGTTTGGGAAATTAGAAATTAAGTCCCAAGTTTTCTTTTCTTTTGTGTCAGGTTTTAAACTTGAATAGTCTTGAAATAAACTAGCTTTTAGTTGTTCATCATTTTTTATATTTTTCGGAGGAGTTTTTATTCTAACAATTAACGGATGATATGTTTCCTTTTCTGTTGAAACTATATAATTTAATATTGACTTGATGTGTTTACAAGTAATCAAGTATGTTGTTCCCTTAAATTTTAAAGTAAGCTCAATTAACTCAAATTCTGTAACACATAAATTTGGTATCGATGGCTTGATAAGCCAATTAATAATATTTAAAATGCTGGTTTTTCCTGAGCCATTAATTCCTACAAGCAAAGTTATATCCTTATTAAAGTCAATATCTTTATCAATGTATCCATAAAGACCTTTAATTATTAATTTTTCTATTTGCATAATAATGTCATTTTAATTCGAAACAAATGTCGACTATTTATTTTAATTCTAAATTTACACTTTGCCGTCTGTAAATTTGCCACCAACTTCTCCCTATACGCAACTAATATACAAAACTTCTTTAAGTTCTAGGTGATTGTAAATATTAAATCGGATCAAAAAAAATCCCGCCATTCAGCGGGATCATTTTTATTTAAATTTTTATTTCATCTTCATTTTTATTCAGGAAATGATATTCCAGAAAATGATAGGATTCAACAGCACGTACTTTAATTGTTTTCTTGTATTTGAAACTCCATTTACGTCTTAATGAAATTAATCCTTTTGTTAAATACGCTTCTAAATATGGATGAACACAAAGTGTTACCGATGGTTCATTTTGTTCTTTTAAAATATAACGCATATTACTTTCGATCTGGTCCATCAATAAGATGCTTGCCTGAATTTCGCCACTACCACCACAAGTAGGACATTTTTCAACAGTAACAATATTCATTTCAGGACGTACACGCTGTCTGGTGATTTGTATCAATCCAAATTTACTTGGCGGCAAAATATTGTGTTTAGCACGATCCTTCGCCATTTCATCACGGATCTTTTCATACAACAGTTTGCGGTTTTCCATCGAATGCAGATCGATAAAATCTACCACAATAATTCCACCCATATCACGTAAACGCAACTGACGGGCTACTTCTACAGCAGCTTCCAGGTTTACTTCCAGCGCATTTGCTTCCTGGTTATTATCTGATTTTGCACGGTTTCCGCTATTTACATCAATCACATGCAAAGCTTCGGTATGCTCCACAATAAGATAACCACCACTTTTCATGGTTACGGTTTTTCCGAACAATGCTTTTATCTGACGATCAACACCAAAGTTTTCGAAAATTGGAACAGTGCCTTTATAAAGTTTCAGGATCTTTTCTTTATCGGGTGCAATGGTTTGCAGATAGGTTTTTGTTTCCTCATATAAAGCAGCATCATTAATATGTATGCTGTTGAAACTTGCATTTAAAAGATCACGAAGTATTGCGGATGTGCGGTCAATTTCTCCTAATACTTTTTGAGGTGGCTGAGCAGTTTTTAATGCTTCATAACATTGTTCCCATTTTTTTACCAGGTCATTCAGATCCGCATCCAGGTCGGCAACACTTTTTCCTTCAGCAACAGTACGTATGATCACACCAAAGTTTTTCGGTTTGATGCTGGTGATCAATTTTTTCAGACGATTTTTTTCATCTATCGTCTTTATTTTTTGGGATACCGATATTTTATCAGAAAAGGGTATCAATACCAAATAACGACCTGCTAATGAAATTTCGGTGGTGATGCGCGGACCTTTTGTAGAAATAGGTTCTTTGGCAATTTGAACGAGGATCTGTTGATTGGCATTTATAACATTACCGATCTTTCCATCTTTTAAGATGTTTGGCTCCAGTTTAAAATACATCAAATTGGAAGTAGTTTGTTTATCTGTTTGTACAAGCTTTGTGTACTTACAGAGCGATGCTGCTTGCGGACCCAGATCCAGGTAATGCAGGAAGCCATCTTTTTCATATCCAACATCCACAAAAGCTGCATTTAAACCAGGCATTACTTTTTTTACGCGTCCCAGGTAAATGTCGCCAACCGTATAATTATTATTGCTTTTTTCTCTGTTAAGTTCTACTAATCGTTTATCATTTAAGAGTGCAATAACAACTTCAGTGGGTGTTGAATCAATAATTAATTCGTTGTTCACTTTAATTTTTTTAAATAAGTACAATTATCCCAACATCCCGATTTTCGGAACTTGCGGATAATTGATAAGTTTGAATTTTGCTAATTTCGGACTCACCGAAAAGAAGACAAACATACGTGCGCCAATAAACAGAATGGATTTTTAGTATCCATTCTGTTGTAAAGAGGCTTTGAAGCACACGTGAAAAAATCAGCTTACGCTGTTATTTTTTCTTATGTCTGTTTTTTCTCAAACGTTTTTTACGTTTGTGAGTAGCCATTTTATGTCTTTTTCTTTTTTTACCGCTTGGCATAGCTAAATGGTTTAATTAATTTTTTAATTTGTTTATATAATTCTGTACTTCTGTTTTGATGGTTTCGTCATTTACCATCGATGCGTATTTTTCTAAATTTTCAATTGCTTTTGCTTTATCGCCTTTTTGTTCGTATGCATCAGCAAGTTGCACATAAGCTTCAATATAATCAGGTTGAATTTTCAACACTTTTTCAAAACGGGCAATTGCTTTATCCCATTGCCCCGACTTTTTCGAAAACAATGCAAAGTTCAATTGAAGATTTACATTATTCGAATCTGTTTTTTCTACTTCACGCAAAAGAGTGATTCCTTTCATCGGTTCAGCTGATCCTTCCACATAACATGCTCCTAAATTAATTTTAGCATCTATATTTTTGGGGTTCAGCTCCAACACTTTTTGATAACATTCAATTGCTTTTGCATATACAATTGCTTTCTCTGCTTCCTTTGCAAATCGTGTTGCCTTGTAATAATGGTTCGCTGCATCATTCCAATTTGCTTCGGTAGGTGATGCAATTGCTGATTGCTCCAGCAAAAAAGCACCAACTATAGGATGTTGTAATGTATCCCACTGTCTGACTATGTTCTCGAAAGCAATTTTTTTGTCGGTTGAAGTTTTTTGTGCTTCTTCTAACTTTTCAATTTTTGCTTTTTGCTCATTCGTCAACGCATTTTTTGCACCCTCAACTAAAGCAGAAATGTTTCCTTCTGAATTTCCGGCATGACCCGACATACCGGATGTTTCCTCTTTTTTAGGGGTCTTGTCTGCAAATAATAAAAGAACGAATAATAGTAATGAACCTGCAAGTACCGCTAATTGTGTTTTATTTACAGATTTCATTATTTTTTGATTAAGGATATATGATTTGGGATTTTAAAATTCAAAAATCCTTTATTCCCAAATCCTGAATCTATTTAAGCTACTGCTTCTTTTTTAACACTTTTCTTAACTTTTTCTGCAAAAGTTTTTGCCGGCTTAAATGCCGGAATATAATGTGCAGGAATAATTATCGTTGTGTTTTTCGAAATGTTTCTGCCGGTTTTTTCAGCTCTTCTTTTTACAATAAAACTTCCAAATCCTCTCAAATACACGTTTTCACCACTTACCATGGAGTTTCTTACTGTTTTCATAAATGCTTCAACACTTGCCTGAACCGCTACTTTTTCAATACCTGTTTTTTCTGCAATGTCGTTAATGATGTCTGCCTTTGTCATTTTACTATAATCTATTTAAAATCAAACAATTAATTCAAAAAAAATAATTTCGGGACGCAAAGATAGTATTTTAATTTTCAAACAAAAATTTTAATCGTAATTTCGACCTCCCTATTGATAAAAATCAAGCAACCCGCCATTAATGAAGCACTTTTCCGAAAAAATCATTGCCTGGTACGATAAAAATAAAAGAGATCTGCCCTGGCGAAACACAAAAGATGCTTATCTGATATGGCTTTCGGAGATCATTTTACAGCAAACCCGTGTAGATCAGGGAATGGAGTATTATTTACGGTTTGCAAAAGAATTCCCTACCGTAAAACACCTGGCAAAAGCTGAAAATGAAAAGGTGATGAAGCTCTGGCAAGGTTTGGGATATTATTCCCGTGCCAGAAATTTACACGCAACAGCCAAAATAATTTCAGAGAACTATAAAGGTAAATTTCCGGATGAATACACAGATATTCGTTCATTAAAAGGAATTGGCGACTATACCGCTGCTGCCATTTCTTCTTTTGCATTTGATAAGGCACATGCCGTGGTGGATGGAAATGTTTACAGAGTATTGGCAAGGGTATTTGGTATTGAAAGTCCGATCGACAGCTCCCAGGGAAAGAAAGAATTTGCAATATTAGCAACTGAACTGTTAGATAAAAAGAAACCTGCAGCACACAATCAGGCAATCATGGAACTGGGAGCATTGCAATGCAAGCCTGTAAATCCCGATTGTTCCGTTTGCGTTTTAAATACCATGTGTTTCGCTTATTCAAAAAAACTAATTAACGTACTGCCGGTAAAAGCAAAAAAAACAAAGGTCAGAAACAGATACTTTAATTATATGGTATTGCATCATAAAGGAACTGTTTCCATTAATAAAAGGACAGGAAAAGATATCTGGACCAATCTGTATGATTTCCCATTGATCGAAACAACAACCGAATTATCGGAAGATGAATTTTTAAGATCTAAACAATGGAAAGGTTTTATCGGAAAAAATAAATTCATTATTAGATCCGTCTCCACTCCTTTTAAACATATTTTGAGTCATCAGAAAATTTATGCTCGTTTCTGGGAGCTTGATTGTGAAAAACCTCTCGACAAATTCCTAACAAAAACAGTACTAATTATTAAAGAAAAAGATATTCAAAAATATGCAGTTCCCCGATTGATCGAGAATTATATGGAGAAACGAAAGAAGTAATTTTCATTACTTTTTTATTAATTATTTTAATGAATAAGCACGAGGAATTCTTTTGATTAAAAAGAAGTCATTCTTCCTGTTTTTTTTATACTTTTAAAAATCGAAATAAAAACAAAATGAAGATCCTTTTTATCGATTCAAATCATAAAATATTGCATGAAACGCTTCAAAAAGCAGGATATGTATGTGATTTGAATTATAACTGGACGAAAGATGAAATAGTAAATAATATTCATTTGTACGATGGAATTGTTATTCGCAGCAAAATAAAGATCACAAAAGAAATTATTGACAAAGCCATAAAGCTTAAATTCATTGCACGTGCAGGGGCCGGTTTGGAAAATATTGATGTAGCCTATGCCGAAAGCAAAGGAATAAAATGTTTACATGCACCTGAAGGAAATCGTGATGCTGTTGCTGAGCACACTTTAGGAATGTTGCTTTCATTATTCAATAATCTATGCAGAGGAAACAAAGAAGTTCGTGAAGGAAAATGGATACGTGAAGGAAATCGTGGCATTGAACTTTTCGGAAAAACCATTGGAATTATTGGGTATGGAAATATGGGAAGTGCTTTTGCTGAACGCTTAAAAGGGTTTGGGGTGAACATACTAGTTTATGATAAATACAAAAAGAATTTTTGGAATAATTCCATAACCGAATGTTCGCTTGAACATATTTTTGAACACGCAGATATTTTAAGTTTGCATACGCCATTGACAGATGAAACACGTTATATGATAAATGATGCTTTCATCAGTTCATTCAAAAAAAATATTTACATCATCAATACTGCCCGTGGAAAATGCTTGAATACTAATGATCTGGTAAAAAATATAAAATCCGGAAAAGTATTAGGTGCTTGTCTGGATGTATTGGAATATGAAATGACTTCTTTCGAAACTATTGATACAAAAACACTTCCGGAAGCATTTCAATATTTAGCAAAAAGTGAAAAAGTAATGTTATCACCTCATATTGCAGGTTGGACGCAGGAGAGCCATGAGAAGATCGCGAATGTATTGGCTGAAAAAATTTTGAAACTAGGTTAGGGAACACAAAATAATTTCAATTATTATTTGCTCAAACAATAAATATTGTACATTAGCCGCAACACGATTCTATAATTATTATTTATCGAAATCACTCAAATTGATTCTGACGTAAATAAATCTATCCACGTTCAATAAATCATAACAAAAATGAAAAAACTTTTATTTCTTCTAATCCTAACAGTGCTAAGTTTTAATGCTGTAGCTCAGGTAACATATTATAGAGATGTTGATGCTGACACTTACGGGGATCCGGGCAACTCCGTAGTGTCTTTTACAGGTCCGCCAGCAGGTTATGTTTTAGATGGCACTGATTGCAATGATACTAACCCAACCATACGTCCGGGAGCAACAGAAATTGTTGGTGATGGCATTGACCAAAATTGTGATGCCTGTGATAATTGTTATGTAGATATTGATAATGATAATTATGGTACAAATAGCGTAATTACCATTTCAGGCCTTAGCTGTTCTGCTGCATCAGGTGCTGCTAGCGTAAATACGGATTGTAATGACGGCAACGCAACAATACGTCCGGGAGCAACAGAAATTGTTGGTGATGGCATTGACCAAAATTGTGATGCCTGCGATAATTGTTATGCTGATGCTGATAATGATAATTATGGTACAAATAGCGTAATTACCATTTCAGGCCTTAGCTGTTCTGCGGCACCAAATGCCGCTAGCGTTAATACGGATTGTAATGACGGCAACGCAACCATACGTCCGGGAGCAGTAGAAATTGTTGGTGACGGGATTGACCAAAATTGTGATGCCTGCGATAATTGTTATGCTGATGCTGATAATGATAATTATGGGACATTTAGCATAATTACCATTTCAGGGCTAAACTGTGTAACAGCATCAAATGCTGCCAGTGTAAATACGGATTGCAATGATGCTAGCTCAACTGTGCATCCGGGAGCTATAGAAGTTATTGGTGATGGCATTGATCAAAATTGCGATGCCTGTGATAATTGTTATGTTGATAATGATAATGATAATTTTGGTACAACCAGCGTAATTACCATTTCGGGTATAAACTGTGCAACAGCGGTAGGTGCTGCCGGTGTTAGTACGGATTGTAACGATGCAAATGCAACCATATATCCGGCAGCTATAGAAATTGTTGGCGATGGCATTGATCAAAATTGCGATGCCTGTGATAATTGTTATGTTGATAATGACAATGATAATTATGGCTCTAATGCCGTTATTACAATTTCAGGTCTAAACTGTGTAACAGCATTAGGAGCTGCAAGCGTTAATGCAGACTGTAACGATTCAAACCCTGCGCTGTATCCTACAGCAACAGAAATATGTGACGGGTTTGATAATGATTGTGATGCCCTGGTTGATGAAGGTGCAACATTGACTTTTTATAGAGATCTGGATGGAGATACATATGGAAATCCAATATCTACTATACAAGGTTGTTCCGCCCCTTTTGGTTATGTATCAAACAATACTGATTGTAACGATTCTGATGGCACAATGCATGCAACATTTGGTTTTTATGCAGACACAGATGGTGATGGATTGGGTGCAGGCGCACTGGTTAATGTATGCGCTGTTAATTCCTCAACCCCTCCAGGTGGTTATGCTTCTTCTGCTGGTGATAATTGTCCGACAGCAGCCAATCCAAGTCAGTTAGATTCTGATGGCGATGCTGTGGGTGATGTATGTGATACAGATGATGATAATGATGGAGTTTTGGATGTTAGTGATAATTGCTCAACAGTGCCAAATACAAATCAGTTAAATACAGATGGCGATGTACTTGGCGATGTATGTGATACAGATGATGACAATGATGGTATCCCGGATGTGACTGACTGTGCACCACTTGATCCTGCAAAATGGCAAAGTGCTTCACTTTATATAGATAATGACAACGACAACTTTGATAATGGATCCGCAACAATTTGTTACGGTGCAAGCATACCTGCCGGATACAAATCAACTACACTGGGAAGCGATTGCAATGATAATGATGGATCAATATATCCGGGTGCTGCAGAGGTATGTAATGGATTAGATGATAATTGTAATAGCTTTATTGATGAAGGTGTTACTTTAACTTTTTATAGAGATCTGGATGGAGATACATATGGGAACCCATCAACCACTATACAAGGATGTTCGGCTCCTGTTGGTTATGTTTCTAACAATACTGATTGTAATGACTCTGATAATGCCATTCATACAACATTTGGTTTTTATGCGGACACGGATGGTGATGGATTTGGTGCAGGGGCATTGGTAAATGTCTGCGCGGTTAATTCCACAACCCCTCCAAGTGGTTACGCTTCCTCTGCTGGCGATAATTGTCCGACAGTAGCCAATCCAAATCAGTTAGATACTGATGCCGATGCTGTTGGTGATGTATGTGATACAGATGATGATGCTGATGGAATTTTGGATGTGAGTGATAATTGCCCCCTGGTATCAAATTCAAATCAACTAGATACTGATAGCGATGGACTTGGCGATGTGTGTGATACGGATGATGATGATGATGGCATCTTGGATGTGAATGATAATTGTCCGACTGTTTACAATTCAAATCAGTTGGATACCGATGTTGATGGGGAAGGTAACGTATGTGATACAGATGATGATAGCGATGGAATTTTGGATCTGAATGATAATTGTCCTCTGGTAGCAAACTCAAATCAATTGGATGCTGATAGTGATGGGCTTGGCGATGTATGTGATACAGATGATGATAACGATGGCATTCTGGATGTGAATGATAATTGCCCGACAGTTTACAATTCGAATCAGTTGGATACCGATCTTGATGGTAGTGGTAATGTATGTGATACGGATGATGATGACGATGGAATTTTGGATGCGAGTGATAATTGCTCAACAGTATCTAATTCTAATCAATTGGATACCGATGGCGATGGGGTTGGTAATGCATGTGACTCGGATGATGATAACGATGGAATTTTGGATGTGAATGACAATTGCTCAACAGTACCAAATTTCAATCAACTCGATACTGATACCGATGGACTTGGCGATATCTGCGATACAGATGATGATGATGATGGCATCCTGGATGTGAATGATAATTGCCCGACAGTTTACAATTCGAATCAGTTGGATACCGATCTTGATGGTAGTGGTAATGTTTGTGATACGGATGATGATGACGATGGAATTTTGGATGCGAGTGATAATTGCTCAACAGTATCTAATTCTAACCAACTGGATACCGATGTCGATGGGGTTGGTGATGCATGTGATTCTGATGATGATAACGATGGAATTTTGGATGTGAATGACAATTGCCCGCTGGCACCAAATTCAAATCAACTAGATATTGATAGTGATGGGCTTGGCGATGTCTGCGATACAGATGATGATAACGATGGCATCCTGGATGTGAATGATAATTGTCCGACTGTAGTAAATGTAAATCAGTTAAATACAGATGGCGATGCAATTGGTAATGTATGCGATACGGATGATGATAATGATGGCATCCTGGATGTGAACGACTGTGCCCCACTTGATATAGCTAAATGGCAAAGTGCCTCACTTTATATCGATAATGATACTGACAATTACGATAATGGAATCGCAACAATTTGTTATGGGGCAAATATACCTAATGGATACAATGTAACTACATCGGGAAGTGATTGCAATGATACTGTAGCAACAATACATCCCGGTGCAATCGAAATTCTCAATGGGATTGATGATGACTGTGATGGAATTGTTGATTCCGGAACTGTTGGCATTAATAAATACGATGAAGAAAACAAATTATATGTTTACCCGAATCCAGCCAAAAATCAAATAAATATTCAAGTACCTTCAGCACTAAAAGGTTCTTTCTATAAAATAACAGATCAAGTTGGAAAGACTGTAAAACAAGGTGTTTTAACTGTTGAACATGCAGAGATCGATATTTCTAATTTACCTGAGGGAGTTTATTTGTTAAGCGTTGGCAATAATGCAAAACATACCTTTAAGGTAATTAAAAATTAACCCTACCATAAATAACAGGCTGCTATTTGCTTGATTATTAAAAATTAAAAACGGAGTCATTCACCAATGACTCCGTTTTTAATTTTTAAATTGATTTTGAAATTCCAGTCAATCACTTATATTAAATTGAAATATAAAATTGCCAAATCATCCTCTCCTTTTTTCAAAGAGAGGGTTTGGGTGAGGTTTCAAAAATGACTATTTGATATTTCAATTGGTATTATTTTATTTTTACTGCACAATCAGCTATTGTCTGAAATAAAATTAACTATTCTTAACTACCAACTGAACAGTATATCTGCTCTTTACTTCTAACAAAATTTTCTTATCAAGTGTTACTCTGTCGATGGTTGGCTGGTCGTAATATCGGATAGTGATTAATTCTAAATTATCATTATATAAAACACGATATTGTTTTTGAAGTGTTTTGATCAAATCGGGCAGTTTACGTTCGTCATTGTCAACGCTCACCGAAAAGCTGATCGCAGAATTCTGCATCACATTTACTTTCACTTGTTTTTCGGCAAAGAGATTAAAAATATCACTGAAATTTTCTTCCACAATAAATGAAAAATCTTTGGGAGAAATAGAGATCAACACCTGATTCACCTTGAAAATAAAGCAAGGTATCGGCAATGGCGATTGTACTTCGTTTATGACAGTTCCTTTTTCTTCAGGATGAATAAATGATTTTACATATAATGGGATTTTTTTATTCTGCAATGGTTTAATTGTTTTCGGATGAATAACAGTAGCTCCGTAATAGGCCAATTCGATTGCATCCTGATAAGAAAGTTGTTCCAGCTTTTTTGTTTCATCAAACCATTTCGGATCCGCATTTAATACTCCCGGAACATCTTTCCAGATAGTAACGCTTTCTGCATTTGTTGTAAATGCAAGGATGGCTGCGGTGTAATCAGAACCTTCTCGTCCTAATGTAGTTGTGAAATTTTCGGAAGTGCCACCAATGAAACCTTGAGTAATAATAATTTTAGAAACATCCCCCTCAGCCCCTTCGAAGGGGGAATTAAACAGCGGTAGAAGGTATTCGTTCACCAATTTCTGACTCAGTTCCCAGTTTACTTTTCCTTCGCGATACGTATTATCAGTTTGAATAAAATCACGCACATCAACCCATTTACTGATTAGATCAGATTCTTTCAAATAGGCATTTACAATTTTGGTAGAAATAATTTCCCCCATACTTACCATCTTATCATACTCATAATTATAGTTAACAGTAGGTTCATCTTCAATGGCCCAATCTAATTCTACAAATGTGTTATTGATCTCCGTATAAACAGCATGATTTCTATTCGGAAATAATTCTTCAATAATATCAAAATGATATTTTTTTATTTCATCTAAAATAGCAGTCGCGTTTCCTTTTTTAAAAAAAACAGCATCTGTCAACCGTTCCAAGGCATTGGTGGTTTTTCCCATAGCAGAAACAACAACAATAATATTTTCGTTAGGGAAACGTTTTAAAACAGTTCCTACATTTTTAACCGCATTTGCATCTTTAACAGATGCACCACCAAACTTAAATACCTTCATTTAGAAATCAATTTTACAATTTATTATCTATCCGATGAGTTGTCATTTCGAGCTTGTCGAGAAAGTGCGTAAGCATCATGGTTTTTACTTTGTGATAAAATGATTAGATCATCCCAATTTCCATTAATTAATGATTCTTTCTTTTTCCTACTCCAATCTTTTATTTTCTTTTTCCCACTTAATTGCTTCATTCGGATCTGTAAAATTAGCTTTATAGACTAGTTCTATTGGCCTTCTGCTATGTGTATAACAATTTTTGTTAATACCTGTTTGATGTTCTTCTAATCGTCTCTCTAAATTATTCGTGACTCCAGTATAGAAACTAATATCGAAACATCTTAATATATAAACATAGTAATTCATTCTTCCATCTATTAAATTGCTCTCGCACTTTCTCGACAAGCTCGAAATGACCTCACATCATTCAACTTAAAATTTATATTCTTCTATTTGTTTTTCCGATAATTTGCAATTAACCCACTCATTATCAAAATGAGAATCTACTTTTTCATAAAACTTGATGGCTAACTCGTTCCAGGCTAATACCTGCCACTCCAATCTTTTAGCTTTCATTTCTTTTGCCACCCTAACAACTTCTGCAAACAATTTATTTCCAATACCATATTTACGGTGAGATTCGGTAACAATGATATCTTCTAAAAAAACACATTTCCCTTCCCAGGTCGAATACTTAATATAATAAAGCGACATGCCAACAATTTTCCCTTCCAGTTCTGCAACAAAAAATTTAAAAGCAGGTTCTGTTCCAAAGCCATCGCGTTCCATTTCATCAACGGTAACACTCACTTTATTGGGTGCTTTTTCAAAAGCCGCTAGTTCTTTTATTAATACAAGTACTTGTGGCAAGTCGGCTTTTTGACCTTTTCGTATAGAAATATTCATGGTTTAAAAATAAGAAGCAAAGGTATTTAATTCTTTGATTTGGCAGTTTGAAAAAATCGTTCACATCATTCAAAAATATTGCGATATTTGCACCTCTTATTTTAAAAAATAAAAACAATGAGTAAAGTAAAAACATTAGGTCAGTTTATTATTGAAAAACAAGCTGACTTTCCTTTTTCAAAAGGTGAATTATCAAGGCTTTTGCGCGATATCGGTATTGCATCTAAAATTGTAAACCGTGAAGTAACAAAAGCCGGATTGGCTGATATTTTAGGGGATGCAGGGGAGATAAATATTCAAGGGGAAGACGTAAAAAAACTGGATGTTTTTGCAAACACACAATTTATTGCCGCACTCAGTGTAGGAGGAGAATGTTGTGCCATTGCTTCCGAAGAAAATGAAGACATTATTCTTGTCGAAAACGAAATGTCAAAAAATGCAAAATACATTGTTGCCATGGATCCTTTGGATGGATCCTCGAATATTGATGTGAATGTTTCGGTTGGAACAATTTTTTCTATTTTACGCAGAACATCTCTTTCAGGTCCGGGAACAACAGAAGATTTTTTACAACGCGGGACTGAACAAGTTGCAGCCGGTTATGTAATATATGGCTCGTCATGTATGCTTGTATATAGTACAGGAAAAGGTGTTAATGGCTTTACGCTGGACCCTTCAATAGGAGAGTTTTGCTTGTCTCATCCGAATATGCAAACGCCTAAAATAGCAACAACCTATTCTATAAATGAAGGTAATTATGTTCACTTCCCTGATGGTGTAAAAAAATACATTAAACATTGTCAGGAAGAAGACGATGCAACAAATCGTCCATACTCTTCACGTTACATAGGATCCGGAGTTGCTGACATTCATCGGAATTTAATTAAAGGCGGAATTTATATTTATCCGACTACCTCAAAATCACCAAATGGAAAATTACGTTTGTTGTATGAATGTAATCCATTAGCGTTTATCGTTGAACAAGCAGGAGGAAAAGCAACAAATGGGTTTAAAAGAATTTTGGATCTCGATATTTCAGAGCTTCATCAACGCACCCCTTTATTCATTGGCTCAGCGGACATGGTTGATACGGCATGTGAATACATGAAAAAACACTCATCCATAAATGAAAAAGAGAAAGTGTAATTACTAAAATATTTTTTTTCGAACCCTCAATTGTTCAATCATTAGAGGGTTTATTTTTTGTATTTTTGTAATCCTTTTTGGAAGTAGCGTGACGAAAGAAGATATTTTACGTAAGTACAACGACTCAACTAACAATTCTATCCTGATATCCGAATTGTCCGTTGGACTCCTCTCGGAGAAAGGGAATGCTACGCGCGTTCAGTTGCGTGGAATCATTGGATCAGGAGCCTCATTCATAGCAACAGCAGCACATCAGAACATTTACAAAACCAACTTATTCATTCTTGCTGATAAAGAAGAAGCTGCTTATTTCTTAAATGATCTGGAAAATTTATTAGGAGAAGAAAATGTACTCTTCTTTCCGGCCTCCTACCGTATGCCCTATGAATATGAGGAAATAGACAATTCCAACATTTTGCTCCGGGCAGAAGTCTTAAATAAGATCAATACCGGAAAAAAACACATTTGTATTGTAACCTATCCGGAAGCCTTAACAGAAAAAGTTGTTACACGAACGCATTTAAGTAAAAACACCTTAGAGCTAAAGCAAGGAGAAAAAATATCCATTGATTTTATAAACGAAGTTTTAATTGAATACGGATTTGACCGTGTTGATTACGTTTTAGCACCAGGGCAGTTTTCGATACGGGGTGGTATTGTTGATATTTTCTCCTTCTCTAATGAATTTCCTTATCGTGTTGAATTTTTAGGGAACGATGTTGATTCCATCAGAAGTTTCGATCCAACTTCGCAACTGTCCATTCATAAATTGGCGTTTTGCACGATCATCCCAAATGTGCAAACTAAATTATTGCAAGAAAGCCGGCAAACATTTTTTGAATTCATTCCTGAAAATTCTGTGATCTGGTTCAAGCATTTTCAGCTCACTATTGATCGAATCGAAAAAGCATTTACACAAGCCGAAACCTCATTCAGCAAACTTGACTCGGTAATTGAACAGTTGGAACCATCAGAATTATACATTGATAAAGATACCTTCACAAAACAGGTTTTAGGATTTCCTTTGGTCGAATTTGGCAATCATTTTTCATTAACACCAACACAAACCATTACCTATAACTTTTCACCACAGCCGAGTTTCAATAAAAATTTTAATTTTTTACTGGACAACCTGAATGCTAATAATAGAAATGGGTACAGCAATATAATTTTTGCGGAAAATCACAAACAGGTAGAACGATTATATAAAATATTTGAAGACATTTCACCAACTCCAAAGAATGAGGCAAACAAACTTCCTTTTGATGAAGGTTTTTCGGGAGCATCTTTCTCCAGTGGTTTTATTGATAATGATCTGAAAATTGCTTGTTATACGGACCATCAGATCTTCGATCGTTATCATCGTTTTAAGATAAAAAGCAGTTTCAATAAAAAGAATGAAGCATTAACTTTAAAGGAGTTGAAAGGCTTGAATCCGGGCGATTACATCACGCATATCGATTATGGTATTGGGCGTTATGGCGGATTAGAAACAATTGAAGTAAATGGGAAACTGCAGGAAACCATCCGGTTGGTTTACAAAGATTATGACATTGTAAATATCAGCATTCACTCACTTCATCGTATTGCAAAATACTCAGGGAAAGAAGGTGCCGAGCCTAAAATAAATAAATTAGGATCAAATGCCTGGGCCACACTCAAACAAAAAACTAAGAAAAAAGTTAAGGAAATTGCTTACGACCTTATTCAATTATATGCAAAAAGAAAAGCCTTGAAAGGTTTTCAATTCAGTCCGGATAATTATATGCAACATGAACTGGAAGCATCCTTTATTTATGAAGATACGCCTGATCAGTTAAAATCTACAGCAGATGTAAAAAAAGACATGGAGAGCGAATGGCCCATGGATAGGCTTGTTTGTGGCGATGTGGGATTCGGAAAAACAGAGGTCGCTTTGCGTGCTGCATTTAAAGCAGTATGCGACAGTAAACAAGTTGCTATACTTGTCCCTACAACTATATTAGCAGTTCAACATTACAAGACATTTAAAGAACGTTTAAAAGATTTTCCTTGTAAAGTAGATTACATTAATCGTTTTAAATCTGCCAAACAACAAAAAGAAACATTAGAAAAATTAGCTAAAGGTGAAGTTGATATTCTTATCGGAACACATGCTATTGTTGGAAAAAATGTAAAGTTCAAAGATCTGGGTTTGATGATCATTGATGAAGAACAAAAATTTGGTGTTGGAGTAAAAGATAAATTAAAAACATTTAAAACAAATCTTGACACCTTAACTCTTACTGCTACTCCCATACCCCGCACCTTGCAATTTTCTATGATGGGTGCACGCGACCTGTCAGTTATCAATACACCTCCACCGAACCGGTATCCCGTACAAACAGAGCTTCATACGTTTAACGAAGAAATTATCCGGGATGCCATTTCGTTTGAAGTATCACGTGGCGGACAAGTGTTTTTTGTTCATAACCGTGTACAAAATATTATGGAAATTGCCGGAATGATCCAACGTTTATGTCCGGATGTGAGAGTTGCAATTGGCCATGGTCAGCTGGATGGAGATAAATTAGAAGAAGTGATGCTGGGTTTTGTGGAAGGTGAATTTGATGTGTTAGTGGCTACTACAATTATAGAATCGGGATTAGATATTTCCAATGCAAATACTATACTTATCAATCAGGCACATATGTTCGGATTGAGTGATCTGCATCAGATGCGTGGACGTGTGGGTCGTTCGAATAAAAAAGCATTTTGTTATTTATTGACAACTCCGGTTTCATTGCTTACCAATGAAGCACGAAAACGTTTGAAAGCAATTGAAGAATTTTCTGACCTTGGAAGTGGCTTTAACATTGCTATGCGTGACCTTGATATCCGTGGCGCAGGAAATTTATTAGGTGGCGAACAAAGTGGTTTTATTAACGAAATTGGTTTTGAAATGTATCAGAAAATTTTGGATGAAGCCATCATGGAACTGCGAATTGAGCATGAAGAGTTAGATATAGAAAAATCTTTTAATCAAAAAATCACTAATTCAAAAATTCTCCAATTTATTTCAGATTGCGCCATCGATACGGATATGGAAATTTTAATTCCGGATGAATATGTTACTAATATTACTGAACGTTTGAATTTGTATCGCGAATTAGATGACTCCACTACTGAAGAAGAATTAACTCATTTTGAAAAAAATCTGCTCGATCGTTTTGGCCCTATTCCCGACCAGGCAATTGAATTAATTCATACTATCCGTTTGCGTTGGCTGGCCATGGAAATTGGATTGGAAAAATTATTGTTGAAGAATAACCGGATGGTTGGTTATTTTATTCCGAAACAAGATTCACCCTACTACCAAAGTGAAACATTTACAAAAGTTTTAAAATATGTTCAGCAAAATATGCGGAGCTGTAAAATGAAAGAAACAAACGGAAAACTAACCCTTTCATTTGAAAATATAAGATCTATTGATGCAGCTCTTGAAGCATTAAAACCAATTCTTGGTATTCCATTGGTTTAAATAAATTACATCTAAATGCATATTCTTATTTTTTTTCAACTTTCTGTATCTTTTTAATAATCCCTGCATTAAGAGGACATAAATGTTATTCACCATAAAACCAAACCTTATGAAAAAGAACATAAATTATGTAGGATTCCTAGCAGCATTGCTAATGTCCACAAGCCTTGTCATGAAAATCAATCATCTTCCGGGAGCAGGAGCAGCTATGGCACTGGCTGGATTTGGATTAAGCATTTATCTCCCTCTTTTTTTACTGAACAGATCCGATGAAACATTAAACACAAGGCCTAATATGGTAAGCATCATTGGAGCCATTTCTGCTTCTGTACTTAATTTGGGAATAACATTTAAATTCCAGCACTGGCCTGGAGCAGGCATATTGATTGTACTCGGATTAAGTTCATTTGCACTGGTGTTTATCCCATTTCTTTTAAGAAAAAAACTACAGGAAGAATCCTCTGAACGAAAAACATTGATGAATACTATGGGCGCTTCCGGATTAACACTTTTCTCCCTTGGCATACTTTTCAAAATCATGCATTGGCCCGGTGCAGCAGTAATGCTTTGCCTTAGTGTTGCTTTTGTTTTCTTAGGATATTTTTTACTGTACTTAACTGATAAATCGATTAACAAAGAGATAAAGACCAATTATCTTCGCAAAGCATTTCTTTCAGTGATTATTGGATGTGCTGTGACTTCATTAATAATGGTTGCACTTAACAAACCTTATTTCCCACCAACACCTCAGGAATTATCCTCGGTAAAACCTTAGTTGTCAAAACTTTTTAATAGAAAAAAAGAAGGTCGAACTTTAACGTTCGACCTTTTTGTTGATGAAAATAAATATTGTACTTACCCCATGTTATTCAAAATTACTCCCGGAGAAATCTCATTTCTTCCTAATTTGTTAAGTACGCGAACATGGGAACGAAATGCAGACAAAAATGTTTTGTTGTAAATATAGGGTACACCAAACTCTTTTGCTGTTTTTTCTATGATAGGTTCTATTTTTGGATAATGAATGTGACAGATTCTTGGGAATAAATGATGTATCACCTGATAATTCAGTCCTCCTACATAAAATGTGATCAGCCAATTATTACGTGCAAAATTAGCGGTAGTTTGCATTTGATGAATAGCCCATTCTGTTTCTATATTTCCTTTTTCATCCGGCAAAGGAAAAGTTGCATCTTCCACTACATGGGCTAATTGAAACACAACACTCAAAATAAGCCCGGCAACAAGGTGCAATACTACAAACCCCAAAAGTACTTTCCACCAGACAATTCCGATAACAAAAATTGGCAAAATGAGGATGTATCCTAAATAGAATACCTTCCAGTTAAAAATGATAAAGAAATTTTTCAATCTTTCTTTCCTGTTTGATCTGTCAACACCATCTTTTCCATACCGTGCAAACTGCATAAAATCTTTTACTGTTGTCCAATACAAGGTCATTAAAGAATAAAAGAAAAAAACATAAAATACCTGAAACCGCTGAATAGGCTTGTGTTTCGCATTTGGCGAAAAACGCATACCCACTTTTGCATCAATATCTTCATCGTATTCCTGTATGTTTGTATAGGTATGATGAAGAATGTTGTGTTGCAGTTTCCAATTGTTTGAATCGCCACCTCCTACATTTAAGGCTCTTCCTATAACTTTATTTATGAAATTACTTGATGAATAGGCACCATGATTTGCATCGTGCATGATACTCATTCCGATCCCGGCCAGGCCCAATCCCATGATCGCCCAGCAAAGCCAAAATGCAAATCCGTCTGCTATTTGAGTAATGATCATTATATAGGGAACAAAATAAAGTGCGATCATGAAAATGGTTTTTAAAACCATTGCCGCATTTGCATGTTGTGAAATATTGTTTTCCAGGAAATAATTATCGACACGCGATCTAAGTATATTAAAAAACTGGGTTTTATCGCTATTTACAAATTTTATTGTTTGTCTCATTAAATGATGTTAGATAATAAATATACCAATAAATAATGAGAATCGGGAGGATTATTCGACCAAGGATCAGTTCTTGCCGATTTAAAGGTTAGTATCCATTCGTTTATAAAAACTGACCATAGAAGAAATAAAAAAAACAGAAAATAAAATGCCAACATAATTTACATCATCAATAAAAATTAAAATAATTTCTTTTACAAAAAAAGTAATTATATAAAGATTTACGCCCCATCGTTTCATGTACCACACTCCAATATAGGAGATAAAGCTTGCTGCCACAATTAAGCCAAACAAGGCTGGATACCAATCACCCAGTTTTTTCACAGATGGTGAAAACACTGCCGGGAAACTGAATACGATCCATATAAAACCAAGGACGCAAACGATGCTTAATACTACCGGACGTTTTCTTATTACTGATTCCATTTAGAAATTTTATTCTCTTTTAACAATTGTTTTATTTGGATCAATTCGCTCGTATTGCTTCTACAGGATCCATTTGCGATGCACTGTATGCAGGAACAAATCCAGAAACAACACCAATCAAAATTGAAATCGTGAATCCTAAAATAATATTTGATTTTGATAATGTTATTTCCATCCCGAAAGAATCCCCCGCCAATAGTGTAATTATATACACGACAAGCAATCCGATAATACCACCGATCAAGGATAAAAAAACAGATTCAAACAAAAATTGCAATAAAATAAAATAATTTTTTGCGCCTAATGATTTTTGAATTCCAATAATATTGGTTCGCTCTTTCACCGAAACAAACATGATGTTTGCTATTCCGAAACCGCCAACAAGAATTGAAAAGCCACCAATGATCCACCCTGCAATGCCAATGACACCAAACAAACTATCAAACTGATTGGAAATTAAACTGGTTTGGTTCAATGCAAAATCATCTTCTGCCATAGGTTTCAATCTTCGTATGGAACGCATCAATCCGGTAAGTTCATCAATCAGGTCATCGTTACTCACACCTGCTTTTGCTCTTACCATAATTTGCGGATTAAGATTTTCACTTCGTATATCAATTAAGCTTCGTGCATAGTTAATTGGAACGAGTATTTGTGTATCCGAACTTCCACCCAAAATACTTTCGCCCTCCTTTTTAAAAACACCTATTACATCCACTTTTGCGCCATTAATTTTTATTGAATGTCCCAATGGATTTTGATTTGGGAAAAGGGCCTGTGCCAAAACATCACCGATAATTGCAACAGGGCGCCCGGCAGATGACTCGATATCGGCAAAATAACGCCCCGTTGAAATTTCAAAATTTTTCACTTTATCGTACTGGTGCGAAGCGCAAATAATGGTTACATTTTCGATACTGCTGCTTTTATATTTTACGGTAATTTGTGTGCTGGTCACAAAAGCGGCTGATTGGGCTCCATTGCACTTGCGAAGAATTTCATCCAACTCATTGTATCCCGCCTCCGGCCGATTCATATATTTCCACCAGGGATAATTCTCCCCAAAGGTCCAGGGCCATTTCTCAACAAATACAACATCGTTACCCAAGCTTTGTACACTCTTACGAAGATTTTGTTCGAGCGAATCAACAATGGTAAAAACAGTGATGATAGCAAAAATGCCAATGGTGATGCCCAACAGCGAAAGAAAAGTCCGTAATTTATTTACCACCAACGCATTGATGGCAAAAAAAACACTTTCACGAAACAAACCCAGAAATATCATCTAAAATTACTGTTTTATAATTTACACAAATGTATCAATTTTTTTAGCCAAATTTTTAATCCGGTTTTCATAAAACAAAAAGCTTTAAAAACCTCGTTTATTAACAAAAAAAACATTTATGAACAATAATTATTTGCCTCAATAGCGCTCAAAATTTTTGTACTTTTGTACAATAAATTTTTCGAAAAAAATGAATGATTTAAAAAAGATTAAAAATGCTTTGATCTCGGTGTATTACAAGGACAATTTAGAGCCTGTGATTCATCAATTAAATGCTTTAGGAATAAAAATATTCAGTACAGGAGGCACCCAGGAATTTATTGAAAAGCTTGGTTTTGCTGTAACTCCGGTTGAATCATTAACTTCTTATCCTTCCATTTTAGGAGGTCGGGTAAAAACATTACATCCTAAAGTTTTTGGTGGAATATTGAGCAGAAGAGGATTGCAGAGCGACATAGATCAACTGGAAGAATATGAGATTCCTGAGATCGACTTAGTGGTTGTTGATTTGTATCCTTTTGAAGAGACTGTGAAATCAGGAGCTTCAGAGCAAGCCATCATCGAAAAAATTGATATTGGGGGTATTTCATTGATCCGCGCAGCAGCAAAAAATTTCAAAGATGTTGTAATTGTACCATCAAAAAGCGCCTATACTTTTTTACACGATACCATTTTAGTTGACCAAAAAGGTGCTTCAACACTGGAGGATAGAAAACAATTGGCAGCACAGGCTTTCAATGTTTCGTCTCATTATGATTCTGCAATTTTTAATTATTTTAATGCTGAAAACACTATCGCATTCAAACAAAGTGTTCAAACTGCAAAAGTATTACGCTATGGTGAAAACCCGCATCAGAAAGGCGTTTTCTATGGTAATCTGGATGAACTTTTTACACAAATTGGTGGTAAAGAATTATCGTATAATAATTTATTGGATGTAGATGCTGCTGTTAGTCTGATTGCTGAATTTACAGATACTACCTTCGCAATATTGAAACATAATAATGCTTGTGGATTAGCATCCCGCCCGAAATTGGTTGATGCCTGGAAAGATGCACTGGCTGGAGATCCTACCAGTGCCTTTGGCGGAGTATTGATCACCAACACTACTGTTGATGCAGCCACTGCAGAAGAAATAAATAAATTATTTTTTGAAGTGATCATTGCTCCCGCATATGATGCAGAGGCAATGGCGATATTAAAAATCAAATCAAACAGAATTATTCTTCAGCAAAAAAACGTAAAATTTGCTGCAAAATCATTCCGAACCCTTTTGAACGGGGTGATCGAACAAGACAAAGATCTGAAAACAGAAACACAATCAGATATGCAAACAGTTACCAATATTGCACCAACTGCTGATGAATTGCGTGATCTGGAGTTTGCAAATAAAATTGTTAAGCATACTAAGTCAAATACCATTGTACTTGCAAAAAACAAACAATTGATCTCCAGTGGTGTGGGACAAACATCCCGTGTGGATGCATTAAAACAAGCAATTGTAAAAGCTGAAAATTTTGGATTTAGCTTAAAAGGTGCTGTAATGGCTTCTGATGCATTCTTCCCTTTTCCTGATTGTGTTGAAATTGCTCATCATGCCGGTGTTACTTCAGTGATACAACCGGGCGGTTCCATCAAGGATAAAGAATCAATTGCTTATTGCAATAACAATGGAATATCAATGGTATTAACCGGAACAAGGCATTTTAAACATTAAACATAAAAAAAAGGATTGGAGATTTTAGAATATACCAAACCAAAAATTACAATATTCAATAATTATTTATTAAATTTAAGATCAGAAGGAGTTAAAAATCCTAAAACCTTTTCATCCTGAATCAAAAAATTAAAATATGGGTTTATTTAACTTTTTAACACAAGAGATTGCAATTGACCTTGGAACGGCCAATACGCTTATTATTTACAATGATAAAGTAGTGGTTGACGAACCATCAATTGTTGCGGTGGACCGAATGAGCGGAAAAATAATTGCAGTTGGAAAACGTGCTCAGCAAATGCATGGAAAAACTCATGAAAATATAAAAACTATTCGTCCGCTGAAAGATGGTGTTATTGCAGATTTCCATGCAGCTGAACACATGATCCGTGGAATGATCAAAATGATCAACCCCGGTAAACGGCTTTTTACACCTTCTCTGAAGATGGTTATTTGCATTCCTTCAGGAATCACAGAAGTTGAAAAACGTGCTGTACGTGACAGTGCTGAACATGCAGGTGGGAAAGAAGTATATTTGATACACGAACCAATGGCTGCTGCAATTGGTATTGGCATTGACGTAGAAGAACCAATGGGAAACATGATCATTGATATCGGTGGTGGAACAAGTGAAATTGCCGTTATTGCATTAGGAGGTATCGTATGTGATAAATCAATACGTATTGCCGGTGATGAGTTTACCTCAAATATCGAAGAATACATGCGCAGGCAACACAACATCTTAATTGGTGAACGTTCTGCTGAACGCGTTAAAATTGAAGTAGGCGCTGCAATGACAGAGATAGATAATCCTCCACCTGATTATGCCGTGCATGGAAGAGATTTGATGACAGGTATTCCAAAAGAAATTTATGTGTCCTATGTGGAGATTGCTCATGCATTGGATAAATCTATTTCAAAAGTGGAGGAAGCTATTTTAAATGCACTGGAAATGACTCCCCCGGAGCTTTCTGCGGATATCTATCGTACCGGAATTTATTTAGCCGGCGGTGGGTCAATGCTTCGTGGTTTAGATAAACGTATTTCCCTAAAAACAAAATTGCCGGTACATATTGCAGAAGATCCACTACGTGCCGTTGCTCGCGGGACAGGCATTGCACTTAAAAATGTTGACAGGTTCCCTTTCCTGATGAAATAAATAAAATTTGATAATTATTTGATTTGATAATTTGAAAATGCCATAAAATGAATTTTCAAATTTTCAAATTTTCAAATTAAAAAAATGCGTAACCTAATCCTATTTATTTGGAAACACTATTTCGTATTTCTGTTTCTTTTGCTGGAAACATTATGCGTTTATCTGGTGGTTCAAAATAATAATTTTCAACGAGCCGGTTTTGTTAATTCCTCCAATCAGGTTTCTGCAAGTGTACTAAGCACTGCAGAAAATATTCAACAGTATTTTTATCTGAAAAGTGAAAACGAAAGACTTGCAAAAGAAAATGCAGAACTGCATTCGCATGATCTGCTTTCTTTTTCTGTTCTTGTAAATGACCAGTATAGTGTTAATGATACATTATTCAGACAAAAATACAGCTATACAAGTGCCAAGGTGGTAAATAATTCCACCAACAGAAGAAATAATTTTCTGACACTCGACAAAGGTTCTAAACAAGGTATAACAAACAAAATGGGAGTGATTTCAAGTTCGGGAGTTATTGGGATCGTCAAAGATGTTTCAGAAAATTTTTGTACCGTAATGTCTGTCCTTCACAGTAAAACAACAATAAGTGCCAAATTAAAAAAAGATGGCACTTTTGGTCCGCTTAATTGGGATGGAGAAAGTTTTGCATATGCAACACTGAATGACATTCCAACACATGTTCGGTTAGTACAAGGTGATACTATCGTGACAAGTCAATATACTAAAATGTTTCCCGAAAACATTTTGATCGGAACAGTAGAAAGCTATTTCAGGGAATCAGCGAAACCTTTTTATACAGTTAAAGTAAAACTCTCTACTGATTTTAAAAAACTAACATATGTTTATATTGTAAATAATATGTTAAAAGGAGAACAGGAAATATTGGAAAAAAATTCTGAGGCAGACAAAAAAGAATAAAAATGGCGAACGTAATTATCAGAAATATTATCCGATTTTTTTTGCTGGTATTGGTACAGGTACTCATCATTAAAAACATTGAGCTTGGGCGATTTATTAATCCTTTTGTTTATGTACTTTTTATTGTTGTATTGCCATTTGAAACACCAAAATGGTTACTGCTTTGTATTGCATTTATTTTAGGGATTACCATTGATATGTTTTACGATACTGCCGGAATGCACGCTGCGGCTTGTGTTTTTATGGCATATCTCAGGCCGGGTGTTTTAAAGTTATTTTCTCCGCGTGATGGGTATGAGTTCGGGACTCAACCCACTATTCAATATTTAGGTGTTCCCTGGTTCCTTTCTTATGCAGGCATATTGGTAGTTTTACATCATTTAATTTTGTTCTATATTGAAGTATTTCGTTTTAGTGAATTTTTCTCCACTTTTTTCAGGGTCCTTGTCAGCTCCATATTCACAATGCTTCTGATAGTTATCAGCCAATATTTTTTTCAACGTAAAAAGGAGCAAGAATGAACCAGCTGTCCGAAAGGAAATATATTATTATCGGAGTATTTATATTAGTTGGGTTAATCTATATTTCCCGCTTATTTTATATTCAGGTGCTTGACGACTCCTACAAATTAGATGCACAAAACCAAGCGTTTCGATACACTACCGAATTCCCAATACGAGGATATATTTATGACAGGAACAACAAATTGCTGGTTTATAATGAAGCCGCTTATGATTTGATGGTGCTTCCAAAAAATGTAAAGAATATCGATACCATGGATCTTTGCAGTTTATTAGGAATTACAAAAGAGCAGTTTTTAAAGAAAATGAAAAAGGCAACCCAATCACCTAATTCACCTCGCAAAGAATCCATTTTCGAAAAACAATTATCCCCAAAAGATTATGCATCCTTACAGGAACGATTGTACAGCTTTCCCGGGTTTTGGGTGCAATCACGTACATTAAGAAAATATCCAAAGAAAATTGCAGCCCACATGTTAGGATATATAGGAGAAGCGGATAAAAGGATTACAGAAAAAAATCCCTACTATAAAGAAGGCGACTACCTGGGTATAAGTGGAATTGAAAAAACGTATGAAAAAGTATTGCGGGGAAAAAAAGGAATGCACATCATTATGAAGGATGTAAACAACCGTGATATGGGAAGTTATATGAACGGGTTGTATGATACAGCCGCTATTTCCGGACTACCTCTTACCACAACAATTGATGCGGATCTGCAAGAATATGCCGAACAACTCATGCAAAATAAAATTGGCAGTGTGGTGGCCATTGACCCCTCTACAGGTGAAATCTTAGCCATTGTAACGAGCCCGACATACGATCCAAACTTATTTGTTGGAAGGGCACGTAATAAAAATTTTGTTGAATTATCCCTGGATTCTATTGGAAAACCACTGTTCAACCGCTCTACAATGGCATCCTACCCTCCGGGTTCTACCTTTAAATTAATTATGGCACTCATTGGATTGAATGAAGGTGTTTTAACTCCCGAAACCCGTTATCCTTGTGCAAGGGGGTATCCGCCACTTGGAGGTCGTCCGAAATGCCATGCGCATCCATCACCACAAAATCTCGAAGGTGCAATTGGTACATCCTGTAATTCCTATTTTTCCTTTGTTTTTAAAAGTGTGATCGATGATAAAAAATACCACGACACCTATAAAGCTTATGCCAACTGGCGCGATATTGCTACGAGTTTTTGCCTGGGTACCAAAACCGGTTCGGACCTGGCACATGAATTAAGAGGAAATGTTCCCTCTATTAACTATTATGACAAAGTTTTCGGAAAAGGAAGCTGGAAAGCAAGTACTGTTATTTCTTTAGGAATCGGTCAGGCCGAAATGGGAATCACTCCTTTGCAAAATGCAAATCTGGTGGCCATTATCGCAAATAAAGGTTGGTATTATACTCCACACATTGTAAAAGCGATCAATAACAATGCAAATGATACGATACTGGATAGATTTAAAGTAAAACACTATACCAAAATTAAAGACACAGCTATTTATAACATGGTAATTGCGGGTATGGCTAAAGCAGTGGAAGGTGGAACGGCTTCTGCATTAAAAATTGAAGGGATTCCTTATTGCGCCAAAACAGGAACGGCTCAAAATCCGCATGGAAAAGATCACTCTGTGTTTGTCTGTTTTGCTCCCAAAGACAATCCAAAAATTGCAATCGGGATATTAATTGAAAATGCCGGATTCGGATCTACCTATGCCGGACCAATTGCGCGTTTGATGATGGAGAAATATTTAAAAGGTAAAATCACCCGACCGGATCTGGAAAAAAGAATGTTGGAAACAGACTTAATTCATAAAGGAAAAAATGAGGTCAAAAAGTAACAACAGCATTTTTCATAATATCGACTGGATAACAGTACTTACCTATCTTGTATTAGTATTGATGGGCTGGTTGAATATTTATGCCGCAGTGTATAACGAAGAGCATCACGTAATCACCGACATCAGTCAGAAATATGGAAAACAACTGATCTGGATCTCCACTTCATTACTGATCGCATTGATTATTTTAATTATTGATGAAAATTTTTATACCGCCTTCGCTTATTTTATTTTTGGTGCCATACTTCTTGCAAATATTACTGTTCCGTTTTTAGGTCGGGAAGTAAAAGGGAGCAGGTCATGGTTTCGTTTTGGCGACTTTGGTATTCAGCCGGCTGAGTTCATGAAGTTTGCTGCGAATTTAGCCTTAGCGAAATTTTTAAGTAATCAAAACATTAAAATTGCAGATTATAAAAACACTTTTATTTCTCTTTTAATAATTGGCATTCCCCTTATCATTATAAAAGTATTACAAGATGAAACAGGATTAGCCATTGTATTTGTTGCATTTATTTTTACGCTGTACCGTGAAGGATTATCTGTAAACTATTTGTTATTAGGTTTTTTAGCGATCATTTTATTTGTACTTGCACTCTTAATAAATAATCTGTATTTATTTATCATTATTGCTGCACTTTGCACTGTTGCATTTTTGTTTGTTAAACGTAACCGTAAAAATTTATTTATTATTGCTGCTGTTGGGTTAATTGCCTGCAGCATGGTACGGGGAACAAGTGCCGTGTATGAACACATGGAAGATCATCAAAAAGTCCGTATTGATGTATTATTAGGCAGAGGAACTGTTGATCTTAAAAAAGAAGGCTACAACGTGAATCAGGCGAAAATTGCGATTGGTTCGGGAGGCTTCTTTGGTAAAGGTTATTTACAGGGAACACAAACCAAATATGATTTTGTTCCTGAACAGGATACCGATTTTATTTTTTGTACGGTTGGCGAAGAGTGGGGATTTTTGGGTAGCTCGCTCGTAATCATTTTAGAACTCTTCCTGATTATTCGAATAATTTTCATGGCTGAACGACAGCGATCCCCGTTTAGCAGGATTTATGGGTATGGTGTAGCATCCATTTTATTTTTTCACTTAACAGTAAATGTCGGAATGACAATTGGTTTAGCACCTGTTATTGGTATTCCGCTTCCTTTCTTTAGTTATGGGGGATCCTCCCTGTGGTCGTTTACCATATTGCTGTTCATCTTTATTAAGCTGGATTCACATCGATTGCAGATTTTGAGGTAATTGTCGTTTTCATTTTGTTTTTTTATCCAAATTCTCGCATAAAAAAATTAGCACCGGATAACTGATAATTTTTACAATTGACCTGCGAAGTCTTTCTTCTGCCTGATTGTATTTGGCGGTAGTTTTTCTATCATAATTTGATGGGAATAATAAAAATTGGCTTGGTCGAATGTCTAACTATCTTTTCAGCAACACTACCAATAAGAATATGAGAAAGCCCGGTACGGCCATGTGTTCCCAGCACAATTAAATCAGCATCCCAGTCATCAGCTACCTTTAAAATTGCTTCAAATGGCTTCCCTTCTTCGACAAAAGTCCAGATTTTACAGTCTTTACATAGTTTATCAATTAGCAATTGCTGATTTTTTTTGTAATCGTTCTTTATACTGTTCGCTAATTCTCTAGGAGTCACTGCGCCATCAGTCAACAGAACTGTTGTATCAACAATACTTACTAAAGCCATTTCAGCTTTTAACTGCTGTCCCAGCTGAAACCCATTTGACACTACCCTTTCAGAAGGGCAATGTCATATGATAAGGTAGAATTATTATATTTGTAAAATGGAACTAATAGAAATTACAAAAAAACTGAATACACAAAAGCGTTGTATCA
>MEPB01000016.1 GCA_001769385.1 Bacteroidetes bacterium RIFCSPLOWO2_12_FULL_35_15 | reverse complement strand
AATAAAACATTTGCCAAAATAGTTCCTGTTTTTGATAGTAATCTGCGTTTAAAAGGGGAATCACCCATCGAACCACCGTTGATAAAGCGACTGCCAAAAGCACATTCATTTCCTTCGTTCAACACTCTCAAAAACATGGGTATAGCACGTGGGTCATGTGAAAGTCCGGCATCCATTTCAATGATTATTTCGTGGCCGGCTTCGTAAGCAACCCGCAATCCTTTCACATAAGCATCTACTACATTACGATTTTCGGGAGCCCAAACAGTCACATAGCGAGGGTCTTTGGCAGATAATTCCTGGCAAAGCTCTAAAGTCCGGTCTTTTGATGCGTTATCTATAACGAAGTAAACATTGCCGGGATTTAATTCATTGATAACGAAATTTACCATTTCAATAAAGGGCATAAAATCCGCCTCTTCATTTGCCATCGGCACTACTATCGCCCATTTTTTATAGTAAAACATTTTTCGATTTTTATTGGTGTCGACAAAGATAATATAAAAAATAAATGAATGGCTTTGTCCATTATGGAAAGAGTTAAAACGATGTTCTTTTATTGCATTATACAATTAAACCGAATAACTACTAATTGGAAAAGAGCTACAACTATTACTCAATCGTTAAATCATAAAACAAACCAACCTGATTTTTTGATGGGAAAGGTATATTTTCTTGTAAATATGGCGTACCTGGCCACCATTGTGTATTGTGATATTCCTGAGTAATAATTAAAAGCATTTGGTTATTTGCAATAGAAGTAATTTGATCGTTCATGTAACCCACCACCCTCATGTTGTCGGGAGTTTTACCAATGCGCCAAATAATTTCGGTTGGGCGCCAGTCAATTTCAAAATAATAAAAATCTGACTTAAAAAGTTCATCATCATTTTCTTCTTTTTTCTCTGTAATTGCACGGTAATTTCTATCCCAACGATGCGCTTCAAATTTTTGTCCTTTATACTCTATCGGCTGACAACCAACATCAAATTTCTTTGGTTCCCAACAAGCCATATCCCAATTGGTGCAAGCAACAGTAATGTCAGCATCGTTGTTTGTTATTTCCTCAGGCAAAGTAATATTCCAACTATTTAAATTTTTGTTATTATCGGTTGGCTTTTTATATACCGGAGGAAAGGTGTTGTCGGGGCAATACGGTGGTGTTTTTAAAATTTCAAAATCGATCTCCGTATAATCAACAGCCGGCACACGCTTATCTTCTGCACCGCCCCAGTAGGAAGCCATATACCCTTCTTTATTGCAACCTCTGCGAAAATTCCATTCTCCTCCTCCTTGTGTGATCAACCAAATGGCATTGGTTAAACCATTCCACACATTATCTTTATTAAGCAACTCTGTAAGTTTTACTTTCGCACGGTATTTTCCATATGTAAAACCATGCCGGGTAATTATTCCTACACTTTCTTTTTTCCATTCTCCGTATTTTGTTGCCGGATTTTTTATGATGATTTTTTTTTCTTTAGGATCCGAAAAAACCGTTTGGCAAGGATGCTTCGTTGTATGAATAAGGGTTGGAATCAACTCATCTTTTGTATAAAAACTTTTGTTCCAGTTATAATCCATTTTGGAATAATCATTTTGAATATCTGCAATTACAGGAATGTGCTGCATTTTAGAGGAAATGTCAACATAATTTATGAACTGTTGGATTGGCGCATTTTTATAGATGTTACTATCTTGTCCGCAGTTATCGCAGAAATATGATTTGTCATATGCCTTACCACCAAAAACCCTATCGTTAATATAAATACCGTTTCCTAAATCAGGCTGGGCTTTTACTTTAAGAGTTGTTGGCGATATATATGCAATGGTATTTTTTAATTGTTTGCCATTTCCATGCAAGTAATAATAATATGGACTTGAATAATGATCGTTATTTTTTTGATTTATATCCTGTATGAATTGAGGAATGTTTTTTAAATCACTTTCTGTAGCCACTACCAATAAAAAGCTGTAGGCACCAACGCGCGGGTTCCTTTTCCATCGATCATTCATGCCATCCTGAAAAAACCGTTTATCGTTTCTCGGATTTCCTACGATGCGAAAAGCATCCTGCACGTTGTGAAATGAATTGTCGGCTTCAATTATATTTGTTTGCTTAAAGGTGGTAGCTGTATTTTCCCAACTACCATAAAAATTTTCTTCGGCATAAATGTGTTCGCTTTTTGTAAGTGAGTCATACTCTTCAAACTTATAACTTTCGTTTTGGTAATATATTTTGTAATAGAATTTTTGTGGCGAAATACTAGTATTTTTAATGCTAAATTCAAAGATAAAAGTTTCATCTTTTAACTGCTTTACTGATGGGATCATAAAACCATCGAGTGCATTATCATAATCTATAAAAATTGTTTTTTGATTTGTGCTATCTGGTTGCCAATTAGCAATTGGATTAAAATTTTCTATGCTAAATGAATTACAACTTAAGGATGGCGTTTGAGTAGTTGTGTTTTTACAAGATGAGAGAAATGCAATTAATAGAGTAATTATAAGGTTTGCTTTTATAAATGAAACATCAAATTTTTTATTGTTGTTAATCTTGCATCTGTTTTTAGATTGCTTCGGTCGTTCCTCCCTCGCAATGACTTTCAGGTTCAACGTCATTGCGAGCGAAGGGAAGCAATCTCTATAATTAATTACTAGTGTCGAAATTTTATTGAATTTAAACAACTCTTTCATTTTACTTTTGAGTATTTGCATTATACAATTGAGTGCTATTTGGTAAGTATGGCAGATTTTCGAATTGTTTGCAAGCCTTACCATTAAAATCAGCATCCGCACAATTGCGCATCATTACCAATAAACTCGTTTGATCTTTACTACTGAAATTACCGGAAACAATTTTTACAAATTCATAATACTTAGGGTTATGATCTTTGGCGTAGCCTTTAAAATCTATCACATAGCTAATATTAAATCCATTAGCATCCATATCAATTTGCTTCAAATCAAAACGCCAATCGGTATTTAACTTCAAAAACTCTTGTTCGGTGTCGTTATCAAAATTGCCCACCAACACCTCATCTGAATTTTTGAAAAACGCTTCTGCTGAATTTTCAGATTTAATATCTTTTTCTTCAAAATGCTTGCTCCTGTCATTGTATTCAATACTTTTATAAATGTATTTTCCGTTGTCAAAAACAGATGTTAAAAACACATCATAGTTTTTATCTGCATAAAATTTTCCAATAATTTGTTTGCTTGTTTTTGTGTCAAACATTTTTTTTCCAAAAAAGTCTGAATTTCCGAAAGCTATTGTATCCCAATTATTATTCTTAAAATTGAACATCGTCCAGCTACCATTTTTAGCATCCATGAGCAGCAAGTCAGCTTTTTTATCTCCATTAAAATCACCATAAAAAAACAAACAGCTTTCTGAAATAATTGTATTGCCAAGACTAAACGTGCTTGTTTTCCAGATTATGTTTGCTGTTATTTTATTTGCTGATGCTCCACTAAATGAAAGCAAACGTATTTCTTTTTTGGCTGCATTCACCAGTAGAACATTATCGGTTCCCTTGTCATTAAAATCGCCTACATATTTTTTGGAGCCTTTCCAAAAAGAAACTTCGTCTGGTGTCTTGTTTTGTAAATACAATTGAAACAGACTGCTGTCAGGGTCAAATCCATACAACCCTAATTCATTGGCTTGTAAGCAAATGAGGTCATCTCTGTTTTTTTTATCTGATAAAAAATCTCCAACAATAAATTCATCATTTGGAGAGAAGTCTCCAAATTTTCTGCTATTTGCATTAATCAAATACGTTCCGTTTAAATTTTTTATTTCCTGTTTTTGAAAAAAAAGTGTTTTAAAAGGAGGTTTATTTCGGGCAGGAATTAACCCTTTTTCTTCAATAACAACAGGATCAAGAATGGATTGAACTCCTCTTCGTTCGGGCTCTCCGTAAACAATTTCAAGATCATCAACGATTACAGCATCCTTTCCTTTGTTCCAAAAATTCACCACGAGCTTGTCATCCGGATTTATTTTTTCAGACGGAACTCCAAACTGTGCATTGATTTTAGTCCACATATTTTTGGGGAAGTGTTTATTTTCTGAACTCTTCCCTTCCCAAAAAACAGTTTCGTTTTTTGAATTTATTCCACTTACCGTTAAAACGACATTGGGATTATCAACCAAAGGATAGACCCAAATACTAAGCGATATTTTTTTTAGGGGACCTGAAGTTATTTCACTCACTTTTTTTATGACTGAAGGTCCGTACTCATTGCCTGCACCCATGTCACAGGCCATTTTCCCGGAATGTGCCGTAGTAATTTTAATGTTTTCAGTTCCGCTCAAACCATCTGTTGTTTCAAAATCATAAAAAAAGTTTGAGTTTAATTGAGATGTTTGAGTATTACTTACTGCAATCGTTCCGTTGTAATTGATCAAAATATCATCTAAATAAAACTCTTCTTTGTTCTTATTCCAGGGATATAGTTTTAAAGAATAATCCGGTTGAAGATATTCTGGTTTTAAATCATACGTTAGGGCAACCGAATTCCATTTGTCTTTTTGATTACACACAATTGGTTGTCCTACCCAATAAATGTTTTTTCCATTGGCATCATCAATCGAAAGCACCCAGATAGCATCGGTTAAGATCTTTTCAGAATAACACTTTAATTCAACACCAATATTCAATAAATTTTGAAAAGAAGGAATGTCTTTTATTGGTTTATTTACCCCTGCCCCATATTCAACATTAACATTTAGTTTGGAGCTCTGTTTTCCGGAAAAAGCTTTTTCGGTTGAAGTACATGCATCGATATTGTTTTCAAAATCATTAAATTCTGAAAAGAGAGTAGTGTTGATTACAGAATCTTTTTTTACCCCCAGCGCGACCGCTATTTCATTATGTTGAAGCTTTCTTAAATAAAGAAAAACAGAAACACAGAAACATAGCAGTATAACAGAAAAAATAATTGCACGTTTCCTACCAAGAGCCATAAATGTTATGTTTAATCGAAATGTTTATATTGGTGCAATCTTAATGAAATGTTACTTGAAAGTCATCCAGCAGAATTTCCTCTTTTGAAGTATTCCAAACATAAAGCGCAAGTTTGCTTTGCTTATCAACATTAGCAGGGAATTTAAATGTTTCTTTTACTTCCACCCATTTGTTAACCTCTTTTACTTTGCTTTTCAAAGGATTTCCAACCCATGCTATATTTTTTCCATTGGGGTCGTCTAGACTAAAAACAGTTTGAGCGCCAGTATTTATATTTTTTAAAAACGCCCAATACGAAACCGTCACTGAATCGATAGGTTGCATACTAATGTCTTTGATTTGCTTAATGATTCCCAGACTGTAGGGCGTTACAGAATCTATAAAAGAAACAAATCTTCCTGAGTGTGCATTTGCATTTTCTCTGATCGTACCCAGATTAACCCACTCTTCAGGTTCAGCATGGTTAGTAAAAATTATTTCCGGTTTTACTTCTTTTTGTTCCTTGCTTGAACAGCCTGCTAAAAGAGCAATTGCAGAGAGTGTAATAAATAAAGTTCTCATAATTCTATTTTTGTTTTGATTAATCTGTTTTGATATAATTCAGTTTTTCTTTTAATTGGTTGACAAAGATAAAATTAATATACATGAAAAATACTTGTTCTGATAATTTATAAAAACACGAGTTTTCCTCACAGAATTATAGGTGAAGAGCCTATTTGCATCAATTAATTCATTTTTTTCGGGCCTTCTATTTGCAATTTGGGTTAAATATTTAAATTTGTGAAAAAAAACGTGCGGAAACATTTTCATATAATTCTATTTTTCTTTCTTCTTTCCTCTGCTGTATTTGCGGGTGGCGAGATCGACACCAATTATGTTCAAAAGTTTAAAAGCCTGTTTTCTATAAAAGGATTTTTTCTCAAAAACGGCTTTTTTTACCAAATAACTCCACAAAATAATACCTTGTTTACTGAAAAAGAACTGGTTGATGCCAAAGTAAATTACGCTGCAAATATTCCACCGCTAACCGGTGTATCTATTAATATAAAAGGAATTGGGTTTACCTATATCTTTAAATTTACGAATGATTATCTAGATACTACCAGCCGAATAAAGTCGGGGTTTAAGCAGTTTCAGATAAACATGTATGGGAAAAAATTTGGTTTTGAAGCGTTCTATCAGGACTACTCACGGTTTTATTTCCATTATAAAGGAGATGAGATCTTATTGAAGGATTACAATGCTAATATTAGAGCTTACCAATTCGGTGGAACGGCAATTTTTATTAATAATGGAAAAAAATTCTCCTATAATGCGGCATTCAATCAAAATCAGTTTCAGAAAAAATCTGTAGGTTCTCCTCTAACTGTATTTGGACTACGATACAGTGAAATAAGCAGCACTAATTTAATTCCGGATAGCGTAAAAAAATATTTTCATGAATATCCTGATCTACACTCCAACCGAAACTATTCTTTTATCCTTCAACAAGGTTATGCGTATAATTTAGTTAAAAAATATTTCTATTTTTCGAATGCTCTGTTTGTTGGTGTGGGTATACAAAACCAGGTTTACGAATCCCCAACAACTAAAAAAAATAAAATTGGTGTGCCAATTACTGCGAGAGGAAAATCAAGTGCCGGCTATAATGGTAAAATATTTTTCGGAGGTATTTATGCAAATGCTGATCTTTCTCAGTCGAAAATTAAAAGCTTGCAAACTCAACAATTTCAATATACCTATGGTTTATTTCTTGGTATAAGGGCTATTACTTTAACCAAAACGAAAGGCCAGATAAAAGCGGAAGAAAAGCGAAAAAAACAGGCACAAAAAGATGCTGCTATAAAAGCAAAAGAAGATAAGAAGAAAGCTGCGCAGGAGAAGAAAAAAAAGAAATAATTTAAATATTGCTATAAATCACTCTTTAATTTTATTTCAGAATTTTAAAAAGGGTAAATTCTTTTTGAAAAATAACAATATGCCTACGTCATTTCGAACGGAGCAGAGTGAAGAGAGAAATCTGCTTGTTGAAGGTGAGATTTCTCCTTGCAGTCGAAATGACACTAAACGACTGTCATTTCGAACGAAACAGAGTGAAGAGAGAAATCTGCTTTTGCGAAGATATGATTTCTCCTTGCAGTCGAAATAACACTAAACGACTGTCATTTCGAACGTAATGAAATGTAGAGAGAAATCTCATTTCACAAAGATGTGGCTTCTCCTTGTAGTCGAAATGACCCCAACCAGAAAACCTATTCTTCCACCCTAATAATCCAAATCACCATACTCCAGTTTTGTTCCCTTCAACCAAAAAACAAATCGGGTAATTAAAATAAAAAATGGAACATACATCACCACATTTGATAAACCCAAATGTTTTAAAATGATATGCGCTTTGCGTTTCAATCGTTCTGAAATCAAATACATAGCAGGCACTAATAATAATGTTAAAAAGGTTGCGAACGCTAAACCAAAGATCATGGTCCAGGCTAAAGGTCCCCAAAAAACCACACTATCACCACCAAAATAAATATGTGGCTGGCCATGTGAAAACAAGGTTTCAAAATCGATATTAAAACCAACAGCTAAAGGAAGTAAACCAAGAATCGCTGCTGTGGCTGTCAAAATAACCGGAGTCATACGGGTGCGACCCGCCTCAACAGTTGCATTCCACAAGCTCATTCCTTGTCCGCGCGCCATCTCTGCAAATTCAATTAACAGAATTCCATTTCTCACCACAACTCCACCTAATGCGATAATTCCAACACCTGTCATTACAATACTCATGTTCATTTTAAACAAGGCGGTTCCAATCAATACACCAATGATGCTGAAAAATATTTCGGAAAGAATGATGATTGGTTTACCAAACGAATTAAATTGTAAAACCAAAATAAATAACATTAACCCTATTGAAATAAGTAAGGCTCGTCCAAGAAAAGCTCCTGTTTCAGCTTGCTCTTCTTGCTGTCCGGTTAATGCAATCTCCACTTTTCCGCTTGGTTTAAACAATGCCAACGATTTTTTTATTTTTCCAACAACTTCGTTTTCATTATACCCTGCCGAAACATTTGATGAAAGAGTGATCACCCTCTTTTGCATTTTTCGTTTAATACCATCATAGGTATTACTGTATTGGATATCGCAGAATGCGGATAAAGGAACACTTCGTAAGATCCCTCCCATATTCATGTCGCGGAAATTAATTTTTAAGTTGCGGATAGCTTCAATATTATTTCGTTGATCTAATTGATAACGAACCTGAATCGGATATTCATCATTTGCATCACGAAATTTGGAAGGCCCATCAATTCCAAAAACTGCATTACGGATTTCCATTGCAATTTGCCCGGTTGAAATACCTTCGCGGTTGGCTCGTTCACGATCAATGTTAAAAACAATTTCAGGTTTGTTGCTTTCGAAATCTGATTTTAAGTTTTCAATACCGCCAATATGCTGTGCATTTAAATATTGCTTTAAGCGTGTGGAGTTATTGATCAGCTCCACAAAAGCATCACCACGCACTTCAATATTAATTGGCTTTGAAACCGGTGGTCCTGCCTGTTCTTGATTTACTGTAATTTCAGCACCCGGAATATTCCACCTGTATTTTTGCAAGGCACCTAAATAATCTGTTGTTGATTTACCTTCTCGTTTTTCGAAACTAACAAACGAAATTGCAATTTTTCCCCGATTAGGATAATTATTTTGATCCTGATCTTGCGGATCTGTTGTACCACGAGTAACATTTGTAATGACAGATTTTACTATTTTATTTGAATCCCCTAAAACAGAATGTACTTTCTTTTCTACCTGAAGCATTACCTGATTTGTTTTGGCAGGATCTGTACCAACCGGCAATTTCACATATACATATACAAAATTAGGATCTCCTTTCGGAAAAAAATCCACTTTAGGACTACGAATAATAAAAAATGCAATAGCGAACAAAAACAATCCCAGTGTTCCAAGAAGAGCTAGCCATGGGCGCTTTAGGAAACGTAACAAAAACCGAGTATATCGTTCGCGAAATGCAGGCCAGGCTTTAAATTGAAACGCTTCAATTGCTTTGAATAAAAAGAACCGATGAAACAGCATAAACAAACCAAGAAAAATAATGAAATTTCCAATTGCAAAATGACCACCAACATATGAAAAGATCGCTGCTAATCCATAAAGAATTAAACGGATTTTTCCTGTTCTGTTTAACTTTCCATATGTTAATTTTTCCTCATCATGCGACTTCATAAAATCAACCGCAAACACAGGATTGATGATGTATGCAACAAAGAGTGAAGCAAGTAGCGTGATAATGAGTGTAACCGGTAAATAGAACATAAATTTTCCGATGATACCTTTCCAAAACAATAGCGGAATAAAAGGAGCCAACGTAGTAAGAGTACCGCTTAATACCGGGAGAAAAACTTCTCCTGCCGCCATCTTTGCTGCACTTTTAATTTCACGCTTTCCATTTTCAAAAAGCCGATGCGTATTTTCAATTACTACAATGGCATCATCTACAACAATACCTAATGCCAGTAAAAATGCAAACAGTACGATCATATTCATGGTGTAACTAAATCCAAAAACTCCACCAAGAGCGGGCATAAACATAAATGCAATAAACATGGAAAGAGGAACAGATGCCGCCACAAACAAAGCATTGGTAACACCCATAAAAAACATCAGGATAAATGTTACAAGAACAAAACCAATAATGATCGTATTGATCAGATCATGTAATGTGCTCCTTGTTTTTTCACTTTGATCACCGGTAACAGTAATTTTCAGATCCTTCGGAAAATTCTTTTCCTGCATTTCTTTAATGGTTGCATTTATTTTATCGGATGCTTCAATTAAATTTTCCCCTGATCGTTTTACAATATTTAGCGTAATAACATTTTTTCCTTCCAAGCGTGCATAACTTTCCTGCTCCTTATTTCCATCAACCACTTCAGCAAAATCTTTTAAATAAAGCTTTGCTCCTGTTTGAGAATTTATTACTAAATTTTTTATTTCTTCAACAGTTTTAAACTCTGCTTTAATGGTTAAATTTCGTTTCATTCCATCAATTGGAACAAGACCACCGGAAATGTTCATGTTCTCTGATTTCAAAGCACGACCGATATCGCCAAGTGATAAATTTGCTGCCTGTAATTTATACATGTTCACATTGATCTGTATCTCCCGCTCGAGATCGCCCACCATCACCACTTTAGTGATCTCTTTCATCGATTCAATTCTATCTTTTAAAGCATCCGAATATTTTTTTAATTTATTCAGATCCATATCACCGGCAATGTTCACATACATGATCGGCATCTCAGAAAGATTAACATCCATCACATTTGGCTGGGCTGTAAGATCTTTAGGCAGATCTGTTTGTGCTTTATCAATCGCATCTTTTACTTTTTGTTTCGCAACCGGAACATCTATTCCCGTATTAAATTCAACCATGATAATTGAAATATCCTGTAAAGAAGTGGAGTTGATTTTCTTTATTCCCGAGATCGATTTCAATTGTTTTTCAATCGGCTTGGTTACAAGGTTTTCAATATTGGTTGGAGAGTTTCCTTGATAAACCGTATTAATATATATGGTTGGTATAACGATATCAGGAAAACTTTCTTTAGGTAAACTATTATAGGAGAACAGTCCTACTATCGTGATAATTATAGTAAGCACATAAATGCTTATTTTATTATCAATTGCCCAACTTGATGGTTTAAATTCTTTGAAGTTCATACCTTGATTTTTTTGCCGCGAAGACGCAAAGGCGCAGGCGGTTATTTTTATTTAATTTTTTTTTACCCGGAAAACTGCAAAAAATTTCTTCTTTTTTAAATATCTCTCTGCATCTTTGCGCCTTCGCGGCAAATCTTTTATTTCTTATACATTATTTCATCTCCTTCATTCACTACATCATACCCTGCAGTTACAAGTAAATCTCCTTCTTTTAATCCGCTAACAATTTCCACTTTACCATTGTATTCTTTCCCTAATGAAATGATCTGCTTTTTTGCTTTTTTACCATCAGCAACATAAACAAAGGATGCATTTGTTTCATCTTTTAAAATTGTTTTAACAGGAATAATAATTACCGGAATGCTTGATTGATAATCATTAATGTTCAACCTGGCAACCATATTCGGATGATATTCTTTTTGGTTGTCGAGTAACACTTCCACTGTAAAAGAGCGTGTGCTTGGATTAATGGCACGTGCCACATAATTTACTTTTGCAAGAACAGAATCCTGCATATCCGGGAAACGAACAATTACTTCGCTTCCTTTTTTAATTTTTGAAGCATAACTTTCTGCTACGTCCGCTTTCACTTTTAAATTTGAAAAGTTAATTACCCGTATGGATGGCATACCGGGCGCAGCAAGCATTCCTACCTTTGTATCCACAGCATCAATGGTTCCGTTGATCGGAGAAACAATTTTTGTCATGTTCAATTGTTGTTGCAATGCAGCCATTTTTTTTTCCATGCTTTCTTTGTTTGTTTTTGCCTGTAAAAATTGTACTTCGGTTCCGATTTTTTGTTCCCATAAGTTTTTTTGTTTATCATAAATTTGATTTACCAGATCTGTATTTACTTGCAGGTCGGCAATGCTTTGGCTAATCGCACGTGCATCCGTTTCGGCAAGAACCTGTCCTTTCGAAACTTCATCACCCACTTTTACATTTATTTTTACAATGGTACCAGGCATTTCAGAACTTACACTTACATTTTCATCGGCATCCACACGGCCCTGTATATCAATATAATTTTTAAAAATCTCGGGTTTTAATGCCTGAACAGATATAGCAATTCCTGAAGGAACAGTATCTTTTGCTTCATTCATGGATGCTTCAAGAGTTGCTATTTTTGCTTTTAACTCCAGTTCTTGTTTTTTTAGTTTTTCAAGTTCCGCTTTTTTATCATCGCCTCCTTTATTGCATGCGATCATTGAAATTGCAAGAGTCGATATCAGAATTATTTTTTTCATCATATTGAATTGTTAAATTGCTGTATTGTTAAATTGTTTGGCCTAAATAACCAATGAACTATTTCACTAGTGAACCAACACCCCGTTGGCTTTATCAAAATCGATCTTTGCAACCATGGCATCGAATAAAGCATTATAATAATTTGTTTGTGCTTCTTTTAATGCTGTTTCAGCTGTTATCAATTCGAGATTTGAACCGACACCCTGGTCGAGTTTTATTTTTGCAACACGCACAACATCTTCTGCAACGATCATATTTTTCTTTTGATTTTCAAGCGAGGAAGAGGCGTTTTGTAAGTTAGTAACAGATGATGCCAATTCCAGATCTATTGATTTTTTTATAAAATCAATATTATTTTCCGCTTTTTGAAGGGCCAGTTTTGCCTGTTGATTTTTGTAATTACGCTGCAACCCTGTAAAAATTGGCATTTTGATGGTCGCACCAATTAAACTTGTTGGGTACCATTTTTCTCCCGAATCAAAAAAGTTAAATTTATCCCGCTGTGCATTCCGGCTCATGCTCCCATAGGCAAAAGCGTTTGGCAAATAAGAAAAACGGTTTCTTTTTAATTCAAGTTCTGCAATTGTTTTTTGTGTTTCAAATAAACCATACTCAACTCGTTTGGAGTAATCAAATTTTTCAGCTGATACATTTGTTCCAACTTCAAATTTAACATCCGCTAATTTATCAGTTAAAGTGAGCTGAGCGTTCACATCCATTCCCATTTGAAATTTTAATAAATAGCTTCCTAGTTCCAACAATCGTTTGATCTTTTCTTGTTCAACCAATAAATTATTATACGTAACGGTTAAGCGATCGTAGTCAATTTTTTCTACCAAACCATTGTCTAAAAAAGCTTTGGTATCATCCATTACTTTTTTAACGCGAACAACATTTGCATCCATCAGCTTCATTCGCTCTTCATTAACCAGTACCGTATAATAGGCTTTGCTTACGGTTGCAGAAGCAGCAATTTTTGTTCGTGTTATCGCTTTTGTTGAAAGCTCAACAAATACTTTTGATGCTTTTAATCCTAAAAAATAATCACCGCTAAAAATTAATTGCGAAGCATCTATACCTGCTGTTGCCTGGTATTGCGTTCCGAATTTTACCGGTGCAAAAGTTCCGGGAGGACCTCCAAAAAATTGTGCCGGAATCAAGGATGTGGGTATTTCCAAAAAATCCTTTGTATCCAGGCTGGAACCTATTTGCGGGAATCCCATTCCCATCACTTCATTTACTTTCTTCCGGGCAATCGCTTCATCCAGAACAGCATTTTTAATGCTGTTTTCATTAAGCATTGCATAATCTATTGCTTGTTGAACTGAAAACGAGAAAGAGCTGCTATCTTTTTTTTGCCCAAAAGAATTCAACATCGCTATTCCAATTCCTATTGTTATAACTGTTTTTTTCATTGTTTTTTTATTCTTCTTCTGTTAACTGCTTATATTTATTGATCAACTTATGTCCTTTAATGGTGCATATGCCATGTAAAAAATGGTCGAGCGATGCCAATTGAACATCTAACATTTTAAATTTATCGGGTGGAAATATTTGTGGGTTAAATCCTATTTCCACCATTTCCATTCGCATTCGTGCTATTATTTTCGGATTGATATCTGAACGAACCAAACCGTCTTTGATTCCTTTTTTGATCGAATTTTCAACCATTCGCTCCACACATTCTTCTTTAAATTCTTTAAATAATTTCCATGAATCAGGATGGTACTTTTGCAGGTCATAAAACAAATTGGGATTCATTTGTGAAAACATGGCGCTAAGATGTTTCATTAAGCCAAATACTTCCATAATAACATTATCCGACTCCTTTGCTATTTGCTCCACTTCACATTCATTTAATCTCATCCTTTCTTTCATCAATGTTTCAACCACTTGATTTTTATCATCGAAATACTGATAGATCGTTTTTTTTGATATCGCCAGATGTTTGGAAATATCATCCATTGTAATGCTTTTGATCCCATATTTAAAAAACAGTTCTTCAGCACCTTTCAATATTCTGTCTTTTGTTTTCATGTGTTCTTTTTTTTAATTCGGGCACAAAACTATGGAAACATTTTTTATTCCCAAAGTTTCCGTACGTTTTTTTTATCTTTTTTTTTAATTGATAATTTTTACATCAATTTATCGTTAATCTAATTCTTCAAACACTAATATCAACAAAGCAATGTTCATAATATAGTAAGGGAATGCAATCAATTCACTGAACGAAAAATGTAATTTTGCCTTTAAATAATCGTCAAAAATGGAAAACCGTTCCAAATTATTAAACAATCATTTTGCAAAATCAACCATTGCAGGCATATCCAGTATTAACGATTTGCGTGAAAAAGAATTTAATGGGGAAGCTTTAGCCCCAAAAGAAAAACATGCGTTGATCAATTTCGACCATTACCGCATTAATGAATTAAACGCCATCACTGACGACAGAGCTTTTCACAAACGTTATCAGGAAATTCAGGTGATGGCCAACCTTGGTGATTATACTGAGTTTTTGAAAGAAAAATATAGTATTTAATGTAAGAAGGTTTTAATAACAGATGGTCCTGCAAAATTTGCAGGACTTTTTTTGTTCCAGAATCTTTACTTTTGTTCCAGAATGCTGAATACAGATTTGCCAATAAACAAAGTAATTCCAGAGCTTAAAAAAAGCCTTGAAAAAAAACCTGTTCTTATTCTTCAGGCACCTCCCGGTGCAGGAAAATCAACTATTTTACCCCTGCAATTATTAAATGAAAAATGGCTGGAAGGCAAAAAGATCATCATGCTGGAACCACGCAGATTGGCCACCCGCAGTGTCGCTAATCGTATGGCTTCTTTATTAAATGAAGATATCGGAGAAACAATTGGTTACCGCATTCGTTTTGAAAACCGCATTAGTAAAGCCACTCGTATAGAAGTAGTAACAGAAGGAATTCTTACCAGAATGTTACAAAACGATAACGCATTAGAAAATGTTGGCCTGATAATTTTTGATGAATTTCACGAACGCAGTTTGAATGCTGACCTTGCACTTGCTCTTTGCTATCAGATACAACAAGTGCTACGAAACGATTTACGATTATTGATCATGTCGGCCACACTGGATGGAGCTAAATTATCATCCTTACTCAACAATGCGCCAATACTTACTTCCGAAGGAAGGCAATATCCTGTTGTTATTGAGTATTTAAATATTGACGAAAACGCATATTTGCATATCCGCATGGCTAAAGCTATCCGTAAAGCATTACAAGAGCAGAAAGGAGATGTTCTTGCATTTTTGCCGGGTGCAGGAGAAATACAACGCACACAGGAATTGTTAGAACAGGATAATGTGAACGCAAGCATACATCCACTGTATGGCGACCTTTCCCAACAAAAACAACAAGAAGCGATCACACCTCATCCTCAGGGAAAACGAAAAGTTGTGTTGGCAACTTCTATTGCCGAAACGTCCTTAACCATTGAAGGCATCACCACAGTTATCGACAGCGGTTATTCCCGTGTACCGCGATTTGATGCACGCACCGGATTAACAAAACTAGAAACCATAAAAGTTACCAAAGATGCAGCCGACCAACGCGCTGGTCGTGCCGGCCGTTTAGGACCCGGTGTTTGTTTTCGTTTGTGGAGCGAAGGTTCACACATCCATTTAAATGCAACACGTAAGCCCGAAATCTTAGAAGCCGATCTTGCTCCATTGATGCTGGAACTCAGTATGTGGGGAATACAAAACATCAACGAAATGCTTTGGCTCACGCCACCGCCATCAGGAGCTGTTGCACAAGCATTGGATCTGCTGACACAACTGGGTGCCTTAACAAACAATAAAATTACTTCACGAGGAAAAGAATTGTTGCAATTGCCAACACATCCGCGCATCGCACATTTATTGGTAGAAGCAAAAGATTGGCAAAAAACAAAACCCGAACAAAAGTTTTCTGCACTTGCATGTGATGTTGCTGCAACACTGGAAGAACGTGATCCACTATCAAAAGAAGCGGGCACCGACCTTTCATTACGAATTGAAGTGTTACGAAAATGGCGCTCGGGAGAACGCGTAAATGCCGACAGGCGCGTGTTGGAACGCATTGAACGACTGGCTCTTTCCTGGAGAAAAACATTAAAAGCAGATCTCGATAACACATTGCCGAATGTATTCAATGTAGGAAAACTAATAGCTGCTGCTTATCCCGAACGCATTGCAAAAAAGATAGATAAAAAACAATTGCGCTATCGTTTATCAAACGGTCGTATCGTGAAACTCGCAGAAACAGATGCGCTTCATCACGAAGAATATCTGGCAATTGCACAATTAGATGCCGGTAGCAACGAGGGAAAAATATTTATGGCTGCACCATTAAATCCAAATGATTTATTTGATCTGGCAATAGAAAAACAAAATGTGTATTGGGATAAAGAGCGGGGAATGATTTGTGCCACACTTGACAAATGTGTTGGAAGTATTGTTTTAGAAAGCAGATCAAATCCAAAAATTGATGAGACATTACGGATAAAAATCATTTGTGAAAGCATCCGCGAACAAGGATTAAAAATGTTAAACTGGAGCGAATCACAAGAAGAATTACAAGCGCGTATTTTGAGTTTACGTAAATGGCGCCCACAAGAAAACTGGCCGGATATAAGTAATGAAAAATTAGTAGAAACATTGGAAGAGTGGCTAAGTCCTTACCTAAACAATATTAATAAACTTAGTGAATTACAAAAACTGGATCTGAATCAGATCATCCTTTCTATTTTACCTTGGGACCTGACACAAAAACTAGACAAACTTGCTCCATCAAAAATGGACGTTCCTACCGGCTCCATGATAAAACTCAAGTATTTTGATGATGGAAGTAAAATAGAAATGGCGGTTCGGTTACAAGAAGTGTTTGGTTTATTCGAAACGCCAACAGTAAATGAAGGGAAGAACAAAGTTCTGATGCACTTGCTTTCGCCCGGTTACAAACCGGTGCAGATAACTCAGGATCTAAAAAGCTTTTGGAATAAAACTTATTTTGAAGTCCGTAAAGATCTTCTTTCCCGGTACCCAAGACATCATTGGCCGGAAAATCCGTTAACGGCAGAAGCTGTGAGGGGACCTAAAAAGAGAAAATAAATTCCATTCATCCTATCTCAAAACCGCTCATCTATTGCTTTTATTTTTATCCCCTAATAATAGTATTTTAGCACAAAATTAAAATCTAAAAAATGAATTTCTCTAATTTTTTACTATCCACTTTACTTCTGGGAAGCGGTGCATTATTTGCACAACAAAGCAAGGTGACGCCTGTCAGTAAAACAACACAGTCGAATGTGTTAAGTTTTACACAGTACGATCTGCCAAATGGGTTGCATGTTATTTTACATGAAGATCACTCAACGCCAATTGTGGCTGTCACCGTTTTATACCATGTTGGTTCCAAAAACGAAGATCCGAAACGTACCGGATTTGCTCATTTTTTTGAACATTTAATGTTCGAAGGTTCTGACAATATTAAACGCGGTGAGTATATGAAATTGATACAAGATGCGGGCGGACAAATGAATGCCAACACATCATTCGATCGTACATTTTATTATGAAGTGCTGCCAAGTAATCAGCTTGAGCTTGGTTTGTGGATGGAATCAGAGCGTATGTTACATTCAAAAGTGGATTCAATAGGAGTTGAAACACAGCGTAAAGTAGTGAAAGAAGAATTAAAGCAACGCAATGAAAACACTCCTTACGGTTCTATTTTAAATGAATCGTTTGGTCATGCCTTTACTGTTCACCCTTATCGATGGACCCCAGGAGGTTCTCCGGAATATATCAACAAAGCAGCCTTGCAGGAATTCATTGATTTTTATAAAACTTTTTATGTTCCTAACAATGCAACATTATCTATCTCAGGCGATCTTACTATTGCTCAAACAAAAGCGTTAATTGAAAAATATTACAGTGGCATTCCAAAAGGAACAAAAGCAATTCCTCGTCCAACGGTTATGGAACCTATTAAAACTGCGGAAGTTCGTGATACCATTTTAGACAACATTCAATTACCTGCTGTTGTTATGTCGTATCACATTCCTGCGCAAGGAACACCAGATTATTACGCAGTTAATATGCTTACTACTTTATTGTCGCAGGGCAAAAGCTCCCGTATGCAAAAATCGATTGTTGATAAACAACAAAAAGCATTGTACGCAGGTGCATTCCCTTTACCATCAGAAGATCCGGGATTAGCACTGATTTTTGGGATCACAAATATGGGGGTACCTCCAACTGATCTAGAAACAGCAATGAATACTGAATTCGATAAAGTGAAAACTGAATTAATGTCTGAAGAAGAATTTCAAAAACTTCGTAATCAGGTGGAAAATGATTTTGTTCAAAAAAACGAAAAAATGGTTGGCATTGCTGAAAATTTAGCAAACTATTATGTGTACTTTAAAGATGCAAATCTGATCAATACAGAGATCAACCGTTATATGAAAGTAACACGTGAAGACATTCAAAAGGCAGCACAAAAATACCTGACAAAAGAAAACAGGGTAGTATTATTTTATTTGCCAAAACAATAGCGCTCAATTCCCCCTTAAAATCGGGAGCAAGAAAGTTCGAGCTTTGAAGGGAAATTTAAAAAAATGAAATTTAAAATTTACTGAAAAAATGAAAAAAATAATATTCTCCATAACAGCTGTTTTGATTGTAACAGTTTTATTTGCACAACAAAAACCGGATAGAAGTATACGTCCTGCAGCTGGTCCTGCACCCATAATAAAACTTGGTGACATTCAATCTTTTGATCTGCCAAATGGGTTGAAAGTGTTTGTAGTTGAAAATCATAAAACACCAACTGTTGCTTTTTCCATTGCACTTGATTTTCGTCCCGCATTAGAAGGTGATGCAACAGGCACGGCAAACATCACCAGTCAGTTATTAACCAGCGGAACCAAAAGCAGAAGCAAAGATCAACTGGATAATGATATCGATTTTATTGGCGCAACACTGAATGCATCAACCACCGGATTGTATGCTTCTTCATTAAAAAAGCAACAAACAAAATTATTGGAATTAATGTCGGATGTATTGATGAATGCTGATTTTAAACAAGAAGAATTAGATAAAATTAAAACTCAGTCTATGTCGGGATTAGCAACTCAAAAAGATGATCCGGATGCAATTTCCGGAAATGTGAAATCTGTTTTAAACTTCGGAAAAGGTCATCCTTATGGTGAAATAACAACAGAAGAAAGTGTAGGAAAAATAACCCTGGAAAAATGTTCTACTTATTACAAAACATATTTCCGTCCGAATATAGCGTATTTAGCAGTTGTTGGCGATATTACATTAGCAGAAATAAAACCTTTGATTGAAAAATATTTTGGCGCCTGGCAAAAAGCAGATGTGCCTACATCAACTTATACCATGCCTGTAGCGCCTTCAAAAACACGTGTTGCTGTGGTAAACAAAGCCGGTGCTGTACAGTCTGTTATCAATGTGACCTATCCTGTGGATTTAAAACCAAACAGCGATGACGTAATAAAAGCAAGAGTTATGAATACCATTTTAGGTGCCGGTTTTTCTTCACGATTGTTTTTGAACTTACGCGAAAAACATGGTTATACGTATGGTTCTTATTCCTCTTTAAATTATGATGTGCTGGTAGGTGAATTTAGCGCCTATGCTAAGGTTCGCAATTCTGTTTCTGATAGCGCCTTAACTGAAATCATGTACGAATTAAATCGTTTGCGCACAGAAAAAGTTCCACAAGATGAATTGGATGGAATTAAAAATTATTTAACAGGAAATTTTGCTATCTCCTTAGAAGATCCTGAAACAGTTGCAAAATTTGCAATTAATATAGAGCGTTATCATTTGCCAAAAGATTATTATACAAACTATTTGAAAAATCTTGCTGCGGTAACTGCAGATGATGTTTATGCAATGGCGCAAAAATATATTCGTCCGGAAAATGCAACCATACTTGTTGTTGGTGACAAAGAAGAAATTTCAAAAAAACTGGAGCGTTTCAGCGCTTCAAAAACCATTGAGTTTTATGATAATTATGGAAATATTTCAAATAACGTCCTTAAACCAATTCCTAATGGAATCACTTCCAAAGCAGTTACCGATGCCTATGTAAAAGCAATTGGCGGAGAAAAAGCTTTAACCGCAATAAAAGATATGCGCTTAAAAATGACAACAGAAATTCAGGGCAGAACCATCAAAGTGGAAACACAACATAAGGCACCAAACAAATATACCATGAGTTTTAACATGGGACCAATGACCATTCAAAAACAAATATTTGATGGCGTAAAAGGCAAACAAAGCGGAATGCAAGGAAATAAAGAAATTACAGGAGCAGAACTGGAAGACCTGAAAGCAGAAGCAGTAATGAACCAGGAAATGTACTACGAAAAATTAGGTTATAAACTTAATTTAAAAGGTATTGAAGCAGTAAACGGTAGCGAAGCCTATGTGTTAGATATGGTTAGTCCTACCGGTAAAAAATCTACGGAATGGTATGATGTTGTTTCCGGATTAAAAGTAAAAGCATCATCTACAACAACCGGTGGGGAAGCCGGACCAATGACACAGGTTTCGGAATTTTCGGATTATACAGCTATTGATGGAATTAAATATCCCGGCAGCATCTCCATAACAGGAACACCAATGCCATTAAAACTAAAGTTAGAATCAGTTGATGTTAACAAAGGAATAAAAGACAGCGAATTTAGCGTTGACTAGAATAATTATTTTCAAACACAAAAGAGCCTCGTAGAAAATTTTACGGGGCTCTTTTTATTAACACATTCCTACTGATAATTGTTTTGTTAGTACTATTTTAGCAGAACCTAAATTTTTATACCTTTAAGGCAACCCTCACCAACCTTTTGCGTCTTGTAATCGTAAGAGAGGTGTTTTTAGCTATATAAGAGCGCTGTGTTATGAATGAAACCGACATTATTAAAGGTTGTTTAAAAAATGATCGTGCCTGCCAAAAACTTCTGTACGAACAATTTTATGGCAAAATGTTGGGCGTTTGTTTACGTTATTCAAAAAACAGTGATGATGCGAAAGACACACTCCACGAAGGATTCATTAAAGTTTTCGGGAGCTTAAAAAATTTCAATAACAAAGGTTCTTTTGAAGGCTGGGTTCGTAGAATAATGGTAAATACTGCAATCGATCATTTGCGTAAGAACAAACATGATTATTTAATTGTAAGTACCGTTTATGCAAACGATAAAGCCGCTAATACCGCTGAGGAAATAAATGAAGAGGATATTTTATTACATATTGATAAGGAGGATATTTTAAAAGCAGTACAAGAACTTACTCCTGCTTACCGAACTGTGTTTAACTTGTATGTGATTGAAGAATACACTCATAAAGAAATTGCTGATCTGCTTGACATCAGTGAAGGAACATCGAAATCGAATCTTTCGAAAGCAAAATTTAATTTGAGAAAAAATTTAATGCATTTAATAAAAAGAGTTCAATGATAAATGAACAAAAAAATAATAAGCTTGACGAAACGATAAAACAATCGTTAAGTGATTATGAAGCACCATTTGATGCAAACGATTGGGCGAAAATGGAAAGCACACTTGATGCCGCCCCAAAAGCAAGCACATTTAAGTGGTCCTATGTCGTTGGTACTTTTGTTGCGTTGGCAGTATTAGGGGGGGGATATTTAGTGTATAACAATTGGAATTCTTTTAAAACGAATACTCCAACTTCAATTCAACCAATTGAAAATACACCCGCACCGATTATAAATACTGCACCACCTATTGTTCCTCCTGTTGTTACAAAAACAGAACCTGTTCCGCAAACAAAGATCGAAACACCTGTTGTTGTTGACGAAACAGCAAACAAAACCAAAATTTCCAATGTTGAAAAAACTTCAAAAGAAGAAACTTTGCTGACTGAAAAAGCAAAGAAGAAGAAACTGAAAGATGATAATCAAAAAGATAACGAAAGCACCAAGCAACAAGTTATCATAATGGGTAACGAGCCTGTTTTCGGGGACATGCTTGACTCTTCAAAAGGTATTATCAGAGTTACGAAAGAAAAAGAAGAAACAAAACAGGCTGCAAAAAAACCTGCTGAATATCCAATTGGATGGAACAACTTTATGTTATCAAATGTTAATCCCGATAGTATCAGAAAGTATCGTGAAAGCATGAAAAACGATTCATTAAAAAAATAGTTTACTAGTTAAACATCCTCTTCCGAAAACCGCTGTAATAAACACAGCGGTTTTTTTAATCTCCTGAAACAGGCAACCCAAGAAGAACACTTGCGTCTTCTGTATAAGCAAACAAATCATATACAGATGAAAAAGATCTTTACACTCATATTGTTTTCAGTAGTTGTACTCACAAGTAAAAACGCAAACGCTCAGGATCCTGAGTTTACACAGTTTTACGCCAATCCATTGTATCTCAATCCTGCATTGGCAGGTTCTAATGTTTGTCCGCGGATAAGCATCAATTACCGTAACCAGTGGCCCGGTATTTCCGGCACATATGTGACAACAAGCGCTTCGTTCGACAGGTATGTTTATCAGATAAAAAGCGGTTTGGGATTAATTGTAACTAATGATATGGCAGGACAAGGGACTTTAAAAACTACAACTATCAGCGGAGTTTATTCTTACCAATTACCCATCACACACACGTATTCCATTAATTTCGGAATGAAAGCAAGCTATGGACAAAAATCGATTGACTGGAGCAAACTTACTTTTGGTGACATGATAAATGATCATCAGGGATTTGTTTATAATACACAAGAGACACAACATCTATCTAAAAAATCGTTCGTTGATTTTTCCGGTGGCATCGTTGGTTTCAGCAAACGATTTTTTATCGGTGTTGCTGTTGACCATATCACGCAACCTGATGAAGGATTAATTACCACCAGCAGGCTTCCAATGAAAATTACAGGTCATGCCGGAGCTTTGATTCCGGTTGGTCCAAGAGGCAGCGAAACAACCATTTCTCCAAATATTTTGTATCAACAACAACAAGATTTCCGACAATTGAATTTAGGCGTTTACATCACCAAAGGATCTTTCGTAGGTGGTTTGTGGTATCGTAATAACGATTCGTTCATTGTTCTTATAGGAGTGCAACATGGCATTATAAAATTCGGATATAGTTATGATGTTACACTTTCGAAATTAACCAATGCTACCGCTGGTTCACATGAACTATCATTGGGGTTTCAGTTCTCTTGCAGAAAACCAAAACCAAAATACCGTTCAGCTATTTGCCCAAGTTTTTAATTATTAATTTTAGTTTAGAGGCGGAAAACCCTACCGGAATTTATTGGTAGGGTTTTCTGTTTTATACAAAAGGCATTTTGTTTATTGAGAATAATTTTGTTTTGTCCTGCTGAACTTGATTCAGCATCCGCGCAGATTCTGAAATAAATTCAGAATGACCCCACCGTTCTTCTAATGTATTTTGAGCCTTTCCCCTTTTCATTGACACTTGAATTTTACTGTCGCTAAAAGAGTGAATAAAAAAACAGTTCTAAAAAATCCATATAAAGAGCCACTTTAGATTGCAAAAACGAACGCTCTCCTATCAATATTATTTAGTAATTTCGCAAGGCTTTAAGAGCATTAAAATTAAAATTTCATAATTTATATTTTCATAAAATGTTACGAACACATACTTGCGGAGAATTACGTACATCACATGTTGGACAAACTGTTACCATCAGCGGATGGGTACAGGGAGTCAGAGATAAGGGTTCATTACTGTGGATCGATCTGCGCGACCGTTATGGCATCACACAGATCACCATTGAAACAGAAAACGCGGCAAAAGATATCACGGATGTTGCACGTAGTTTGGGGCGCGAATTTGTAATTTCTGTTACCGGAAAAGTGGCTGAACGTTATTCAAAATCAGATAAAATTGCTACCGGAGATATTGAAATAAACCCGGATAAAATTGTAGTGTTAAATCCTGCTATCACACCGCCTTTTACCATTGAGGACGAGACAGATGGTGGTGATGATATCCGTATGAAATATCGCTATCTGGATCTGCGCAGAAATACAGTACGTAAAAATTTGGAATTGCGTCATCGCCTGGCAATTGAAACACGTAATTATTTAGATAAATTAAATTTTCTGGAAGTAGAAACACCGGTATTAATTAAATCTACTCCTGAAGGGGCTCGTGATTTTGTGGTGCCTTCACGAATGAATCCGGGAGAATTTTATGCATTGCCACAATCTCCACAAACATTCAAACAATTATTAATGGTGGGTGGTTTCGACCGGTATTATCAAATAGTAAAATGTTTCCGTGATGAAGATCTCCGCGCTGATCGTCAACCTGAATTTACCCAGATAGATTGCGAAATGGCCTTTGTAGAGCAGGAAGATATTTTAAATACATTTGAAGGTTTGGTCCGTCATTTATTCAAATCTGTGAAAGGGGTTGATATTCCTACACTTTCGCGAATGACTTATGCTGATGCGATGAAAAATTACGGAAATGACAAACCTGATATTCGTTTCGAAATGAAATTCGTAGCGTTGAATGAAGTCGTGAAGGGCAAGAATTTTAAAGTGTTTGATGATGCAGGACTGGTTGTTGGAATTTGTGCAAAAGGTGCTGCGGAATATACCCGCAAACAATTGGATGAGTTAACAGAATTTGTAAAACGTCCGCAAGTGGGCGCTACCGGAATGGTGTACGCTCGTTACAATGCTGACGGAACTTTAAAATCATCAGTAGATAAATTTTACAACGAAGAAGAATTAAAAAAATGGGCCGCTGCATTTAATGCGCAACCGGGTGATTTAATACTGATCTTAGCAGGTGATGAACATAAAACACGCAAAGCGCTTTCTGAATTACGTTTAGAAATGGGTAACCGTTTAGGCTTACGCGATAAAAACACATTTGCTTGTCATTGGGTAATTGATTTTCCAATGTTTGAATACAACGAAGAAGAAGGACGTCTTTACGCCATGCACCACCCCTTTACTTCACCAAAACCCGAAGATATTGAATTGCTGAATTCTAATCCGGGTGCTGTTCGTGCCAACGCGTACGACATGGTGATCAATGGTGTTGAAATTGGCGGTGGTTCTATTCGTATTTTCAACAAACAATTACAATCCCGCATATTTGATTTATTAGGCTTTTCGAAAGAAGAAGCACAAGCTCAATTTGGTTTTCTGATGAATGCTTTTGAATTTGGTGCACCTCCACATGGTGGATTGGCATTTGGTTTCGACCGTTTGTGTTCTTTATTTGGCGGGGCAGAAGGTATCAGAGATTTTATTGCATTCCCTAAAAACAATTCAGGACGTGATGTAATGATCGATTCTCCATCGCCCATTTCACAAGTGCAGTTGGATGAGTTGGCGATAGGGTTGAAGAAATAAGTATTAATTCGAAGGAGAAAAAGCTAAACCTTACAAATATTAAACGGCAATTTCAGCATGCTTTTAAAATCTTCCCCGTCTTGCTGGGTATCTTCATCGCCTTCTTCGTATTCCCACTGTATGGTTATGTTACAGCCATCCAAAAATTTTGCATCCAATCGCCTCATGATATCAAATATTCGTTTGGATGAGCTGGTGTTGTAATAAAACAAAGAAAAGCGCATACTAATTGCCTGTTGTTTATCGGGACAAAAATTCTCAAGCCAGGTAAAAATTGGCACAAAAAAACTTCCGGCATCTTCAGGAATCAGTTTTCCTTCTATTTCAAGCAATCCATTTTCCGGAATAAAATTGACCTGTGGGGTGGATTCAGTACCTTCAATAATGAGTTTTTCCATGCTTTTATTTTTAGTTTTAACAATTAGATCCTGAATCCCATCACCAACATATCATCCGTTTGGAAAGTACTTCCTCTCCATTCATAATGGGATTTGTTTAAAATTCTTTTTTGTTCTTCCATGGGTTGTTGGTGCATCTCCATTAAAAGTTCCTTGAACCTTCCTTTCATAAATTTCTTTCCGGTTATTCCCCCTATCTGGTCGGCAAAACCATCAGAAAAGATGTAGATCATATCGCCTTTTTTTAGCTTCATCGAATGACTTAAAATATCATCCCGTTTTTCAAAAGGAATGCTGCCAATGTGTTGCCGCATTGCATCCAAGGTGATCAATTCGTTATCACGGATCACAAAGGAAGAGTTGTAGGCCCCTGAATAATGGAGAATAGGCATATCACCGGATTTATCAATCGTGATCAGTGCCATATCCATACCTTCTCTGGATGACTCTTCTTCACTGATGGAAAACCTGCTGATAATACCGGCATTCATCTCTTTCAAAATAACTTTCGGGTCCGTGATCAACATTTCATTCACGATATGGTTCAGCAGGTCATTCCCGATTATAGTAAGCAGCGCTCCCGGAACGCCATGTCCCGTGCAATCTACAGCAGCAACTATTATTTTAGTATCATCTTCCACACTTTCCATCCAGTAAAAATCACCACTTACGATATCCTTCGGTTGATAGAAAATAAAATGTTCGGGTAAATGAGTTTTGATCTTTTCATTGGATGGCAAAATGGATTGTTGTATTCTTTTTGCATAATGAATACTATCAGTAATATCTTTGTTTTTTTGTCTTATCTCTTCTTCTATTAATTTTAAAGCAGTAATATCCGAATCAATTACCAGTAAGTTCTGAAGGTTTCCTTTCTCATCAAAGATGAGCGAAAGCATAGACTGAAACCATCGTTTTCCATAGTTCTTTGTTATGTTTAATGATTCATAGGATGCACTTATTTTCGTGGCGATACATTCTTCTAATATTTTTTTAATGTCGGGATGAGAGCTTACATCAAACAATGTTTTTCCTCTTTCTTTTTTAAACTCCTCCAGGGTAAGTCCATAGATACCATGGAACGTATCATTCACCCAAATCAATTCCAGGTTCGAATTAAAAATCAACAGATTATTTGTTGATTTACTTACGACAAATGAAAGCCGGTCCAGCTCTTTATTTTTAATCTCGATCAGGTTATTTTTTCTCTCCAATTCTATGTTAAGTTTTGCTTGTTGGCGGGAATTCCTATACACAAGAGTTGAAAACACAACGACAACCAATAATCCAACCAATACCGACCATAAAATGAGTTGTTGCTTTTGTTTTTCTTCCTGTGCTATTGCGTCTTTCTGATCCTGCTCAGTTTTCATCCGCATTAAATATTTTTCTTGCTGCGTTTTTAATATAATCAATCCTTTTTTATTTGCTTCTTCTTCTAACTGACTTTCGTGAAGCTTTACTTCTGCAAGTTCTTTAACCGCATTTAAAGAAATAATTTCCAAATCTTTTTTTTGTGATTCTTCCCTTAAAAGATTTTCTTGTTTCGTTTTGTATTTGGTTTCGAGAACTACAATATTATACCGGGCAGATGTTTGAGTGGGATCAAGTTCCAAAACTTTCAAATAACATTTTTTTGCTAATTCATAATATTCATCCCCTTGTTTTGATTCATCGTTTTCAAACAACGTTGCATAAGTCGCTCCTAATGCAAGTGAATATTCAATTTCTTTTTGTTTCGAATCAAATTTTTCGTCAACAATTTTCATTAGTTCAAGATATTCATCAAATGCAAAAACACTCATCGGAACACCGGACTTCCCTCCTTTAAGTAAACGAACAGCATCATTATAGTAAGTGCTGGCAATAAATTTTAAATTTTTCCTGATGTCATTTATAATTTCAACATCTGTTTCTAATGATAAAGCTTTTTGGAATGTTTGAGAAGATTTTTCTCTGCCAGGTGATTGCGGATTATTCTTTTCGTATTTTTTATATACTTCCTTGTAAATTAAACCGCAATAGAACCAGAATCTTGAATTATCTTGTAGCTCAGGAATCCTCACTGCATCATCAGCTAAAACGAAAGCAGAGTCAATCCGCCCGCCATTGAACTGTTTTACCATCTCATCAAATACCTGTTTTTCAGATTTCGTGGTCTGGGAATGGACAGTTTGCGGATAAAAAAATGCAAAAAAAATGAGAAGTAAATTAATACAAAAATTTTTCATCAATATTGTCCGAAAATGAGAACAGCTAGTTTGGTTTAATAAATTTGAATTCGGTTCTTCTGTTTACTTTGTGCTCTTCTTCGCTGCAATCAACTCCGTTTTTACATTTGTTAAGAATTTTTGTTTCACCAAAACCTTTACCACTAACTCGTTTTGGGGCGATCTCATTTGAAATAATATAATCTACTACTGTTTTTGCTCTTCTTTCAGACAGCTGCATATTGGATGCATCATCACCTCTGGAATCTGTAAGAGAAGAAATAGATACAATAAGATCAGGGAATTGAATTAGTGAAACAATAACCTGATAAAGTATATCTTTTGCCTCTTTTGAAAGTTCGGCTGATCCGGCCGGATAATAAATATTTGCTGTAATTGTAATTTCTTTATCAGATGATTTCATAAAGTAATTTAAATTAAAATACGAATCATCCTCTTCTATCAACTCAAGTTTCGGTACTTCATAAGAAAACTGACCATTTGCATTTTTTTCCAGATTCTTAATAATTTTACCATTGGGTTTCGCAATAGCAACCGTTGCATCAGCTGGAAGTTTATCATTTTTATCTAACACTACCTGATACTTTCCTTCAATATCAATTTGTTTAAATGCGAACAATCCACTATTATCCGTTGTTGTTTTTTGAATAACATTTTTTTCTTCCCCTATCAATGAAACGCCTTGTTTTGCTAATGGTAATTTTTTGTTTTTATCTTCGTAAAGTAACTTGGCATTGTAATCAACACTTACAATTGCAGCTTTTAAATTCGAATACCACATATCACTGCTTGAGTTTCCGCCTAATGTTTTTTTAACGTTACCGGTTCCAACATATACTACATTGTTAATCACAAAAGAAACGGCATCGTATCGTGCATCAAAATTAATATTCGGTTTTTGTTTCCATGTGTTCCGTTTTATGTCGTATTCCCACAAATCAGTATAGTATTTCATAAACCCGTTGTTGCCTGAACAGACATATCCTTTATTGTTAATAGAAAATGCTATTGCACCTTGTCGTGCAACTCCTGGAAAATCGCCTTGTTTCAGCCATTTGTTTTTTAAAGGATTGTATTCCCATACCTCTTTATTGGTTACGCCTATAACATCACTGCTTAGCCCTCCAAACAAAACATAAGCACTGTTGTTGATTACAAAAGCGGACGCTCCAACTCTTCCATGATCAGGAAAAACGGCCTTATTGCTCCATTGGTTATCTTTGGGGTTATATTCCCATAAATCATTGCAATATTTTATTTTGTCAGCTGTAGCACCTAAGCCGACATATCCTTTGTCCCCTATAGAAAAACCTATTGCCCCATATCTTGCATCAGCCGGTAAATCCATCTTTTGTAACCAGGTATCTGTTACCGGATTATATTCCCAAAAATCTTTTTTTCCTATATTACCATCTTTAGAATCTACCTGCCCGGTACCAACATACCCTTTGTCTCCAACAGTAAATGCCACAGCAAGTATTCTTGGATCACCCGGAAAATCTGAAAGTTTTTTCCAGCTATCCGTTTTGTAATCGTATTCCCAGCACCCCTTGTTATACTGGTTACCATCGCTTCCTAAACAAACATAACTTTTTTCGCCAATGGTAAAAGAAACGGCTCCTTGTAATTTTCCTCCTTTAAAATCAGATTTCTTTTCCCAGACAGGCGTATTATCCTGTGCAGACAAACTAATAGTGAGTTGGATACAATAAACAAATAATAATAATTGCAGGCAAGCATTTTTCATAGAGAGTAGTCTAATAAATTATTTGCAACAGATGCTACAAACATAAAATTTTTATTTCAAAATCGGAATTATAGAATGTTAATATTATATATCTATAAGGAATTCAGTTAACACGAATTATTACAATGAGTTTTAAAATTGTGTTAACTGACCCAAAAAAATTTGATAAAAACTTACCAGGCCGGCACAATTGATACACTATCATTCAATTTTGGTTGAGGAAGCTCTTCTGGTGGATGTGGCAATTCTTTGAAGGATTCAATAAATTTTGTCATATCCGAAATATATTTTTCTTTTCTATCGGCACGTGTCCAGGTAAGAATCTGGTAGAATGAATATTTTGATTCTACAATTGCCATTTTATAATATACATCTGTACCATCAATATTTCCAGTAATTTCAGCTGTTAATGCTTTATTGCCATCAATTGTTTGTCGTCCGGGAGGACTTACTTTTCCATTTTTTATGTTTTCTATAAAGGCTTGAGAGGCAATATTTTTGAAGTACAGATCAATATCATAATCCAGATCATAATCTTCCATGGTTGATTTTTTTTCTTCAATTACCATTGCATAAATATCAATTTCGGTATTTTGATATTGAAGTGATGCGTCCTTATGAAGATCAGCACAAGGCTGCATATATTCAGGAACAGAAATCTCAAAGCGGTTATTTACTTTTACTTCAGTAAAAACGGTTTCGTGTTTACAAGATGCGATAGCAAATGCGATAGTGAATAAAAATAAAAACCTTTTAAACATTAATGTTGTTTTTTTATTGAAACAAAGTACTAAAAAATAATTGGCAAAAAAAAATCTCTTTTTTTTGCTCTAATACCATTAGCTTATTTAAAACAATTTTTTTTTCTGACCTCACCCTTAATCCCTCTCCGAAAGGCAATGTCATATGATAAGGTAGAATTATTATATTTGTAAAATGGAACTAATAGAAATTA
>MEPB01000015.1 GCA_001769385.1 Bacteroidetes bacterium RIFCSPLOWO2_12_FULL_35_15 | reverse complement strand
GCATTAGCACATAATCTTAAGAAAGCTGCCGCATAGAGCAGATTTTTTACAAATTTTTAGTCCTATTGAAAACTTAATTTATATTGCAAAAAAAAGAGGCTGCCCTTTTGAGACAGCCTCATCTTTTTAAATTTTTGTATTCTTAATAATTGATATTAATCAATATATACAATATATTTTATCACTGTTTCGGTTTTGGGTTGATGTTAATTTTGTTTCTAATAATATATATTTTAATTAAAAACATAAAAAGATGCAACTCACTTTATTAAAATTGGCAATTATTTTTTTTCCATACTTATTTACAACCAGTAATATCAATTGGAAAGTTGAATCATCAGAAATAATTTTCTCGATTAAATATGCAGGTTCAGTTGTTACCGGCACATTCAGCGGACTTGTTGCCGATATCAAATTTGACCCCTTAAAACCGGAAAATGCAAGTATAAAAGCATCGGTTGATGCTAAAACAATAGAGACCGGAATTGGATTACGAAATCGAGATTTACGAAATAATTTTTTTGAAGCGGATATTTATCCAAAAATTACAATGCAATCGACCAAAATAGAAAAAACCAGTCCTGACAATTACCTTGGTACCTTTAACCTCACGATGAAAAATGTAACAAAAGAAATCAAGCTCCCTTTTATTTTTACAAAAACTAATGAAAGAGCGCAATTTAAAGGAAGTTTTTCATTAAAACGATTAGATTATGGAGTTGGAGAAAAGCGCCTGAGTATGTCAGATAATGTAGATATAGGAATAATTGTTGTCGTTTCCGAAAACGTTATTTCTGCCAAGGAATAAAGAATAAATCGCAACCCGAATAATTTCAATGAAAAGTTCTACCTTTGCACAAAGCTCGGGTGGCGAAACTGGCAGACGTGTACGCTTGAGGGGCGTATGTCGAAAGACGTGGGAGTTCGAATCTCCTCCCGAGCACTTTTTTTCTAATTTCAATTTGATACCCCAACCACCTGTATGTAAAAGTAAGGTGTTTTTTATTTGATAAATTACGTTGTATTTTAAAACTTCGGGCAAGGAATTAATAATTTATATTTTTTCTTTTTATTCATTTTGCATAACTGATAAGACAACGTAACTTCATGAGCGCCATTTGTCAAAAAAGCTAATTTGGAAATCGTAAAATCATAACTATAGCCAATACTCATTCGTTTTGTCTGAACACCTGTAATGATCGCTACTGCATCATTATTACTATATCCTTTTTTATAGGCTTTGAATCCCGGAATTCCACGGTACCAAACTCCCAAACTAAAAACAGATCGGGTATAATACACCCCCAGATCAAACTGGTCAAATTCCCTTTGTCCCCGATAATGAAAAACAGTGCTGATTGACTTCTTTTTTATTTCTTCCTTCTCATCTTTATTCAACCGATATTTACCCCCTCCATGCACGGTATATTTTATTGGTAATTTACCATTCGCATCACCTATCAATGATTGATTGGGTTGGTTTAAATGAAAAAATGAAGTACCTAACCAATATTTTTCTGTATGAATTAATGCTCCGGCCCCGATATCAAAAAAAGTTTTTGTTTGAGTTGGATTTTCTATGGAAGATGCATTCCCGCCCCTTGCTATCTGATCTCCAAAAATTAGTTTATTATAATTAATGCTTACTAAATCTATTCCAGGTTGTACAGCTGCCCTGATTACAAATTTCCTTCCGATTCGCAGTCCGTAAGCAATGGATGGGTTAATGATCGTGGTTTTTAATTCACCTGTCCCTGCAACATCGTTTCCTATTACTAAACCAATTCCTAAATTATACTTTCTAACAAAATGATCCGCGGAAAATAAATAGGATTTATAGGCTTTTGAAACTCCAGGCCATTGATTTCGATAGGTCAATGCTACTCTTCCACATACATCTGAACCTGTAAAAGCGGGATTAAGATATAATGGTGATGAATAAAACTGGGTAAAATGCATATCCTGAGCAATTGCATTGTTCATATAAAAAATTAAAATAAAGAATACTATTTTTAACAACTTTTTCATTCTTTTTTTCTAATCATTTTATACGTAATATAATTATCGGTATTGAACACTGAATTAGTTATAAAAGGCTCAAAACCATTCGATTTAATCGTGATCTGATATTCCTTATCGGCCTCTGCTATTATTAAGATTTTTCCCGTTCTGGGGTTGGATTTATAAACTCCAAATAGTTTCATCGCTGCCAGATCTGTTAATGCAATCTCCACTTTGTTAATCAATGTATCTGAATCATCAAACACACAAATATTATATACATTTAAAGGCAAAGTATTGGCTGAAAAATTTACCTGGTAAATATCCTGTGAACCATACCCTCCTGCTCTTTCTGATGATAAATAACCTTTTGATGCAGATGTATTTAACACAAAGAAAATATCATCATCGGATGTATTAACCGGATAACCCAGATTTTCTGGTGTTGAAAAACCTCCTTCTTCATCAAAATTGGATTTAAAAACATCATAACCTCCTATGTTTTTATGACCTTCTGAACTGAAAAATAAAATGTTTCCCGTTGGATGAACAAATGGTGCGTCTTCATTGTATTCTGTATTTATATTCGGTCCCAGATTAAATGGTTCAGCCCATTTTTCATTTGGTAATTTTTTTACCGAATACAGATCTTTTCCACCAAAACCTCCAGGACGGTTACTCGAAAAGAATATTATATCCCCATCGGGAGAATAACATGCACTTGTTTCACTATAATTTGCTGAATTCACATTGCTTCCTAACATCGTGGGTTGGGACCATTTTTCATGTGTCAAAAAACTTTCATAAATATCTCCGCTCCTTAGATCTTTACTGGTCCGGTAAATAAGTAGTTTTTCCCCATCTGCTGATAAACCCGTACAAGCATCATGTACTGCCGTATTGATTGATGAATCCAGCATTTTCGGAGTTTGCCATATGTTACCTACTCTTTTGGCAACATAAATGTCTTCAAAATAATCCCCTAATGGATCTTTCTCTTGCCATACTCCATTTTTTCTTCGAGAAGTAAAAATCATGAAATTTTCTTCTGCTGAGATCAAAGGGACATATTCTGAATATTCAGTATTTACTGCATTTCCTATGTTTTCAATCCTGATGGTATTATCTGCACTAGCTTCAAATAACATTGCTGTATTGGATTTATCGATAAGGTCATCCAGCTCTTTTTCAGTATGCTCTTTTTCCCCTTTATATTTTTTGTATTGTGAAAAACAGGATATTGCTTTGTTATAATCTCTCGATAAATGATAAAGTCTTCCCAAATAATAATTGCTTTCAGGATAAGAGGATACCGGTAGTTTTTCAAAATATTTTTTTGATTCGTTCCTGAATTTTTTTATCTCAAAATCACTAATTCCTAATTTATAATTTAGGTCATTATTTGTAGAATCTACTATATACATTTTATTATAAATTTTAAGAGCTGTTAAATAATCGCCATAATCAAAAGAATTATCCGCTTTTAACATCAACTTTTTATTCTCACGAGAGCTCAGCTGCGCCTGCAGTTGCACAGATACTATAAGTAGTACCAGTATATTAAAATATTTTTTACCGTAGCAGCGTAACATCACTCGTTTTATTAAATGTTTTTCCGTTATTTAATTTTAAATATGCTTTCCATACATATACATCCTGCTGACATAGTTTTCCTCTGTAATACCCATCCCAGCCTTGTTTAATATCAAATGTTTCGAAGATCAATTCCCCCCATCGGTTAAATATCTGTAATTTAAAATCCACCACTCCGGATGTATATGGAAAAAATACATCATTGCTCAAACTTCCTATATCATAATAACCTCCACTACTTCCGTCTAAACTCGGTGTAAATACATTCGGAAAAATCACATCCGCATTGGTGGTCACTTCTGAATAGGCTGTATCGGAACAACCATATTCAGATGTTACTATTAGCATTACAGGAAATATACCTACCGTGGAATACAAATATTGTGGATTCGTTGCTGTTGATGATCCTCCATCTCCAAAATTCCATATATAACTGGTCGCTCCTACCGATTGGTTCGTACATACTAATACATCATAAGGCAGATCAAGAATGGTTGAATTAACTACAAAGTCAGCTACAGGAAACGGATACGCATTTACAACCAGCGGAGCCATTGAATTATTATTGAAACATCCATGCTCTGTGGTAACAGTTAAATAAACATTATAAGTTCCAGCTATTGTGTATGAATGTACCGGATCTTCCAGTGTGGAAGTTGTTCCATCTCCAAAATCCCAATACCAGTTATATATTGGATCAGTTATATTTCCGGTAACTGAATTATCATAAAACTGCAGCATGCTTGGCACACATATTCCATTTGTATCAGACATTAAAACAACTGTTGGCGGTGGATTAAAAAGTATCTGAACCGAATCTGTTACCGAAGTTCCACAAGTATTAGATACTGTAACAATATAGGTTGTTGGTTGCGCTGGTATTACTGTATATGGACCAAGTCCTGTTCCTAATCCATTATTCCACAGATAAGTCAATGGACCTGTTGTACCGGAGGTTTGAACAGAAACAGTAGTACTTTCACCCGGACAAATTGGAGATAAACCACTTACATTAACATTTGCCCCGGTTAAACTATATATTATTGCAGAAACAGTATCTTCCGTTCCCTGACATCCATTTTGATCATATGCGATGACAGTATAAATAGTATTATTCACCGGAGTAATATTAAGAACACCTGAATTGGTAATACTCACCGGCTGCCATGTGTAAGAGTAATTTCCAACTCCTCCGCCTGAAGCGGTTGCTGTAACCGCTCCCGATTGACCAATACATATAGTGTCATTTACCCCGGCACTGGTGATTACCTGAGCTGGTTGTGTAAGGATGAAGCTATTCGTAATACTACATCCATTAGCATCAGAAATTATTACAGAATCCAAACCTGCAGAAAGGTTACCTGCAAAACTTCCGGTTTGACCATTATTCCATAAATAGGAATATGGGATCGTCCCACCAGTTACCTGAACAGAAGCGCTTCCGTTTGTACTATTATAACAACTTGGGTAGATTACACTGTCAATAGATGAAAGAAGGGATCCGGGTTGTGTCAGGCCAATCGAAATTGATGCAGAGCAACTGTTTAGATCCATTATAGTTACTGTATATGTTCCGGCAGCAAGATTATTAATGGTTGACAAACCTGAAGTCACAGGACTCCAGGAGTAGGTATATGTTGGTGTACCTCCTGATGGGGTAACGGAAATAGAACCTGTATTTCCACTATAACACGTAACATTGTTTAGTGTGTCTATGAATATATTTAGCGGTGCAGGTTGAAGTATGGTTACTGAATCAAAAGCCTGACATCCTAAACTATCAGTAACATTTACTGTATATGTTCCAATTGCTAATGATGATGAAGTTAAACTATCTCCGCCATAAGGTAACCAACTAATTAAGTAAGGTGGACTTCCAAGGCTAACATTCGCTGTAGCTGTTCCATCATTGCCACCAAAACAAGATAAATTGTTGATGGATGCTATTCCGACCGATGGGCCGGAAATGTTTGTTAGACTTATTGATAATGATAAGGTGCAATTATAAGCATCTGAAACTAATACAGTGTATGATCCCGGGGCTACTCCATTTATTCCGGAGCTTGTTAAAGAATCCAATGACCATAAGTAAGCGTATGGAGAAGTTCCACCTGATATTTGAGAAGAAATAGTTCCATTGGATAAACCACAGGATGGATTTACAGTCACCAGCAAGCCATTTACAGCCGAAGGTTGAGAAATTGTAACCGCAACATTGGTTTGACAATTATTGGTATCAGTAACTAAAATAAAATAATTTCCCGGAGAAAGACCGGAAGCGGTTTGTCCTGTTCCGCCATAAGGACTCCATTGATAAGAATAACCCGGTGTTCCCCCAACTGGGTTTATACTTGCTGTGCCGTCTGATCCACCGGAACATAAAGTAGAAGATCCGGTACTGCTTGCTGAAAGCGACTGAAAAGGCTGGGTAATTGTAGCAGATGATGAAGCTGTACACCCATTGATATCAGTTATGTTTACAGTATAAGTTCCTGCCGAAAATCCTGTCCCGGTCGAACCATTTCCACCTAATGGTAACCAATCATAACTATAAACAGGTGTACCTCCATTAACTGATACGGTGGCTGTTCCGTTGTTTCCTCCAAAACAACTTACACCTGTGACAGATGAAATTACGGAAACCAATTGGTCTGGTTGATCAATGGTATAAGGTATTGCTTGAACACAACTATTAGAATCAGTTACCTGAACGGTATAAGTATTAGCTGAAAGATTAGTTATTGTAGAACCGATACTACCACCAGGCAACCATTGATACGTATAACCAGGGGTACCTCCTGTTGCGCTTACCCCGGCACTTCCGTTTGTTCCTGTAAAACAACTTACGCTGTTTGTTGTAACAATGGGTATAATTGGTGATGGTTGTGTAATAGCCGGACTTACCGCAGGAAGTAATTGACAACCGACAGCATCTGTTACAATTACGGTATAAGTTCCAACAGGTAATCCTGTTGCTATTGAATCGTTCATTCCTAAAGGTAACCAGGAATATGTAAAAGGTGCTACGCCTCCTGAAACACCCACAGTAGCAGTTCCATCAGAACCACTGTAACAACTCACATTGGTTACGAAAGAAACGTTTGCTATTGGTGCAGGATTATCATTAACCGTTACAGCTCCTATGGCGATACAACCATTAAAATCAGTTACCTCAACACTATATCCTCCCAAAAATAAACCTGTTGCTATACTATCTGTTCCTCCTGAAGGAGACCATTGATATGAATATGGGCTAACTCCTCCTGATGCCAAAACAGAAGCCTGGCCATTCGATAAACTACAATAGGAATTTATACTTCCTGTTGTAAGCACAATTGGAGTTGGTTCGGTAATGATAACGGTATTAGTTGCTGTACATCCATTGACATCTGTTGCTGTGACGGTATAAGTACCACTGGAAAGATTTGAAATAGTTTGTCCTGAATAATTACCTGGCATCCAGTTATAGTTATACGGTGCTGTTCCACCGGAAGCTGATGCAGAAGCGGCCCCATTTGCACCTCCAAAGCAAAGAACATTTGTAGAAGATGAGATGGATGCAATCAATGGCGCTGGCTGAGTAATTATATAAGGAGTTGTTTGCACACAATTATTGGTATCTGTCACTTGAACTGTATAGGTATTTGCTGAAAGATTTGCTATAACTAACCCAACCGTTCCACCTGGTAACCAAGTATATGCATAACCAGGTGTGCCACCTGATGCACTAACAGATGCTGTACCATTATTACCACTAAAACAACTTACATTAGTTGTGGTGACAACAGGTATAATTGCTGAAGGCTCTGTAATCAAAGGGCTTATTGCCGGCTGTGACTGACAAGCATTTGCATCCAAAACAGTAACCGTAAAAGTACCCACCGGTAAACCAGTGGCTGTTGAATCATTTCCACCAACTGGCAGCCAGGAATATGTAAAAGGTGAAGCACCCCCGGAAACACTTACAGAAGCTGTTCCATCAGACCCTCCGTTACATGTCACATTCGTTACAGAAGTAACACTTGCGGTTGGTGCAGGATTATCATTGACCGTGACTGTTGCGTAAGAGGTGCAATTATTAAAATCAGTGACAGTAACACTATATCCTCCAAAAAGCAAACCTGTCGCTGTACTACCGGTACCACCCGAAGGTGACCATAGATACGAATACGGTCCAACACCTCCTGATGAGGAAACAGAAGCCTGTCCATTCGATAAACTACAATTTGAATTAACACTTCCTGTTGTAAGCAAAATGGCTGTTGGCTCGGTAATTACAGCTGAATTGTTAGTTGTACAACCATTAACATCTGTTGCGGTAACAGTATAAGTTTGAGCAGAAAGATTAGAAATAGTCTGTCCGGAAAAACTACCCGGCATCCAGTTATAATTATAAGGACTCGTACCACCGGATGCTGACGCGGAAGCTGCTCCATTTGTCCCTCCAAAGCAAAGAACATTTGTGACGGGTGAAACTACAGCAGTAAGCGGTGTTGGTTGACTGATTATATAAGGATCAGCCTGGACACAATTATTTGTATCAGTAACCTGGATAGTATAGGTATTTGCAGAAAGATTAGAAATGGTTGAGCCCATTGTTCCGCTTGGCAACCATTGGTATATGTAACCTGACGTCCCTCCCGATGCAATCGCAGATGCTGTTCCATTATTTCCACCAAAACAACTTACATTAGTTGTGGTCACATTTATTGAAATTGGCAGAGGTTCGGTAATGGTGGTATCTGCAAATGATTGGCAACCATTCGAACCCACGACCGTAACAGTATAAGAGCCCGCAGCTAAAGCACCAGCAGTTGCTCCGTTACCTCCGGATGGTGACCAGGAATATGTAAATGGACCAAGTCCTCCCACTAAGGAAACGGTAATAGAACCATCTGAGCCGGTATTACAGCTAATATTGGTTGTTGAAAAAATATTTACTAAGGCTGCGGTATTCTCATTGACATTTCCTGTAGCTGTTGCAGTACATCCGGTTGAATCAGTTACAACAACTGTATATGCTCCGGAAATTAACCCGGTTGCTGTATCATTTGTGCCGGCACCGGAGGACCATAAATAGGTGAATGGAGCAACACCACCTGATGATATGGATACAAAAGCTATCCCATTTGGAACACCACAATCAGAATTGACTGCCCCTGAGGCAAGAACAACTTGAACCGGTTCATTAACTGTCACAGAATTTGTGCTGGTACATCCTTTCGTATCAATTGCAATCACAAAATAAGTTCCGGCAGAAAGATTAGAAACATTTTGTCCAGAATAATTTCCCGGCATCCAGCTATATGTATATGGGCCTGTTCCCCCTGAAGCGCTGGAAGAAACAGAACCGTTTGTTCCATCATTACAAGAAGTGGGAATCGATGAAACCGAAACGGCTAACACAGGTGGTTGTGTGATGACCACTGAATTTTGAGCCTGGCAACCCTTACTATCAGTTACCGTAACGGTGTATGTACCTGCAGGAACAGAGCTTAACGTTGCTGTGGTAGCTCCTCCCGGCATCCATGAATAGGTATAGTTGGGAGTACCACCCGATGGAATGGCTGAAACTGAACCATTATTCCCTCCCAAACAACTTACATTGACCTGATTAATAAAACTAACGACTAATGGCACTGGTTCACTTATTGTTGCAAATGCAGTTACTGCACATCCTTTTGAATCTGTTACGATAACTGTATAGGTGCCGGCCGGTTTTGGACTAATCGATGAGGTAGTCAGGTTGCCTGGCTGCCAGTTATAGGTATAACCCGGAGTGCCTCCTGATGCTGTTACTGATGCAGAACCATTATTCAGATAATTACATGTTTCATTTATTACCGTTGTACTTGCAAGTACTACTGTTGGTTGGGTTATTACAACCGTATTGGTTTTTATACAGCCTTTACTATCTGTTACCGTTAAGGTATAGGTACCTGCTTGTAAACCGGTCGCATTAGAAGAGGTCGCTCCCGTGTT
>MEPB01000014.1 GCA_001769385.1 Bacteroidetes bacterium RIFCSPLOWO2_12_FULL_35_15 | reverse complement strand
GTTTTTAACAAAATATCGTTGATTTCTTAACTGTTTGTCAATAAAGGAATAAAAAAAGGCCATCTCACTTTTGAGACAGCCTCTTTTTATTAATTTAAAAATCACTCAAAATCCCAACCTGAATTTTACTATATAATTGGATTTTGAATTGAGATACAAGAGAACAAGTCCTTTTTTGCCTATTTTGTTCCATATTTGCCTAACAGTATATTGATTTTATTTATATTCGCTCGAATATAATTATTAATTATGCAAAAAATATACGTACTAATTTTTACTTTTTTACTTATTCAATTATTTTCTTTTGCTCAAAAGACTAAGATTGATAGCCTGAATGCTGAATTTAAGAATCAGCCTTCCAACATAGAACTCGAATTTGAGATTGGCGTATATTATTATAAAAAAGGTGATTATGAAAAATCACTGCTTGCATTAAATGATGTTGTAAAAAATTCAACAGCTCAAAAAAATAATACGCTTCTTTTGAAAGCGTTTACGAATATAGGAAATGTATATTCTGATAAAGGAGAAAACATCCAGGCATTGGAGTATTATCAAAAAGCATTAAAAATTGCCGAATCAAATTCTGATAAAAAAAACATTTCCTCTCTTTTAAAAAACATTGGAGTTCTATATGCAACCTGGAAGGATTTTCCGAAAGCATTGGAACATTACCAAAAGGCGGAAGCCATTGCATGCGAGATCATGGATAGTAGTTTGATTGCCGATTGCTATAATAATAAAGGGGTAGTATATGAACAACAACAAAACTACGAAGAGGCACTATTGGCATATAAAGGTGCATTGAATTATTATCTTAAAAAAAATCCTGATAATATCGCAATGGAATATAGCAATATGGCAATTGTATATAAACTCAAGAAAGATTATGCTTCATCAGTTGATTGTAATTTAAAAGCAATTGATCTGGCAATTAAAAGTGGAAACAAATGGTTTGCTTCAGCAATATATAATAACATTGGGAATTTATATGTTGAATTAAATGATCCTAAAAAGGCCATTGAGTATTGCAATAAAAGTGTGGCAATAGCAAAAGAAATAAATGCCTCAGAAATACTTATTAATGTTTACGAGACTTTGGCGGACGCAAATGCTAAAGCAGGAGATTACAAAAATGCTTTTAATTATCAGAAGCAATTTGCACTTGAAAAGGATAAGTTTATAAGTGCCGAAAGTGCTAAACAAGTAAACGAATTGCAAACAAAGTATGAAACAGAAAAAAAGGAAAATGAAATAACACTATTACAACAAAATGAAAAAATAAGTACTCAGGAAATAAAAGAACAAAAATTCCAAATACAAAAACGAAATTATTTGATTGCAGGTGTCTTACTGCTTTTACTGGTGCTTGCTGCAGCCACTTATTTTGGAATAAGTAAAAAGAATTTAAAAAACAAATTGGAAAAAGAAAAAGCAATTAAGGAAACAGAAGAAAATGAACGTATGCGAATTGCCAAAGATATTCATGATGATTTAGGATCGGGCTTATCAAAAATTAATTTTTTAAGTGAATTTATTTATAATAATTCGGAACTGTTACCTGAAATAAGAAATAATATTAAATCTGTTTCTGAAACAGCTAAAAATTTAGTGGAAAATATGCGCGATTTAATTTGGGCTTTAAATCCTGAAAACACTACCTTAGATAATCTGGTGGCACGGATCCGGGAATATTCAAGTGATTATTTGGAAGATTTCCCGATTGAGTTAATGTCTTCGTATCCGTCATCAATAACACCAACTCCCATTTATAAAGATAGCCATCGCGAAATTTTTATGGTTGTGAAAGAATGTTTAAACAATATTGTTAAACACTCAACAGCATCAATAGTAAATATGAAAGTCAGGATAGTAGAGAATGATTTAACCATTTCCATACATGATAACGGACTTGGCTTTAATACCGATAATTATAAGGCAGGAAGTGGATTAAGAAACATGAAAAATCGAATATCTGCAATCTATGGAAAACTTAGTATTGAAAGTGAACCTCAAAAAGGAACGGGAATTTGTATTTTGATTCCCCTTGATAAGATCATGAAATCTTAATTACTACTTTTATGTTACTAAAATATTTTTTTTCTATTCTAATTTTGTGAAATGGAAATAACAGTTGGAATTGTTGAAGACGATAAACAGATAAGAGATAGCCTGGCGATACTAATTAATGGTAGCGAGGGTTTTAGTTGTATCAATACATTTGATACAGCGGAAGAAGCAATTAAAAAAATTCCCATACTTAATTTAGATGTCGTTTTAATGGATATACATCTGCCCGGAAAGAGCGGAATAGATTGTATTGCAGAACTTAAGCCACATTGTACTGCTACTCAGTTTTTAATGTGTACTTCATTTGAAGACACCGATTCTGTATTTAAAGCCTTGAAATCAGGTGCAAGCGGTTATCTTACAAAAACAACTCAACCTTCAAAGATTCTGGATGCTATTGTTGATATTCACAGAGGGGGTTCGCCCATGAGCAGTCACATTGCACGTAAAATGGTTACCTCTTTCCATCAGGATAATTCAAATGCTGCATTTCAAAAATTATCTGGTAGAGAAAAGGATGTTCTTAATTTATTATCACAAGGTTTGAGATATAAAGAAGTTGCCGATAAATTATTTTTAAGTACTGAAACCGTGCGTACTCACATCCGTAATATTTATGAAAAATTACAGGTCAATTCCCGCACCGAAGCATTAAATAAAGTTTTTCCGAAATAGTTAGCGTGTATTAAATGTAGTCTCCTCTACATTTTTAAAAAATCGAAGAATTCATCCTTTTATACCAATTAGAAATATATTTTGGTCCAACAAATTCCCGCGCACAGTCTTCGACAAACTCTGACGGACTTCACGCATTGGACCAAGTTATAAATATAGTAGGTATAAATTGATTGGCTTCAAAAAATTACTACTAAAGTGGTATTTACAAAACCTGTTATTCAGCATAGTTTTGTCATAAAAATAACCCTTAAAAATAAAACTATGAAAATGAAAAACTTAGCAATTGCAGCAATACTATTATTAACTTCTGCAAAAATAAATGCTACCGACTTATGTGTAGCTGAAAACGGAGCAGGTGGATGTTATTCTACAATTACAGATGCTGTTAATGCAGCTGTTAATGGTGATAGAATTATTATTAACCCGAAAGCAGGAAATGCAGCATATGCTGAAAATCTCACTATCACAAAGAGTTTGCAATTTCTTTGCAATGTTGAAGGTGGAGAATATACTATGCAAGGAAATATCACTATTACTCCTGCACAAAGTAGAATAATAGTTTTTATTGGAATGAAAAATTTGCAGGGCAATATGACAGCAACAGGTAATAGCCCTGTTGGAGTACGTTGTAAAGTGAGTATCATGAATTGTAATTTTGTAAATGGAAATGTTAATCTTGACTGGGACAATTTTGATGTTACAATAGCTTCTTGTGTTTTTTTAGATGGCAATATTGGTATTCGCTATGGTAAAGTAATTGGGAATGATATTAATACAATAAGTAACTATAATTCCGGCTATCCTAACAGTTATTATCGTTATTCAGTATATATTGGTCAAGATGCAACAGCGACCAACGATAGTTTACAAATTGTTGGGAATAAAATTTCCTATAATGGAAGCGTTTATGCCTATCAGGTTGCAATAATGGCATATAGCGCCAATCAATATTATTATATTACTAATAACATTCTAACGGGCAGTAGTCTTAGTCATGGGGTTTATATTGCTGCATCTAAAAACTCAACTATTGGGAGAAATACGATCGTCAATAATACGATATCTGTTACTGCTGCTTTAAACATAGGGGTTTCCATTACTACAGTAGTAAACTCTTCTTACGATGTAATTAACAATCTTATTTTAGCAACAACTGGAACCGGAATAGCAGCTTCAGGAGGCGGACCGGTCCAGGTAAGTTATAATTTGATGAGTAATCCTTTAGTACTTTCAGGAATAACTGATGATGGTACAAATAATTTAAGCAGCAATACCACCCTTGATGCAAACAATCGTCCTAACAATGGTTCAGATGCTATCAACGGAGGTTCACCTGATGAAGCTTATTATGACATTAACCTTACCCGTAATGATGCAGGTGCTTTTGGTGGCTCTTTCACTCAGGATAATTTTTATCCTGTTACCGGTGCTGCACGTGTTTATTTTGTTCGTGCTCCACGAAAAGTTACACTTGGAAGCACTATTAATGTTAAAGGTGATGCCTTTGACAGATAGATTAATCATTCAAAAATTATGAATTATCAACAGCCAAAGCATGCTGTCAAATCATAATTACTTTTTAAAAAGGAATATTAATCTTCTAAAAATTTTACGATGAAAAAAATTTTAATTTTAACTGTCGTTCTATTGTCCTGCTGTTTCTCGATTCGAGCTCAGATCACACAAGCTGAGTATTTTATAGACACAGATCCCGGGCAAGGTGCTGCAACGACATTAATTGCAGCGGATGGAAACTTTGATGCTATTTTGGAATCTGCGGTTCAAAGTGGAATCAGCATTGCCGGTCTTGGGTTTCACTCTATTAATATAAGACTGAAAGATCTTAATGGCAACTGGGGACCCATTTTTAAAACCATTGTCCTTGTTGAAAATTTGCTTTCGGTACGAAACATAAAAGTCTCCCAGGCAGAACTGTTTTTTGACACAGACCCCGGACAAGGAAGTGGAACCACGATGCTGGCTTTTGATGGTAATTATTCTGATGCGATAGAAAGTGTTATGAATACTATTTCTGTTCCTGCAGTGGGATTACATAAATTAAACATTCGTATAAAAGATGTTACAGGCAACTGGGGGCCTTTGTTTACGACTGTCTTAAAGGTGGATAATATTCTTACACCACGAAGTGTAAAAATTGCTGCTGCCGAATTGTTTTGGGATACAGATCCAGGGCAAGGGAATGGAACTGCCCTGTTAGCATTTGATGGAAATTATTCGGATGCTATCGAAAGTGTTTTGAATAATACTCTTTCTTCTCCAACAGTAGGTTTTCATAAATTAAATGTGCGTATAAAAGATGTGGCAGGCAATTGGGGCGCAGTGTTCTCAACTGTTATTCATATCGAAAATTTATTTATTCCGCGTAATGTGAAAGTCAATGCCGCAGAATTATTTTGGGATAATGACCCCGGACAAGGAAGCGGAACCATAATGGTGGCTTTTGATGGGAATTATTCTGATGCGGTGGAAAGTGTTTTGAATAATACAATTACTACACCATCGCTAGGTTTTCATAAATTAAGTGTACGTGTAAAAGATGTTTCCGGAAATTGGGGACCTGTATTTTCTACCGTGCAACATATTGAAAATACTTTTTCGCCCCGTAATTTAAAAATTGTTGCTGGGGAAATGTTTTTCGATGCGGATCCTGGTCAAGGTAGCGGAATCGCAATGGTTGCGTTTGATGGAAATTACGACAATGCAATGGAAACAATTTCAAACAATTGGCAATTCCTTCCAAGTCCCGGATATCATTCACTAAGTGTGCGTTCAAAAGATGTTGCAGGCAACTGGGGATCGGTGTTTACAGTTGCTATTCATTTTCTGCCCTGTACGTCATCACCGGTTCCAACAGTATCATCTGCCGGGAACATAACTTCGATATGTCCGGGAGACAGTGTATTGTTGACGGCTTCTGGTTCCTACTCAAGTTATACCTGGTTTAAAGGAAGTACCCAGGTTGGAACAGGACAAACGTATTATGCAAAAGCAGCCGGTTCTTATCAGGTATATGTTACCGATGGAACAGGATGTCCGGGTTATTCTTCCTTCTTGCAAATCAATGTCACACCAATAAGTGCAGTGATAGCACCTTCAGGTGCAACTACTTTTTGTCAGGGTGGAAATGTAATATTGGATGCTGGTAGTGGATACGCTTCGTATCTGTGGTCAAGCGGACAAGCAACTCAAAGTATTACTGTTACCGCAACAGGAACTTTTAATGTTACAATTTCGAATGGTAGTTGTAACGTAACTTCTGCCCAGATAACGGTAACAGTAAATCCCGTCCCTTCTGTTCCTTCCATAACGCCAAGTGGAGCAACAACTTTTTGTATGGGACAAAATGTTACATTAACAGCAAGCCCTGCTACATCTTATTATTGGAGCACCGGTGCTGTAACACAGGCAATAACTGTTAATCAATCTGGAAATTATACTGTTACAGCTTATAATGCTACTAACTGTTCTGCAATTTCTGCTGCAACAATTGTGACGGTAAATAATCCGGCAGCTATTATTACACCAAGTGCTTCAACAACTTTCTGTCAGGGCGATTCAATTACGCTTACAGTATCCGCAAATAGCACTTATTTATGGAGTAATTCATTAACTACCCAAAGTATAGTTGTTAAACAAGCCGGAACCTATTCGGTAGTTGTTACTGATGGATTGGGTTGTACGAACAGTTCTTTACAAACTGTTGTAACAGTTAATTCGAATCCTCCAACCCCTACAATTAATCTTGTTGGAGCGAATTTAGTTTCCTCTGCTGTAAGCAGTAATCAGTGGTATCTGAATGGAGTATTAATTACGGGAGCTACTTCACAATCATATACTTTTACACAAAATGGATTATATACAGTGCTTGTAACTAATGGAAATGCATGCTCTGCTTCTTCTGCAACTTACAATGTAACATCTATTGGAATGTCGGAACAAACAGATGATACAGGCTTTGCTATTTATCCAAATCCTGTTTCAGACTTCTTGTTCATTAAAGTAATTGAAAAAATCAAAACAATAAAATGTGTTGATTACCTAGGACAAGAAATAGCTTTGGAATCAAAAGTAAAAAACAATTCCATTAATATTTCTTCACTCAGCAATGGAGTATATTTTTTAATTATCACTTCTGAAAGTGGAGATATTGTAGTGAATAAATTTGTAAAACAATAAAATATTTCTTCTTATAGTATCATCAAAATCCCTTCAATCATAATAAAATGGTTGAAGGGGTTTTGTTTTTTCACGTAATACTTTTTAGGGATTGTTCAAATTTTACTTGGATTTGTTTTTACCTAAAATAAAATATATGAAAATTAATAGTATGCAAAAATCAAAATCAATGATAAAAAAGGGAGGCAATTGGCTTCCCTTTTTTATTTTGAAAACAAATCTTTTCTCGGAATATAAAAAGTATTCAACTATTTTTTATGAATTCTAAATTTTTTTGTAATTTTATTTTGTAAATCAATACGATACTAATATGCAATTAAAAGAGATCGCACAGCTTATAGAAACCAGTATTGCCGGATTAAAATTAGATGTGGCGGCAAGCCGTGGAGCAAAAGAAGGTCAATGGGCCATCAAAGTAAAAGATGCAAGTGTATGGATTGATGTATTCGATTTCCCTACCACACCCGGAAAATATTATTTACAAGTTATGAGTCCATTGTGTGCCGTACCTGATAAAAAGAAAGATGAATTTTCATGGGATCTTTTAGAAATAAATTATAAGTTGTATGGCTCCTGGATGTGTAAAAAAGAAAACTGGATCTATGTATTAAGTTTACGTGAAGCAGCCGGATTGGATCAGTCAGAAATAGATGCAACATTGGACAGAGTTTCTTTTTACAGCAGCGATTATTTCAGTAAACTAAGTTTTAAATACGAAGGTTGTTGGTTGCCAAAAGTGCCGACTGCTGATAAAACTCCAGGATCGCCTCAATAATAAGGCGATCCAGTTTTTTTTAGTTTATATTATTTCAGCGGGTAAAAAGGATTTCTTTTTGTTCTAAAATTCAATCGTCTCTTCTTTTTGTAAAACACCATCCAGCTTCATACGAGCATAATATTTTCCTTCAGGAATATTTCTGGTTCTAAATGTATAATACAATTTATATTCCCCTTTGTTATGCGAAATGTTTTCAAATAAGATTTGAACCAAACGTCCTTCTGCATTATATATAGCAATAGTTACGTGGCTGTTTGAAGTCAAAGAATAGTTAAAAACGCCTTCAATTTTTGAAGCTTTTCCCAACACATCATTTTCATTATCTTGCCGGTAGGTGATGTCATAAGTCGGAATAATTCTGCCGGTAATTTTCGACACATAATTCCGCAAACGATCAACTGTTTCTTTATCACCATCAGTGATGCTTGCTAATGAATTGTTATCCGAGATGCTCCACACTGCTTGTTGCGCAGTATAGTTTGTGTAATATTTATTTTTATCAATAAAAGTAGCCAGCTTAATCAAACTGCTGTCGGCCATTTTCCCGATTGTATATATTGAATTTTCTTTCGGTGAACTGTTATGTGCCTGGCAACACATTCCGAATACATTAATAGCTTTTTGTTGTTTAGCAGAAACAAAAAAATCTTGTGCCTGAGTTACCAAAATATCCTGTTGGTTATTATCTTTTGAGTCAAGTCTTCTGCCTGCTTCCAGATTAATGTTTAAATTTTGATTGCAGATACTTTTGATCTTCATTGTTATTACATTGCCTGTATAGCCACCTTTTCCATTTATGATAACTTGTATTAACCCTTTTTTCAGTGCGTCTTCAATGGAGAGTTCGCTGCTTGCAAAGATCGGAGCAACACTAAAACTGGCTGCAAAAGCAAGTAAATTAATCGAATTCATCGGTTTCATGGGGCCTCCTTTTTTAAGAACGTTTTAGGTATAACGCAAAAAAAATGAAAAGGAACAGCTTCCGATAAAATTATAGAGTAGGAGCACGTTTAAATTTTATCAAAAGAATCTGATTACCGGTATTTTTAACCATCCTGTCACTTGACTCATAATACACTTTGAGTGAAATTTAAACAGACTCTAAGTTTATTTAAAATTTGGAGAATAAAATTTTAAACTTCTTAAATGAAAATGGTATAATAGCAAAAAATAGTTGGTAAAACAACCTATAATCTAATATAGGTAAAGGATTGAAGGA
>MEPB01000013.1 GCA_001769385.1 Bacteroidetes bacterium RIFCSPLOWO2_12_FULL_35_15 | reverse complement strand
GACGCTGTTTAAGTTTTACTAAAAATGTTTTATAAGTCATTTTCGACTCCTTCGACTTTGCTCAGGATAAACTCTGGGAGAAATCTCATCTCCACACGCAGATTTCTCTCTTCATTTCATTGCGTTCGAAATGACAGTTTGTATTTGTCATTTAGCCCCCTTCGGCTCCGCTCAGGATAAATTCCAGAAGAAATCTCATTTTTATCTTAATTTTATTATGGAGTCGAATCTATTTTTAAATTCTATAACAAACAGCATTTATATTCATTCCCGCACCAACAGAAGCGAATAAAACGACATCCCCTTTTTTTAATGAAAATCCTTCGAGCCTGCCTTTCCGGACTGTATCAAACAATGTAGGAACGGTTGCTACCGAACTGTTTCCTAGTTTATGGATATTCATTGGCATCGTATTTTCAGGCATTTTGTCGATCCCGTATAATTTGTACAATGTTTTTATAATAGCTTCATCGAGTTTTTCATTTGCCTGATGAATAAATATCATGCTGATATCTTTGATGCCCACTCCTGCTTTATCCAAACATTCTTTCATTGCCGAAGGAACATGTTTAATTGCATATTCATAGATCTTCCTGCCTTTCATTTTTATGTATCGCAAACGTGGGTCGGAATGTGGAAAATTCGATTCTCCTAAATACAAATAATAAGCTTCTTCCTCACAATGCGACAATGTTGCAGTACTTAAAATTCCACTTCCATTTTTTTCATCTACTTCCCGGTATTCAACAACACATGCTCCTGCCCCATCAGAAAAGATCATACTGTCCCTATCGTAAACATCCAAAACCCTGCTTAATGCTTCCGCTCCAACAACCAGACATTTTTTTGCGATCTGTGCTTTTAAAAAAGCATCGGCCTGGATCAATCCCTGGATCCAACCGGGGCAACCAAACAAAATATCATAAGCTACGCAATGTGGATTTTTAATTTCAAGATTATGTTTTATCCGAGATGCTAGTGCAGGGAGAATGTCTGTTTGAATGGTGTGTTTTATTACATTACCAAAATTATGTGCAACAATGATCTGATCCAATGTTTCGATATCAATCTGACTTTCTTCGATAGCTTCTCTGGCAGCAAAGGTACCTATGTCGGAGGTATTCAATTCTGTCGGAGCATATCTTCTCTCTTCAATTCCTGTAATCTGTCTGAATTTCTCAACAACTATTGATGGATCAGTTTCAATTCTATTTTTGTTCTCATCAAAAAAATCATGAACTGTAAAATCTCTATTCGTTTTTATCACAGGAGGCAAAAAACTACCGGTACCAATTATGACTGTTCTATACATGTTATGAGTGTTAGATAAATTACAAATATTAAAACTTAAAATTTGATCCTGTTAAAATTTTAATGAAAGAATCTCATCTTGATAAGCAGATTTCTCTCTTCATTTCATTCCGTTCGAAATGACAGTCCCTAAATGTTCATTTCGACCAGGCAGAAATCTCATCTTGATAAGCAGATTTCTCTCTTCATTTCATTCCGTTCGAAATGACAGTCCCTAAATGTCATTTCGACCAGGGAATCTCATCTTGATAAGCAGATTTTTCTCTTCGTTTTCCTTCAGCTCGAAATGACATATAATACATTTTTCGTAAAATTTAAATAGGCTCTTATAAAATTAGAATAAAAATTATCCGTTTTTAAATGATTTGTATATTTTACTTTCTTTCATTTCCTTTGTTTTCTTTTCTTCAATTTTTTTAAATTCTTTCTCGAAATCTCCTTTAAATTCATTTTTCAAGTTTGTAACACCAAGTTGTTCCACACAAAATAAAAATTTAAAAAGAGCTTTCTCATTTCCTTTATCGAAGGTAGTTGAAAACCAAAATAACTGAGCTGCAAAATCATATACTCCCAGATCCATGGCTATGTCGGCATACTTAAAAACATCCTTTAATTGTTCCTCTTTAGTTTTAAATAATCCACTGATCTCTTGTCTTCTGAAAAGTAAATACCCTTCTCTCCCATTACTGGCTCTTACATCCATGTTGTACAAAGGATTACATTTGAATATTTTTATTTTTGCATTATCCCAATCTGTTCTGTCCCCTGCTTTTATTTTACCGTTTTTAAGATCGAGTGCATTTTGTGAATAAAACAATTCATAGTTTGCCCAGGCAGAATTCGGATAAATATCCAATATCGAATTATAAACCGAAATTGCTTTGTCATAATTTGCTTTGTCATGCTGAACAATTCCTTTTTCAATTTCGGAATTTAATTGTTTGTTGAATGAACTTATCCTCCGGGATAATTCTTTGAGGTAATCGTTGGAAATTGATTTAGAAGAAAACAGTTGAACCATCTCCAGATATTTATTAGCGTGGTCAAATTCCCCTTGTGATATTAGTACAAAGATTTTTGTAATTGGGATCAGTTGATTGCCAATTGACATTTCTAAATTTGCTCTCCAAAAATCCGGATTATTACTTGTTAATTTGCTCGAGTTTTGATTCTGATCAAAATTTGTATTTGTGACTAATTTTCCAAAGTTTTTTACTCCTGTAAACTTCTCATCAACCATTGTTTCATATGCACTTAGCACGGGAAGAACTATTTTGGCAGCCCATACTTTATTCAACTCATATTTTTTTTTAAGATCAGCATTTTCATATTCACTATTAATTCGTTCATCAGGTAAAACCAATTCTTTAAAATCTGTACTTATATCACCATTCTTTTCATTCAATGTAATTAGGATCGGGAAATCCACAAGCTTAGTGTTTTCAACACTTATGTTATCAAGTTCTTTTAAATACTTGCTTTCTTTTTCGGCGCTAATTTTAGGATTGGAATAAAACTCGATGGTAGGTTTATTGGTTTTATGTGAGATCAATAGTATTGCAACTTTTTGATTTTCAGAAATATCTTTGAACTCGCTTTTTGTCAGATCGGTAATTTTTCCGACATATTTAATATAATTTTCCTGATCTATATTTACATCTGCTATTTTATCATTCGATAAGAGAGTTAAAACCAATTCAGGCGCTTGTTGAGCAAGTAAATTTAAATTTGTTATTAAAGCAATAACAAAGGATAAGAGTAGTCTTGACTTCATTTTAATTGGGTTAGATTATTAGTAAAGAAGATGTTTTAAAATTAATAAATCATCATCAACGAAAGTAGAATTATTTTAATTTTTATTTATTTTATTTTTTACCGCTTTCAAAAACCCTTCCCTGATGTTTTTTGAGAATGGATTCTCTTGTAATACTGTTGTTAGTCTTTCGGGATGCCATTGTACACAAAGTAAAAATGGTTTATCCTTTTTGTTTTTCCATTCAGCGGCTTCTGCAATTCCATCCCGGGAAAATGCGGTTATAATTAAATCGTTCGCAATTTCCCCTATTGCCTGATGATGGGCACTGTTGACAATTCCGGTTTCTGTTCCGGTTATTTCATACAACAAACTATTCTTGTTGATACTTATTTCATGGATGCGATCCATCTCTCCTTGTCTGCTATGATTTGGTTTTCCGATTTCTACAATATCCTGTATCAGATTACCACCAAGTACACAATTTACCAACTGCATTCCTCTGCATATTGCCAGAATAGGAATATTGTTTTCCCGGGCATACTTAAAAACTTTTATCTCCAACTCATCACGGACAATATTAAATTCATTGGGAGCATTGGGATAATCAAGGCGATTGTTAGTATAAAATGTCGGGTGTGTATCAATGCCGCCACTTAATACAATGCCATCACATAAATTCAGGTCATCATAATTATTCTGCTTTAGTTGCAGGATCTCAATGGATGCATCATCACCTTTAATCCATTTTGGATAATTAGAATAATGAGAACTTGTATCTGTTATGCCTATTTTAAGGGACAAATTTTATGAAATTTAATTTTTCTAAATTTTTTTATGCACTGTCTGCATTGTAATTAAACAGATTCTTCAGTTATCCATTTTCCAACATGTGGTGCTTTATAGTTTCGCATCTTACTTAGCAGCTCATCACTATTATCGCTTATTAAGATCATCTGTTGATTTACCTCTTTCAGAAAGCCTTTATCTACCATTGTTTGGATCATGTCAGTTAAGGGATCATAAAATCCATCAATGTTAAATAATGCGATAGGTTTTTTATGCAATCCCAGTTGGGCCCATGTGAGCATTTCAAAAAACTCCTCCATGGTACCAAATCCTCCCGGAAGTGCAATTACACCGTCACAAAGTTCATTCATCTTTGTTTTTCGTTCGTGCATGCTATCAACAAGAATTAGTTCAGTAAGGTTTTCGTGAGCAATTTCTTTGCTTCTTAAAAAGGTGGGAAGTACTCCAATTACTTTTCCTTTTTCGCTTAATGCTCCATCAGCAACAGCTCCCATAAGTCCAACTTTAGCTCCTCCATAAACTAATTGAATTTGATGTTTAGCCAGTGTCTGGCCCAGCAAAAATGCATGTTTTCTGTAATTATCTTCGTTCCCGTTACTGGAACCGCAAAATACGGTGATGCTTTTCATATTTTATATATTATTTTAGTTTTTTTGTTGCGTTATTTCAGCAACAAGGTAATTTTTTTTTTAGTGAAATGCAGGTGAAATAACACCTGATTTGCTCAAGTTTTTAAATGATATTTTAAGATAATTTAATAGCTTCCTTCAGCCATTTTTCTATTTGTTTTGACGGAATTTTATTCAAAGATTTTATTTTTAATCGTCTTATTTTATTACCGTTACCTTCTAATAATTGTTTAGTGTCGCAAAGAGAATCCCCTTTGAAAAAACCAAGTTCAATATATTCGTGACCCGGACATGAACAAATAAATGCAATAAGGTTGTTTTCATTAACGAAAGTCAGTCTGCCCCATTTTAATATAACTTTAAGCTCAGGCGCTGATGAAATGACTATTTCGCGAAGACCTAAAACAAGTTTTAGTTTGTCATCGGGAAGTCCTAATAAAATATTTTGTTGTTGGATTTCCATTTCTTTTTTTTATTAAAACATTTGCAAATCCACGAACTTCATATCTTGGTTATTCCACCAACAAAACAAATTCTCTAATTATTACTCAGAGGAACGCAGGTGAAATAACACCTGCATTGGCTCAGCTTCAAATGTAATTCATTAACGCAGGTGAAATAACACCTGCATTGGCTTAACATTGATTTGATTTATAAATAATTAAACACTTAAAACGTATTATTTTGTTTTTTAAAACTCAAAATTACTTGAGGCATTTTTATTTTCATTCTACACCAATTAAGGCAACTTCAATCGGAGTGGATAAAAGGAACCCGAATCCTTTCCAAGAAAAAAGAGTTCTTTGTTTGAAACAGGAATAAAAATTTGAGGATATAAATAAGACAATCCTTTTTTACCTTCTACATTGCTATCAATCAATGCAAATTTTTTGCCCGTTGAACCATCAGCTCCAATGAACTGAATTATCGGTATTTTTACATTTGCCAACATGGGCCCAACTATCTTGTGCTCCAGTCCATCATGCTTATATTGATAATCATTGTAAACAATCATTATCTGCTCACCTATTATTGCAGCAGAAAAAGAATTTGAAAATCCTCCATCCTCAACAGATTTATTTTCCTTTGTAATAATTGTATTTATGATACTTTTTCCTGTTGCATCAAATACTGAAACGTGAATTTTACCTGCATAAAATTCTCTTTTATATACCGGAAATCCTTTTTCATCCTTTTGTTCAGTGGCAACATTGTTTTCATATTTTTCTTCTCCAAGAAGAAATAAATTCCCTTTTACACGTAATACCCTATTTACACGAAGGTTACTTTGTGTTTTTTCGAAAGGATTTGTGCTACGGGCTGCAAAATCATTTGTGCTTCCTGATATTCTGTAGAAGAAATAACCTTTAAAACCTGTTCCGCCAACTGATACTTTTCCATCCTCTGTGTAGTAACCAGCAATGGTAAGGTCGTTCGTTGCTTCATCCACTACATAACCATAATTAACGATTTTCTTTGGCGCTTCCATTTCTAAAATATTCTCTTTTATTTTTGCACCTTTTTCTGCAATCTGATAAGTTGTATAAAAATCAGCATTCTTAGGGCCTTCCACTTTTTTTATTAGGTAAACTATTCCGGAATTTGTCAGGATAGGTTCATTCGTTGGGCCTCTGCGTGAATCATTCTGTAATTCAAATTCTTTGCTCCAGAGTTGTTTTAATGAATTATCGAAGACACTTATTGCAAATTTTTCCTTAGTCTCTTTCACAAATGGAAATTCAGAAAGGACAACAAAGCTTTTTCCATCAGCTGATGCTTTAATAATGAAATTTCCTGAATTCATAGCTTTTTCAGCTGTTATGGAAGTAATTGCTTTTCCTGCATCATCTATAATCATTCCTTTTGGATTCAATTCATGTGCATAAAGCACACACTTTTTCTCCTCCTTATTGTAAACAGATCTGAAAAGAACCATCTTATCATTCAAGGCAACAAATCCTTCGTAGATCGCTATTTCATTAGGTAAATGCGGAACACGTATGTCCTGCGAACACAAGTAGCTATCTGTTGGATCAGAAAATCCCTCCAGGTGCAACAGCATACCTTCTGCCATTTTGAATTTACTATACAAAACGTAATTATTATTTTCGATTCTGAACGTGGTGACTTCCGGATTGTCTTGGTAAGACATAGATCTATCAGATCCAATTGTGAAGGCAGGTCCCTGAGCATACGTTTGCAGGTAAAATGCAAGACAAAAGAGTGTAACTGTTTTTTTCATAATCTATTCTTTGGTAAAAATTTATTTCGGATTTTTTTCAATGATACTAATTTTTTTCCTTTGCAGGTTTAATTTCACAAAAAAGCAATCTTTTGATTTTTTCTCTTGCAACAAAAAAACTTGAAATAATACCTGTGTAATATCGTCTTTCTTCAATATATGAAGAATCGGTTTTAAAAGTCGCATAATGGTTTTTGTAGGATTCGGTCAGATCTCGGGTTGCTTCTGAAGTTTTATAACAAATCCAGGTTCCAGGCAAAAGAGAGTAGTCAATTATCTGAGAAAAAGTTGTCAATGCTGCAAATGACAACAAAAGGGTCAAGGTATATTTCATTTTCTATTTGTCTTACCCGATAAACTATCTTAAATGTACAAACTTAATTGAAACTTAAAAAAAAGAATGTTATTCCATAAAAAAAGAATGTTGCGATGAGTTATCTGTATTTTTTAAAAAACAAATACTTCTTGACGATTTTCACACGCTCTTTTGATCTTTGTCATGGAACAAAAATCCTATGCTGATATACCTTTGTTTTTTCATATAGGTGTTTATTATTAAATTTTAACAATTATAAAAAAAGCAAAACCATGGAAACAACAGAAAAAACAAAACAAGAAAATAAAGCAATTAGTCGCAAGTTTTGGGAATATTTTGAAAAAGGGGAACGCGATAAGATTGGAAATGAATTGTGGGCAACTAATTATAAACTTCACTTTACAGGCAAGAAGGTTTTAAATAAAGAAGAAAGTAAAGAAAACATCATGAAGACTTTTAACATCGGTTTTCCAGATCTTAAAATTACTGTTGAGGAACAGATTGCTGAAGGCGATTTGGTAGTGGATCGTTTTACAGTTCATGGGACACATAAAGGAGAATTTCATGGAATTGCCCCAACCAATAAAAATATCAAATTTACCGGAATTGCTATAAATCGTATTGTTGAGAATAAAATAGCTGAAAGATGGACCGAGATTGATTTTTTAGGGATTATGACACAGCTGGGAGCTATACCTGAACTTGCTCAGGTTGAAGGACAAGAAATGTCAAAATAATTTACTTTTTATTTTTCCATTGATATGGGCGGTCGGTCAATATATGCTAAAAAAACACCTTTGTTTTTTCATGCAAAGGTGTTTCAATAAAAATTGATTTTAAATTATCTGCTATAATTTGGCGCTTCGCTGGTAATAGAAACTCCATGAGGATGGCTTTCGCGAATACCTGAATGTGTGATACGTATGAATTTTGCTTTTTGCAAGGCTTCAATATTTTTTGCTCCACAATATCCCATTCCTGCACGTAAGCCTCCAACAAATTGATACACAACTTCTGCCAGACTTCCTTTTACAGGAACACGTCCGGAAATTCCTTCGGGAACTAATTTTTTAATATCATCTTCTGCATCCTGAAAATAACGGTCTTTCGAACCTTTTTGCATGGCTTCGATAGAGCCCATTCCACGGTATAATTTGAATTTTCTGCCGTCATAAATAATAGTATCTCCGGGCGATTCTTCCACTCCTGCAAACATCGAACCCATCATTACCGAGTCTGCACCGGCAGCTAAAGCCTTAACAATATCACCGGTAAAACGAATACCCCCATCCGCTATAACAGGAACACCTTTTCCTTTTAATGCTTTTGCCACATCCATAACTGCTGTAAATTGAGGAACTCCAACACCTGCGATAATCCGTGTGGTACAAATAGAACCTGGGCCTATTCCAACCTTAACAGCATCCGCGCCAGCTTTTACCAAAGCCAATGCAGCTTCAGGAGTTGCGATATTGCCAACCACAACTTGTAGATGAGGATATGTTTTTTTTACTTTTTTTAATGCTTCAATAACTCCTTTGGAATGGCCATGTGCAGTGTCAATTACCACAGCATCTACCCCCACATTTACCAGTGCGTCTATTCGTTCTAAAATATCAGCAGTAACACCCACAGCAGCAGCCACACATAAACGCCCCAATCTGTCTTTGTTTGCATTGGGATGAACTTTCACTTTTATGATATCACGATAGGTGATCAAACCAACCAGCTTCCCTTGTTTATCAACAACCGGTAGTTTTTCAATTTTATGATGCTGAAGAATTTGTTCCGCCTTTTTCAGGTCAGTTCCTTCTTTAGCAATTATAAGATCTTTGCTTGTCATAACCTCTTTGATAGGACGTTTGAGATTCTTTTCAAAGCGCAAATCTCTATTTGTAACAATGCCAATCAATTCTTTCTTTGAATTTATTACCGGAATACCACCGATCTTAAATTCTTTCATCAATTTCAATGCATCTGTAACAATAGCAGTTTCCAATAATGTAACAGGATCCAGTATCATTCCACTTTCAGAACGTTTTACTTTACGTACCTGGTCTGCCTGAGCCTGGATGCTCATGTTTTTATGCAACACTCCTATTCCACCTTCCTGCGCAATAGCAATAGCCAACTGATACTCGGTAACAGTATCCATAGCAGCAGAAACGATAGGGGTGTTAAGTTTAATTTTTTTTGTGAAATAAGAAGTGGTATCTACTTCCCGGGGAAGTACTTCTGAATAAGCAGGTACTAAAAGTACATCATCGTAAGTTAAGCCTTCACCTACAAATTTGCTTGAGTCTATTGACATAGGAACGGGGTTTGAATTTTAAATTTTTCGGTTAAAATTCCAGCAAAGATATGTTTTTTATTTTGACAGGATAAAATTTGTTGTTTTTGGGGAATATCAAAAAAAAATTCATAAAAAAATGAGTTTTAAAATTATATAAAAAAAATCGATCCAACCTTAAAATAATGGCCCTAAGTATTTTAAAATCTATGAGATAGGTCATTGTATGGTGTAAGAAAATAGAAATACATTTGCCTACTCTCTCCTAAATGCGTTTACGTATTTTTTATTAAAACACTCAAAATGGAAATCGATCCTAAGGTAATTCAAAGCGCCACAAAGTGTCCATCAAATTTTTCTTGTTTAAGTAATCAGAATCACGCTCTTTGCATTGTAAAAGAATGTGTGAATGAAAAAATCTATTTTCTGGAATGCCCAAAAGATAACCTTTGTAATTACAAAATTTCATTTGGAAAATTTGATACTTGTTCTTGCCCTGTCAGACAAGAAATTTATAATCAATTTAAAGTTTAATTTGGATATGCTATTAAACCCTTTCTTTTATCCAATTTTATATGGAATGCTTTATAACTGATTTAACATACTAATAAATTTCTCCTTTGTTACCGGTTTAATAATAAAATCAGAAACTTCGCTGATTCCTTTTGCCCTTTCGATATCATGCGGTGAGATGGAAGAGCTGATAATATAAATTGTTATTTTTTTACCCATTTTTGGCTTAAGATGTATATAATCTTCCAAAAACTGCCATCCATCCATTATTGGCATATTTAGATCCAGTAAAATAATTTCTGGAAGCAGATCAGGCTTACCGGAATTCTCCTTTAAAAAATTGATAGCATCCCTGCCATTGGCAAAAACCTTAATTTGCTCAACAAGGTTAGTTTGTTCAATAACTTTTTTAGTTAAAAAAACAAATGTGTCATCATCATCGATAAGTGCAAGATTTTTAATTTTTTCCATAGCAGATATTTTTAAAAAAATTCAGACAAGCAGCATGCCATTTCACCCTCTTCTGTTTTTATGTCATTTCGGAAAGAAGCGAATTATTTATTTTGATCTTTAAATTCAATAAAAAATGTAGCGCCTGCATCAGGGGTGCTTTCCACCCATATTTTTCCGCCCATGGCTTCTACCTGAGTTTTTGTCATGAATAATCCGAATCCTTTGGCATCGGGATGTTCATGAAATACTTTTCTGATCTTAAAGAGATTTTTTTGATGCATTTTCAGGTCGATCCCTAAACCATTATCAGCAATTGATAAAATTATGGAATCATTTATTTTTTTGGTATTAATTTTAATAATCGGTTTCCGTTCCGGTGACCTGTACTTTAATGAATTGTTTATCAGGTTGAAGAGTATGCTTTTTAAATATTTTGCTGGAAAATTAATGACAGGAGCATTAGTAATATCTATTCCGATATTGGCATCATACATGCTGATTTCAGCTTCCATTCCATAAAGAATTTTTTGGAGAGCATCTTCTAAAGATATTTTTTCTGATTTTAATTCATGGTCATTTCTTACCTGAAGCGATTCCACTAATTCGTTAAAACTTTCGTTTAAATTAGTTATTACAGGTTTAAGTTTTTCAAGCATTTCAGTCCTCTCCTTTTCATTTTTGGCATTTTCAATAAAATCGATCAGCATGGAAATGTTGACCATGGGACCTCTTAAATTGTGAGATACGATGTTGCAGAAATCAGTTAGCTGGATGTTTTTTGATACCAGTAATTCTGCATGTTCTTTTAATTTTTGTTCATCTTTCTTTCTTTTTTCATCAGCTAGTTTTCGTTCCGTTATATCTTCTTTTACTGCAAGAAAATGAGTAATGAGTCCTGCTTCGTTTTTTACCGGAGAAATTACAGCGGATTCCCAATAAAGTGCTCCGTTCTTCTTTTTATTTTGAAATATTCCGGACCAATCCTGACCGGAAAGTATGGTGTCCCACATTTCCTTATATTCTAGAGGCGTTTTAAATTCAGTTTTTAAAATTCGGGGGTTTTTACCGGTTGCTTCTTCAGAAGTATAACCAGAGGTTTTCGTGAATGTTGGATTCACATATACTATATTTCCTGAAAGATCAGTTATAATAGTAGTAACAGGACTTTGTTCTATTGCTAAGGAAAGAATTCTGATCCTTGCATAAGCTTCCATTTTTTTTTCTTCTGCTGTTTTTCGCCTGGTTTCTTCGAATATTAATCGATTCACATTCCATAAAATTATGATTACAAGAATTAAAATGTTTAAAATACTAAACAGCGCCTCTCCGAATGCTTCTTCATACCATCCTAATTTTTCTCCTTGCAATTGAACCCATCCAAAAAACAATAAAAGGAAAATTACCAAAGGAATTAACCTTCTGGCTATTGTTCCACCAATGGTATCACTAGTAAAAAATATTATTATTCCTTTTTCGCCTTGGGCTGTTAATAAACCAATGGAAAGAGCAAAGAATCCAATTGATGTATGGATCGCCATTTTTGTGTTGAACAAAATATTTGCGAATACCTCAACATTATATAGGTATTCACAAATTGAAAAAAGAGAAGTTGCAAAAAGAAACAAAGCTATTGTATTGGCTATTTTATAATTCGGTAATTTTAAAAAGAGAGTTAAAAATGCTATAACCGATAACACAAAATCGATAGCCGTAAAAGGTGCCATTCGACCGGGATACAATGTTTCAACCAGCGACAAATCATCTTTCATCAGCAACTCATCTATCCCTGTGTTTTTATCAAAAAAATGTTCGTATAAATTGACTGAACTCAACAACAGGATAAAAAATAAACAGGAAAATAAAAACACTTTTTGCAGGAAAGAGTCTTTGTCTTTATTAAGCAATCCTAAAGCGATACCCGAAAGCGCAAAACAAATTGCAGTATTGAATTTCATCGAAATGCTGTTAGGGAGGATGCTTTTAAATAAGGGAATGTTTAACAGCCATCCTGCTATTACAATCGTCCCTATTGCTCCTAAAATTAGAGCGGAAATTTTAGAAATTAATTTTAAACGGTCCTGAATATTATTTCTGTTTAAGGCTGACAAATTTTAGTATATAAAATGTGTTAAAGTATTTCTTTATTTTGTTTGTTTTTTTAACATTCGAACAAACTATAATTTTTGACTTTTTTCTGAAATATTTTGTTTTATCGGGTACATAAATGCCACAATAGAGTGGCTATCTACAAATCGGTATAAAAGTACTTGTTTGGTATCTCAAATATAAACCAATTTATAATATTACCAAAAAAACTTGAAGAATCAGCATTAGCGTTTTTTATTTGTAAGAGATATATTAAGCGCTAGTTTATATTTGTTTCAAAATATATTATATGTCGTCCCATTAGGAAAATAACTTAATACGAATCTGATTTTCTACCAATATCTCGTTCCTACGGGAGTATTTTTTGCTCCGTAAGGAGCTATATATTGAAAGGAATGACAAAAAAAGAACATCAAAAAGCCCTTTAGGAGGATATAAATTATTAGAAATTAAATTAAAACAGACTCTAAAAAAAATTATAAAAAAATTTTGTCCGAACCTAATTTTGGTTCCTCTGTTAAATACTCCTGTAATCGCACCAGTACTTTTAATTCCTCCAGATCTTTTTTGCGGATCACAAATGTTTTGCTCCATTCGTCATGCCAGCCAAGTGTACCAAAGCAGGAGAACGGTTCGAAAGGAACGATGCGAGCAAAGGAACGACCAAGTATTTGTTTGAAGCGGGGTTTTTCTCCATATTCATCCACTACTACTCTTCCTAAAATTAATTTCCCTAAACTGGCTTGAGATGTGGATTCTAATAACAGGTAATAACCCGGATAAACGGTACAATAAAAGATAAGATCCAAAAATCTGTCATTGATGTTATAAAACAAATTAGCATACCCAAAAAAACCTAAGATCCCGCCTAAAGTAATTCCAAAAAGAATTGCAATAATATAGTAGAAAACACGATCCAATAAAAAATGTCCGAAACGTGGCCAACCTTTTACATAGTTGATCTCTTTATATCTCCAAAAGGTTTTATCGACCTCCACCATTTCGCCTGCTTGGTTCTTTTCTTTTCTCTTTACTGTATAATATTCTTTTATCTCAGTAATTTTTGTTCGGCTTTCGTTCATTTAGAAATGATAAATAATTCATTACATTTTTACAATTCTGGATGTAAATTTTTTCTTGTTCACTCTCTACAAGCAGATTTCTCTCTTCATTTCATTGCGTTCGGAATGACAGTTCGTATTTGTCAATTTCTCTCTTCACTCTGTTCCGTTCGGAATGACATTCTTATTACTTTAAAATTATTTTAAGAAACTTAAACAGGTTCAAAGAATTGTTTTATTTCTGCAACAAATTAAGTGATTTTTTTTAAGTTTTGAGATTATACCGCTAAGTATTCATTTTATAGGCAAATTGAGAAATAAATACGAGGAAAGGTTTTATCTGAATTACGAATTCATCTTAATCTTATTTTTTATCTGCCAAATACTAAAGACATTGCACTATCTTTGCATGTTACCAAAATGAATAATTATGACGCTTCAGAGCATCGACATACAAGAAAAAAAAACAGGCAAAAAACTTTATGCATATCAGCTTGATGCAATAGATCAAATTTTTGAATCACTTAACAGGTTTCCTGAAAAACATAATCTCCTTTATCAACTCCCTACCGGTGGTGGAAAAACTGTTATATTCACGGAAATAGCCAAACGATTCATAAAGGAAACAGGCAAAAAAGTATTGATACTTACGCATCGTATAGAACTGTGTGCACAAACATCAAACATGCTTACCGAATTTGATGTTCACAACAAGATCATCAATAGTAAAGTAAAAACACTTCCCGATCAGGATAACTATATGTGTTTTGTGGCAATGGTTGAAACACTGAATAACAGGTTGAATGATGAGATGCTGGAGATGGAAAATGTTGGAATGGTAATTATCGATGAGGCACATTATAATTCCTTCAGTAAATTATTCAAATTTTTTGAACACAGTGTCATATTGGGTGTTACTGCCACTCCATTAAGTTCCAATATAAAACTTCCGATGAATGAGAATTATAACGAACTCATCGTTGGTCATTCTATTGTTGAATTAATTGAAAAAGGATTTTTATCCAGGGCAACAACATATGGCTATGATGTAAATCTTAGTTCACTCAAGATTGGTATTGATGGAGATTATACGGTAAGTTCTTCGGAACGGCTTTATACTGCTTCTGTAATGCAGGAAAAACTAATTCATGCTTATGAAGAAACATCCTTAGGAAAAAAGACTTTAATTTTTAATAATGGCATCAATACATCTCAGTATGTGTATGAACTTTTTTCAAAAGCAGGTTATGAAATAAAGCACCTGGATCATACTCATAGTGATGAGGAACGAAAAAATATCCTCCAATGGTTTAAACATAAACCGGATGCTATTCTCACATCAGTTGGTATTCTTACTACTGGTTTTGATGAACCTACCGTAGAAAGCATTATTCTGAACCGTGCTACTAAATCCTTGACCTTATATCATCAAATGATCGGGCGAGGGTCACGAATACTTCCTGATAAATCAATGTTCACCGTAGTTGATCTGGGTAACAATGCACTTCGGTTCGGGCTTTGGGATTCTCCTGTGGATTGGTACGCCATATTTCGTTCTCCGGATTTTTATTATCAAAACCTCTCAAATGATGAGGATCTTCAACGTCAGTTCAAATATAAAATGCCGGCTTCATTACGCGAAAGATTCAGTAAGTCTGAAACTGTGGAATTTAATATGCAAGAAGAATATGAACTAGTAAAAAATGAAGGACTTCGTCCAAAAGTTACACTTGACAGATCCATTGAACAACATGCAAAAATGTGTGCAGAAAATAGCGAAGATGCTTCAGATGCCTTCTCACTTGCAAAATTATTGGAAGATGATATAGATTACCGCGTTAGAAAATACTCCTATTGTATTTGTAAACATACCGACAACTATGTTAAATGGCTTCAGGAAGATTACAAAAGCAAATTGAATTTAGTATTGAATAAAAAATTCCTATCTTAGTTTGAATTATTTGAAATTACCGAAAATGAAAAATTTAATTTCCAGATTCCATACAGCTAATTTTTATACTATGAAACTATCAGAAACACTACAAAGATCAAAGAGAACTATTTTATTCTTACTACTTATGATCTCCGGTTTATTTATGTTCTCACAAAGTGGCATCTCCTGGTCATCATCAAGTAATATTGCGGCAAATTCTTTTAACAATAAACGTCCTCGTATCGTAACGGATGCCAGTGGCAACCCTCTTGTTATATGGGGAAATTCAAATACAAACAAACTGATGTTCTCCCGCTGGAGCGGTAGTTCTTTTACTACTCCTGTTCAACTTAATCCTACAACAATGCCTGTATTTACAGCTTATTGGGCCGGACCGGATATTGCTTCAAAAGGTGATACGGTGTATGTTACCTTCAAACAAACGAATGAAGACACCAGCAAAGTTTATGTTGTTCGCTCCTTCAATGGAGGTGTGAGTTTTTCCGCTCCTGTTCGTGTTGAATATATTGCCGATAGTCTGAGTCGTTTTCCGACACTTGCAACTGATGAAAACGGTAATCCGATTGTTGCATTCATGAAATTTAATTCAACTTTCGGTGATTCCAGATGGGTTGTTTCCCGATCAGCAGATTATGGAAGTACTTTCACAACGGATGTAAAAGCCAGTGGATATTCCGGTGGTTTAGCTGAAGTTTGTGATTGCTGCCCCGGAGCAATAGTTGCTTCATCTAATAAAGTCGCCATGATATATAGAGATAACCTAAGTAACATACGCGATGTATGGACCGGAATTTCTACAGATAATGGAGCCTCTTTTCCAACAGGAATTAATGTGGATCAACATAACTGGATGCTAAGCTCTTGTCCGGCAAGTGGCCCTGATGCTGTTATTGTTGATGACTCCTTATACACTGTATATATGAGTGGAGCAAGTGGAAAAAACCTGATTTATTCAAACAAAAGTTCATTGTCCGTATTAGCATCCTCAACAGGAACATCTATTACAGGAAATTTCTCAGGGCTTCTTCAACAAAATTTTCCACGCATCGCAAATTACAATACTGCTGTTGCAAAAGTATGGAAACAGGCAACATCAGGAAGCTCTCAACTGGCCTTGGTTTTTACAACGAATATTCATACCGGTTTCCCTGCGGGGTATGACACTGTTGCGACCGGAACAGCTGCTGCAGTGACCACTACGGATGTAGCTATTTCCAATGGCGTTGTGCATGTTGTCTGGCAGGACGATGCTACAGGAACAGTAAAATACAGAAAAGGAACATACACTCCATTAAGTGCGGGGATTTCAAATTTATCAGCAGATAACAACATTTCCATTTATCCCAATCCGGCTCAAACCGAACTAAATATTTCGGGACCAACAAATGAGTATGCACAAACACAAATTGAAGTATTTAATTTGGTTGGAGAAAAATTGATTTCAGTTCGGTATAAAAATAAGATCGATATTTCAAACTTACCAAGCGGAATATATTTTCTAAAAATAAAACAAGAAAATAAATTACTTACTCAAAAATTTATTAAGCAATAATACGATCATTGAGGCTTGTTTATTTCAGTCGATCTTTGAATATTTTTTCAAATTTTTCAATTTTTGGCTGTATCACCATTCTGCAATAAGGCTCTTCTTTATGTTGATCATAATAATTCTGGTGATAATCTTCTGCCTTATAAAATGTTGTGAACTCAGCTAACTGAGTCACAATTGGTTTTCCGTAAACATTTTCCTTTGTTAGCGTATCGATGATACTTTTGGCAGTATTGTATTGAGTTTCATTTCTGTAAAAGATCACTGAACGGTATTGTGTTCCAATATCAGCACCTTGTTGATTGAGTGTTGTAGGATCATGTACCGTAAAAAACACTTTTAAAATTTCGTCTAAGGATGTTTTTGTAGTATCGTATGTTATTTGTACCACTTCCGCATGTCCTGTTGTTCCGTTGCATACTTCACGATACGAAGGATTTTTTACCGTGCCACCTGAAAAACCCGACTCCACTTTAATAACACCTTTTAACATTTCATAAACTGCTTCCACACACCAATAACAACCGCCTCCAAGTGTAATGGTATCAGAGGTTGAAACATTGTTTTCAGTTGTCTTTATTTCTTTTTCATTGCTATTATTCATTACTTTTTCAGAATTTGAGGTTTGTCCGCAAGCACTTACTGTAAGCACTACTAATGTGATCATTATTTTTGACGGAATTAATTTAACGGATTTTGTAAACATACTATAAGTTTACGAAATACTTGTTAATCGAACAATATTAAGTATCAAATAAATTGTTAAAGAATGTTATTCCGTATCATTCAATCTAATAAGGTTTTAAATCTTGCAGTTTCTCAATTATTTTTCTTTCTTATTTTCTGTACCATCATTCAACTTCACATCAAATAATTTTTTTAATCCGAGGATCTCCCCAACATTATCATATTTATAAGAAACGAAAGTTACAAAGGAAACCTTTTTATTAAGTGTATAGGAAACGGTATCTAATTCTATTTTCTCATTAAATTTAAGTTGCACAATATCATCTGATGTTATCTCAGACTTAACAGACGCATTAATAAATGTACCCAGATTATTTATATCTTCAACCTGAGCTGAATCCCATTGTACAAGAATGTTTTCAAATTCTTTAACAGAAAATGCAGTCCCCGGATAGTCAATATATGCCTTTAATTTTCCTGACAAAACAGCATTGGTAATGGATGTAAATATTTTCTCTTTATCATAGTTGTAAACCGTTTCCCAATCTTCTTTTGTCCATAAAGTATTTCTTTCCATAGGCACAGTAGATTGAACATTTTCTGCCCATAACACTTTTGTGTTTGATGTTTCTTCTTTTGTGTTTTTGTTACATGCCAGTAATGATATAAACAGTAATAGAATAGTTATTTTTTTCATAGTTGATTTTTAAATTTACATTGTTAGTGCCTTTAAAGGACTATTGTTTTATTAATTTTTTTGTGATTATTTTTTTGTCATTTTTTACTTTCAGAATATAAATCCCTTTCGCTAAATTGCTAATATTTAGTTGAGTTTTTTCGGATTGCAGTGATATATTTTTGAGTACCCGCCCATCCATGCTTAGTATTTCCAAACTTGTATTTTTAAATTCAGGAACCTCCATAGTTATTTTATCAGTTGCAGGATTAGGATAAACTTTTATTGATCTATCTGATACTACCATTTGATTAACTCCTGATGACAAAGGATCTACCCATACAGCATTTGCATAAGCACTTGCTGATGTATGAGTTTGATTATCGAAACTTGTAACTGTATAGAAATATCCTGTATCTGCCGATGCGGAAAAATCATTATATGATAAATTTGTTGTGGTAGCTATATATTGCCAATATCCATCGTTGGATGCAGATCTGAAAACCCTGTACCCCCCTATCGGATAAGTCCCTTGTGTACTGGTTGACCAGTTTACTGAATAATGGTTTGTGAAGGGGGTAATTGTTATATTTCCCGGAACAGAAGGAATAGTAATCGGAGTGCTTCGTGCAGCTACAAGCTCTGCAAATCCTAATCCATCCACCGGTTGATTTTCAACAGTTCCTTTCAAAATGGTGCTGCCTTCCCAAAATTTAAATAGGGTTACATTGATCACCTGATTTTGAATTGCAGGAGTCATATCTATATTAATACCTTTCGAAGGATTGATCAGTCGCCAACCCTGAGAATAATATTTGTGATTCACTGGATCGTACCAATAACCTGTTCGTTCAAAAATGAAGTTCGAAATTGTATCCTGAGAGTTGTCAGGATAAATACCGCTGACAAGTCTGTATGCACGGTCATAGGGGACGTTGGTGGAATCAGAAAATATTTGCCAGATATTAAATTCAGATGGAGTTTGCGGAATACCAAGCGTTGTGCCCGGTTTATCCATCTGAAGCGAAAACCATTCATACATATTTGAACTGTTTACTCCAACCGTAAACGGTCCCCATTGCCTGTCGATCCATGCAATACCGGAAGATATGCTATCTACTATTCCACTGTATTTAATGCTTCCTTCCACTTTCATATTTGAATAGGAATAATAGAAAGAGGAATCTCCTGCCCCACCTAATGGAATAAAACCATTCCCACCAACAATCAGAGGTGTTCGGTTGCTGGTAACCGAAACATCCAGTCCGTCATTATTAGCAGGTGATACAGCATGGAAAAAATAAGTGAATGTTTCATTACTGGTTGGGAAGGTCCATCTGGAGTAATCACTTATTGAAAATGGGATGGTATAGGTAAGATCCCAATGACCGGTTTGTTGTGAAAATGTAAAAGGTGTTTGATTCACATCCGTATGAAAAACTCCTGAAACAGGATCAGCTATATTGAAAATCCGCATGTTGGCAGGTTTACTAAAGTAGCATAACATCACATCATATTTTTTATAAGCAGGTGCAGAACCTATCAGGTGCAAATTTATATACCACCATTCGGTAGTTGTTGTTAAGGCTGTATGTTTACCATCATCAAGCGGGAAATTAAGAACACTGCCTGCAGGCGCAAACGGATATGTTTGCCATTGGCTGAATGCATTAATTGTAATACAGAAGATGGCCACGGTTAAAATTAATTTTTGTTTCATGATGGGTTTTCTTATTCAGCTAAAATAATGAATTATTTCCTTTTTATTAAAGGTTCCCTGGTATCATACACAATTGTAAATAGGGGATCAATAATAAATTTTTTATCCGGTTCGTTATAGGGTTCATAAATTCTGCTATCGGTACTGGTTTTAACGGGCATCGTTTTGCCTTCGACAATTTTTAATTTACCGGTAACCAGGATCTTTTTCCCTTTTAAAGAATCTGCCAGCTGTTCTGAAATACTTGCAGGGAAAATACAATACTCATTTATCTTATAAACTTCTTCCGTTTCAAAATTACCCACCATGATCTTTTTGCCATCAAAAATACCAATGGTAGTAATACTTTTTAAAGAATCTTGTTTTATGTTTTGAGCATCGATTAATTGCATAGCAAAAATAAATAAACCACAGAAAAATATTTTAATAAGTTTTTTTCTATCCATTTTTTTTACCGGTCATGTTTTCAATAACGACTTTAATTATTCCAACACCTCTGAGATTTTTTTCGGTATACTCAAATTCTGATTTTCCGGTATATTGTTTCATGATAATATCTAAGGATCTTTTTTTCTCATCCGGTTCATCAATAAGAAATGCTTTCCCGAAACCTATCACGCTTGAGTAATGCATTGTCCAGCCCACACAGGCATGTTCACCTTTTATTAGCTTTGTGTCGGTCTCTATTTCAAAACATACATTATTATTTTTTCTGATCATCTCCATTTTCTTTCCTCCTATTGCACAATGAAAATGCAGTTCATTGTTTTCATAACCAAAATTCAAAGGAACAATGTAAGGTTGATCATTTACGGATAATCCTAAGCGGCAAATAATTGCTTCCTGGATGATCCCCTCCATTTCTTTTTTGCTTTTTATTTCTCTTTCTTTTCGTCTCATGTGGGAAAGTGTTTTATTATATTCTTATTTTTTAGCAGATTCGATAAGCGCTAGGCTCTGCCCGTGTTGCCTGTATGCTGAGTTTACATTTTAAATAAACAAACTAAGCTATTCCCTACTAACAAATTCAGCTTAGCTTGTACAAGATGTTTGATTTTGATCTTTTACAATTAATCGTTGATTTCAATTTTATTTGTCATGTATGCTTTTCGTAATGCCGGATCGAAGCGTTCAATGGCATACCTGAGCATGGTTCTTGGCATTTGTTTATAGTGTTTCTTAAGAAAAATTTCTTCTTCTTTCTGAGAAATATTTTTTCCGATTTCTCTAAGCATCCATCCAACGGCTTTGTGAATTAAATCGTGCTTATCGTTTAAAAGCATTTCAGCAATTTTGAAACTCCATACAGAGGATCGTTCGTACTTTATGAAATGAAATGTTGCAATGACAGATATCCTGCGGCTCCAAAGATTTTTTGAGGAAGCAAGTTTCAATAACAGTTTCCGGTCTTTATCCATTAACCAGGCTCCTACTATGCTGTGAGCGGACAGGTCAACAAGGTCCCAATTATTAATATACGGGAGATGCTTGAGATAAAAGTTGTAGATTTTTTTTTGTTCCTTCTCATTTCCGCTCTTATAATTATGTACCAAAATAAGTAAGGCAATGAGCCGTTCCTCATGATTTTTTGATTTTAATAGTTCAGTAATTTCGGAATAAGGAAGGTGTTTGAATTTTATGGCAATAGATCTTGATTGGGGAACAGTTAAGCCGAGGAAAATATCTCCTTCTCCGTATTGACCGGAGCCGGTTTTAAAAAATCCCTGAAGCAGCTTTGCTTTCTGAGGGTTAGCCATGGCCTGCACGTCTTTTCTGAGATTCTTAATCATGACCGGTCAAAAATGTATCTGCTTTATAATTAGAAATAAGAAGTTCAAATTTTTCTGCCGTTGTTTTTTTACTTAGTAAGCGCCAGGCTCTGCCTGGTGTTTTTGTAATGTGTAAGCAAAGCTTACATTTAAAGAACAACCTAAGCCCTTGTCACACAATACTGGGCTATAGCTTAGCTCGTACGGGGTGTTTCAAGGGTTATTGTATTATTATTTTTTGATTGTGTATGTTCCTGTTAGTATCAATTAGTTTTACTAAATAAATTCCTTTGCTTAGATTACTCAGATCTATTGTGATTTGAAGATTTGCGAACTGTGTTTTATAAATAAGTGTGCCCATTAGATTGTATATTTCTATTTCAGTTTTTGAGATGTTGTTTTGGGAAATAGTAAATGTTCCTTCACTTGGATTGGGGTAAATAAAAATGGTTTCAATAGGGTTGTTTTCCATCAACCCTGTGGTTAAACCATCTCTTACAGCGCGCACCGACCATCCTGAATTTTTAGAAAGATCGTACTTATAAATGCGTGAACTGTTGTATTGAAGCCTCCTGTACCAGGCAGTAGAGCCATAAGGAGTTGCTGTCCAAAAGTTGGCGTTAGAAGTATAATAGCTATAAGCACCGGACTCACTTCTGCCACCTCCGCCTAATGCAGTAAATCCGCTGGTGTTTGTACCTGTGTTTCCTGTATACCAATGCGCAGTTCCACTTTCTTTTATCTGCGCACCAATAGTGGTTCCCACACTTCCATACAGCGTGGTGTCAGTAGTTGGGTCAAGGTATTTTTCCATTTTATTCCATTCGCTGCTTGTTGCAACATGCCAGCCTGCAGGGCAAATGTTCCTTCCCCCGTTGGTAGTTGGGCTAAGCGCAAACCAGTTATATAAGATTCCATAATCGCTATATGTTGCTGAATCATTATTATACCAGGCATAAGCACCTGTGTAGTTATATTGCCAGGCCGAATCATTAGCGCCAGGATAAGCTATTGGAGTACCATCATTGTATTTTGTGGTTCTCAAATTTTCTTTCATCCACAGTTGTGTCCCAATAGCTATGGTATTATACACATTACCATCAATATCGGTAACAGTGGTCTGGGCATAGCTTATACCTGATGAAAGTGAAATTACTGTGGAAATTAAAAATATTTTTTTCATTTTATTTTTTAAAGTATCTGCTACTACAAATATAAATTAAAAGCACAAAGGTTATTGGCAAAAGTTTAGATTTAATTTATACCGCTGTGTCAATATTTGTAAATGCATTTGCTCTTTTTTTTAGTCGCTGTAACTAGCCGTGTTTCTTCTTTGAGCCAATGTTGGTGTTATCAGTAGTGCTTTCTTTTCTTGTCAAGTGGTTCAAGCGTTTACTGAATTAATATTTTTTTATTTATTCTGTTGTTATTTTCATCTGTCACCTGCACAAAATAAATTCCCCTACTCATATCATCTTTTTCTATTGTTAATTGGTTACCTGTGAAGTTTAATGATTTTATTTCTTTACCAAGAAGGTCTAATATTTTTATGATTATATTATTTTTATCTTCTGAAAAAGTAATGGTTGTTTGGGAAGTAAAAGGGTTGGGTGAAATAGAAAACCATAATTCGTTTCCTGCAGGAATACTGCCTGTAAATGCTAAATCATCAATTGATACACTAGCGTATGGTGAAGCTGAATAAGTCAGTCTGCTAGTAGCTAGGAAAATAATAGATACGGAATCAGGATTATCTCCACTTGAATAAATTATCGGAATATTGAAATTTGTCCATCCTGAAGTAGTGGCAGTTAGAAGTTGTATATCGTATGATATCGTGTCTCTTCGCATTAATGATGTATTCCATTTTGTTAAGGAGACTTCTATAGAACCGAACTCTCCAAATCCTCCTTTATTATATTGGTATTGCCCGGTAAAATTAGATGGGCGTGAATTATAAGCAAATCCAGCACCTTGCCAAGGTAATGTCGAACTTCGGCTATAGAGTACCCCAATATGTATTCCAAATGATGATGGACTAATATATACAAGTTCGTTTGAAAATTTAGCATAATATAAACCCACAGCACCTGGAGTAGCTTGTTGACAGGTACTAAAGCTATTCCACAAATCAGGTTCAGCAAGAGTTGTCCAGCTTTCAAACCCTGCATTTGGAATTGTTTGCGTCTTACCCGCTGTAATTGAGAAAATCAAAACAATGAATGTAAAAAGTTTTTTCATTTGATTTTATTCGTGTTCATTTGTTTCAAGTTAACATCGGTCTTGGCATTACTCATAACATTAATCTTAACGAAACTAATTTCGCGTAAACCCTTATTTCAAAATTACAAAACTCACATGTTATACTTCCCAAATGTAAACCATTTTAAAACACAACAAAAACCTACTCACTTTTTAATTCTTAATTCTACAATCTTAATTCCACATTCTTTTATCCATTCATAATTCGTAAATTTGCACCCCAATGCAATTCAAAATAACATCCGATTTTTCACCGACAGGTGATCAGCCTCAAGCCATCAAACAATTGGTTGAAGGGATAAACACACACATGCCGGCTCAAACATTATTGGGCGTTACCGGTTCCGGAAAAACATTTACCATTGCCAATGTTATTGAACAAACTCAAAAACCAACTTTGGTATTGAGTCATAATAAAACACTGGCTGCTCAATTATATGGGGAGTTCAAACAGTTCTTCCCTAAAAATGCGGTCGAATATTTTGTGAGTTATTACGATTATTATCAGCCCGAAGCTTTTATTCCCAGCACCAATACCTATATCGAAAAAGATCTTTCCATCAACGATGAAATTGAAAAACTTCGCTTAAGCACTACCTCTGCCCTACTTTCAGGCAGGCGCGATGTAATTGTTGTTTCATCCGTTTCCTGTATTTATGGTATCGGTAACCCAATGGAGTTTCGCGAAAATGTGATTCAGATTAAAAAAGGTGAGATCATTGGAAGAAATCGTTTCTTACATAAATTAGTAGAGAGTTTATATTCACGCACCACAGCCGATTTTCTTCGTGGCAACTTCCGTGTAAAAGGTGATACGGTGGATATCAATTTAGCGTATGCCGATTATTCCTTGCGTGTTGCATTTTTTGATGATGAGATCGAAGAGATCGAATACTTTGAAACCAGCACCGGCAAAAGCATGGAGAAACTGGATAGCGTAACTATTTATCCTGCAAACATATTTGTAACCAGTCCCGAAACGATGAAAAGCGCTATTTACCAGATCCAGGATGATATGGTGAAACAAGTGGATTATTTCAAAGAAATGGGAAAACACCTGGAAGCAAAACGCCTCGAAGACCGTGTTACCTACGACCTGGAGATGATGCGTGAACTGGGTTATTGTTCGGGCATCGAAAATTATTCACGTTATTTCGACAGGCGCACACCGGGTTCCCGCCCATTCTGTCTGCTCGATTATTTCCCTGATGATTTTTTAATGGTGATCGATGAAAGTCATGTTACCCTTCCACAGATAAAAGCCATGTATGGTGGCGACCGTGCACGTAAGGTGAACCTTGTTGATTTTGGTTTTCGTTTGCCTGCTGCCATGGATAACCGTCCTTTGAAATTTGAGGAATTTGAAACCATGCTCAATCAGGTAATTTATGTGAGTGCAACTCCTTCTGAATATGAATTACAAAAATCAGAAGGTGTTATTGCCGAACAAGTGATTCGCCCAACAGGTTTGCTGGACCCGATTATAGAGGTTCGTCCGAGTGTGAATCAAATTGATGATCTGCTCGAAGAAATTGATAAAGTGACCAAACGTGACGAACGGATTTTGGTTACCACGCTTACCAAACGCATGTCGGAAGAATTACAAAAATACATGCTCAACATTGGGATTCGTTGTCGCTATATTCATTCGGATGTTGATACGCTCGAACGTGTGGAGATCTTGCGTGACCTGCGACTTGGCAAATTTGATGTATTGATCGGGATCAATTTATTACGTGAAGGGTTGGATTTACCCGAAGTTTCATTGGTTGCCATATTAGATGCCGACAAAGAAGGCTTCCTTCGTTCTGACCGCGCATTAACACAAACAGCTGGACGAGCAGCCCGTAACATCAACGGTAAAGTAATAATGTATGCCGATAAAATGACAGGCAGCATGCAACGCACCATTGACGAGACAGAACGCAGGCGCCAAAAACAGATCGCTTATAATTTAGATAATGGCTTGGTTCCAACAGCATTGAATAAAACGCGTGAATCCATCATGGGACAAACAACTGTTATTGTGGATGCAAAAGGAAATCTTGGCCATGCATATGTGGAGAGTGATGTGATTAATTATGCGGCCGACCCGGTTGTTCAATACATGAGTAAAGAAGAATTACAAAAAGCCATTACCCGCACCCGCAAAGCGATGGATGCTGCCGCCAAGGCATTTGATTTTGTGGAAGCAGCTCGTTTAAGGGATGAAATGTTCGGCTTGGAGAAATTGTTTGCGAGTAAATAATTTCAGGGCGTTCCCCTGCGGGTCGGGCTATTCACTACAATCTTTTGCTCGTCCCTCACAAAAGGATTTCCGCTGCTATCCCTAACGCAAACTTGTTCCAAGCAGAATCTCTGATATACTCAAGAAGAGTTTCCAATGACAGTGTTTGTTTTTTTAGCTTTTCTGAAAAATACTTCGTATCCTTATTGCTGAAAAAAAATGAATTTTCAATACCAACAAAAAAATCTCTCTCAAAATGAAAAAAAACGTACTATCAATTCTGCTGCTCTCAAGCTCCTTATTTTGTAACACAGCTTTTGCACAACTTAGCCAGGGCGGAAAGCCGGTAAGCTTTGAAAAACATTTCCAAACAACTGCAGTAATAAAATTTGAAAACCTGCCAACAGTTGATGTTACGGCATTGAAAGCAGAGGATGCCATCAATGATCAAAATAAAGGACCGTTCCGATTTGGATTCAATCATTTTGTAAATTACAATCTGAGCAATTCAGGTGCATGGACCACATTAGCAAATGGAGATAAAATGTGGCAATTGGGCATTCGATCAAAAGATGCGCTTTCAATGAACCTCGCTTTTGATGATTATTATATGCCGGATGGCGCTAAGTTATTTATTTATACGGCTGATAAAAGTTTTGTGATCGGTGCATTTACTTCCCAAAACAATGATGCCTCCAAAATGTTTGCAACAGACCTCCTACCGGGAGAAGCTATCGTTATCGAATATTATGAACCAGCTGCTGTTGCAAATCCAGGTCGATTGAACTTATTTCGAGTAACACATGGTTATAGAGGAGTTGTTGAATATGCTCAAAAATCATTTGGGGGTTCAGGTGCCTGTCAGGTAAATGTGAATTGTCCAACAGGAACAAATTGGCAAGATGAAAAACGAGGGGTGGTTTGTTTGGTAGTAGGTGGCAGCGAGTTTTGTACCGGCTCCCTGGTAAACGATGTACCACAAGATGGTAAACCTTATGTGTTAACTGCTAACCATTGCTCGGGGTCAAATGATTGGGCAACATGGGTATTTCGTTTCAACTGGGAAGCACCCGGTTGTACAAATCCCGGAAGTTCCCCTTCAACAACCCAATCGCTTAATGCATCAACTTTAAGAGCTCGCAGTGCAGTATCTGATTTTTGTTTAGTTGAAATTACAGGAGGTTTATCAGGAGGAACAGTTCCTGCTGCTTATGCTACGTATTTCAATGGTTGGTCAAAAATAAACACTCCTGCTTCTTCTGTAGTTGGTATCCATCATCCCAATGGAGATATAAAAAAAATATCTGAAGCATTAAATGCTACTACCACTGCATCTTGGGGAAATCCGGCTGCTGACACATGGCAAGTGGGCCAATGGACCACTGCTTGCACTGAACCGGGCTCATCGGGTTCCCCTTTGTTTGATCAAAACCACCGGATAATTGGTCAACTTTATGGTGGACCATCTTCATGTGGAGCTTCAGCAGCTAACAACCATGATAATTATGGAAAATTTTCTACTTCCTGGTTGGGTGGCGGAACATCAGCAACACAGTTAAAAGTATGGCTGGATCCTGGAAATACCGGAGCTACCACCACAGATGGCTTTGATCCAAATGCAATACCTCCCGGATTTACAAATGATGCCGGTATTCAAACAGTTAACAATCCTGCAACCGGTTATTCCAGCTGCAATACATCCCTTACTCCTTCTGTTACATTAAAGAACTTTGGTTCATCCTCATTAACAAGTTGTACAATTAACTATAAAGTTGATGCAGGAACTCTTCAAACATATAGCTGGTCGGGTAGTTTAACAACTGCTCAAACTGCAACATTTACATTACCTGTAATGAATGGAATAAGCCCTGCGTCTCATACCTTTAATTGCTATACTTCAAATCCGAATTCTAATACCGATGGGAATACTGCAAATGACGCTCAAACAACTAATTTTACTATAATTTCAGCATCACCGGTTGTTTTAACTCCACAAACAGAAAGTTTTCAAAGTACTTTCCCTTCTACGAACTGGACGATAGTAAATCAGGATGCCAATGTTACCTGGACAAAAGTCACCACCGCAGGAGGATTTGGAACAAGTACTTCATCTGCCAGAATGGATAATTATTCAAGCTCGACAAGTTTGGACGGACAAAGTGATTATATTTATTCTCCTTATTTGAATTTAACCAGCGCTCTTGCTCCTATCACGTTAAAATTTGACGTTGCTTATTCCCGATACAGTTCCACTTATTCAGATTCTTTAAAAGTATTGATAACAACTGATTGTGGTTCTTCCTGGACTAATATCTATTCAAAGGGAGGTACAAGCCTGGCAACAGCTCCGGATAACGCAAGTAGTCTTTTTGTTCCAACCGCAACACAATGGAGAACAGAAACAATAAACTTAAATAGTTTTGCCGGAAATTCTGCCGCACGCATTTCATTTCAAAATTTAAGCGGTTGGGGACAAACTTTATATATTGATAATATTAATCTTACAAGTGGTACAACATCTGTTTTTAGTAATGATTTTAGTACATCAATCAATATTTATCCAAATCCAAACAATGGTTCATTTAATATTAGTGTCGAGCTCGAAAAATCGGATGACATTTATTTGAAAATATTAAATATTGTAGGACAGGAAATTTCAAGCAAAAAAATAAGTAACACCCTGGGTGGAACTTATGCTATTGATCTTACAACAGAAACAAACGGAATTTATTTTGTTGAAATCAAAACAAATAATTCAAAAGTGGTAAGGAAAATAAATCTGATTAAGTAGTGGTTAAAAATAATAGCTGTTAATCCCAAAAACGTCTAAATTAATTTTTAGACGTTTTTTTAGTTAAATTAAATACGATCTTTACTTTGTACATTTATCAGTACTATTAAGATTTTCTCAAAATGAAAAAAAACGTACTATCAATTCTGTTACTCTCAAGCTCGTTATTTTGTAACACAGCTTTTGCACAACTTAGCCAGGGCGGAAAGCCAATAAGTTTCGAAAAACATTTCCAAACAACTGCCACAATAAAATTTGAAAACCTGCCAACAGTTGATGTTGCGGCATTGAAAGCAGAGGATGCCATCAACGATCAAAACAAAGGACCGTTCAGGTTTGGGTTCAATCATTTTGTAAATTATAACCTGAGCAATTCAGGTACCTGGACCACTTTAACAAATGGTGACAGACTGTGGCAATTAGGTATAAAATCAAAAGATGCGATTTCAATGAACCTCGCTTTTGATGATTTTTATTTGCCTGTTGGTGCTAAACTTTTTATTTATACAGCAGATAAAAAATTTGTGATCGGTGCATTTACTTCAAAAAATAATGATGCCTCCAGAATGTTTGCAACTGACCTGCTACCGGGAGAAGCGATCGTTATCGAATATTATGAACCGACTGCTGTTGCAAATCCAGGTCGATTGAACTTATTTCGTGTAACACATGGTTATAGAGGAGTTGTTGAATATGCTCAAAAATCTTTTGGGGATGCCGGTGCTTGCCAGGTAAATGTAAATTGTCCGGTAGGAACAGCCTGGCAAAATGAAAAACACGGAGTAGTTTGCTTAGTAGTTGGCGGTAGTGAATTTTGTACCGGTTCATTAGTGAATGATGTACCTCTTGATGGTAAACCGTATGTGTTAACAGCAAATCATTGTTCTTCTTCAAACGACTTTGCAACATGGGTTTTTCGCTTTAATTGGGAAGCACCGGGCTGTTCAGACCCTGCAGGTTCTCCTTCATCACAAACACTTAATGCATCTACTTTAAGGGCACGCAATGCAGGATCAGATTTTTGTTTAGTAGAAATTACCGGTGGCCTAAGTTCAGGAACTGTTCCACAAACATACGCTCCTTATTTTAACGGTTGGTCCAATGTAAATATCCCTGCTGATTCAGTAGTGTGCATCCACCATCCAAGTGGAGATATAAAAAAAATATCGGAAGCATTAAATCCCACTACTACGGCATCATGGGGAACTCCGGCTGCTGACACCTGGCAGGTTGGTGAATGGACCACTGCTTGTACTGAACCTGGCTCATCCGGTGCTCCATTATTCGATCAGAATCACCGAATAGTTGGTCAGCTTTATGGTGGCCCTTCTGCTTGCGGAGTTGCACCTGCTGATAATCATGATAATTATGGGAAATTTTCTACCTCCTGGTTAGGCGGAGGAACTTCAGCAACACAGTTAAAAGTATGGCTGGATCCTGGAAACACTGGCGCTACCACAGTAGATGGTTATGATCCCTATGCATTGCCACCGGCATTTGCTTTTGATGCCGGGGTTCAATCAATTAATAATCCTGCAAATGGGTTAGCAACCTGTAATACTTCTATTACACCGCAACTGGTAATTCATAATTATGGCTCAGCAACATTAACAACCTGTACCATTAATTACCAGCTGGATGGCGGAAGCGTTCAAACATTACCCTGGACAGGAAGTTTAAATACGTATCAAAGTACTACGATAAGTTTACCTGCACTAACAGGATTAAGTGTTGGTTCACATACATTCACTTCCTATACTACCAATCCAAATGGAAGTACCGAACAAAATACTGTGAACGATAGTACAACAAGTACTTTTTCTATCATCACCGCATCACCTGTTGCAACAATTCCACAAACGGAAAATTTTCAGGCAACATTCCCAAGCACTAATTTTAGTATCGGGAATCCGGATGCAAATGAAACATGGGTGCAATTTACCGGTGCCGGAGGTTTTGGAACAAGCAGCACCTGTGCACAAATGGATAATAATATCAATACTGATATTTCTGATCAAAGTGATTTTATTTATACTCCCTATTTAGATCTTTCAAGTGTTACAGGACCGGTTAAAATAACCTTTGATGTAGCTTACGCTCGTTATAGCAATGTTTATTACGATTCCTTGCTCCTGAAAACATCAAATGATTGCGGCTCCAGCTGGAACCGGGTTTATGCAAAAGGAGGTACTTCATTAGCTACTGCTCCCAACAATAACGGGGCTTTTGTTCCCACAGCATCTCAATGGAGAACAGATACAGTTGATCTCTCATCGTATATCGGACAAAGTGCTGTGCGCATAGCTTTCGAAAACAAAAGCGGTTGGGGACAAGCGCTATATATTGATAACATTAACATTTCCAATACGACTTCTATTTATACGAATGATTTTAATTCATCCTTCTCCATTTATCCGAATCCAAGTAAAGGAGAAATGAGTGTGAATGTTAATTTACAAACAGCACAAAATGTAACCATTAAAATAATAAATATTTTAGGTAAAGTAATATCTACAAGAACGCTTTCAAATATCTCCTCCGGTATTTTCAACCTTGATCTGTCAACTGAAGCGCAAGGAATGTATTTTGTGGAATTGTCAACTGATAAAGAAAAAACCGTTAAAAAAATTACCATTCTGAAATAACAATAATTTGATCTCTTGAATTCGAAAACGTCTTGTTCGCTCAGGACGTTTTTTTTATCTTCATTCGGCTGCACGTTTCAGTTCGAGGGGTAATTTTGTTTCAAAAAAAGCAATATAAAATGACGTCTATTTCATTGCTTACAGGATTATGTCCCCCTTTGAAGGGCAATGTCATATTAACAGGTAGCAATTGGTTTAACTTTGTTTGTTAGTAGTGCATTATAGAGGAAGAGTTCAAATATTTTTT
>MEPB01000012.1 GCA_001769385.1 Bacteroidetes bacterium RIFCSPLOWO2_12_FULL_35_15 | reverse complement strand
GGAATAAGTATATGGGGTGTTACCTCCTGTTGGTGCTGCTGTTGCAGTTCCATCTGTATTACTGCAAGTTACACTTGTATTAGTTACTGTTGTTGCCAGTACAGAGGGTTGGGTAATAGTATAATTTCTGAAACTCATACAACCATGTGCATCATTTACAAACACAGAATAATTTCCCGGTGCTAAGGTGTTCACGTCCTGATTATTTGTTTGAGGGGGATTAACACTCCATGTATATAAATATGGACCTGTACCGCCTGTAACACTAATATTGATAGCACCATTCGCGTTGCCAAAACAACTTACATCTGTTACTACAGCCGAAAGAGTAGGTGAATTAGAGTTGCTCAATGAAATTACTCCATCCTTTGTACATCCTTTAAAATCAGTAACGGTAACCGTATATGTTCCTGCAGGTAAACCAGTAGCAGTTTGTGTAGTCTGACTTCCTGCATTAGCATCCCATAAATAGGTGTATGGTCCAGTTCCACCAGATGGAGTGGCAATTGCATTCCCATCAAAATTTCCACAAGTAGGGGAATGTGTGGTACTTGTTGCAACCATAATTTCAGTTGCCTGAATAACCGTTGTATTTAAAGTTGCTCTACAACCACTATTATCTGTAACCTGAACCGAATAACTACCTGCAGCCAGGCCTGTAATATCCTGTGTTATTGCGGTATTAGACCAGGCATATGTATATGGGGAAGTTCCACCGGTAACATTAATATCAATTGCTCCTGTCGAACTTCCATAACACAAAATAGTTGTTAAATTATTGACAGAAAGCACAGCTCCGCCACTTTCACTGATTCCAATATTTGCAGATGAAGAACAACCGTTTACATCTGTGGCAACAACAGAATAAGTTCCAACCGCAAGGTCTGTTTCAGTAACACTTATGCCACCTGTTGACCATAAATAGGTAAATGGTCCTGTTCCTCCGCTTGAAACCGAAACAGTAGCTGTTCCTGTTGATGTACCACAACCAGTAGTTGTACTTGAAGTTCCTAACACAATTGGAGCTGGACTAGGAATAGAAACGGCAAATGTGGAAGCACAGCCAATGTCATCAGTAACCGTAGCATAATATAACCCTGGTGTTAAACCTGTTACAACATCAGAAGTTTGCCCGTTTTCATCATTCCATGAATATACATATGGCGGTTGTCCGCTCGATACCGAAATGGTAGCTGTTCCATCGTTTCCATCAACACAGGTAGGGGCCAATGAAGAGACCAGCGAAACAGCAGGGCCCCCGGCACCATCAACATTAATAGAACGGGAATAAGTTGCTGTATTTCCACAACCATTGGTTATCAATACGCTTACAACATATACACCTTGTGTAGCAAATGTATGGGACACTGTAGGTGAAGGAGAAGAAAGAGTATCACCATCACCAAAATTCCATCCATAGGTAGAACCACCAAATGCAAGAAAATCAATGGCGGCACAAGTGGTGAAAGGAGGGGGAGAGTTTGTCAAATCACCGTTTACAGTCTGATTACCTCCTATTTTAATTGTCATGGTATCTGTAACACTATTACCACAACTATTAGTGATGGTAAGTGAAACCAAATAATTACCATTAGCGGAATAAGCATGATTAATAATAGTAATTGGCATCGTCTTATCTCCACCATCTATCATCATACTTTCTGTTGCCGTTCCGGTAGTACCATCACCAAAATCCCAAACGTTATCAGCAGCTGAACCTAAAAAATAAAAAAGAACCGCATCTCCGGCACATCCTGCTGCAGAAGCAATTCCATTTTGATCATTTCCTGGAAAGCCCCAATTTTTATATCCCTGGTCATCAGTAAGGGTTGGAGAAATAGTGTCAGAAACAGTAACTGTATTGGAAATAGTTTTAGTCGAGCCACATCCGTTGATCACTAACACTGTTACCGTATAGACACCTGTTGCTGAATAAATATGCTGTCCTCCTGTTCCAACTGTGGTATCCGCACCGGAACTGTCTCCGTAATTCCATACATAAGTATAACTGCTCTGACCTTCTTTAATTAAAAAAAACACCTCATCATTCGGACAGGAAGGATTTTGAAGGACCCCATCAATCGCTATGTCGTTGCTTACAGGGCTGCTGTTGGATACCTGAACTGTGGTAGTTATTGTGGTTGTATTACCGCAACCGTTTGTTACCTGGCAGGAAACAGTATAATTTCCGATAGTATCATAAGCATGTTGAATATTTTCACCTGTTGAGGATGCTGTTTGACCATCACCAAAATCCCAGTCATAGGATGAATAATTATTTTGATTCAAACTAAATGCTATCATATCATTGGCGCAACTGGTTGTGGGTGACGCATAAATTTGAAGCCAATTAGGGAATGATCCAGTGTTATTAACTATAATAGATCCATAAAGTGTAGTATCTCTACCACAGTTGTTTGTAATTTTTACAGAGGCGTTATATGTTCCTGTTGCAGCATAAATATGATTTGCATAACTATTGGTACTCATTACACTGTCTCCATCTCCAAATTTCCATTTGTAATTTGTATATCCACCAGGAGCATTCCAATTCATTTGATCACCAGGGCAAGCAGTGCTTGGTCCGGATAATTCAAACCACGTTTGATTAGGGAAACCAATATTATTTGAAATTTGAACTGTTGTGTAAATGGTGGTATCGTTTCCACACCCATTGGTAATTTTAACCGAAGCGGTATATGTTCCAATGGTATTTCCATAGGTATGATTATAACTTCCATAAGTGGATGTTACCTGAGGTGTACCATCACCAAAATCCCATGTATAGTTAGAGAATCCATATGGGGCATCAAAATAAATACCGGAGTTTGGACAAGATGGAGAATTGGCTTGTAATTGGAACCAAGATTGATTAGAAAAGTAAGCATTGGTATCTACTACAACGGTACCATATAACGTGGTATCATTTCCGCAGGAATTCGTTATTCTAACTGAAACAGTATAGTTTCCTAAAAGGCTGCCATAGGTATGATTATTATAATTATTGTTGGTTATGGTAGAGTCCGGGCTATCTCCAAATTTCCAAACATAGGTATTATAGCCACCCGGTGCATCAAAACTTACAGTTGAATTTGGACACGAAGGAGATGAGTATACTTGCAATGTAAACCATGATTGATTAGGATAAGGAGTATAGTTTGAAACAGAAATCGTATTATAAAGTGTGGTATCTATTCCACATGCATTTGTTATTTTACATGAAATTGTATATGTTCCTAATGTTGCACCAAAATTATGATTCACGTTTGTACCAGATGAATCTTTTGGAGTACCATCTCCAAAATCCCAAACATATTTCGGATAATTAGAGCTCCCATAAATGTAACAATTCACTTGTTGATTAGGGCAAACTGAACCAGGATTTCCAACTCCCATTCCACCTGGAAATCCAACAGTATTTGAAACCCTGATAGTATCACCATAAATACCTGTATTACCACAACCATTGGTAACGGTTAAGGCTGCATAATAATTTCCAACCGTTGTGTAAGTATGTTCCGGATTTTGCAGTGTAGACGTATTTGCAGTGCCTGAACCTGGATCACCAAAATCCCAGCTATAAGAGGCAAACGAACCTGCACTAAAATTTATTGGAGTATTTGGGCATGAAGGAGAGTTTGCCCAAAAATTGACTTGAGGATAGGAAATATTTGTAACATATATTGTTTTTGAGGCTGTATCTATACCACAACTTGTGGTTGCAACAACCGTTACTGTATAAGTTCCTAATGTTGAAAAAGTATGCATCGGACAGGGTTGAGTAGAAGTGTTGTTTGTACCGGACCCTGGATCGCCAAAATCCCAGGATACATTATTTGCCGGACCATTTGAGCCGGTACAAAAGCCGGTGGATTCGTTCTGACAAACACTATCAGGGCCGCTAATACTTAGTCCATCTACTTGAATGTTCCCATTATTACAATAAGCGTATCCAATATAACTTCCGCTAATGTCAAAAACATTTATATTAACATTGTACCAACCGGAATTAGTGAATGTGTGAGTAACTGTTGTTGGTAAAGTATCAACAAAAACAGGACTACCATCCTGAAAATCCCATTCGTATCGATACGCATTTGGATCGGTCGTAGTGTTTGTAAATACGACTGCAAGCGGGGCGCAACCCTGAGTGTTGTTTGCAGAAAAACCAATAGGTTGAGCCAAAACATTAATAGTGCTGATAAAAATCAGAATTACTGTGCTAATAAGGTGAAGAGTAATTTTTTTCATGTTAATTTTTTTAAAATTTTTATGCTAAAATAATACAATTTTTGAAACTGGCAAGGTTTTAAAATTAAAAAACGCTCATACATATCTATATAAGCATCCTTTAACCGTGAAATATAGGATTTTGTCTAATTTACTACTAATTTTTTGATCGCTTTAACTCCTTTGCTTTCAATTCTTACCGTATAAATACCTTTTGTATAATTACTGATATCAATATGTTTCAAGGTTTTTGTATTGACAGTGGAGTTTAATGTTTCTTCAAATACAGTTTGACCAATTGCATTTGTAATTTTTAGGGTTGCATCTTGTATTTGCTCTGATACTTCTATCGTAACTTCATTATTTGCAGGGTTCGGATAAAGCGATGTTGATTCACTTAATTCGTTTTGAATTAAACCTGTAGCCACCGAAGTATGTTTAATATTTGATCGGGTAGTGTTTATACTTGCACGTGTAGGATCACAATTAATGCTCCAGGAAGTACTAATGCGCCATCTTCCATTCGGATAAGTAGCATAACCAGGATCTGTTACCGATGTTTGCGAACCGGCTACCCCTCCAATTACTGTCCAGCTACCGGTATTATTATTATCCCTTTCTAAAAGATAAGCCGATAACTGAGGAAGAGGTGTTGCTTCTCCTTCAATTTGATAATGATTCCAATTGAACGTGCCACCTGTTTGATTTGCATAAATGGTATTGTGATATAAACTCATTGTACCCAGGTTGCCACAGGTGTCACGTATTTGCAATTTATACCTGTAGGTTCCCACATTGGGATCACCCGTAAATGGAAAATACAATGCTCTTACTGTATCAGTAAACGAACTCATTGAATCAACAGAAACGGAACCTAATCTTTTATAAACATTGGAAGTCGTTTCACGATAAACTATAAATGAATCAACACTCGTGTTTACAAAAGATGACTTATCCCAGTAAATAATATTGTAATTTGATGCATCGTCCACTGTAACCATACAAATTGATGGTGTTGCCGGTGTAATTACATTAATTGTTTGAGTTGCTGTATTACTGCATCCATTACCATCAATGCCGGTTACAGTATATGTAATTGTACTGGTTGGATTAAAAGGGTTTCCATTGGTTACACCACCTGTCCAAGTATAAGAACTAGCATTTCCTCCGGTAAGTATAACTGTATTTCCTGAGCAAACAGTTGTTGCAGAAGCATTTGCAGTAACAAGAGGCAAAGAGTTTACTGTTACGGCAAAAGCAGAAGAAGTTGTTCCATTGCCACAACCATTTGTAGCATAAACGGTAATATCGCCAGATGCAGCAGAAACAGAATAGTCCACAGTTATTGTATTCGTATTATTACCGGAAGTTATCGCTGCACCGGATGGTAAACTCCAGGAATAACCAGTTGCATTTGTGATTGCAGTAACAGAATAGGTAAGGCCTGTTTGTCCTTTACAAACACTCGCTGTACCGGAAATAACCCCGGATGCAGAAGGTAAAGGATTTACGGTTATTGGTAAGCTGGAAGATGTAGTTCCGCTACCACAAGAATTTGTCCCGTAAACAGTAATACTTCCTGAAGAAGCTGAATTAGAATAATTAACAGTAATACTGTTGGTATTACTTCCTGATGCTATTGTTGCACCGGTTGGCAAACTCCATGAATAACCTGTTGCGTTTGTGATTGCAGCAACAGAATAGGTAAGGCTATTTTGTCCCTGACAGATTGCGGCTATGCCTGATACACTTCCTGCTGCAACAGGAAAAGGGTTAACAATAACTGTACTGGCTGAAGACGCGCCATTGCCACATGAATTTGTCCCGATAACGGAAACCGTTCCAGACGTAGCAGATGCTGAATAATTAACTGTTATACTATTTGTATTGCTACCTGTTGCAATAGAAGCGCCATTTGGTAAGGTCCAGACATATCCTGTGGCATTTGTAATTGAAGGAACAGAATAAGAAACACTGTTTGTACCCGCACATAAATTTGTTGTACCGGTTATACTGCCTGCGGCAAGAGGCAAAGGATTCACACTAATTGGCAACATGGTAGAAGTTCCATTTCCACACGCATTAACACCTGTTACTCCAACACCACCACCAGATGCAGACTCCGAAAAATTAACCGTAATGCTATTGGTATTGTTACCTGCTACAATAGATGCCCCAATTGGCAATGTCCAATTATAACTTGTTGCATTAGCAATTGCAGCAACGGAATATGAAACAGAATTTTGCCCCTGGCAAACGCTTGTTGGACCGGATATACTTCCTGCAGCTCCAGGTAAGGGGTTAACCGTTACCACAAAAGAGGAGGAAACAGGTCCGTTTCCACAACCATTAGTTCCGACAACAGTAATATTTCCTGACGTGGCTGAAGTAGAATAATTAATTTGAATAGCATTGGTATTTAATCCCGAGGTAATTGTGGCCCCGCTTGGTAATGACCAGTTATAACCTGTTGCTGCTGAAATTGAAGGAACAGAATAAACAAGTCCGTTTTGACCCTGACAAACACTATTTGAACCGGTTAATGTGCCAGGTGTACCAGGTAAAGCAGTAATTACAATATCTAATTCAGCAATAATTACTCCACCGGTTGCAGTACAGTATAGTGCATCATTGTCAAGTACAATTTTTACAGTTGTGCCTGCATCGGCAGGAGAAGGAGTATAAGTCGCAGATGCACCACCACCGGTTACATTAAGTGTGCCTGATCCTGAAAGCACCCCCCAATTCGAGTTGCAATCCGGGTTTACATAACCTGTTAAACTAATAGTTCCGGCATTAATACACCAGGTTGAAGGACCATAAATGTATGTTTCACAAGGAGGGTCTGCAATAGTGTGTTTTTTATCGCTTTTATTGTTTCCGTTCAATTCAATTGCGAAAGAATGATAAACAGTAAAAAGCATTGTTATAATAAAAAAGGCATGAATTTTTTTCATTGGTATTAATTTTTGGATTTTTTTGGAAAACAAATATATAATTATTTGCTAAAAAACATAAAAAAAACAACATGATATAATTCATAAAATATCATTTTTTAAAAAATTGGTTTTTTATTATTATTCCTTAATTTTTTTGAAGCCGCTGTATTAGGCAATTCATTTTAACAAAGATTCGTAAATTCGCGATAATAAGAATTATACACCATGATCTATTTCCATACACAAGACATAAAATTTACATTAAAAAACAAAGTGATTCTTAAACAATGGATCACCTCAACCATTAAAAAAAAGAAACGCAAAGCCGGAGAATTAAATTTTATTTTTTGTTCAGATGATCAGTTGCTCAGCCTCAACAAACAACATCTAGATCACGATACCTATACAGATATTATCACATTTGATTATTCGCAAGGAAACCCGAATCTGGACATAAGCGGTGATGTTTATATCAGTATAGAACGGGTAAAAGAAAATGCTCTGAAATTTTCTAAATCCTTTGAAGATGAGTTGCATCGAATACTAATTCATGGCACTTTACATTTGCTTGGTTACAAAGACAAAACAAAAATTGCAAAAGCGGAAATGACCCTACAGGAAGATCGTTGTTTAAAACAGCTACCTAAATTTTAAGCAAACACACCAAGAACTTCTTATTAAAATGCTATCGACATTAGAAAAAAGTATTTGTACCTGGATTGAAAAAAATTACAAATTTATTGTAGTTGGTTTTTTTGTTTTGTTTTTACTTGCCGGTATCAGTATTTATAAAGATTATGGTTTATCCTGGGATGAAAATTCTCAGTGGAAATATATAGGACATGTTAACTTTGATTTTATTACACATCATAATAGCGCAGAGCTATTAAACAGTGGGGATAAATATCACGGACCAGCTTTTGAAGTGTTCCTTATAGCACTGGAAAAGATTTTTAAATTATCCGATTCCCGGGATATTTTTCAAATGCGGCACCTGGCAACTTTTCTTGTTTTCTTCATTTCTTCCATTTTCTTTTATTTACTGACTTTAAAAATATTCAAAAACAAAACCCTTGCATTAATCGGCTGTTTGTTATATGTGTTAAGTCCTCCTGTTTTTGCCCACTCCTTTTACAACTCAAAAGATCCTGTTTTCCTTTCTTTTTTCACGATCAGCATTTATCTGGCAATTGTTTTTTATGAAAAGAGAACTCTTTTTTGGGCTTTCCTTTGCGCCTTAATTACGGCTTTTACAATTGATATTAGAATAATGGGAATTATTATTCCGCTTATTTTAATTACTCTTTTTCTGATCGAATTGATTTTCTCTTTTAAGGAAAGAAACAAACAGAATTTTTTTTCAAATTTAGCGTACTTCATTTTTTTAATTCCCTTGATCATTCTTTTTTGGCCGGTATTATGGCTGGGGCCGATCCATCATTTTATAGGTGCATTTAAAGAAGCGTTTTATTATCACTGGAATATCGATGTTTTTTATTTAGGGAAAATTTACAGATCCTCGGAACTACCTTGGCATTATGTTCCCCTGTGGATATGCATTTCAACTCCTATTCTTTACACTGTTTTATTTTTAACAGGAACATTTGTATCACTCATAAAAGCAATCAGAACCCCTTTAAACTTTATTAAAACACAACATTATCAGTTGATTGCTTTGATCTGGTTTTTTCTGCCGATGCTGATGATCCTTGTATTGAAAAGCGTAGTTTTTGATACAGGCAGACATTTGTATTTTCTTCATGGAGGATTTATTTTAATTGCAGTGTATGGGCTTGAAGCGATTTATAAAATCAGTAAAGAAAAAAAAACAGTTGTTTTTATATTCAACTTCATTCTTCTTTTTTCGTTCGCTGGCGTCATAAAAAGCATGATCCAACTGCATCCATATGAACATCTTTATTTTAATTCGTTGGCAGGCAAAGATATGAATGAAATAAAGAGCCGTTTTGAAATGGACTATTGGGGACTTTCTTCAAGAGAAGTCCTGGAAAATATCTTACAAAAAGATAGTTCAAAACAAATAAAAATATTTGCCGAGAGTTATCCCGCAACTTTAAATGCACGCATGATGCCACTTGAGGAAAGAGAGAGGCTGATATATACCGATACTGCAGAAAATGCTGATTATTTTATTGCCGATTATCGTTGGCACAAAGCGGAAGACTATGTGTATCAGAAAGAATTTTATTCAGTAACGATTGGAAATGCAAAAATAATGACCGCATTTAAGATTCGCTCCGAAGAAGAATTGTACCATACTGTTAAAGGTAAAAAGCTGTTGCGTTTTTTTACTGATTTTGAAAATGAAGAACAGGGCTGGGGAAGGGGTTCTGTTTCAAACCCAGCTGTTGGCGCTCATTCAGGGCTGTTCACTACAAAAGTGGATAGCCTGATAGAATACAGTGATGGTTTATCATTTACGGTAACACCTGCTTTTTTAAATAAAAAAAACATCGTATTAAAAACATCTTTTTGGAAGTATGATGATCAACCACAGTCGCATGCAAAATTTGTTGTGAGTATTGATACACCTGATGGGAAAAATTATTTTTGGAGGGCACTCAATGAAACGGCAGCAAATTCAAAAAAAGGCTGGGAAAAAGTAACAGGCGCCATTGAGCTTCCGCTACTAAAAACAGCCCAGTACAGAATAAGTATTTACTTATGGAATCTCGGAAAAAAGCAAATCTTAATCGATGATATCGAAGTAACCTTTATTGAAGAAGCAGATTAATATTATTTTTCTATTGCCTCAACACCAGGAAGACTGCCGCTTTCAATATATTCCAGCAATGCTCCACCACCAGTTGAAACATAAGAAACATCATCTGCAAAATGATATTTATTGATTGCTGCAACCGAATCTCCTCCCCCGATTAACGAAAAAGCTCCTTTTTTTGTTGCTGCAACAATCGCTTCGGCTGCTGATTTGGTCCCATGTTCATAGTTACTCATTTCAAACACTCCCATGGGTCCGTTCCATAATATTGTTCTTGAATTTGAAATCACTTCTGCAAATATTTTTTCGCTTGCAGGTCCGATATCAAGTCCCATCCACCCGTCAGGAATTGATTTGATATCCACCGTTTGTTTTTCGGCATCGTTTGCAAATGCATTAGCAACAATGGCATCAACAGGAATATAAATATTTACACCTTTCGCTTTTGCATCCTTCAAAATATTTAATGCGGTCTGTAGTTTATCTTCTTCCACCAATGAATTGCCAATTGTTCCGCCTTGAGCCTTAACAAATGTAAATGCCATTCCACCACCAATAATAATATTGTTTGCTTTGTTGATGAGTTGTTCTAAGATCAAAATTTTATCCGACACTTTTGCTCCGCCCATGATCGCAGTGAACGGTTTCTCCGACTTATTTAAAACCTTATCCACACTGGCTAATTCTCCACTCATTACATAACCAAAACATTTATTGCCCTGAAAAAACTGGGCAATAATAGCAGTAGAGGCATGTGCGCGATGAGCTGTTCCAAAAGCATCGTTCACATAAAATGTTCCTAATTCAGAAAGCTGTTTTGCGAATTCAACATCTCCTTTTTCTTCTTGTTTATAGAACCGCAAGTTTTCCAAAAGCAAAACCTCACCAGGCTTTAAACTGTTCGCGGCACTTTTTGCAACATTACCAATGCAATCAGCAGCAAATGCAACCGGCACATTTAATAATTTACTTAAATGATTTACAATATGTTTTAGTGAATATTTTTCAGTTGGTCCTTCTTTTGGTCTTCCCAGGTGGGACATTAAAATAACGCTTCCGCCATCATTTAAGATTTTTTTAATTGTTGGAACAGCGGCACGAATACGGGTATCATCCGTAATAGTGTATTGTGCATCCAGAGGAACATTAAAGTCAACACGAATCAAGACTCTTTGACCTTTGAAACTATAATCATCAATTGTTTTCATAAGTATCTATTTTTTTTAGAAATGGTTGTCAGAAAAATTTGTGCTGCAAAAATAACTTTTCTGTTCATACTTTACAATGCTTTTTCGCAATCCAATATGACAAATTTAATTTTACTCAAACTAATTATTTCTCTGCTTCCCCATCAGGATATTTCGCTCCGCTCCATATGACAAAACTAATGCGATGTCATTCTGAATGAAATGAAGAATCTTTACAATAAAAAAACTAACCTTCTCATCAACTATTTTGTCAATTCAGAATTTATTTAGATATTTGCCTAAATATATAATTATCTAAATACATAAAATGAATCTTCTATTTAAAGCTTTAGGCGATCCGACACGCAGAAAAATAATAGAATTACTGCGAAAACGGGATATGAATGCGGGAGAAATTGCCGATTATTTTTCGATCAGCAAACCCAGCATTTCACATCATCTCGATCTTTTGAAACAAGCAGGCATTGTACTTTCTATTAAAGAAGGACAGTTTATTACCTATTCTTTAAACACGACAGTATTTGATGAAATGGTAAAATGGGCCATTGATCTATCACAAAAAAAAACATTAAAAAAAGTAAAAAATAAAAACACATGAAAACACTAAAAAACGATTGGTTGATCTGGATAATTTTAATAGCACCATTTGTATTTATTGCAATTTTCTGGAATCAATTTCCGGATAAAATTCCAACCCATTTTAATTTTAGTGGCGAACCCGATGACTATAGCGATAAGCTCCAAGGTGTACTGTTAATGCCCGGAATAAATATTCTTTTATACTTTTTATTTCTTGTATTGCCGGTGATTGACCCCTCCCGAAAAAACTATGGTTTGTTTCAGGATAAATATAAAATTATTCGAATTGTGTTGCATTTATTTTTCGCTTTTGCATTTTTTCTGAACGCGTTTTACGCCTTGGGGTATAATTTCAATATCTCATTCTTAATTATTTATTCCACATTGGTTTTATTTTTAATTCTTGGAAATTATTTAGGAAATATTCGTCATAATTATTTCATTGGAATACGAACCCCATGGACACTTGCTAATGAAAAAGTGTGGACTAAAACACATCGGTTTGCAGCGAAAATATGGGTAGTTGCCACACTAATCACAATGGTAGCTTTGCCATTTTTTTCAAGTCAGATCAGCGAATTTTTGTTTCTGGCCTATCTTGCTGTAATTGCAATTATTCCTATTGTGTATTCGTATGTGGTGTTCAAAAAAATAAAAAACGAGGACTAGAAGTCTGTTTAAATTTATTTCTGATAATTTATATCACCCCTAAAGGTTTTTTTTGATGTTCTTCTTTTGTCATTACTACCAATATATAGCTCCTAAAGGAGAAAAAATAGTCTCGTAGTGACTCGATATTAGTAGAAAATAAGATCCGTATTAAGATATAGCCCGGTATGGGACGACACATAATAAATTTGAAACAAATTTAAAGAGGCTATAAGAAAAACAATTTGATAAGGTGTGCCACATACTTTCTCGATTCCGCCCGAAAAGAATGCACACAGATCATTTCGAGCACTCTGCGCTGAAGCAGCAGACACATCGAGAAAGCGGGAAGAGTAAAATAACAGGAAAAATATGCTTACTATTGGTCTTAAATTATTTTAAGTAAATTTTACAGACCCCCAAAACTTATCAAATACCTTCCGTTTAAAAAATCTAAATAAGCTACCGTTTCATCGCAAATCATTTGTTATCTTTGAAATCGTTTAAAAAAAGTAATGGGTGAACCACCCTTCGCTTTTCCTTGAAAAGTATAGAAACACAAAAAAATGTTATTTAGTGAGATCATAGGCCAACAAACAATCAAAGAGCGATTGATACGTTCCGTAAACGAGGGACGTATTAGTCATGCACAACTATTTTTGGGTCCGCAAGGTAGCGGAAGTCTTGCTCTTGCACTGGCTTATGCACAATATATTTCATGTAAAAACAAACTTGAAGCTGATTCATGCGGTGTTTGTCCTTCTTGTGTGAAGTACAATAAACTGGTTCATCCCGATCTGCATTTTGTGTATCCTGTTGCACTTTCGAAAAATGTAAAGACCAGTACAGATCTTGCAGCAGAGTGGCGGGAAGCCTTTTTGGATAACCCGTATATCACCTTGTTCAACTGGTTCGAACTCCTGGAGGCAGAAAACAAACAAGCAGTGATCGGTGTTGAAGAAAGTGCTGAAACACTTCGTAAATTAAGCCTAACCACGTATGAAGCGGAATATAAAATAATGATCATTTGGCAGGCAGAAAAAATGAATCAGCAAGCTGCTAATAAGTTGCTGAAAATTTTAGAAGAGCCACCCGATAAAACTTTATTTTTATTGGTCTGTGAAAATGAAGATCAACTTTTACGTACCATTGTTTCACGAACCCAGCTAATTAAGATCCTAAAGATCAGCGACAGAGATCTAACACAAGCGCTGGTGGAACGAAATGGAATATCGCCCGAAGATGCTGAAAAAACAGCTCATTTAGCGGATGGTAATTATGCCGAAGCATTGTTGCTGATCCGGGAAAATGAAAATGCGGGTCAGAATTTAATGCGTTTTCAGAAGCTGATGCGAGCAAGTTTAAAGTTTGATCCGAAAGCTGTATTAGCTTGGATCGATGAAGTTGCAGATGCCGGACGCGAACGACAAAAAAACTTTTTGAATTATTCATTACACATTGTTCGCGAAAGTTTAGTTTTAAATTATGGTGATGCGAGTCTGGTAAAACTGGGTGCCAGTGAACAGGAATTTGTTCAAAAATTTTCACCATTTATTCATTCAAGTAATACCGAACAATTTATTGAAGAGCTTAACAAAGCACATTATCACATGGAACGAAATGCAAATGCAAAAATTTTATTTATGGATCTGGCATTTAAGTTCAATGAATTATTAAATTTACCCAAAGCGGGTTAATTAAGTTAAATGAATTAAATAGGGTGATTGGTTAAAAAAAAGAGTGATTCGGTTAATAAAGGCATAACAAACATAGCCTAAATCAACTAATGAACTAATTTAACCAATTAACTAAATCTGAAAATATGGGATGTAGTGGATGTTCAACGGGTAGAGGATGCAGCACCGCAAGCACAGGTTTGCCGGGAGGATGCAAAAACAATGGTTCGTGTAGTACCGGAGGATGCAATAAATTAAATGTATTTGACTGGTTAGCAAATATGGAATTACCTGCCGGTCAGCCAATATTTGATTGCATAGAAGTTCGATTTAAAAATAGCCGAAAAGAGATTTTCAGGAACGTAAACAATTTACCATTAAACGTTGGAGATGTTGTTGCTGTTGAAGCTTCTCCCGGTCATGACATTGGTGTAATTTCTATTTCAGGGGAACTGGTTCGCCTTCAAATGAAAAAGAAAAATGCAAATCCTGCATCCGAAGAAATTAAAAAATTGTATCGTAAAGCCAAACAGACCGATATTGATAAATGGGTAGAGGCTCAAAATCTGGAACACTCCACCATGTATCGTGCACGCACCATTGCTGTAAAGTTGAATTTACAAATGAAAATTTCGGATGTCGAATATCAGGGAGATAAAACCAAAGCGATATTTTATTATACCGCTGAAGAACGTGTTGATTTCCGTGAACTGATAAAAGTGCTGGCCGATGAATTTAAGGTACGTATTGAGATGCGCCAGATCGGTGCACGTCAGGAAGCCGGCCGTTTAGGAGGTATCGCTTCTTGCGGACGCGAATTATGCTGCTCCACCTGGTTAACTGATTTCCGTTCCGTTTCCACCAGTGCTGCACGTTATCAGCAACTGTCATTAAACCCTTTGAAATTAGCCGGACAATGCGGAAAACTTAAATGTTGTTTGAATTACGAATTGGATAGTTATCTGGATGCCATTCAGGATTTCCCGGAAGTAAATAATGTGAAACTGGAAACTGCACGAGGAAGAGCCTTCCATCAAAAAACAGATATTTTCAGACGAACCATGTTTTTCTCTTATACCGATGAACCGGACAATTTTATTCCGCTTCCTGTTGATCGTGTGAAGCTAATAATTGAAATGAATGCAAGTGGCGAAAAGCCGGAAGATCTATTAGTAAAAGTTATTCAACCAAAATTTGTTGAGAAAAAACCTGATTACGAAAATGTAGTCGGACAAGATAGTCTTACTCGATTCGATAAAAGCAAAAAATCGAAATCAAAAAATAATAACAAGAGACGAAACGGTCCTCCAAACCCTAATAAGCCTGCAGGAGTTTCGGATGGGAACAAATCTGTTCCAAACAAACCGAATCCGAACCCAAATCAAAACAAACCGAACCCAAACCAAAACAAGCCGAACCCTAATCAAAACATTAGTAATAAGCCAAAAAACACTAACAATCGTCCGCGACCAACTATAAAGCAACCTGGGCAGAACAACAACAACAAAAGGCCACCGGATACAACTAAATAAAAAAGAGTAACGAAAATTTTTTATGACCTGTTCAAATAAAAAATCAGCACCCATTTTTTTTGCAACATTTTTTTTGTTGTGTGTATTCTTTTTTTATTCCTGTGATAGCGCACGCATATTTGAACAAAATCAAAGTATTCCTGAAAGTGGTTGGAGCAGTAAAACTATTTTAAAATATGACGTTGAAATAACAGATATTGCAATACCTGCAAATTTTTATATCAACGTTCGAAATGCCGATGGTTATCCCTACAGCAATATTTATTTATTCATTAAAACAACTTTCCCAAATGGAAAAATGTCAAACGATACGCTGGAGTGTGTTTTGGCTGATGAAAAAGGAAAATGGTTAGGAAGCGGAATGGGCGATATTTATGATAATCAAATACCATTTAAACGAAATGTCCGTTTCCCTGTATCCGGAAAATATACATTTGAAATTCAACATGGTATGCGTACCGATATTGTTCCATTAATTATGGATATTGGATTACGAATAGAAAAAGGAGAATAAAATAATTTGAAAATTTGCCGATTTGAAAATTTGGCAATGAAAAAAATAAAAACGGTACATGTCCAATTGTGGATAAAGGAGTAAAAAAATGAGCGCTGAAAAAACAAAAAAAACAGATTTTAAAAAGTACGTATTTTGGTTTTGGATACTTTTTGCAGGCCCTGTTTTCTCTTTATTCTTATTCATATTATGCATTAGAATGTTTGCCGATTTGCCTGACACCGAAGCCTTACAAAATCCAAAAACAAATTTAGCCACCGAAGTTTTTTCAAGCGATATGAAAGTGCTTGGAAAGTTTTATGCTGAAAACCGAACCATTGTAAAATTTGATCAGATCTCTCCCAATGTTGTTAACGCATTAATTGCAACTGAAGATGTTCGTTTCTTCAACCACTCAGGAGTTGATGTTAGAGCTTTGTTAAGAGCTGTTTATGGTGCAGTAACCGGCAATTCGGCTAGTGGCGGAGGAAGTACACTAACACAGCAATTAGCAAAAATGCTTTTCCCGAGAGAAGATCTCAGCAAAGCAGGTTTGGTATTACGAAAATTTAAAGAGTGGATCATTGCCGTTAAACTCGAAAGAGAATATACCAAGCAGGAAATCATTGCGATGTATCTCAATAAATTTGATTATGTAAATAATGCGGTAGGCATAAAATCAGCAGCACAAATTTATTTTGGAACAACACCGGATTCCTTAAGCATGGAGCAAGCTGCAACACTCGTTGGAATGGCAAAAAACCCTGCTTATTTTAATCCAAACCGCTTTCATGACAGATCAGAAGGAAGAAGAAATACCGTGCTGCAGCAAATGGAAAAATACGGATTTCTAACAAAGGTCCAATCCGACTCCTTGCAAAAGATCCCGTTAAAATTAAAATTTCAACCCGAAAATCATAACGAGGGTTTGGCGCCTTATTTCAGAGAATATTTACGTGATGTGTTTTTAAAAAAATGGTGTGAGGAAAACCCCAAACCCGATGGAACAAAGTATAATGTTTATCGTGATGGACTAAAAATATATACTACCATTGATTCACGAATGCAACGTTATGCCGAAGAAGCTGTTACAGAGCATTTACGGGAGTTGCAAGCCTCATTTGATAAAGAATTGAAGAACAAAAGAAACGCACCATTTGCCTGGAATGTAAATAAGGAAGAAATCAAAAGCATCATGCATCAAGGCATGAAGCGTTCGGAGCGTTATCGTGTTTTGAAAAAAGGAGGCATGAGTGAAGCGGCTATCGAAAAGAATTTTAATACAAAAACCGAAATGACCCTCTTCACTTGGAAAGGAGCGATTGATACCATGATGACGCCAATGGATTCTATTCGTTATTATAAAAGATTTTTACAAACAGGGTTCATGTCCATGGAGCCACAAACAGGATATATAAAAGCTTGGGTTGGTGGCATCAGTCATAAATATTTTCAATATGATCACGTACAAATAGGACATTCACGACAAGTTGGTTCCACATTTAAACCGTTTGTTTATGCACTTGCCATTCAGGAAGGTTATTCCCCTTGTTACCGGGTACCCAACGTAAGAACATGTATTGATATGCCACCCGGACAGCCACAATATTGTCCTGACAATGCAGGAGGTGAAGAAAAACTGGACGGTAAAATGCTTACCCTGCAACAAGCTTTGGCGCATTCTGTAAATTATGTATCAGCCTATCTGATAAAACAATTTGGCGCAAATGCTGTTGCAGAATTGGCGCACCGAATGGGTGTTGTCAGTAAAATTGATCCTACCCCATCTATTTGTTTAGGTACACCTGAAATTTCAGTATTCGAAATGGTTGGAGCCAATTCAACATTTGCAAATAAAGGTACCTGGATCGAACCCACATTTGTTACACGAATAGAAGATAAAAATGGAAAAGTGCTGGCCGATTTTGTTCCCCGTACCGAAGAGGTTATGAATGAAGAAAAATCCTATGTCATGTTACAATTAATGAAAGGTGTTGTTCAAATGGGAACAGGTAGTCGTTTACGTTATCGATACAAATTAAATATGCCGATAGCAGGTAAAACCGGTACAACACAAAATAATTCCGATGGCTGGTTTATGGGAATTACACCCGATCTGGTTTCCGGTTGCTGGGTTGGAGGCGAGGACAGGGCGGTTCATTTTGACAGGACAGACCAAGGACAGGGAGCTCAGATGGCCCTGCCAATTTGGGCAAAATACATGCAAAAAGTATATACCGATAAAACCATCAAAATTTCACAAAGTGATTTTGAAAAGCCTGCTAAAAGAATTGAAATAGAAATGGATTGCAGCAAGTATAACAAAGAGCTGGAAAGTGGAATAGAAAATTTTGAAATGGATGATTTTTAATTAATTTTTATGTCAGAAAAAAAGTCTGAAATAATAGTTCCGGTAGATTTTGTAATCAATCAAATATATGTTATAAGAGGGCAGAAAGTAATGATTGATAGAGATTTGGCTGCATTGTATGGAGTCGAAACAAGAGTATTAAAACAATCTGTAAAAAGGAATATAGAACGCTTTCCTTCCGATTTTATGTTCGAGTTAAGCAAAGTCGAATTTGATAATTGGAGATCACAAAATGTGATCTCCAATTATTCAGACAAAATGGGGCTAAGATATGCTCCATTTGCATTTACAGAACAAGGTGTGGCAATGCTTTCAAGCATTCTTAATAGCAAGCAGGCAATAGCCGTTAACATTCAAATAATTAGAATTTTTACTAAAATAAAACAGATTTTTGCTGATACCTCTGAATTAAAATTGGAAATTGAACAAATAAAACAAATAATGGGAATCACAGCAAGAATATTGAACTTGTATTCCAGTATCTGGATGAATTGCTTGAGAAAAAAGAAAAAGCCAAACCAAGAAAAAAAATTGGTTATAAACTTAAAAATGTCAAATAATTAAATTGTTATTAACATGAACAAAACAGTAAAAAATGCTGATGAGGCAATCCAGGACATTAAGAATAATATGACCATCATGCTTGGTGGATTTGGTTTGTGCGGGATTCCGGAAAACTGTATTACTGCATTAGTAAAAAAAGGCATAACAGGCTTAACATGTATTTCCAATAATGCCGGTGTTGATGATTTTGGTATTGGCTTGATGTTGCAAACACGACAAGTGAAAAAAATGATCTCTTCCTATGTTGGTGAAAATGCAGAATTCGAACGTCAATTATTAAGTGGGGAATTAGAAGTAGAACTCATTCCGCAAGGAACATTAGCAACACGTTGTTTGGCTACAGGATATGGAATGCCGGCAATATTCACTCCCGCAGGAGTAGGAACAGAAATTGCAATTGGAAAAGAATCACGAAAATTTTTAGTGGACGGTGAAGAAAAAGAATTTTTGATGGAGATGGCTTTTGATGCCGATTTTGCAATTGTAAAAGCCTGGAAAGGTGATACTCAAGGAAATTTAATTTATCGCGAAACAGCACGCAATTTTAATCCAATGATGGCAATGGCAGGAAAAATAACCATTGCAGAGGTAGAAGAATTAGTACCTGCAGGTGAACTGGATCCCGATCATATCCATACTCCCGGAATTTATATACATCGGATTTTCCAGGGCGCGAATTATGAAAAAAGAATTGAACAGCTGACGGTAAGAAAGAAATAATCTACGAATACGAATTTATACGAATATACGAATCGAGATAAAAATAAACTACGAATACGAATTGGTACGAATATAAGAATCAAAAAAAACGGGAAGATGCCTGCTGTAATTCATAAAAAAGATTTGTTGTTTCCTGAACTGAGCTATCAAATCATTGGATGTGCTTACGATGTATTTAATGAATTAGGGTTCGGACACCCAGAAAAATTTTACCAGCGCGCATTTGCTGAAGCATTAAAGAAAAGAGATATTTTATTTACAGAACAACTTTATTTTCCGGTAAAATTTAACGAAAAAATTGTCGGCAAAATGTTTTTTGATTTTTTTGTTGCTGAAAAAATAATTATCGAGCTGAAAAAAGATACGCGCTTTTCCAAACAAAATATTGATCAAGTTAATCAGTATTTAAAAACAACAGGAATAACCTTAGCGCTATTGATAAAATTTTCGGCACAAGGAGTTGTTTATAAAAGAATGGTGAATGTAAATGCAAATACGTAATTAGTGAATACACAATACCTATTCGTACATTCGTATAAATTCGTATTCGTAGATAATTAAAAATCTATATTAATTTTAAGAAGTATGCTTGACAAAATTGGAATCGCGAAACGTATCGCTAAAGAAATAAAAGATGGTTATTATGTGAATTTAGGAATAGGAATTCCAACATTGGTAGCCAACTATATTCCCAAAGGAATGAACGTTGTTCTGCAATCAGAAAATGGATTATTAGGAATGGGGCCTTTCCCTTTTGAAGGAGAAGAAGATTCGGACTTGATAAATGCCGGAAAACAAACAATAACGACTGTTCCCGGATCCGCTTTTTTTGATTCGGCAATGAGTTTCGGGATGATCCGTGCACGCAAAGTAGATCTTACAATTTTGGGTGCTATGGAAGTTTCTGATAATGGAGATATTGCCAACTGGAAAATTCCGGGTAAAATGGTTAAAGGAATGGGAGGGGCAATGGACCTGGTTGCTTCTGCAAAAAACATTATCGTTGCCATGCAACATGTGAATAAAGCAGGGGAATCAAAACTATTAACCAAATGCAGTTTACCATTAACAGGTGTAAGATGCGTTAAAAAAATTGTAACCGAATTAGCAGTAATAGATGTCACACCGGAAGGATTCAGATTGTTAGAACGTGCACCGGGAATCAGTGTTCAGGAAATTGAAAATGCAACAGAGGGCCGATTAATAATTGAAGGAGACATTCCGGAAATGATCATTGACTAAATGAATTCCGATTTACTTTTAAACGCCAAAAACAAAACAGCAGCTAAAATGCTTTTTGTTTTTGGCGCTCTTATTTTTACATACACGGTTTTAAGAGCTTATCTTATTTCCATTACCTGGGACGAAAGCCAATCGTACCACGAGTACATCAGAAATAATATTGTTTTGTTACAGTCCTACAACACCTTGTCGGCAAACAACCATATTTTAAATACTCTTGGAGGAATTATTTTCACATCTGTTTTTGGAGTAAGCGAATTTACACTTCGAATGCCTTCACTAATTGCTCATCTGTTTTTTTTATTTTACTCTGCAAAACTGGTATCCACTTTTGGAAATAAATGGATCTCCTTGTCAGCATTTTTAATTCTGAACTTAAATCCATACCTGCTCGATTATTTTTCATTAGCTCGTGGTTATGGACTTTCATTAGGATTGATGATGCCAAGTATTTATTATTTATACCTGCTACATGTAACTAATTACAAAACAAAATATGCAATTGCTTCCATTTTATTTGCTGAATTAGCTACTTTAGGAAACCTGACTTTGTTAAATTACTGCATTGCTTTATTCGGAGCTATCTTCATTCTATTGTCCTATAACAACTTTAAAGCAAACAACAGTTTTCCTTTATCGATAAGGAATACGTTAAAACAAATGTTATTCCCAACTTTATTACTTGCAATTTTCATGTGGTTCATTCTCCCTATTTCTTTCGGTTTAAAGGACGCAAATGCTTTGTTTTTTGGAGGAGAACAAGGATTCTGGAAAGATACCGTTGGAACAATAATTCCACGATTGTGGTATGGATTAGATTTTTCATATTGGCTGCAAAGGTCAACCAAAGGTTTTTTTTTACTGATACTCCTAACATCAACTGCATTTGTTGGAATTAAATTTGCGAAAAATAAAAAAACAAATGGGAACCTGTTTTTAGGTTCCCTCCTGTTGCTCTTTTTTTTAATTATTTTATCCACAGTAGTTCAACATTACGTTTTTGGAACCCTTTATTTAATTGAACGGGGTGTTTTGTTTTTGTTTGTTTTGTTGATGTTGGTCTTTGTGTTTTTTATTAATGAATTAGTTATTGAAAGAAAAAAGTTTCAGAATGTCATCCATGTATTTGCAAGTATTATTTTTATCCATTTTATGTTTTCTCTTAACCTGAAATATGTTTATGAATGGAAAGATGATTGTGAAACAAAGGAAATGTTAAGAGATCTGGAAAAACTCAAACAGCAGCCTACCGAAAAATTTAATTTAAGTATTGATGTGCCTTTGGCCCTGGAGTCAAGCATTAATTATTATCGAATTGTAAATAAGTTATCCTGGCTAAACCAGGTGATGTGGTCAAAAAAAATAAATTATTTAAATGATTATTTTTTCCTCCGGCCAGGTGATCTTGCAACAGCAAATAAAGATTCTTTAGAAATACTTAAAACGTATCCTGTTACTAAAAATGTTTTAGCAAAACCCAAATATCCATTTAATAAAACATCTGTTATTTTAGATAGTACAATTTTACTAAACACAAATGAAATTTTTTTTAATTTAGATTCATCCGTGGAATATAGTCCAGGATATAAGCATATTTTTACTGATTCATTACCATATAAAAACAGTATTCTTTCCTGTAAAATTGAATTTCAGGCACCCAAAATATTTACAGGAAACGTATATCTTATAACATCTTATCAAAACAACGAGGGTTTGTATTTATGGGTAAATACACGCCTCAATGATTTTTTCTTTGACATAAACAAAGCTTCAACCGCTTATTTTACTTCAATTATTCCTGCTGAAGTGAAGGCCGGGGACGAATTAAGCATTTATATCTGGAACCCGAATAAACAAGAGATGCAATTAAAAAAGATACAGTTGAAATGGATCAACTACTCTTTCTTGAAAAAAAACTAAATCGTTAAAACTTTAATATCGCCTTGATCAGAAATCCTTTTGAAATTTTAAAAATTAATCGGTTTGTTGGTAAACATAGTCAACAAATTGTATTTCTTTTTTTTACAGTGTTTTTAATTGTTGGATTAGGAACCTACAAAGATTATGGATTGTCTTGGGATGAATATGCGCAATGGCACGACAACGGATATGTAAACTTTAATTTTATTGTACATCATGATAAGGCTGCGATTTTAGCTGCAAGGGACCGATATCACGGTCCGGCATTTGAACTATTTCTAGTTGGAATTGAAAAGCTATTCCGGCTAAATGACAGCAGAGAAATATTTTTTATGCGTCACCTGCTAACGTTTGTTACTTTTTTTATCTCGTCCCTATTTTTCTACCATCTGGCAAAAAAAATATTTAAAAATAAAAAAATCGCGCTTATTGGATTTTTACTTTATTTTTTGTGTCCACATATTTTTGCTCATTCTTTTTATAATTCTAAAGATCCCATTTTTCTTGCTTTCTTTACTATCAGCATCTTTCTGCTTATCCGTTTTCACGAAAAACCAACATATTTTAATGCGCTGATTTATGCACTGATTACAGCCTTTACAATAGATATCCGGATCTTTGGAATTATAATTCCTGCAATTTCATTTTCTTTGCTATTGATCGAAATAATTGGTTCAATTAACAACAAGACAAAGTTTACATCAAAAGTATTTATTTACGTTTTTTATTTTACACTGCTAATTCCATTAATCATTTTGTTTTGGCCCATATTGTGGATAGACCCTATCCATCATTTTATAGAAGCATTAAAAGAGAACAGCGCTTATCCCTGGAATGGCAAAGTTCTTTATTTTGGAAAAACAGACATCGCCTCTGATCTCCCATGGCACTATGTTTTGTATTGGATCTTTATTTCAAAACCAATATTGTATTCTGTTTTGTTTGTTTCAGGAACGATTGTGCTTTTGATTTCTTTTTTTAAGAAGCCACTGAATTTTATACTAAAAAAAAGAAATGAAATAATTTGTTTGATCTGGTTTTTTCTTCCCTTGATGCTTGTTCTGATTTTTAAGGTTAGAGTATTTGATACCGGAAGACATTTGTATTTTATGAATGGAGGTTTTGTTTTAATCGCCCTTTTCGGTCTGCAGGCACTATATGAAACAATAAAAAAAAGGAAAGTTGTTTTATATTCGTTTCATCTTATTATTTTTTTGTCGATAAGTGATGTAATCTATATGATGGTTAAAATTCACCCCTACCAAAATTTATATTTTAATGCCTTTGCTGGCAGAGATATGAATAGGATTAAAACCAATTTTGAATTTGATTATTGGGGTGTAGCTTCCAGAGAGTTATTAGAAAATATTTTATTAATCGACAGCTCAAAGCACATAAAAATCTATGCGGAAAATATGCCGGGTGTATTAAATGCATCCATATTAACAAAAGAGCAGAGAGAGAGATTGGAATACACTGATACACTGGAAAAAGCAAATTATTATATTGCAGATTACCGGTGGTACAAAGAAGAAGAATACCCTTACAGGAAAGATGCTTATTCTGCCATTATCGGGAACGCAAAGATTGGAACCGCATTTAAGATCCGACATTCAGAGGATCTTTACAGAGATGTTAAGGGTAAAACGCTTATGAGTTTTTCAACGGATTTTGAGCATGTCCAAGCAAATTGGGACAACAATGGAATCCTTCAGCCACATTGCGGTGCACATTCAGGTCTCTTTTCAGCCATGGTTGACAGCGTGATAGAATATAGTTCCGGTTTAACAATTACAAATCTTGATTATATTTACAACAAAAAAAACATTGTTCTAAAGGCGTCTTTTTGGAGGTATACTGATCAGGCAGATGCCGAGGCCACACTTGTTGTTGCGATTACCCGACCGAATGGATCAGTTTATTTTTGGGGTGGTATAGGCCAATTGAAAGATAAACAAAATGAACAAAAAAATGAATGGAAAAAAATGGAAGGAGCAGTAGATCTTCCAATAATAAATACGGAACAAAACACAATAAAAATATATCTTTGGAACACCGGAAAAAAACGGATTTTTATAGACGATATAAAAATTGAGTTTATAGAAGAAGACTAGATAAAAAAAGTAAATGACACTTCAGATAAAAAAATTATCAATTATTATTCCTGCATACAATGAAGCAGGAACAATACACTTAATATTGAACAAAGTAATTTCAGTTGATCTTCTCAACAACATTCAAAAAGAAATTATTATAGTGAACGATTGTTCAAAAGATACTACAAAAGAAGTTATTGAAAAATACATCAGCGAACATACCGAATCTAATATCCGTCTCTTTAATCAAGAGTACAATCAAGGAAAAGGAGCTGCTTTACATAAAGGGATATCATTGGCTACAGGTGAGTTTTTAATTATTCAGGATGCTGATCTGGAGTATGACCCACGTGAATACAACAGAATGCTTCAACCTATTGTTGATGGATTTGCTGATGCTGTATATGGCTCCCGTTTTTTGGGAGGAGAGCCTCATCGCGTTCTGTTTTTTTGGCATACCATAGGTAATCGTTTTTTAACTTTTTTGAGTAATATGTTTTCCAATCTTAACTTAACAGATATGGAAACCTGTTATAAATTATTTAAAACAGAAACCATACAAGGAATTAAATTGAAAGAAAAACGTTTTGGTTTTGAACCCGAAATAACACAAAAAATTGCCCGCGTACCAAACATCAGAATATATGAAGTTGGCATTTCTTATTATGGTCGCACCTATGAAGAAGGAAAAAAAATTGGCTGGAAAGATGGCTTTAGAGCAATGTGGTGTATCTTGAAATATAATATTGGAAATTAGTTTTTAAAATACTTCCAATAGTTTTTACGCTTGATACTGATGTTGTCAAAGTAATAAATATTCTTTGAGCTATTCCAGCAAAATATTTTCAGAGGTTCATTATAGTTTCCTTCCGGAATACTAAATTTTAAATGAAGTAACCCCCAACCATTTTTCATCTCAACAGGAATGTTTTCACCCTTCCAGAAAATCTGCCCGGAAGAAGCAACCAAAAAACCAGATCCTGCTGTATCTTCAGATATTTTTTCCATGTGAACCCAGACACTTGCTTCATATTCGTCTTTTGGTTTTGGAACATCTAAAAGAAATGACAAACCAAAATTACATTCGGGAATAAGTCTGACAGAACATTTCCCATTTTGCGCCCTTTCATCTGTCTTGTTCGCTTCATTTATTAATCCGTAATTTTTTGCTATCAGGTACTCTTTGTTATTATGCATAACCATTTCATCAACGCTGCATATAATTTCTTCAACAAAAAAATTCAAATAGTTCATTATACTGAACAACACATAAATAAAAATTAAAATAAGAGTACTTATTCGAATGAAATTAAGCCTGAGTAATTTATCGCTGAGTGATTTCATATTTAAAATTAATAAAGAATTGCGGCTTATATTACGTAAAATTAATACATTTGAAAACCCCAAACAATTGAAGGAATGGTTTTTAGCAATAATTTTTTTATTCTGGCTTTTTTGCCCTTATTTTTTTTAGCTTATTATATTTCCCCGCACAAACATAAGAATATCATTTTACTCATTGCAAGTATTTTTTTCTATACATGGGGAGCTCCAAAGTTTATTTTCATCTTATTATTTTCTCTTTTCATTGATTTTTATTTAGTCAAAATAATCAATAACACTGAAAACAAATGGAAAAAGTGTGCATTGTTTTTTTCTGTCCTTCTGAACATAACACTGCTTGCCTATTTCAAATATGCCAATTTTTTTATCGACAACCTTAATGCTGTGTTAAATCACTATCATACTGATAATATCTACTGGACTGAAATAGCTTTACCTATCGGGATTTCGTTTATTACTTTCCATAAACTTACCTACGCTATTGATGCATACAGAAATGTACATAGGCCCCTAGAAAAATTTAGTGATTATGTTTTGTACATCCTTATGTTTCCGCACCAAATTGCAGGTCCTATTGTTCGCTTCAATGAAATTGCCAGCCAGATAGAAAACAGAGAAACAGAATATAGCATTGACAACCGACTTGAAGGAATGTTTCGCTTTGTTGTAGGTTTATCAAAAAAAGTATTAATTGCCAATCCTCTAGGGAATGTGGCAAATACAGTATTTGCATTAAACATACATGATATGTCTTCTTTCACAGCTTGGGTAGGAATACTTGCATATACATTTCAGATATATTTTGATTTTTCGGGCTACTCGGACATGGCAATAGGTCTGGCAAAAATGATGGGCTTTACTTTTCCAGAAAATTTCAATTTCCCTTACATATCACAAAATATTACTGAATTCTGGCGAAGATGGCACATTACTCTAGGACGATTTATGAAAGATTATCTGTACATCCCCTTAGGAGGAAATAAAGTTTCAAAGTACCAATTATTATTAAATCTATGGATTGTCTTTTTAGTCTCTGGATTATGGCACGGAGCATCATGGACATTTGTAGTTTGGGGAGCATATCATGGATTACTGTTGATTATTGACCGGTTGTTTTTTATTAAACTAAGCTCCAAATTTTTTACCGTAATTAACATTTCAATAACATTTCTTCTCGTGGTAATTGGCTGGGTTTTTTTCAGGGCAACTGATTTTCAGTTTGCGCTGGATTTTATCAAAAAACTTTTTTCATTCGCAACAATAACTGCGATACAGCCGGTTTTTGAATTGCGCTTCTGGGTCATGTTCGTAATAGCAATATTGATCTCATTTTTCCCTTTAATGAAATTAAATATGAATAAAACAGAGACCCGTTTTTCCAAAATTATTCTGATTTTTCGGGGAGCCATGTTATTGTTGTTGTTAATTATTTGCATCAGCGATATTAATGGCAGTGGATTTAACCCTTTCATTTATTTCCGGTTCTAAAGAATGCAAAAACTAAAACACATATTATTCATTCTTTTCTTTCTTGTTATTTCAAGTGAGCTTATTGAAAACACACTGCATCCTTTTACTCCAAAACCTTTAAAGGGGGTTTATGTTGTACCAGCCAAACCATCATTCACGCTGGATAACTGGTTGAGCGGACAGTATCAGGATTCGGTAATGAAACACTTCGAACAAAATCTTGAACTGCACCCAACATTTATTAGAATACGAAACGAATTTGCTTTTTTATGTTTTAAAGAAATGAATGTTCATGAAAGCGAAATCGGAAAAGATAATTTTCTGTTTGAAACCGGATACATTATTTCTTATCTGGGGCGTGATTTTGTAGGCGAAGATATTGTTAGGGAAAAAACCATGAAACTTGCTTATGTTCAGACCGAACTAAAAAAACGAAATGTGGATTTACTCTTTGTTATAGCCCCCACAAAAGCGTCATATATGCCCGAAAACATTTCTGATAAATACGCTTCATTAAAAAAAGAAAGAACCAATTATGAATCCTTTATTGAACAATTCAAGAAGCAAAACATCAGCTATATAGATCTTTCCGAATATTTCATAAAGCTTAAACCCAGTACAAAATATCCACTATTTACAAGGTGTGGAATTCACTGGAGTGGCTATGGAGCAACCCTTGCAGCCGATACATTGGTAAAATTTATGGAACAGAAAAAAAACATTGATATTACCGATTATTATTATAATGGTGGTGAACTATCAGAAAAACCAAGGGATACAGACGATGACCTGGGAAGTGCAATGAATTTATTACACGACATCCCCTCCTACCCTATGTATTACCCCAATTTGGTGATTAAAAAAGATAACACTAAAATAAAGCCCAATGTATTAATTGTTGGCGACAGCTTTGTATGGTCCTTTATTGGGTTTTATAAGTTCTTTCCTGAATTGTTCAATCAGAATTCTGCCTACTGGTTTTACAACCGAGAGTTGGCATGGGAAAACAAGCAAGAATCTAATCTGAAATTTCCACTGGATAACAAAACACTGACAGAGCAAACTTTAAAAAGGGATTATATTTTAATTGTAAATAATCGTTGGGCACTGAACCAGTGTGCCAGCGGTTTCATTGAGCAGATGTATGATCTTTTAAAGCAAGAAGAGGCTGCAACAAAGAAAGAATAAATACAGAGTTCTATCTTTTATCAAAAGCTTCAATTTGAATATCATCAATCAAAAGCTCTTTTTTACCTCTAAACCAAACGTAGGCTTTTATTTCATCGTCTTCATCCTGAATAGTAGGGGTTAAATAATCAGCCGTATATTTATTCCACTCGTTCAGTTTATACGGAGCTGTTTCAATATGGTAACCCCAATATTGATATGTCTTACCATGATGATTCACATGAATAACGATATCTGTAGGTGTTTCTTTCATTTTAGAAGTTGGAAAATACCAGAGTGTAAACCTTATCCAGACGTGATCCTTTTTTGTTATGTGCGAAAAAGGCATATCGAAAACAGGAGAGAACTCGGATTCAGGACTCATTCGATAGGAATACCGTCCACTCCGTGTATGAGTAGTATCTAAACAATAAATAGCGTACTCACCAGTGTTTACATCATCCATATTAAAATAACCAACCGTGCGTTTCCTGTATTCCGGGTTAGCATCATTGAATTTTTCATTGGGATCGAATGTTCTTTGAAGTTCCAAAAGTGACTGCTCTTCTTTTGTCATGAATGAAGTTTTCAAAAAACTTTCTTTATAGTATTCCCTTGTCATACCATCTCCAGGTATTATCCATCGAACAAATTGCCAGGTCTGGAATAGATTTAATAAAACCAATAATAAACAAATGCTTCCAACAAATAATTTCAAAACAATATTCCGGTTTGATAAAAAGTGAAAAAACGCTCCCATCGGAATTGCTAGTAATGCATACGACTGTACCATAAATCGCTGCCCAAAACTACCTGCATTCCACCAGATTGGCACATGTGTCAAAATAAAAATATTAAAGAATATAAAACAATAAACAGCAATTCTTGATTTTATTAACTCTGCACTACCCAATACAAAGAAACCCAAAAAAGCTAAAGCAATAATAGGTGTATAAACAAACCAGCCTTTTCTTAAACTAAAAAACACTTTCATGAAATGGGATGTCGTTATATCAAAGGAATTTTGATTCCAGTAACTATTGTATATGAACGATCCTGTTTGATGGTGCCAATAAATCATTTGTGGTAGCCCAACTAATGCAACGGTAATCATAATAATGATAACCTGTTTATAGTTCGTCTTGATTAGTGCTATTTTTCTTAAAAAAGATTCCTTATCATAAACAGCCCATAATACAGGAATGAAAATACTGATTATTTCTGTTGGCCTTATTAATGCGACAAAGCCAATTGAAATCCCTATCCATATTGCATACTTTACTTTGGGTTCATTATGCCAACGTATTGTATTATATATTAACAAACAATAAAATGAAAATAAAACTGCATGTGGCCCCATATTATAATCGGTGGCTTCTCTGAAATAGTTTGTTCCAAGTAAGATGACAACAAGCACAATTGAAGAAATTTTGTCAGAAAAAAAAGTAAGCAGGATTTTTCGTAGAATAAAGATTCCAAAAAGAATATAAATCATCATACCTGTTGAAACACAGAATTGATATGGATAAGAAAAGCCATCAGTTGGATATCCACCAACAGTTGCCCACAAATGCCCGATTAGAAAGAAAGGCATATATAAAATTGCCATTCCCATAGTATATATCATTACCCAGTTACCATTTGGAGCCTGAGCTGCTTGATAGAATGCCGTTGAAAAATGAAACTGATCAAAAATATGGTTGATATAACTATAATCCTTCAATCCAATATCTTGTTGAATAAAAGTGAGCGGCAGATATAAATAGTAAGATAATATATCCCACGCTGTTTCGGCAGAATAATGACTGTATTCATACTTTGGCAGCGTGAAGTGAAAATACAATATGACACAACATATAGCAACCGTTGTTATAAAAGAAATAAAATTATCTCGAACCAATTTTTTCATAAATGCCATAAGAAAATATTATAAAAATATCCAACCTCTGCAGAAAAACATATTATAGAGATAACAATTCCACACTATACTAACGGCCAAAATTAAGCTGTATGCTATGTACAAATAATTTGTCTTAAACTTTTGAAAAGCAATATAAAGTAGGAATACGCATGACAGCAAAATGAATCCCAATTTAGAAAAATCCCAATTTGATGAATAAGAAACCATTTTCAAAAACAAAAATAGTCCAATAAAAAAAGCTATAACTAAGGAAATAGAATATTTAACCGGAATTATATTAAAATCTTTTAAATGACTGAAAAGAATAATGAAGAAGAATGGGGAGCACAATGTATAACGATATAAACTGTGCAAACAGCCCCCTTGAAATAGCAATACGTAAACACAAGTTGCAACCAAATAAATCCAGGAAAAATAATACCAATACTTCAAATCGTCAACTTCTTCTTTTACTCTCTTAAATAAATTAAATAATAATAAACCTATTCCAAAAACAAAACAAAAAATTAACGCCCACACATTCATTCCATAACCTTCGTTCGACCAATCATTAATTGTTTCAGGAAGTCTGAAATAAGTGCCCCAATGTTTTTGTGCACTAATAAATGTAAAAAATGAATCATTGTGATATGTTTGTTGGTACAAACCAACCATCACAGTTCCAATAATAAAAGGAATACACAAAATGATAAGCTGCTTAATATCGATTTTTTTATCCCTAATCAGTATGTAGATAGAGGTAGCTATTGCTGATGCAATAAACAGCAGAAACACAGGTCTGGTAATAGACGCGAGAAAAAAACCTGTCAACAGTAAATAGTTATTCTTCCTTTTAAAACCTAATAATCCTATACTAATGGAAAACATAAACAACGATTCTGTATATGGAAGAAGAAATACCGTTAATGTTGGAAGTGTCAAAGCGATCAATAAAGCTTTATTAATAGATTCGCTGCAAAACACATACGCCAAAATTATAATAGATGCAATAAATAAAAAATAGTTCAGCGTTACTATGCCCAAATTTGAAAAAAACTTCCAAACGATAGGGAATAAAGGAAAAAATGCGAAATTATATTTTGTTTCTTCAACGTCATCCCCAATTTTATAAGAATTGTCTTTTATATACGAATAGTGTGATGCATCCATTATTGTATAATCAGCATCTGTAATTTTTGTAAAGGGTTTTTTAACAAGATTTATTTCGCCATTTTTATTCTCATAGGTGGGCATAAACGAGGAAAAAATCTTGTCGTATATCGTTTGATTTTCTAATGCTTTATATGTAAAAGTAAAAGTAATTAGATAAAAAAAACCAATTAACAGCGCGTAAAGAAATGTTTTGTTTTTTTTATTCATTTTCCTATTCTGTTTTTTTTAGGTCGCTGATCCAAGCTTTCAGTAAAGTCATTTCATCCTTTCCAATAACATTGATGTCAATCAGTTTTTGATAACATGTGATCAAATTATCATACATATATTCTTGCCCTGCTTTCAATGTTAGGCTTTGTAACTCTTTACAGATATTTAAATTATTAGTATAACCCGGGATTTCATCTTCAAAATCTTTCATCAGGTTATGATCATTGCGTTCCTGCCAGACAGTTGATTCGTGATACAAAACGCTCCAGCCACATTCCCACGCAATGCGTTGTGCAACATAGCTTCGCCAGATGTCCGTCATTCTGAAGCTGCAATAAGATGGTAAATACATCAATGCAAAAGCTTCCTTGAACCAATACGTGTTTTGGCTGTTGAAGGGACTCCAGGCGTTTTTTCCGAGTGCAATGCGTTCCTTTTTTTCGAAGTCGATCGGCAGTGGATACGTTAAACGATATACCGCATCCACATCCGGATTTTCATCTGCCAGGCCTTGCTGAATCGGACAATTTGTTGATCCGTATTTTAAGGAAGTAAGTTCAATTTGTTTGTTTTGTAATTCTTCCAAAGGGAAACCTCTTGGCCAGATAAAATGTTTCGTAAAATAATGATACACATTTACCCAACCGGCATTTTCAAACTGATGGCTTTTTATTTCTCGTGTTTTAGGTTCCCAGAATTCTTTACGGGGAATGTTATCATCATCGGTTTCAACCAGTTCGGTCGCTCCATTTTTAATGGCAATTAAATATCCTAAATTTTTTCTGGAGTAATGTCGGGTAGGAGTAATTTTTGCCAATTCAAATGGGAGGGTTTGTTGTTTTTCAACGCTCCAATAATCGCATCCTTCCAATTTAAAATCAGCAGGAGATTTAGTATCTCCGATAACTATAAATGGAACGTTATGTGTTTTACATTCTTTTGCAAACTGATTTAAAATCGGGTGTTTGTCGTTTGCTATGGAGGTGATGATGAGTGATTTTGACATACGATTTTTTTATGTGATGGAACGCAGATTTTTATGATGGTTATGATGTGTTAAGATTTTTTTGTTTTCGTAAATTAGTTATCCCTTGTTTTTCGTAACAGTGATGGAACGCAGATTTTTTGTTAGGATATGTTAAGATTTTTTTGCTTTTGTAAATTAGTAACCATTCGTTATTAGTAACCGTTTGTAGATTTATAGTGTAGGAGAATTCCCTATTAATCGTTGAAAGAAATAATAGAACAATGTTTGATACGCATTTTTTATTGCATTTTGAGAAACGCGTGGTGATGGTGCCTG
>MEPB01000011.1 GCA_001769385.1 Bacteroidetes bacterium RIFCSPLOWO2_12_FULL_35_15 | reverse complement strand
TCCTCTATAATGCACTACTAACAAACAAAGTTAAACCAACTGCTACCTGTTAATATGACATTGCCATCACAAGCCGATTCCCATTTCCAGATTGCCCAGTCATAATCCGTTTCATCACCGGAAGTCGTCCAGCCGGTATTTACTTGCCCTGTAAGCGGATTAGGATTACCATAATCATTCGGAACAATATCAAATGCCAGGGTGCCATTCGCATTTACATTGATGGTGTACCATACCGAACTTTTTTCACCGGAAGTAAGGCAGATACCTGTACCATCAAAATCACAGAAATTTCCAAAAGCAAAATACCCCGGATTGTCAATAGATGTGGTTTGCCCGCAAACCGGGTTAGTATAAGTTAATACAGGCCCGCAATCTTGTCCGACAATTGGTGGCCAGACCGGGGAACCATTATTCCCATCAACCACTAAAATTGAAAAAGTACCTGCTTGGTCCTGAAACCCGTCAACTACAATATATACCGTTGTGCCGGCAGCGGCAACATTAAGTACTGTGAGTTCCGAATTATCATAACCGGTATTACAACTAGGGGCATCATCGTTGCATCCTTTAAGTGTAAATGTGCCGGGAGTACCACAAGCACCAACGGTATAAAGCGCAATTTGTGTATTTAAAAGTGAGCCGGCTGTTGTACGGATAGATATATCCTGGGAAGCAGGTAAAACTACTTTGTACCAGACGGTGTTGATCAATCCGTTTGTCCAGCATCCCGGTGCGGCAGGTTCCCCACTGCCATTTGTACAGGTATTATCACCTGCAGCTGCAATACCAAGGGTTAAAGGAACGGCACCGCAAGGAGGGTCACTGGCAGTGTTGCTTCCGGGTGCGGTGATGGAAATATCATAATCAACATAAGTTGGTGCGGACCAGTTATCAACGATTAAGTAATAATATCCTGCTGAAGGAATATTCACATCTGTTGTTAATGTATTGCCGGGAGCGCCTGTGGTAGAATTAAAAATACAGGTGCTTCCGCCTACATCCGGACAGCCGCTGTAGATCTGAAAACCGAGGGATGTTGAACTGGTATTTGTAAGTGAAACGGTTATACAACCCGCTGCTCCAACCAATACTTTATAAACTTTATCGTTGCCTGATTCGTAACTGGAACCACAGGATGCAGTACTTGCAGTGGTATAATCATTATTCATGCAATTGGTGGTTTCTCCTGTTCGGGTGAAAGGTAAAGTGATGTTTACAGGATTTGCACAAGTGCTTCCGGTACGGGCCGTCATAGTTACCTGTATGTCGTCAACAGCAATAGGCGGTTGGGTGCCTCCTGACCCATCATTATCCCAGGAAAAAATTAAACGCCATGTTTCATTGCCTCCACAGGCAATAGGCATTGGATATGAAAAATATTGCCAGGTAGCTGATTGGTTGTAAATATAAGGTGTTAGTTCATAAGTTGAACTTACTTCTGTTCCGGCTGCCGGAGTAATAGAAGTAGGAGCCAAAAATACTCTTAAGTAATCATAAGTGCTTTCTCCTTCTCCCTTCCAATAAAATTTCAGGGAGAAATCATTATTTCCGGCCGGGAAAATAATGTCTTTATAAAAATGGACTGTGGAAGCCGCGTTTTCATTATAATTATTGTTCGATCCGGTATTATTGATATACATTGAACGAGAACCGGTATATGCTGTTGCAGTACCTCTGAGCCATATATTGGGTTGGGCCCCATTAACAATTGTCCAGTCGGTACAGGTTTCAAAACCATCTGTAATAGGGGGTGAAGTTTGAGCAGCGTTGAATGAAGCACCGGTTGCGAATGACCAGATGGTGGCACAAACAGCAGCACCTGATGCGTTCCGGGGAAGAATTTTCCAATAATAAGTGGTACTTGGTAATAAGGTACCAGGGTTATACTGGGTTCCTGTTTGATTTACCACAAAAGGGGGTGATGCCGCAGTACCGAAATAAACATCGTAACTGGTTGGTGGGTAGCAGGTTGGGCCGTTTGGTGTCCAGTTCATCAAAGCGTTAATTCCACAAGTAATGCCTGATGCTCCATTTGCCGGTGTGGTGTATGTTGCACAATTTGGAACTCCAGGTACAGATAAAGAAAGATTATCCATGCCAATATCATAAGAGCCATTATCTCCGTCGGCCAAAAACCTCACTACACATGTTGCGGATGTGGAAGTTATATTATAAGAAAAATTAGTCCAGGAATCAGCAGTTGTTATACTTCCCAATGTAATAGGGAATGTAGCGCCACCATCTGTTGAAAGTAATACGCTCATGCTTGCTGAACTTAAGGAATTAAGAATATAATCAAAGCACAATACTTTAGTTCCAGCAGGGCTGCAATTCACATATAAATCAAGTGAACCTGTTAAGGAAGTGTTGTATGCGTGATACCTGGCAGAATGGGCACCGGCAGAAAACAAAGGGGAATATGCTCCTAAACTTGAACTCCATGCGGCACCCGCTATACCATCATCATCCCTTCGCCACGAACGATTTCCTGTAAGTGGGCTCACCCGCCATGAATTATCAGGAGCATCGCGGGTATTACAAACACTTAACCAGGGACCTTCAAAACCCTGTGTATAGGGCAAGGTTGCATAAGTACCAATATCTACAGTTACTAATGCACTGGCAGAATTAGCGGATAATCCGCTATTCGAACAGGTGACAACACAACGGCAATTGGTGCTGATTGTTGGGGAGGTACTGTAAGAAGATGATGTTGCCCCTCCAATATTTGTCCAGACTGTAATTGGGTTAGGGGAAGATTGCCATTGATATGTTAATCCACCTGATACCGATGATCCGCTTAATGTAAGAACAGATGTTAGCCCAGGGCAGATTGACCCAGGTGTTGCAACTGCATTACCGGCTGTCGGGGTTCCTGCGCAAGGTAAAACAACTAATAAATTATCAATCCCTGTATTTTCGTTTGTAGATCCATAATCGGAAGTCGCCAAGAAACGAATTACACAGGTCGCAGATGTAGAGGCAATGTTAACTGATTGGGTTGTCCATGATGCAACTGGTGCTGGCAACGTGAGTAAGGTGGTAGGAAATGTAGAACCTCCATCGGTTGACAAAAGAACCACCATTTTATCGTTAGCCGTTGCTGTGCCCGGATTAATATAATCGAACAGCAATGTTTTTGTGCCGGCAGGGCTCATATCAATATATAAATCTAAAGATCCGGTTGTACCAGATGCGGCATTAAAACTGTTAAATTCAGCTGAGTAGGAACCGGCAGAACTAACCGGAGAATAAAGGCCTGTATTGGAAGACCATCCTGCTGCAGCAACTCCATCATCATGCCTGCGCCAGGATCTGTCCCCTGTTTTGGGTGTATTTAACCAGTTTATAGTAGGGATTTCCCTGGTATCACAACTGCTTATCCAGGGGCCTTCAAAACTTTCAGAATACGGGACGGTTGCGTAAGTAGGAGCCGTAACAGTAACGGTAGCTATACTTGAAGTATTGGTGCCTCCGCCATTGGAGCAGGTCGTGATACATCGATAATAGGTGGTTGCTGAAAGAGTTGCGAGGTAAGAAGTAGAAGTGGCGGAGCCAATATCCGTGTAAGGTCCGCCAATTGCTGAAGCAGACTGCCATTGATAAGAAATTCCACAACCGGTAGTATAACCTGTCAAAGTTATGGTGGAGGTGCTTCCAGTGCAAACAGAAGCAGGAGATGGTGTAGCTGTTCCGGCAGCAGGAGCACCAGCACAGGCTGCAGGTGGGGTCCAGGTGTAAGTTTGTCCATCTAAAAATTTTTTGGCGGTAGCAGTATTTGTAAACCTGCATATATCTGTATTTGCTGTACCGGCTAATGGAGCGGCCCACGTTTCAGCTCCTGATCCAATTTTAATATTTTTGTAATCTGTTGAAGATGTCCTAATTCCAACTTCTGGTTGATACGAAGTACTATTATCAGGGTTAGCTGTAACCGCATCATAAACAAATTTTATTGCTCCGGTTGTAGTATTTAATCTAACTTGAAAACTAAAATTTTCAGTTGCTAAATACCTCTTCATTTGTTTCCATTGAAAAATAACTTCAGGGGCTACTGTTTGCCAGCGAATTTCTGAAGTAGCGGTTGAATTTACATTTAATATATCTGCATTGAAGGGGCAAATGCAAACTCCAGAGCCGGAGCCTGAACTTATTCCGTTATATGCAGTAGAACTTGGAGCAGGAGCTCCTAAAGTTAAAAGTCCATTTGAAGTAACATATACAGTTGTATAAGAAACACAATTAAACGTGAAGGCAGGAATTGTAATAGCACCGGATACCCAACTGTCCATAGCAGCCGTACCATCTCTTAAAATTGTACCTCCTGTTATGGCGGTGTAAGTTCCAGCAGAAGGTGCAAATGTATATCCACTTACCTGAGCTTTTGAAAAGTAACTTATCAAAAGCAGAAATACAATGGTAAAAATTGTTAGTAAGATTTTTTTCATCGGAGAGTTTTTTGCCTGTTTTTTTTAACTCAAAAGATCTCTGTTTTCATTATTTTTGCACTGTTTTTTGATGTTCTGACCAAACCTTCACAGCCTTTTCGTAATACTCAATATCATCTTCAAGGGTTAAATTTTTTTGAAAAAGATGGTATTCTATGAATCGGGGAAAATAAGGGTTATTCTTAAACCAGTTATCAAGAATAATTTTATAGTTTGCAGCGTCATCCTTCTTGTTTCCGGTAATATGTGGCTTTGGTATGGGAGGATGGTTTTTTGCATAAGCTTCTAAGGCTCTTTTATAATCTCCTTTGTTTGCAAAAAAATCGAAGATTGGGAATGCCGGATCAGTATATGAAAAATACTTACTGTTTTTTGACTCCTCACCTGCGATAATATCATGGCTATTAATTGATTGAGCTAAAAAACTGTTTGCAGTTAAGAATAATAAAAGGATTAATAATATTTTCTTCATGTTAAATATTTAATCTAAGATGCTCTACAAGAATAGTTGGTTGCATTTTTTTAATAAATGAGAGTTTTTTTGAATTTAACCGGTAAAACTTTTGACTAATAAAGACTATTTTTTTTTGAAATACAAATTGTAAAACGACTAATTATGCAATAGTTGCTTGCTTTTGGAAAATAAACCTTTAGTTTTTTAAACTGTTTTTACTAAATATCTTCGATTTATTTCTTTTTTTTTTCGATTAAATCTCGAATTGATAAGATTAAAATACAAATGACTATGTTGATAACTTTTTAAGGTTTTTTTCACCGTTTTTTAATTGGAAATTCAATATCAAAAAATTTACTGATTTTCGAAAGCCATTAAATTGAATTTATACCTAATTGAATTGTATGTTCTGATTGTTATTTTTTTTGTTGCACAAAAAAATATCGTTTAAAATTTATTCTTAATTTCTTATCTTCTGTAACTCTTGTTTTTTTTAACTATATTCGCAAAGTCCTTTAAAATCAATAGATGAGCAATAAATATTTTATTTTAATATCTTTTACAATTGTTCTTGTTTTTGTACACAAGAAAAATTATAGTTTAGGAATTGATGAAAATTTATTGAAGTTCAGACAATTGATTTCTGATTCAGAAAATATAAACTATTCAGAAAAAAATAAATTAAATTATTATTCTGATAGTATAAAAAAGGCCATTGATAAATCTGTTAATTTTTTTAAAAATAAAGATAAAATAGATGCTCAATCCTATCTTATACTTGATTATTTAATTAGAAAATATGAAATTCCTTTAAGTATTGATAAAAGCAAAGTGAAAAATGCTTTTAATGAAAATGGTTTGAATAGTTCCTTTGATTTTTTTTATGGAATTATTGAGCCGGAAGCAATAAAGACTGTTGTTCCGGATACATTTAACAATCCAATGGAACAGAGTTTAATAAGGGCCCTTTTATGCAAAGAAAAACCAGTTGATGAAAAATTTCTTGATTTTCTGGAGGCTCAGATTAATAGCGGAGGTTATCAACTCACTCATGCAGTTATTGCATTAATATGGTTAAGGGAGAACCAATGCATAATTAATGAAAAAAGAACAAAAGGGATGATAAATACATCCATAAATTTATTGTTGGAGCTGGCGAAAAAAGAAAGGTATAATACAGATATTGGCATTGAAGCCATGGCTGTTTTATGTTATTCCGGAAATTACAAAAAAATAAAACCTTTTATGATTTCGGAAGTATTAAAAGTTCAAAAAGCTAACGGCTCCTGGGCTCATTCCCCTGAAACTACTATCACAGACGAACATACTACAATTCTTGCCTTTTGGCTATTATTGGGTGTTGAATATCACCGGCTTAATCCTGCTGTGAAATGGATCGTTAAATAATGAAGGTAAAATAAAAAAAACTCCGAAATATTTCAGGAGCTTTTCAGGTTACAAAATATTTACAAAAATTACTGTCTAATAATTATCACATCATCATAAACCCCTCCGCAGCCAGCTGTCCATCGAAAAACATAGGTGCCGCTTGCTAAGCCTGTAATTGTGCTGCTTGCACTAGTTGGAGTAGTAATGGTTGCAGCCGCTCCTGTAACCTGGGTCCATGTTCCGGTTCCTGAGGCAGCCATAGTGGCGCTTGTTGTGGCTGAACAGATATATTGATCAGGACCAGCAATGGGAGTGGAAGCTGCAGCTACTGTAACAGCTAATGTAGCAGCAGCACTTGTGCCGCATGAATTTCCGGCAGTTACAGTAATATTTCCATTCTGTCCTGCATTGCCTGCAGTAGCAGTAATGGATATAGTTCCAGCGCCACCTGTAACTGACCATGCTCCGGCAGGGAGTGTCCATGTATAAGTAGAAGCATTGCTTACCGCGGAAATACTATAGGTTTGGCCGGTTGCATTCTGGCATTGAGTTATTGTACCGGTTATTGCACCCGGTGTTGCCGGGGTAGCAGGGTTTGCAGCCTGACTCAAAGGGTTATCTGTTGAAGTACTGGTATTAAATTTAATACTGGTACCAGAACAATTCGCTTCATATACCCTGTACCAATATGTCGCTCCTGCTGTAAGGCCTGTAACGGCAACGCTAGTACCTGTTCCATTGTAAACAACTTGTTCGCTTCCACCAAATACGGCATTTGCTGCAGGATCTGTTCCATCAACAGGAGCAGTAAAAGAATTTGAAGTATTGCATTTTACAATTCTTTTTGCGCCAGTGCCATTGGTCCAATTTGCAATCATGCCACTGCAGGTGACTGCCGAAAAAGTTAAATTGCTTGCCTGGGTGGATGGTGCGGAGCAAGGGTTCCAGCGCCATGCGTAAGGAGGTGCAGTGGCGCCATTACATATTGCTTGATAAGCAACGGTACCTGCTGCATTTTCAATACCAATAGTTCCAGAAGAGCCAAGGGCATTTGATTGCAAATGAACTTCAATGATATTTGAAGTTTCAAAAAGTTTAATTTCAGTATACACATAAGTCCCGCAGGATCCAGAAGTTGATATAAAACCCACCCAGGCAACATTAAATACCCTGTTTGGAGAGCTTCCTGTTGTTTCATATCTCCAAACTGTAGGAGCGCAACCATAATCAAAGTATAGATCATCCCAATAGGCTGCAATAACATTGTTTGGGGCAGCAGCAGCAGGCATACAAGCATTAGTCCATTCAGTACCTGTTGCACCAAAATACATCAAACCATTTGTACTAACGTAGCATGATGTATAATTTGTACCAAAAAAGGCAAAAGTAAAAGGGATAGTTAAGGTAAATCCTACATCATCAGCGTTTGTAGTTGAAATATTAGTGGCAGGGGAGTACCATGAATAAGCAATACCATTTGTTTGCGTATAGGTTTGCCCAAACCCAGAACTACTACCCAACAGCATTACAAAAATAAAACTTAATATATATAAATGTTTTTTCATCTATTTTTTTTATTAATTTTTTACAATCTTTTTAATAAATGATTTTTTGCCATTATTTATTTTTAAGAAATATACACCTTCACTATAAGTGCTCAAATCCAGACTGATCGAATTTAAACCTCTTTCACATAAAATTTCTTTGTTCAAAAATTCCTGTCCAAGCATATCTGTGATTGTGATATAAACAGGCTCGTTCATATTATTGGTAAATAATACATGGAGTTCATTCGTTGTTGGGTTAGGCAATACATTATTCAAATTAAAGACTGAATTTAATTCACAACTTGCTGCAATTATATTAAAGTAAGTAGTAGTGCCATCATTATCAGTTTGTGATAAACGGTAGTAACAAATGGCTCCTGGGAAATCAGTATCCGTAAATGAATAGTGCATCAGGGAGGTGCTATTTCCTGCTCCTTGTATAGTGGCAATGGTTGTGAAGCTATTCAGATCATCACAACTTCTTTCCAATGTAAAATGATTATTATTAATTTCGGAAGCGGTTGCCCATGAAATTTTTGCATTTTCTTTTGTACAAGTAACATCAAAAGCAATTAATTCAATTGGTAAAGCAACCGTTGTTCGGGCAATAGCAAATTGTGAAAAACCTGACATACCGGTTCGGGAAGCCGAAACCAAATTTCCTGAAATAGCATTGGTTGAGTAAACTCCATCCAATGCCCAGCTAGGCGAAGTTGCGCAATTAGTATAGGTGCTTCTCTTTAATACCGACCAGTAGGTTGGTCCGGCACCTGCATTATCGAAATTTCTTCCATATAGCGTAATATCATAGGTTGCTGTTCCTGCATTCGGTAATACTGTCCAAACGCCACCCATTGAGTTAACTCCAACACCAGCATTAGTACCACCACAATTAATTAAAGGGGAGAAGGTCCCTTCTGTACCACCATTTAATGATAAACCAGGACTCGTAGTGCTACTTGCAATAGTGTTAATTGCATTAGTGGACGGATTTTCAAATTTTACAGTAAGGTCATTTAATCCGGTAATAGAGGTGAAATTAATATTCAGGAGTTCATACGGATAGTTTGGTGCTGTAGCCGTAACAGGGGTTTCTCCAACTGGGAAATCATAGGCATTTCCGCTAATAACATAGCGGTTTAATCTTCCCCAAACGTATCCGCTAACGCTTCCGCCACTTAAGGATGCAGGGGATGAATTTTTTATTACTAATTTTCGGATACCTTCTGTAAATACTATTCCGCTTTGAAAAGTGAATCCCGAAGTAATATTCATATCCTTATTAGTACCGCCTGCAGCTTCTTTAATTTTAAGCAGGGGAGGAGTTGCTGTATTTATAAGTACCACTTCGTTTAAGTCGCCTGAGCCGGTAGTACTGCACGTAAAATTTTGTGTTACACTGCCCATGAAAACGATTTTGCCTTTGCCGTTCGTGGTGACAGTTCCATTCTGAATAAAGTCCGCGCAAACATCCAGTTCAGCTTTGGGATCTGAAAATGATAAAGTTGCACCACTTGCTAAAGTTAGGGTTTTGCTTCCTGCGGCTCCATATGTGGCACTAAAACCAATGTCAGGTGAATTTGGTGTACCACTTGGGATACTTACATTAGTACCACAAGAAGGAAGACAGTTAGGTGTCCAGTTCAAATTGTTGAACCAGTTATTCAAACCACCGGTATTTGCTCCATTCCAGGTTACGCTTGCAGGCGTACCTGTGAGTGTAACAGTAACGGGTGTACACGTACTTTCATTACAACCGGGCAACGTAACGGTTACATAATACGTGGTAGTGGCACCAACAAAAGTTGCAAATGTTTGACCTGATCCAAGTAACCCGGAACAATTACTGCTGTACCAATTATAGCTTGCACCTGCAATAGGTGCATTTACACTAAGAGTTGCATTAGCGGCTGAACATAGTGAAACAGGGTTTTGCCGTTGGTGGAGTAGTGGCAGTAACGGTAACAGGTAATGTAAATCGGGTGGCACTAATACAGCCGTTTGCATTAATTGACTGCACATAATAATTTGTAGTAGAGGCAGGGCACACCACATATGTTGCACCCGAAGTGAGCAAACTGCCACCTGAAGCAGCATCATACCATTCAAAGCTGGCACCTGCCGGAAGCGTTGCATTAAGGGTAGCGCAGCCACCCGGACAAATAGGACTACCTGTTGCAGATGCTGTAGGAACAGCCGGCAAGGCATCAACCGTAAAAGTAATATCAATTGGAGCTAAGGCACCACAACATTTACTGGAAACTGTTAAGCGAACAGTTACCGATTGATTGGTTGCATTGGAGTTAGTAAATGTAATATTGGTTCCGGTTGAAGTTGAAGAAGCAATGTTTGCTGTAACACCTGCTGGTAAACCCGGAGTTGACCAGGTATAAGTAAAGCCAGGTGTGCTTCCTAAACTGCTGGCGAAATAATAAGTACCCGGGCAGCCGCTAGTCAGAGAAGCAAGTATGCTTCCGGCTGCAGGGGCAGCAGTAATGGTGTTATTAAAGCCTGTGTAAGTATTAGTTCCAGAGGAAGTAGTTGAATAGGCAGGGAAAGAAATATTCCATCCACTAATTGCTATTGCTGCGCCAACATCACCACTTACATTGTCAACAATTCGAAGAGTCCAATTACCGTTAGGGTTCATTGAGCCACCTCCAATGGCACCGAAAGAAGTGACATTTGAAGTGACTGCGCAGTCGGTATACGTTGCGGTTTCTGGTTTCCAATTACTTCCGGCACCCGGACAAGCTGCTCCCATAACGCCTGCATAGGAATCACTAAATCCAACATTAGACCAGGAGCAACCAGCACCATTACCTCTATTATTTGTAAGACCTAATATTGTAGTACCATTAGGTGCCACAAGAAAATATGATAAATCATTTGACCAAGTATGGTTGCTCGCGGTAATTCTCACTACAATTCCACTTGTGGCAACATTTCCTACATAACCACTAGCAGTAATAGTATTATTTATTTGCCCACCGCAATTGTCGGTAACATTCCCGGTAGCAACAGTATTAGAAAATGTTTGTGCGGAATAATTTGTTGTTATATCAGAAGCAAGCACAACATCTTTTCTACCTGTGGTAGTATATGCGACAGTTTTTGGAGAACCTGTTCCAGTCAAAGGAGCAGCTGAAGTTGTCCAATCAGGAGAGCCTGCAGCAGTAGTCATATTCATATTTATGGTAGTACAATTTGTATAACTATTCGTACCATCGCCAGCAATAATTATTGGCTGAGTTGTTAAGGTAAGGGCACTATTAGTAGTAAGAGCCGTTCCGCTAACAAATTTAACAGCAACACTTTCACCTGCACTTCCTGCTCCACCTGCACCCCCGTTACCACCTGCACCCCCGTTACATTCGCCACCGTTACCGCTACCGCCTCCGGCACCAGCCCCTCCAGTTCCTCCATTTCCACCGGTTCCACCGGTTCCACCGGTTCCTGCAGTCCCATTTGTTAGTTGGCAATCTATAACTTTTCCGGTTGATCCATTATTAAAGATAAATATACAATAGGTTGAGCCGCCTCCAGATGCTCCGGTCCCCCCGGTTCCACCTTGTCCTCCACCACCGGCTCCAGCACCACCACCACCAGTTCCGGCTACACAAGAAATAAAACTATCCCATTCTCCTCCGGCTCCTCCTCCTCCTTTTCCACCACCGCCACCGGCTCCATCTCCTCCCGTACCACCTTGTGCACCCGGCACCCAATATCCGCTGGCTGTTGAACCAGCTGCTCCTGCTGAACCCACACTGCCAACAGCTCCTGCGGTACCATTTGCCCCTGAAGAAGCATCAGAGCAATTGCAATTATTTGTAGTTCCAGCGCCTGCTGTTGTGCCACCTGCCGCTCCACCACCACCTGTACCTCCATTGCCTCCATTTGCTCCGTCTACACTATTATATCCAGCACTACCTCCACCGCCACCACCACCACCGTTTCTAAAAGAGGCTGCATTTCCTCCTGCACCGCCTGCAAGATTTGCTCCACCATGATAATCTACCCCGGCTCCCGAAGACCCTGCAGTACCTGCTCCATCACCACCCCATCCCGAATCCCCATATCCTCCCCAAGTACCAGGATCCGACCATCCGTTCCCTCCGGATGCACCAGCTTGTGCTGTAACAGGCGAATTTCCAGAAGTACCAGCAGCACCAGCAGCACCATTTGCTCCTGAGCCAGCATTTCCACTTGAAACATACGTCCTTACTATATTGTAGTTAGAACAATTATTCATATAAATACCGTAATTGGATTTTCCGCTACCTGCCGCTTCATTAGGCATTTCGATGCGAATATCCTGTAATCTGAAATTAGTTGCCGAAGCAGCCATTTTTATGGCAGTTACATTCAAACCGCTGCCACCATCCGGAGTGGTATTTCTTTGAATAGTTGTGGAATTTGCTCCACCACTAAAATCACTTGTCTTGGTTGTAAATGTACTGTTGTATCCTCCTTCTATTGTGGTGTTACTGCTAACATTAAGTGCATCCGTAATGGAATAAATGCCTACTGCCATTTCAATAGTAGCTCCGTTACATGCTACATTGCTCAAAATAGTTGATAATGTAGCTGCGTTTCCTGCATTAGCAATTGTTGTTCCGTCCATTGTTCCAGCTCCGGCCGGAGTAACATAATAAATATTACAAGTGTTGGCGGGAGGCGCAGAAGCAAGAGAAACCGTTGATGAAACAGAACTGCTTACACAGCCGGTTGCGGAAGTTGAAGTAACATTGTATGTGCCGGCACCAACAGCAGGAGTGGGGTTTGCTGTTCCAACATAACCTCCTGTCCAATTGTACACACATCCTGCACAATTAGTTGCAGACGCAGTAAGGCTTGTTGTTCCACTGCAAAGCACAGGATTCATAGGATTTATACTTGCAATAGGTGTTGGAGAAACAGTTAATGTTGTTGTTGCCACTTTTGTGCAACCTCCGTAGGTAACAAGGCATTGGTAAGTACTTGTTGCATTTGGAGTGGCAACAGGATTGTAAATTGCCGGGTTTGTCAAACTTGCGGAAGGGGTCCATGCATAAGTGGCCCCTGCAATATTAGTAGCAGTTAATGTGGATGATCCGCTTGCGCAAACGGCCGCTGGTGTTGCTGTTGCTGTTATAGGTGCAAGATAGGTAAATGTAATGGTTTGTGCCGCGGACATTGCATTTCCACATTTATCGAGTAGGGTATTGCCATCCCCACCATTTTGCACATGTATCGTATAGGTTCCGGAAACAGCAGGGCTGCTTATTCCTAGTGTAATTTGATTACTGATATTGCTTGAAGTACAGGCAGTACCTGTTTCTGAAGTAACACTCATTGCAGCAGGGCCGGTGATATTAAAATCATATGCAGCTGATGTTTGAATGGAAGAACAAAGTATCTGTTCGGAAAGTGTAAGTGTAACTGTGCTATTGCAATTATTTACAACTGATGAAAGGGTAGGAGGAGTAATATCGTAGATAGAAGCATAACCGCCTGTGTTAGTGAAATTAAGTGTGTATCCTGTGGCATCGGCCGAAAAATTATCAATGATGAGCGCGTATGTTTGTCCTGCTGTAACAGCAAGTTCAGTTGACCATTTACTTCCGCCTGCACCTTCTGAAGGGTTTGTTCCTGCAGGTGACATCCCGGTATTACCGTAAGTAGCAGAAAAATTGCATCGTACAGGACTAGCAGAAGGAACACCTGCACAACCAATAGCAGTAATATTATACAAGGCGAAATCATAATCTTTTGTGGTTACTAATGTAAATCCAAATGTACCGGATGTTTGAACAGTAAAAATATACCAAACAGAATTGGTTTCCTGAGTGGAAAGGCAGGTACCATTTACTTCCTGAATACTACCATGTCCGGTATAGGAAGCGGCTTGCGTATAAGTTTGGGAGCAAACATTTATTCCGGATGCACAATTTTGTTCAGGACCAGTAGTCATTAACAAAAGAGGTGTAGTTTGTGAACGCATTTGTGGGACCTCCGAATTTTGCCAAAGCGGATTTGTAGTCAACGATGAATTAAGTTGAAGAGGTAATTGTAATTTTTCAAAAGACAACTTTTTGTCAATATCCTGAATGTTAAATAGTTCCGGATGTGAAGATTTGTAAAAAGCTATACTATCTAAATGAGCTAATTTTTGGTTTAGTTCATATGTTGTGGGAAAATCTGAGGATTGTGCTTTTATTTCTGAGATCTCAAAAACAAAAGAAAAAATAAAAGCGAAAAAGAAAATAATTTTTTTTGTAATTGTCTTTCTCATGATGTTTTGTAATTTTTTTTAATTGCCGTACTGAATAGTTTTTTTATATGTATTTACAATAAAAAGGGTTGTGTTTTAAATATAAATGCAATGTTTTTTGAAAAAAAAGTGGTTAATAATGCGAAATAAATATACGAGCTTTTTTCGATTTAGTTTCATATATTATAGACGGAAACTTGTTTTTTATCAGATGAGTTGAAAAATAGAATTTTAAAATGTAATTTTTTTTAATGGTACAAACCTGATATTCGTCATATTGGTTACAGGTTTTTTATTTGTGGCGTTTTGATCATTAAAAAAATTTTCGTGTTTTTAAAAAAGTTTTCAACAATACGAAGTTTTCAGAGAAAATTTAACTAAAAAGAGAAAGGAGAAATGATTTTCCGGTTAAAAAAATGCGAATTTTAAATACAGACTAATTTATAGTATTTAAATTCTCTTTGTTAATTTAATAGTGGGTGATAACAATTTTTTTAGTGAATGAGTTTTCTTTGCCATTGCTGAGAGTTATAAAATAAATGGCAGGATCAATACTTTCCAATGGAATAACAAATCTATTAATACCTTCAGCAACAGAAATATTTTTTGAGAAAACAATTTGTCCTAATGTGGTATAAAGTGTAACAAAATAATTATCTGAAAAAGCCGAGTTGATCAATACAGTACAATCATTTCCTCCCTGATTGTAAACATCAATAGTATTGGTATTATTAATACAAGAAGCAATAAAGGTTACCGGGGAAGTTTTATTATCGCCATTATAATCGGTTTGTTTTAACCGGTAATAGCCTCCATTTGTTAAAGGAGTATTATCGGAGAACATATAGTAAAGTGTAGAAGAGCTGTTGCCTGCACCATTAACAGTTCCAATTGTCTGAAAAGTTGTTCCATCCTCACTTCGTTCAACCGTAAAAAAATTGTTATTTAGTTCAGAAGCAGTAGTCCAATTCAATACAACATTTTTACCTGAACATTGTCCATCGAAACGAATTAATTCAACAGGTAATGGCGCAGCAGCTCTTGAAAGAACCCAGGCGATTTTGGTAGCTGAAAAAGAATTGGTAGAACCTGAACTAACTGTTCCTATCCCAACATTAACTCCTAATGATCCAGCACCGATAGGAGCAAGCCAATCGGTTGCAGCATCCCATTGCTGAGATTTTGTGAGAGAAAGGGGAGAAGCAGTGGTTGTATTTTCAGATGCCTTGTAAGAAAAAGTCATGTCTGCCGTATTTCCGGTAGCATTCACTCTCCACCATCGGTCGATAACCGTTCCTATGGCACTTCCTCCCCATACGCTTCCCATATTTGTAACAGTGCTGGACAAGTTAGTGTTGGCATTAATGGTACCGTAAGTAGAAACAGAGACATTTGTTGCTCCGGCACTTTTATTAAAAGTGAATGGAATGTAATCAGTGGTGCTTTTTCCAAAAGGAAATACATAAGCTGCATTAGTAGCACCGCAATTCCATTGAACAAAATTACCATCATCTTCGGAAATGATCCATCCTGTTGTTCCTATACGGGATATGCCTGCTACATTTGGCTGGTTAACTACAATATAAACAGGACTTGCAACAGTACCGTTACTCATAGTAATAAATGCCGCTCCATTAATAACCAGGGCGTTTTGAGCGAAAATAAAGTTCGTACAAAAAAATAAAAAAAGGTAGCTATAAAGTCTTTTCATTTTTTAAAATAATTTTCAATTAACCTTCAAAAGAAACTCAAAAAGATATTCTTTAATAGTATTCACTCCGTCATAATTTATTTTTTCTGCAGTATCTGAGACTTTGTGGTAGTCATCATGAATGCCAGTTGAAAAAGTAATTGAAGAGATATTATTTTTTGTAAAAGCTGTTGCATCACTTTTTGATAAACTATTATCCTGAATTTTAATTTGAAAATTTTTATGATTCACATTATTTAGCAACGAATCAAGATAAAAATCTTTTTCGCTTTTTGTAGCCTTTAAAATAGGACTGGTTACATCAAGTCGCCCAACCATATCAAAATTTAGCATTAATTTTATTTTAGATAAATCAATTATTATTTCATTAACAAAAGCTTCTGATCCATATAAACCATTTTCATGTGCTGAAAAAGCGACAAAAAGATAATTAAATTTTTTGTTTCCCGATTTTTTTAATTGTTCAGCAAGCAGGAGCATCATTGCTACTCCACTGGCATTGTCATCTGCTCCGGCATGTATTTTTTTAGTTGTTAAAGATCTTGACTTTAAACCTCCCATTCCCAAGTGGTCATAATGAGCTCCTATAACAATTGTTGAATTCGCTTTGTTGTCAATCATTCCACTTATGTTCATTGCCGTTTCCGTATGTGTTGAATCTTTTGGAAAAACAAATTTTTGAATGTATGTATCCTTTAATGGTTTTAATCCTATTGTTTTATAATAATTTACTAAATAATTTTTTGCTTTTTCCGCGCCTTCTGTTCCTGCTTCCCTTCCTTGCATTGAATCATCGGAAAGGGTGTATATTATTGTTTTAAATTTTTCACAGTTTTTATAACTCTGCGAAAAAACTGAAAAAAAAAGGAGATTCAGAATAATAAATAGTACATTTTTAAATAACACGAATACTTAATTTGATTTTTTTTTATTATTAATCTTTATTCGGCTTTCTATTCTTTTTTTCTTCCGGTTTTCTAACTTCTGCTTTAATTATATTGCTTGCTTGTTTTTCAGGTGCTGCATCAAATCTTATTTGTTTTCCGTCCCACCAAACAGGTAAAGCGCTTTGTTCCAAATTACTTTCGTTGAACATTACACCTTTCATTTTTTGATCAAAATCTTTTTTAGCAAGTGCCTCAGGTAGTTCCGGTTTATTGGCTCCATCTATTCGTTTGCCGATAACAATGTAAGAGAACTCCACATTTGAACTGCCATTATTTAATTCAACTATATCGAAACCTTTTGAATCTACATTGGAGATATAAATACCATTACATTGTCCCATAGGGGTAATGGTAACAACTGGTCTGCTGTCTTCGATGAGTTCGCTGAATGATGTTTCAAAGTTTACTCTTGTTTTGCCCATGCTGAGCTTTCCAATACCATCATTATATACTTTTACTTCGGTGGAAGTAACTGAATAAGTCGCAACTCTTTTTTCGGCTAAGGTCACTATCTCAGCCTGATAACCGGAAGTGTAGGCATTGCCCAAATTGTAAGAAGCAAATAATTCTCCAGCTGAAATATGTCCCATCACTTCGCCTCTTGTCCAGCTTCCAATAACTCCACCATAAGAACCATTTCCAATGCCTGATACAGTATTATTTCCTTCCATAAATCCAGTATTGGTATTTGTAGTTCCGTTATATGCGGTTGCAGTACTATAACAACCATATCTATTAGTAGTAGTGCTACTCTGATATCCTAAACAAGCCCAGGCTCCGGTATATTCTTCATTACCCAATACTCCCCCTGTTCTTAACCCATAAGCCGCACCATAATCATTATTTGAGCCGTGGACTCCAAAATGATACAGGGATGTATTTACTCCAACGCTAGTTTGCATTTCAGCAACAGCGGCTGAATAACTTTGACCATATTTATACCCTGTTCCTGCTGTTGCAGTATTTGTTGTTGATGATACAGATCCATACCGTGTTCCTGAAAAAACTCCGCCTGCACCTGCAGAATTTGGATTCATATAAGTAGAGGTATTGTTTCCAAATCCAATAACTCCAATTCCGGCAGCAGCAGAATTATTACCGGCAACACCATAACCTGATGCATAATTAGTTATTCCAGAAGTGCCAGTACCGGCATAATAAAAATATCCACCTAATGAGCCTCCTAAAGCACATCCTCCTGTTTGAAGTGTTGTAAAATATCCACCAAACCCTGTTCCTGCACCAGCAGCAGCGGTGTTGTCTCCATTAACTCCATCACCATTATTAATAGTAGCTAATCCATAAACCCCTAATCCCCCACTGGCAGCAATAGATTTACCATAAACTCCCCAACTTGCAGCAGTGGCATCTCCATAACCTGCAACACCTACATTTGTACTTGTGAATGCTCCTCCACTACCTCCTGCAGGCACGGTGGGAGTTAAATTGTTTCCTGCACCAATTACACCATTACCGCTAGCAGCTGTGTTAGCTTTACTATAAGAGCCATACGTGGAGCCAATAAAATATCCTCCTGCTCCTGCAGCAAGGGCCGTATAGGTTTGGGCATTACCAATACCCAATACCCCAATATCAGCACTATAACTGCTTCCAAAACCCCAAACCCCAATACTTTGTGATACACTATGTGTCTTGGTTATACCAATAACACCAATTGTATTGTCAGCATCTGTTTGACCAAAAACTCCTGCAATCCGATCTAAAAAAGCGGCATTCGTTGCAGCTGTTGTGCTTGAGTGGTATCCTACTATGCCATAACCGTCATTACTTGCGCTTCTACCATAGCCCCCCCAATTTGTTCCTGTTGTTGCAGTAGCATAACCATAAACTCCTCTTCCGGTTGTGCTTGCTGTTAGACCATAAATTGCATAAGTGGCTCCACTTGTTCCCTGCATATCCGATTTTACTCCGTTACCTGAAAAACTTGCATTGGAGCCTGTTACACTAATTAAATTTCCAGTAATTGCTGAACTTGTTGCTACAGTAATTGCTGATCCACTGGTTAATGCATTAGCTGTAATCGCTAGTCCAGTTCCTGTGGTTAACGAATTTCCTGTTATTGTTGCTATTGTCTGAGTGGTGGATCCTGTTCCGCCATCTATATGAAAAAGTGTGGATGGGGCAGCAGTTCCTACACCAACAAAGCCTGAAGTTTTCATTATTCGCATCCGTTCTTTTGTATCTGTTCCAAAAACAATATCCTTTGCATCGGTATGTCCCATCCAGTTTTCAGTAGAAGCAATTAAAGAAGTACCATAAGTTGCGGGAGCAGCAGGGCTTGTAAGTCCTGTGTTACCAATTGTAAGCCATGGAGTTCCGGGGTTAAGATTATCAATAAGGTTTACCCAATGTGCCGTTGCAACAGTGCTCCAATAATAATATCCTGTTCCGCTGCCTCCTGTTGGATTGGCGGTACTATATACAATTACCCCGTCAACAGCTGTGCCGGTTAGAGGCGCCCAGGTCGTTACATCAGTAAGAACAACTCGCGGGATTAGTAATCCTTTAGTAGTAGAAACAATGTCAAGCATTGAGCAATCGGCAGGTGTTGCTCCATTGCTATTTATACCGACATTTTGTGCAAAAGTCATAGAATTCAATGAAATTGCACAAAGTATAACTAAGAGAATTTTTTGGAGAAAGTAGTTTTTATCCATGTGTATTCGAAATTTCGAATTATTAGTTCTTACAAAAATATACAAATCAGATGAAATAACAACATAAATGGTTGCAAATAATCATAACTGAAATAATTTCAGGAATAAGTGGTAATTATATGAAAAACAGCTATTTAAAGATAAATTTATTCTATGTTTCAAATTAAAATCTATTTTTAGAGTGAATTAGTATGGGATTATGTTTAAATAGGTTTTCAATAAATATTAATTCCCTGAAGGTAGATTCATTTGTAAATAACCCGAACAGAATTCCGTATCTTACAGCCTTCAATAAAAAATAATTTTGGAAAAACATATCTTAAGTAAATCCACCTTTTTGCGAGGACTCCAATGTTCCAAATCACTGTATTTGTATAAAAATTTTATTCAAATGCGCGATGCTGTTTCTGCCGAACAACAAGCTGTTTTTAACAGGGGAAATAATGTTGGTGTATTGGCTCAACAACTTTTTCCGGGTGGCGTTGATGCCACCTCAGGTAAACGTTCAAATAACGGGGAGTCAGTTAAAAGAACGCAGGAGTTAATAGCAAGTGGTTCTGAAGTGATCTATGAAGCAGCCTTTCAGCATGACCGGGTGCTTGCCATTTTGGATATCCTGGTAAAGAAAGAAGGCAAATGGTATGCGTATGAAGTTAAAAGCTCCATCAAAATTTCACAGACCTATTTATTGGATGCATCGCTGCAATATTGGGTGATCACAAATTCGGGTTTGACTTTGGAAGATATTAATTTGATCACCGTTAATAGCCAATACATTAGAAGAGGAGAATTAAAGATCCATGAACTTTTTAATTTTACTTCAGTTAAAAAAGATGCGCTCAAAAATCAGGAAATGATCAAAGAGAACATCGATCGATCAAAACACGTATTGGAAGGCTTTTCCATCCCTGATATTTCCATTGGCGAACATTGTTTTAGTCCGTATCCCTGTGATTTTATGAAAACTTGTTGGAAAAATGTTCCCAAAAATTCGGTATTCGAAATTTCAGGGATTCCAAAATCAGAACAATTTAATTTATACAATGCGGGATTCACAACTATTAAAAAAATTCCTAAAAAAAACGACTTGGATAAGAATGCTAATATTCATATTGAAGCGATAAAAACAGGAGAAGTTAAAGTTGATTTGGTTGGGATTAAAAAGTTTTTAGAAAAAGTAAAGTACCCTCTTTTATTTATGGATTTCGAAACGTTTATGCCTGCCGTTCCCATATTTAACAATACCAAGCCGTATCAACATATTCCGTTTCAATATTCCATACATTTTAAAAAAGATAAAAATGCCGCAGTTGAACATTTCGAGTTTCTGGCCGAACAAGGAGTGGATCCTCGTAGATCATTTATTGAAAGTCTTTTAAAAGATACAGAAACCGAAGGAACTATTCTGGTGTATGATGTACTTATGGAACGTAACGTATTGAATGGATTAAAAAATGATTTCCCTGAATATAGTGCAGTTATTGATTCGCGCTTAAAGCGGATCATTGATCTGGTACAACCTTTTCAGGAGAGGAGCTATTATCATCCGGCAATGAAAAATTCTTTTTCTATGAAAAATCTTTTGCCTGCTTTGGTTCCCGAACTAAATTATAGTAATTTAAAAATATCGAGCGGAAGTATTGCTATGATCGCTTTTGAAAAATTGCAAAAAGAAACAGACATGTTTAAAATACTGGATACCCGCGATCATTTGCTGGAATATTGCAAGTTGGATACCTTAGCGATGGTAAAGGTGTTTGAGGTTCTTGAAAAAGAAGTTTTAAAGTTGGAAAGTTAGAAAGTTTAAAGTTGAAAAGTTCAAAGTTAAGAAGCAATCCTACTTTTAACTTTCCAACTTTAATCCCGGGATCGAATTAAAATCTTTCCAGTTTCGAGAAAAAGAAATCTCCTTCGATCTGTGCATTTTCATCGCTGTCGGAACCATGAACTGCATTAGCAGAAATCGATTTTGCGTATGTTTTACGAATCGTTCCGGCATCCGCTTTTGTAGGATCTGTAGCACCGATCAATGTTCTGAAATCAGCTACTGCATTTGTTTTTTCTAAAATAGCAGCTACAATCGGACCTGATGACATGAATTCAACCAATTCGCCATAAAAGGGACGGTCTTTATGTACTTCATAAAATTTACCTGCCATTTCGGAAGATAGTTTGGTATATTTCATGGCTACGATGCGAAAGCCAGCTTCATTCATCATTTTTAAAATTCCGCCAATGTATCCGTTTCCCACAGCATCCGGCTTGATCATTGTAAAAGTTCTGTTTGTTGTCATTTTATTTAGTTTTAAGTTTTAAGTTCGAAAGTTTAAATATTGGTGATGTTCTAATTTTAATTACCTTATATGAGCATTTTTGGTTGCGAAATTAGAAAAAATATGATTAGGAATTATTTTTTTGTTTTTTACAACTTCTAAATTGCAAAACAGGATTTACGTATCAAACTAACAAACAATTTTTGTGAAAGGATTCATCTTACTTTTAATAGTTCACATGATTTAGTAACCTAAAAAGTTTTACTTTTGAAATTAAATGAGAATTCCATTACGAAACATATTTATACTGTTAAGTTTCTTAACTTTTTGTTTAAGCCTAACAGCCCAGGACAAAACGATTGACTCCTTAAAAGCATCACTTAGAAATGCCAAGCACGATACGACTATAATTAAGTTATCCTTCGAGTTGGGAGAAACAATCTATCAACAAGACTCGAAATTAGCCATAGATTTATGGACTAATGTTATAAAACTCTGTACGAAATACACCGCGCCCAACTCTGCCCCGTCCATCCCTCCTAAGTCTTTTTATTTAAAGTACCTTGCGGGCGCACTTAGTAACATCGGCTATCTTTCTAACAATCAGGGAGACAACTCAAAAGCCTTAGACTACTATCAAAAAGGGTTAAGGATTAGGATAGCAATTAAGGACAAACCCGGAATGGCTGAATCTTTTAATAACATTGGGTATGTTTATGAAAAGGAGGGCGACATTCCCCAAGCCTTAGAGTATTACCATAAAAGTTTAAAAATAAGGGAAGATCTTGAGGACAAAATAGGGGTTGCTCAATCTTTAAACAATATTGGGTTAATTTATGATAATCTGGGTGATACCCCCAATGCATTAGAATACTATCATAAGAGTTTAAAGATTTCGGAAGAAGTTAATGACAAAAAAGGGCTTTCTTCCTCTCTAAATAATATTGGGATGATTTATACTAATCTGGGCGACATCGTTAAGGCATTAGAATACTTTCAGAAGAGTTTAAAAATAAGGGAAGAAATTAATTACAAAAAGGGAATTGCTATTTCTTTAAATAACATTGGTTTAATTTATTATAAGAAGGGTGACATCTCTAAAGCCTTAGAATACTATCATAAGAGTTTAAAAATTAAGGAAGAAATTGAGGACAAAAAAGGGGTTGCCAGATCTTTAATCAATATTGCCATTGCAATGCAGCAACAAGGTGAAATGAGAGAGGCTAAGGTTTATGCTCAACGTAGTTTAATTATGGCTAAGGAATTGGGATATCCCGATGATATTAAAAGCGCAGCTTCAATACTTAAAAACATTTTTAAGGAACAAAATAAATTTAAAGAAGCATTGGAAATGCATGAATTAGAAATACTAATGCGCGATAGCACGAATAATGAAAAAACTAAAAAGGCGAGTATAAAAAAACAATTTCAATATCAATATGAGAAGAAAACGGCAGCAGACAGTATTAAAAATGCTGAAGAACAAAAAGTGAAGAATGCGCAACTAGTAGCGCAACAAGCTCAAATAAAGCAGGAGAAAACACAGCGCTATGCACTTTATGGTGGATTGTTATTACTCATTGCTTTCTCTGGTTTTGTTTTCAATCGTTTTAAAATAACACAAAAACAAAAAATTGTTATCGAATTAAAAGAACAAGAAACTCAACAGCAAAAAGAATTAATAGAAGAAAAGCACAAAGAGATAACTGATAGTATAAATTATGCAGAACGGATACAACGTAGCTTTCTTGCAACTACCGGTTTACTTGATGAAAACCTAAATGATTACTTTGTTCTTTTCCAACCAAAAGATATAGTAAGCGGAGATTTTTATTGGGCGGAGAAATTAAACAACGGCAACTTTGTGTTAGCAACTGCTGATAGCACCGGACATGGTGTGCCAGGTGCTATCATGAGCTTGTTAAATGTTACCAGTATAGAGTCTGCAATTAGAGAAGGTTTTGTCAATCCTTCGGATATTTTAAATTCAACTCGTAAAACGATCATTGAACGTTTAAGAAATGATGGTAGTGAATACGGTGGTAAAGATGGAATGGATTGTAGTTTAATTAGTTTTGATTTTATAAATAGTAAACTTACTTATGCTGCCGCAAATAATCCGGTTTGGATTGTCAGAGAAAATCAAATTTTAGAGTTAACAGCGGATAAAATGCCAGTAGGGAAACACGATAAAGATACTATTGCATTTACACAACATACAATTGATTTACAACAAGGTGATATGATTTTTACTTTTACGGATGGTTTTCCCGACCAGTTTGGAGGACCAAAAGGTAAAAAATTTATGTCTAAAAAATTAAAAGAAACATTAATTTCTATTTCAGATAAAAAGCTTTCTGAACAAAAAAAACACCTTGAAATTACATTAAATGAATGGATGCTAAATTTTGAACAGGTTGATGATATTACCATTATTGGTATTAGAATTTAAATATATTCATCCTGCCAAAGTGCATTTAGCGAAATAGAAAAAGAATGTCTTTTATATTATACCATTTATAAATATATTTTAGTCCAACAAATTTCCACGCACAGTCTTCGACAAACTCTGAAGACAGCACACATTGGACTGTTTTATAAATTCAATTGGTATTATTCTCACAATTGCAGGAAAAAAAATTATTAATGATAATAAAAAAATATAAGCCGTGTGCAACATCTTTACGTTTAAAAAGTTAATTAATTTTGACGCGTAAATCCTGAACTACAAAATGCAAATTCAATAATTATTGTAAATTTGCAATTCAACAATCCGGAAAAATTTTGAACGCACCTCAGACAAAAGAAATAAAAGCTCTATTAAGCACTCCCAGGAAAATTGTTATTGTAACACATTGGTCGCCAGATGGAGATGCAATGGGTTCTTCCTTGGGTTTATACAATTATCTGATCAAAAAGAAACATAAGGTTACTGTAATTACCCCAAATGATTACCCCTCATTTTTATTTTGGTTGCCGGGGAATAAGAAAGTGATTAATTTTTCTTTAAATGCGCGTCCTGCCAAATTAGCGGTAGCAAAAGCTGAGCTGATCTTTTGCCTTGATTTTAATTCGCTAAAACGGATTGATGCTTTAGGTGATGAGGTGTCCAAATCAAAAGCTTTGACATGTATGATAGATCACCATCTACAGCCGGAAGATTTTGCTGATTTCCAATTGCACACCATAGAAGCTTGTTCGACCTGCGAATTAATTTATGATTTTATTGAATTACTGGGTGATAAAAAACTCATCCATAAAGATATTGCTAATTGCCTTTATACCGGAATAATGACCGATACAGGGTCTTTTCGTTTTCCATCAACAACTGCAAAAACACATCGTATTGTTGCCGCATTGATTACGGCAGGTGCTGCAAATGCCGAAATCCATAATCGCATTTATGATGACAATGCAGAAGATAAATTAAGATTATTAGGTTTTTGTTTAGCTGAAAAATTAACAGTATTAAATGAATACAGTACTGCATTTTTTAGTTTACGCAGTGATGAATTAAAGCACTTTAACTATAAAAAAGGAGATACCGAAGGTGTTGTAAATTATGCGCTTTCAATTAAAGGAATTCGGTTTGCAGCTTTCTTTGTTGAACGGGATGGAGAAGTAAAAACATCGTTCCGTTCAAAAGGCGATTTTAATGTGAATTTATTTTCCAGGAAACATTTTAGCGGTGGCGGACATGCCAATGCTGCCGGAGGAATGAGCGAATTAACCTTGGATGAAACAGTAATAAAATTTGTTTCATTATTGCCGGAGTATAAGAAGCAATTAAATAAAAAGCAATAATATTCTTCTTTAGAAATAAAAAGAAATTTTGCCGCAAAGTCGCAAAGGCACAAAGAAAAAAAATAAAAACAAGTTGTAAAACCTTAGCGTCTTAGCGACTTTGCGGCAAAAAAAGTTTATTCATGTTTAAAAATAAAAGTATTTAACCATTTTAATGCGCCCTCAACTACATTATTTCCTTTTCCTTTTGATGACTTCAGGGCTATTCCTGGCCTGTGGTGATGCGCATAAGAAAACAGCCAAGCAAACCAATATTTACAGTAAAGATTTTCAGGACAAACTGGTAGAGGCTAATAAAATGTATGTTAAACAGGAAAGTGATGAGATCGATCAATATGTGGCTCATCGCGGCTGGAAAATGATTACTACCGGAACAGGATTACGTTATATGATCACTAAAAAGGGAGATGGAGCATTGGCACAAGTAAATCAGCGGGCAAAAGTAAACTATAAAATTAGTTTGTTAGATGGAACTCTTTGTTATTCATCTGATTCAACAGGCCCTAAAGAATTTTTAATCGGAAAAGATAATATAGAAAGTGGTTTGCATGAAGGAATTCAGTATATGCATGTTGGTGATAAAGCAACTATTATTCTCCCTTCTTATCTTGCTCATGGTTTAATCGGGGATGAAAGCAAAATACCTCCTCATGCTTCTGTTTTGTATGAACTAGAATTATTATCATTAAAATAACGTGCTTAAAAACAGTAGTTTATATATTTTAATTATAGCAATAGTTTTATCTTCTTGCTTGAATAATTCTACCTATAAAGGATATACAGAAACCAATTCAGGTCTGTTTTACAAACTTCAATTTATAGGTGATGGAAAGACCAAACCTTCTTTAGGGGACTACCTTCAATTGATCATTACTTATAAAACCGAAAAAGATTCCATTTTTTTTGATACCTATTCAACAAATGAAACAGGAAAAGTAATTCTTCCTTTTAAACATTCTTCATTCATTGGAAGTTTTGAAGAAGGATTAACCAATATGAATTCGGGCGACAGTGTTTCTTTTATTGTTAATGCCGATTCATTATTCGAAAAATTTTTTAAAACGAATTTGCCCCTGTTTTTAAAACCCGGCAGTATGGTAAAAATGGATGTTAAACTGCATTCTATTTTAACTGAAAAAACATACGAATCGGAATTAAGGAAATATCAACAATTAGTTGCCGACAGAGATATAGAGGAGCAGCGAAAATTACAATTATTTTTGGATACGAGTCGTACCTCCTTTTTTCCTATTGAAAACGGAATGTTTTATTTGCCGATAAAACAAGGTACAGGTGCATTCCCTGAAGCAGGAAACCTGGTAAAAATTCAATACAAAGGTTTTTTTCTTAATGGCAAACAATTTGAATCTACCTATGACAGGGCTCAGCCTTTGGAATATATAATTGGTGAACAGGAACAAGTTATTAAAGGAATTGAAACAGCAATTAGTTTAATGAATGAAGGTTCCAAAACAAAATTTATTATACCTTCGCAACTTGCTTTTGGAGAAAGTGGTTCTTCAACAAATATAGTTCCACCATATTCAACTGTGATTTACGAAATAGAATTACTTAACCTAACCAAAAAATAAAATTAAAAAATGAAAATTTCATTCACTCAAAAAGTTGCATTTACAGCTATTGGTGCTGTGTTAGCGATCACTTCATGTAAAAACTCGCCATATCCCGGCTACGAAAAGTCAGAATCTGGTTTGTATTCAAAGTTTTATAAACAAAACGAAAATGGTGTTAAACCCAAAGAAGGCGATGTTGTAAAAGTTATCATGTCCTATTCTGTCAGCAAAAATGGAAAGGATTCTATTCTATTCGATTCAAAAAAGAATCCGAACGGTAGTAGTTTTATTGAATTCCCTTTAGGGAAATCTACTTTTAAAGGGAGTTTTGAAGATGCTTTGGCTATGATGTCTGTTGGAGATAGTGCCAGTTTTATTGTTAGTGCGGATTCAGTTTATTTCAAAACATTTCAGGTAAAAGAACTTCCTCCATATATTACAAAAGGAAGCACTTTAACTTTTGAAGCAAAACTTGAAAAAGTTACTACGAAAGAAGAAGTTGAAAAGGAGCAAAACAAAAAAATGGAAGAGCAAAAGGTGTTGTTGGAGCTGAGAAAGAACGAAGAGCCAAAAGCACTTGCAAAATATTTAGAGGATAATAAAATTACTGTAAAGCCAACAGAAAGCGGCTTGTATTATGTTGAGAAAACAAAAGGTAAAGGAGCAAAACCTGTTTCCGGAGATACAGTAAAAGTAAATTATACCGGTCGTTTGTTAGATGGAAAAGTATTCGATACCAGTGTTGAATCGGTTGCCAAAGAAGCGGGAGTATATGATGAAAGAAGACCTTACGAACCAATTGCTTTCCCATTGGGACAACAACAAGTTATAAAAGGTTGGGAAGAAGCTATTGCCTTAATGACACCCGGAACAAAAGCACTACTTGTTTTGCCTTCTTCTATCGCCTATGGAGAGCAAAATGCAGGGCCAATCCCTCCATTTTCTCCACTTGTATTTGAAGTAGAATTAGTTAGTGTAAAACACCCCGGTAAATAAAAAAAATCTTAGTTTCATTTCGACCGAAAAGAGAAATCTCAAAAATAAAAAGAGATCTCTCTTTTCGGTCGAAATAGCTTAAAATAAAAAATAAATTCGCAGATGAAAAAAGTATTAACCCTCATTTTGACTTTTACAGTTTTAGCTGTAAGTGCTCAGGAAAAAGCAAAAAGCCAAAAAGTAAAAAAGCCTAAAACAGTGAAAACAGCATCAGGTCTAGAATACACCATTACCGAAAAAGGAAATGGAAAAAAGCCACTGGTTGGTGATAAAGTTATAGTGCATTATACAGGAAAGTTAACCAACGATACAGTATTTGATAGTTCTGTAAAACGCGGAGAACCATTTTCTTTTAAGTTAGGAGCAGGGCAAGTGATAAAAGGCTGGGATGAAGCATTTCAATTGCTACAGGCAGGTGATAAAGCAACAATTAAATTTGGTCCCGAATTGGGATATGGTGCTCAGGAAATGGGTAAGATCCCTGCTAATTCAACACTTATATTTGATATAGAATTATTAGATGTGGTGGAAGGTATCAGAGCATGGGATGTGAAAGGAAAAGATACAATTAAAACTGCAAGCGGTTTGAAATATATTATGATCCAACGTAAAGATGGGGAGAAAGTAGCTTCCGGGAAAAAAGTAACTTTTAATTACAATAGTTTTTTGATAGATGGTAAAATGTTTGACTCGTCCATTGAAAGAGGAAAACCTTTAACAGTAAAGGTTGGTCAGGGACAATTATTTCCGGGATTAGATGAAGGACTTCAACTGTTAAACAAAGGTGAAAAAGCAAAATTCATTATTCCATATCAACTTGCATTTGGTGAAAAAGGAATTCCACCACAGATTCCTGAAAAAGCAGATGTAATTTTTGATGTGGAAATTACAGATATTCAACCGATTGCTGCTCCACCACTTTTTGATATTACAGGAAAAGAAGCGAAGTCAACAGCTTCGGGATTGAAATATTATGTGATCAATAAAAGTTCAAGTGTAGTAAAAGCAGAAGCAGGTAAAACCGTGAAAGTACATTATTCAGGATACCTTGCTGATGGTAAAATGTTTGATTCCTCAGTTGAACGTGGTGAACCAATTGAATTTCAATTAGGAAAAGGAATGGTTATTCCGGGTTGGGAAGAAGGAATTGCATTAATGACGGTAGGCGATAAATTGCGTTTGATCATTCCTTATGTATTAGCGTATGGGGAGCCAGGCCGTCCGCCAATGATCCCTGAAAAAGCTGATCTGACTTTTGATGTTGAATTGATAGAAGTAAAATAGTTTTTTTGAATTTAATAATTGAAACGTCCTGCATTCTGCGGGACGTTTTTATTTTTAAACGAATGTTATTCTCGATAAACAGATTTCTCTCTACATTTCATTCCGTTCGAAATGACAGTCCGATAATGTTATTTCGACTGCAAGGAGAAATCTTATCTTCGTGAAAACAGATTTCTCTCTACATTTCATTCCGTTCGAAATGACAGTCCAAAAATGTCATTTCGACTGCAAGGAGAAATCTTATCCTCATAAACAGATTTCTCTCTACATTTCATTCCGTTCGAAATGACAGTCCCAAAATGTCATTTCGACTGCAAGGAGAAATCTTATCCTCATAAACAGATTTCTCTCTTCATTCCATTCCGTTCGAAATGACAGTCCAAAAATGTCATTTCGACTTCAAGGAGAAATCTTATCCTCGATAAACAGATTTCTCTCTGCATTTCATTCCGTTCGAAATGACAGTCCCAAAATGTCATTTCGACTGCAAGGAGAAATCTTATCCTCGATAAACAGATTTCTCTCTGCATTTCATTCCGTGCGAAATGACTTCGTTAATTCAAAGACATCTTTCCTGTTTTTAAATTATTTAATTTTTTTAAAATCATATTGCTTTAATCATCCCGGTTTGTGACCAACGTCATTCAATAGAAATATCACCTCACTTACTTTTAACCTATTCAAAATCATCTAAAATTCATAGTGACATTGCAAAAAGCGTTATAAAAATGAAAATTTCTTTAGAAAAAAAAATACTTTTTGGGTTTATTTTAAATATTTTTCTTGCAATCGTATTTATTTGGGTTTCTTATAAAAGAATTAAAAATAAAGATGATTTAAGTCTTTTAGAAAAGAACCATCAGGAGACCATTCTCTCTGCATCAAAAAGTTTAGCCATCCTTAATAATAGTGATAATATTTCAAAAACCTATATCATAACGGGGGAAGATAAATACCTGGAAGAGCTTAATATAAACCGTCATTCCATAGAAGCTGAAGTTGAAGCTTTGAAGGTCCGATTTAAAAATAATACGGAACAAAAGAAAAGAATTGTTGAACTTGAAAAATTATTGCTAAAAAAATTTCAAAATACAAACCAATACATTGAACTCAGGAAATATAAAGATTTTGAGGCCGCAAGAGATTTTATTAAGGATGAAGAAAGAATTCAGCTCCAGAATAACATAGTTAAAAAGATCAATGAGTTGAAAAGCAATGAGAACTCTGAGTTCATTAAAAATATAAATCAAAAGACTTCACTTGAACGAACCCTTGAAATTACATTTTATATTTTATTGATCTTTTTGATTATCCTGCTCTTCGCAGTATATTTTATTATAAGACATCAGGTAAAAGAAAAGAAAGGCAGCGAACAACTTCTTGAGGAGAACCATCAATTAATGCAATCCTTACTTGATAATACAAACAACATTATTTTTATTAAAAAACTGAATGGACAATATTTGCTTATTAATAAACAAGTAGAGAATTTATTCAATCGTACAAAGGAACAATTGATCGGGAAAACGGATTTCGATATTTTTCCAAAAGAATTGGCCGAGAGGCTTTTGACAGGTGACACAGAAGTTATTAAAGCAAAAAAGGAAATGAAATTTGAAGAAAAAATTTCGTACAAAGGAGAGACTCATAATTACATTTTTGTAAAATTCCCTATATGGGATTCAGAAAAAAACTTATATGCCATCGGATTAATAGCAACAGATATTTCTGACCGGTCGAACTTAGAGCTTTTATTGAAAGAAAGCGAATCAGAGGCACAATCTATTTTTAGTTCTGCTCCTGATGCTATTGTGGTAATTAACGAAGAAAGTAAAATTATAAAATGGAATAATAAATCGGAAATCTTATTTGGATGGAAAGCTAATGAAGTAATCGGAAAGAATATGCCTGAATTAATTATGCCATTGAAATACAGGGAGCAACACTTGAATGGGCTTACTCATTTCCTGAAAACAGGGGAAAGCAAAATTTTAAATAAAACAATAGAAATTACTGCGATCAATAATAAAAATATTGAGTTTGATATTGATTTAAATGTATCTCCTGCTAAGTTAAAAGATAAATACATTTTTATTGCTTTCATCAGAGATATAACTGAACGGAAAATTTTAGAAAAAAAAGTACAGGATTCCCAAAAATTCCTCAATTCAATTGTTGAAAATATTCCCAGTTTAATTTTCCTTAAAGATGCAAAAGAATTTCGCTATGTTTTCATTAATAAGTCCACAGAAGATTTGATCGGAAAAAAACGGGAACAGGTGATCGGAAAAAATGCCTACGAATTATTTTCAAAAGAGGAAGCTGACCTTTATACAAATCAAGATAGAGAAGTTATCACAAAAGGGGAATTCGTTGATATCAAAGAAGAGTTGGCTTCAGGAGACGGTAAGCAATTTTGGTTGCATACAAAAAAAATACCTCTTAAGGATGAAAAAGGCAAACCTGAGTTTTTGTTGGGAATTTCTGAAAATATTACGGAGCAAAAAAATCTTGAAGAAAAAAAGAAAGAAACCGAAAAATTATTGCATCAGAATGTTCTGCAGATGAAATTGATTCTTGAAAATATCGGAGAAGGAGTTATTGTGATCGATAAGTATGGTGAAATAATATTATCAAATCAGATGGCCGGAGAAATTGTGGGTATAAGGGAAGAGGATACGGTATATACACCTGTTGACTGGTCGAAAGATTTTGATCTTTTTTATCCTGATGAAGACAAAATATTTCCTGCACAATACCTGCCATTGGAAAAAGCATTATTGAGGGGTGAATCAACAGATAATCTTGAAATAGTTATTCAGAACCCGGTAACAAAAGAGAGGAAGTATGTTATTGTTAATGGCCGACCAATCTTAGATGAAAAAAATAATATCGTAGCCGCAGTTACTACCTTAAAAGATATTACCAAATTCACAGAGCTTCAGGAATCCCTGAAAGTCAGTGAATCGAAAAACCGTGCAATAGGTTTTAAAATGCAAGGATCAAAAGTTCTGGAAGAAGAAAAAAAATAAATTAAGAGTCTGTTTAAATTTCCATAAAATAAAATATAGTATAACATAAATTGCGTGGTCAATCGAGGGGTAATTTTATAGAAAAAAAACAATATAAAATGACGATAATTTTGATGCTTGCAGGATCATGTCCCCCTTTGAAGGGCAATGTCATATTAACAGGTAGCAATTGGTTTAACTTTGTTTGTTAGTAGTGCATTATAGAGGAAGAGTTCAAATAT
>MEPB01000010.1 GCA_001769385.1 Bacteroidetes bacterium RIFCSPLOWO2_12_FULL_35_15 | reverse complement strand
TATTCAGTTTTTTTGTAATTTCTATTAGTTCCATTTTACAAATATAATAATTCTACCTTATCATATGACATTGCCTTTCAAGGAGGGGTTAGGGGGGGGCATTCTAAAATCTTTTATTCGAACAATTTTGTTTTATTTCTTCTAAAACAAGATTTAGTTGTTGAAATATTTTTTCGTTTTCAAATCTCACAACAACAATTCCTAAATTATTCAGGTATTCTGTTCTTTTTTTATCTCTTTCAATATTCACACTATTGAAATGGATTTGTCCGTCTAATTCAATGGCTAATAAATATTTCGGGCAATAAAAATCTACAATATAATTTCCAATACTATGTTGACGTCTAAACTTTATCTCTGCCAATTTGCTATTTTTTAAAGCATTCCAAAGTTTTGCTTCGGCAGGAGTCAGATTATTTCTAAGTGATCTTCTTTTTTCTTTTAAATAAGGAAGATTATTAATTTGGTTCATACTAAAATCACTTTTCAACCACCCCTACCCCTCCTTGAAAAGGAGGGGAGCTGAGAGAATTTGTTTTAAAATTTATTTTCTAATTCCAACATACTTTTCATAACCATTCATCAGTGCATTGTAAAACAAATCACCTTGGATCTGGTAACCTCTGCCACTAAAATGAACACGATCTTTTGCGGTCAATTTCATGGTGTACCATTTTCCCATCGAACCAAAACCGCCCATAATATCATATAAATTCCAGTAGGGCAACTTATTTTTCAGACAATATTCGATGATCGTTTCTTTAGCAATTTTCATATCCGGATTTTTCACCCTTCCTTTTCGTGATTTTCGATATGAATCAGCAGGAGTAGTCATTAAAATAGTTGCATTGGGGTTAGAAACTTTCAGATTTATGATAAGAGAATCAATGTTTTTATAAAACAATTGTTTATCAAAGCCTTTTGAAAAAGCTTCATTTGTTCCCATTGAAACAATTATCAGATCAGAATTCAAATAGTTTAATTGTTCCTGAAAATATTTTGACATGTTATAATGCCTGAATTCAGCTCCATTTACTCCAATCATATTGTACAATATACCTGATGAATCGTTTTCCAATAACATTCCATAAATGCGTGTGCTTTTTTGATTAAGCGTATCCGTATTTTTATTCCGGATATAGATCTGTCGCATTGGTCTATTAAACCTCAGCTCAGAAACAAAAGGATTACTTGATCTCTCTTTTGATCTAAATACACCATTCTCACAATTCAACTCATCACAAATTGAAATATCGAAATTATTGATTCCTTTATCGTGAAACATGGTAAATTTTGTAAAGCTATAACCCAAGCCAGGTTGATCTTTCACCGTCAGATTTATTTCGGCAGTAGAATCTCTTGTTTCTATTGTAAATCCGCTTATTCCTATTGGTAAAGGCTTTTCATAAAACACGTTTCGCTTCGAGTCCCAGGTAGTATTAGTAATTGTTTTGTAGGTAGTTGGCTCGTTACTTTTGGCCACACGATAAGGAAATATCAAACCTCTTCCTGCATTACCGAATTTCAATTGTAATTTTTGTCGAATAGTGCCGGATAAATTATCTGCCTGAATATGCGAATCACCCATATGAATAATATTTACACGTCCTTTTTCAGTTTTCTTTAATTGGTATAACTTTTCATAAAAAGAACTTAATGAAGTACTATCATTTTCAATTTTATTACTAGTTCTGTTAATAAATTTATATTGAATATAAGCAGTAGAATCAATAGTTTGAGCAGAAATAGAAAATGAAAAATTTAAAATGAAAAATAAAATAAACAGCTGGAAGCTCTTATGAGATTTCTCCTTGCAGTCGAAATGACATGCGAATTTTTTATTTATGTTTTTTGTTATAATCACTGTATTCACTCATTAATTTATTAAACAATAACTTCCCTACTTTGTGTGCACCTTTGAAATTGAAATGTGTATAATCCCTATTCGCATATACAGTATCACCTTCCACCCATTTTACCATTGAACCATTGCCACCCATCGCATCATACAAGCTCCAGAATGCGAGTTTATTTTTTTGTGCCAAACGCATTTGTGAATTTACTAAAATAGGAACACTTGGATCAGTTTCATACGCCCCATTATTCCTATAACTCTTATCGCCAACGCTTATTAATAAAATACTGGTATTAGGGAAACTTGCCTGCATGTGTTTTATCACTTCATCCATTCCCCGTTCATACCAAGAAAAGTCAGTAACTTTTGGACTTACTGCATTCAAACCATATTCCAAAATAATCAGATCGTATCCTAAGCATTGATTTGTTTGCGAATAAATATTTTGAGATACTTTAGTGATAGGCAATCCTGAGTTTCCACGAAAGGAGAAATTATCCACAAAAACACCACTATCACTTTCCATACTGAACCCATAAATATCAACAGGTGCTTTACATTGAAACTTTGCATTTATAGATTGGCAAACATTTTTACTATTAATTACCAGTTGATTAACTGAATTTGTTCCACCTAATTTATAATGCGAACCATTGATAACCACATAATTTTCACCATCGCTTTTTCCGTAAAGTAATTTCGTTTCACAAAATTTATCGATGTGTTTTCTTTTCACAGCAGTATATTTCACCCAACTTCCTGAGGATGAATTATTCGTATCAATACTACTCATAGTGTTCGGAACAAAACTATATCCTGAAATCCCAAGTGTATGATTCGAAGGGATATTTTCTAATAAATTATATGTTGTCCAGCCATCAAATGAATGAATGACACTTGTTCTGAATCCTGCAACAATAGATGTTATAGGAAGAAACCCGATTCCTGTACCACCAAAAGCATCTTGTAAGCAATCGCGAAAATCCTGTGTTATCAAATCGCCTTCGATCATCGAATCACCAAAATAGGCGATACGGGTTTTATGTTTTTTCGTTCTTGTTTCGTTCAGCGATTTAAAAAAATGCGCCAATGCAGATGTGCTATCCTGGTCAAAGTCATATATATTGGATACATCTGTTTGTCGTAAGGCAAATTCTGAACTATCTTTTGAAATAATGGAATCATTAACAATAATTTCGGGCAAAGGAACATTTTTTGCTTTTCCTTTTTGAATAATATCTGCAATCGGTTCTATTTTTTTTGTTTCAAAACCAAGCACTTTTATTTTAGTATTGAATTGTGAAACAACAAGCAACACAATGGTAACAGATAGTACCATTATAAACGGTTGAGAATGCTTGTTTTTTTCGCTCATTATAATTTATAAAAAATTGCTGATAAAGATAGTATTTTGAATGGGAGGGAATATGCTATAATGAAATTAAATATTTGAATTTATTCAGAATCATTGATTCAAAAAAGGAACAAAAACAGATTGATGGAATTTGTAAAGGAAGAAATGCAGTAAATGTCATTTCGACCAACGGGAGAAATCTCGTCCCCGAAAGGCAGATTTCTCTCTTCATTTCATTGCGTTCGAAATGACAGAACAAAAAATTATTTAAATATTCGAATCAACAAAATCAATTAAACGGAAGCCAGCAATTCACTTCTATATTTCGTTAGAATACTCGATTTGGAAAGAAAACCAACATAATGTCCTTTATCAACAACGGGTAAATTCCATTGCCCGGATTCTTCAAATTTTTTCATGATCTTAAAAATATCATCTTCCTTATTGATTACTGCTAAAGGCTTAATCATTAATTCCTTTGCAATAACTTTATCATATAAATCCTGATTAAACATTTCTTCCCTGATATTATCCAATTGAATTAATCCTAATAGCTTATTGTATTTATTAATTACCGGAAAGACGTTTCGCTTCGAATGTTTAATGATTTCTACTATTTCACGAAGGCTTGTTTTAAAATGGATAACAGAAAAATTTGTTTCGATCATCTCTTTTGTTTCTATCTTTCCTAAGATACTGATATCTTTATCTTCCGAAATAATAGTTCCTTTTTTTATTAATTTTTTGACATCCAATGAAACCGGGTGAAAATATTTAACAATGGTATAACTAATCGAAGAAACCAACATTAACGGGATCATGAGCTCATAACCGCCAGTAATTTCCGCAATAAGAAATATTGCTGTAAGCGGGGCATGAAATACTCCGCTTAAAAGCCCGGCCATTGCGACTAAGGTAAAGTTACTTACAGGAACATAATGAAATCCGAGAATCATTAAAAAATAGGAAAACACAAAACCTAAATAGGCTCCCACAAATAAAGAAGGAGCAAAATTTCCACCATTTCCGCCACTTCCTAAGGTGATACCAACAGCAAAGGCTTTAAGCAACATGACCCCTAATATGAACAAAAGAATAAGCCATTGATTGGTGATGTAGGGGCCAATAATACTGTTGGTTATAAGTTTTTCAGGTTCAATTTGAGCTAACGTTTTAATACTGTTATACCCTTCGCCAAATAAGGAAGGAAAAAAAGCGAAAAGTACCGCGAGTAATATGGCTCCTATTATCCATCTCAAATATTTTGATTTTACGGCTTTAAATTTTGTTTCAACCTTGTCGAAAACATTCACGTAATACAAGGATGTAATAGCTGTTAATAAACCCAAAACAAGATAATATGGAATATTATAATAGTCAAAAGGTTGGCGAGTCTGAAAGATCAATAATATACTTTCATTTAAAATAATTTTTGAAAGCAATGCTCCGGAAGCAGCAGCAATTAATAATGGAATAAACGCAGTAATTGAAATATCCACCAAAATTACTTCCAAGGCAAATAATACTCCGGCAATAGGCGCATTAAAAGCTCCTGCAATACCTCCTGCAGCACCAGCTGCAAGTAACAAGGTTCTTTCTTTGTAACTTAATTTATAACGCTTGGCATAATTTGAACCTATTGCAGCTCCTGTAGAAACGATTGGAGACTCCAATCCGGCAGAACCACCAAAACCAACAGTTAAACCGCTTGTAATAATGTGAGAGTACATTTGGTGGAGTGGCAAAAAACTTCCTTTTTTTGCAATTGAATGCAAAATATTAACTGTTCCCCGGCTAAGCTTTCCCTTAAAAAATTTGTTGACAATAAAGACGGTAATACCAATTCCAATAAGTGGTAAACCTAAATAAATATATTTATAATTGTAATTCAGCAGCCAGCCTTCAAGAATATACACTTTTATAAAATTGACGAACAATTTTAGTATGACAGCTGCTAATCCAGCACTTAAACCTACTAAAACACTTGAAAAGATTAGAAATTGTTTTTCGTTCAGTTTCTCATGAATCCAATAAATACCTCTGCGAGAAAAATTAATCTTATCCAGTTCCATGAGGGCAAAATTACTTTTTATTATTTAAAGGAAGAATCGTTGAGCAAAATGTAAATTTTTTTTACAATTATAAATTTTTATTTATTTTTTCGGAGAATGTATTTAAATAGTAAAATAAGAGCCTTATTAAATTTCAAACAGGTTCAAAGTACTTTATCCTTTTTTTTTTATCCCTAAGTTTTTCTTTTATCTTTGAAAATAATTTATAAAAAGAAAAACTCAATCACATATAATATGAAGTTATTAGAAGGAAAAATCGCATTGATAACAGGAGCTTCCCGAGGAATCGGACATGGCATTGCTCTGAAATTCGCTGAACAAGGGGCTAACATTGCATTCACTTATTTAGCATCAGTTGAAAAGGGGGAAGCATTGGTCAAAGAATTAGAAGCATTTGGCATTAAAGCAAAAGGATACCGTTCGGATGCTTCAGATTTTAAAGCTGCTGAAGAGTTAGTGAATTCGGTTGTTGCCGACTTCGGGACATTGGATATTTTAATTAACAATGCAGGTATTACCAGAGATACCTTATTGATGCGTATGACAGAACAACAATGGGATGAAGTGATCAATATAAATTTAAAATCAGTTTTCAACCTTACGAAAGCAGCCCAAAAACCGATGTTAAAACAACGGAAAGGGGCTATCGTAAATTTAAGTTCTATAATAGGTATAAAAGGAAATGGTGGACAATCGAATTATGCAGCTTCAAAAGCCGGAATAATTGGATTCACCAAATCAATCGCATTAGAGTTGGGTTCTCGTAACATCCGCAGCAATGCAATTGCTCCCGGATTTATTGAAACTGAAATGACAGATGCTCTTGACCCTAAAATTGTTGAAGGATGGCGCGCAACTATTCCTATGAAACGTGGTGGAACAATTGAGGATGTTGCAAATACCGCATTATTCTTAGCATCCGACATGAGTGCATTTGTTAATGGACAAGTAATTAATGTTTGTGGCGGAATGTTAACCTAGAGGGTAATTTTTAATACGAAATAGCGAATAGGAAATAGAAATGAACATAGTTACTGAATACCCTACCTGGTTTTTTCTATTTTGCCTTTCGGCAGGATTTGTATATTCTTTTTTTCTTTACCGAAAAGATAAAAAGCTGGATGAACTATCCATTTGGTTCATACGCTTAATGGCAACATTTCGTTTTAGTGTTGTTACCATTCTCTCATTTTTATTACTTTCTCCTTTATTAAAATCCATACATCGTGAAGTTGAAAAGCCTATTGTTATTATTGCCCAGGATAATTCAGAATCCTTGATCATTGGAAAAGATTCCTCTTTTATAAAAAAAGAATACAAACAAAATTTACAAAAATTAATAAATGATCTGAGCGACAAGTATGAAGTTTATTCTTACTCTTTCGCAGATAAAATAAAAGAATTTACCTCAAGCGATTCATTAAAATTCAATGAAAAACAAACTGACTTTTCCTCATTATTTGCTGAAATAGAAACACGGTATAGTAATCGAAATGTAGGTGCCATTGTCCTTTCCAGTGATGGTTTATACAACAAGGGTTTCAATCCTATTTATTCTTCTGAAAAAATAAAAGTACCGATCTATACTATTGCTTTAGGAGATACAACTGTTAATAAGGATATTATTCTTTTAAAAGCAGAACATAATCGTTTGGCATATTTAGGGAATGAATTTCCGGTCGAGATTGTAATAAATGCAAAACAATTCAAAGGAAAAACAACTACACTTACTGTCAGCAAAGGTGATGCAACATTATTTACACAAACAGTCAACTTTAACTCAGATGCATTTATTATAACGGTTCCTGTTTTAATACAAGCGAAGGAAGTTGGGTTACAACACTATAAGGTAAAACTATCTTCTCTTCCGGAGGAAGTAAGTGTTGCGAATAATATTTCCGATGTGTTTATGGAAGTATTGGATGCACGACAAAAAATATTAATATTATCGGATGCTCCACATCCTGATATTGCAGCAATAAAGGAATCAATAGAATCAAATCAAAATTATGAAGTGGAGAGTTATTTACTTTCTGACTTTGATAAGTCACTGAAAAAATACAATTTGGTTATACTTCATACATTACCAAGTGTTCATAACCCTGCATCAAAAATACTGAGTGAAATAAATGCTTCCAATATTCCTGTATGGTCGTTTTCCGGAGCAAGTGGATTATTTCAAACAGATCTGTCAAAAGCCTCTTATACTCAGAAAACAAATGAAGTAGAACCTGTATTGGATCAAAACTTTCCTCTGTTCACTATAAGTGATGAATTACGAAAGGCTATAAAAGATTTCCCTGCAGTTGTGTGTCCATTTTCTACTTATCAAACAGAAAATAACAGCAATGTATTGTTCTATCAACGTATTGGAATAGTTGATACAAAAAAACCTTTAATGCTTTTTAATACTATAGGTGAAAACAAAGTAGCCATTTTTACAGGTGAGGGAATATGGCGATGGCGTTTGCAGGATTTTGCAGCTCATAATGATCATAATTTATTTGATGAATTTATCTCTAAAACAGTTCAATACCTTTCTGTAAAAGCAGATAAAAGTTTTTTCAGAATTTCAGGTCCCGGCAATTTCCAGGAAAATGAAGCAATTCAGCTTGAAGCAGAAGTTTATAATGAAAGCTATGAATTAATAAATGAGCCCGAAGTAAACATCACCATCAGCAATTCTGAGAATAAAAAATTCCCTTTCACATTTAGCAAAACAAGCAATGCTTATCGATTAAATGCTGGAATGATGCCTGTTGGGGAATATAGTTATGAAGCAAAAGTAAAGATCGGAGAAAAGATCTTTTTACAACATGGCAAGTTCAGTGTGAGTGCCTTGCAAATAGAGTTAAGTAATACAACAGCAGACCATCAATTGCTTTTCAGTCTTGCAAAAAAGCATAATGGAGAAATGGTTTACCCAAATGAACTGGATAAATTAGTAAGTAAATTAAACAGCAGAGAAGATATAAAATCGGTATCCTATTCCGAAAAAAAACTCAGTGATCTGATCAATCTGAAATGGATATTTTTCTTACTACTTGGTTTATTAAGTATTGAATGGTTCCTGCGTAAACGTAACGGAGCATACTAGTTTATATTGTTTTAGTCTTTATTCTTTCGATGTTCGTCTAAATTTTATTCCTGAAATTGTGTTAAATAAATTAAATTCCTACATTTAACAAAACAAAAACGATATATATATGGTAACTGCAGATACTTTTTCAATAAAAGTTCAAAAAACATCTAATTCCCGTTTGAGTGAACTTGATTTTAATCATTTGTCATTCGGGAAGACTTTTGCCGATCATATGTTTATATCAGACTATCAGGATGGACATTGGATCGATTCACAAATTCTTCCTTATGGTTCTTTGACAATGAGTCCGGCAAACTCTGCTTTACATTATGGTCAATCTATTTTTGAAGGGATGAAAGCCTATAAAAATGATAAAGGAGAAGTTAGTTTGTTTCGTCCATTAGAGAATCAAAAACGAATCAACATTTCAGCTGAACGTATGTGTATGCCTAGCATTCCGGAAGAGTTATTTATGGATGCTTTAAAACAACTAATAAAACTTGATAAAGGATGGGTGCCGTCAAATGATGGAGCCTCCTTATACATTCGTCCATTTTTATTTGCTACAGATGAGTTTATTGGAGTTCGCCCATCTGATACTTACAAATTTATGATCATTACCTCTCCCGGAGGAGCCTATTACAGTGAGCCTGTGAAAGTATTAATTGAAACAAACTTTATTCGTGCTGTTGAAGGTGGTGTAGGTTTTACAAAGTGTTCAGGAAATTATGGCCGTTCTTTATTTCCAACAAAATTAGCACAACAACGCGGATACCAGCAAATTATGTGGACCGATGCACGCAACCACCGCTATCTGGAAGAATCAGGAACAATGAATTTAATGTTTGTAATTGATGATGTATTGATTACTCCGGCTTTGGGTGACACTATTTTAGCCGGTATTACAAGAGATAGCGTTATAACATTAGCACGTGATTGGAAAATGAAGGTTCAGGAACGTAAAATAAGTATTGATGAAGTAATTGATGCTCATAAACGAGGTGTATTGGATGAAGCATTTGGAACAGGTACTGCAGCAACAATTGCAGATATTTCTACAATTGGTTTTGAAGGGAAAGATTACGTTTTACCTGAAGTAAAAGAAAGAATATTTTCGAACCGTGTGGCACAGGAATTAAATAATATCAAAAGAGGAAAAGTCGAAGACAAACATAACTGGATGTATAAGATTGGTTAATGTCCATAAAATTCTTAAATAAAAAACTCCGAAATATTTTCGGAGTTTTTTTTATTTAAAGAAAGTTGAGCTACTCAAATTTTTTATTGTAAAAAGAAAATATTCTGGGAAACAAGGCTAAAATTTTAATTATCGTTCTTGTAAAATAAAAAGCTACGGCTCTTTTTAGACGGTAAAAGAATGAATGATTATTATTTGTTTTAACCTCAATTTTTTCGCATCCATTTTCAATAACATCCATAAAATGTTTGCTACAAGATTTAGCAAACGTTTTGTCCAATACATCCACATTTAATTCGATGCTTCCAAAAGCACTTAAATGATTAAGATTGAACGAACCAATTGTTGTCCACTCATTATCAATTACAGCAACTTTTCCATGAAGAATTGATTTTTTCCATTCGTAAATATTTATTGAGTGATTTAAGAAAACTCTATATAAATAGCTGGTCGCCACTCGAAACACAGGGACATCAGAGATACCGGATAAAATGATATTTATTTCCACTCCTCTTCCGGCAGCATCGATCAATGCTTTTTTCAGACGCAGTCCAGGTAAAAAATAACTCGCTATGATAGTAATAGAATGTTTCGCCTTTCTGATCTCCCGAAAATAACTTGCAGCAATTTGATTTTTCCCTCTCAGCCAATCATTTACACGAAATTGCGCTAAAATAAAATCAGTTTCCGGTTCAGTATGTTTAGTTATTATACTCGTTTTTTTCTTTCTAAATTCTCGTTGATTAATCTCCTGACAAATTTTATTTACCACTTCACATATCTTGCCTTTTAGTAAAATAGCATAATCCAGCCAGGGCAATTCCTCTTTGGTTCCCTTATATTTATTAGCAATGTTTATTCCTCCGATAAGAGCGATGTTCTGATCCGCCACAATTATTTTATGATGAAGCCGTCTGCCAATGTGAATATTTTGAAAAAAATAAAGGTTAAAAAATCGAAAATTAATTCCGGAATCCAGCAATCTCTTTACGATTTTTTTTGAAAGTTTTCTTGAACCATATCCGTCAAGCAAAACATTTACCTGTACATTTCGTTCAGCTGCATTTATTAATGCATCTGCGATCCGAATACCGGTTTCATCACCATCAAAAATATATGTATGGAAATGAATGATCTCTTTTGCTTCCCCAATAATTTTTTCGAGCACATCAAAATAATCATTTCCACTATGCACTAAGCGTATCTCATCAGCTTTTATATATTTTTTTGATCCCATAGAACTGTCTTGAAATTTTATTAAAAAAGCATAGCAATTTTTATTTACACAATTAAAATGTCACTTAATGATAAGAAAGAGAGGATCAAGGATAAGGAAGAAAAACCAGCAAAACAATGTTTCAAAGCACAGCTGTATTTTATTTTTTATTTTCGGAATAGTCTCAAAAAGTTACTATAAAACGTTTTTTTACCCATTATGCCTTTCCATCCTTCCCGGATAAGAATAACACCTGTTACTCCAATGAAAATGAATGGTAAAGGCCAAAAGCGATTATATGTTCCATAAAGAGAGATGATCAGGATCAAAAAACCAAGAAACATTCCACTCGCAAAAAACATATTGTAAATAAATGGTGCTTGCTTAAAATAATCTTCATCCGTTTTTTCTTTGTATGCATTTTTAGCAAAAACATTCCAGTCAACATCCTGATTTATTGTATTTGGATTAGAATAGGTATCATTTTTAACGGAAGTGCCATAGTATTGCTTTTTGCGTTCGGCATCCATCTTTTTTGATTCAGCAAAATTCAATTTAATATCATACAGATACCTTTTCTTATCGTCACACAACACGTCATAAGCTTCATTAACCACTGCAAAAACTTCGCTAGCTTTTGGCGAATTATTTACATCCGGATGTATCAGTTTGGCCTTGATGCGATACGCTCGTTTTATTTCATCCAAACCGGCTTCACGAGTGATCTCTAATATTTTGTAGTAATCGTAGAACATTTATACCAAAGGTGTTTTTTTATCGGGTAAAGTTTTCCCTTTATATTTAAGGCTGTACCATATTGTATTTTGGGGGTGAATCCATTTTGTTGTAGCTTATATATGCTAATTTATGGAATATTTTGTTAAAAAACGTCATGAATGTAATAGTATCTTTTTTTATAGTAAAAAAATTAATACTATTTCCGTAATGTCATTTCGAACGGAGTGAGAAATCTCAAAAAAATTCAATCATAAAAAGATTTCTCCCGTTGGTCGAAATCATAAAAAAGAAAAAAAACAGAAAAAGGAGGTCAAAATGCGCAAAACATACTACTTATTATTCGCCACAATTTTGCTTATCGGAAATTTAAAAGCACAAAAAACCATTGATTTGAGATCTGTAAGTGTTTATCCACATCCTATTGCCGATACCGTTTTTGGATCCTGGAAATTTAGTGTGGCCGATTATGAATTTCAGGATGATAAATTACTACTACTTACTTTTGAAAAAAGTTTAGAACATCCCAAAGTAATTCTGACCGATGGCTCACAAAACATTATTTCCACTTTTGAGATCCCTGATGAAGCAAAAAAACTCTACAAAGATTATCAGGGTTATACCAATATTATTTGCGAGTCAACTATATACAGAATAACAATCATCAATAATGAAATTCATCTGGGAAAACTTCCTATGGATGATTACAGAAGGCACATCATGCCTTGTTTGGATACAATCGGGAAAGATATTTATTTTTCCAACTATGATCGTGATTATCCGGAGTTTACGTATTATGCTTACAACACAAGCAAACTAGCTGTAAATCCTTTTAAAACTGTTTGTGACAAAGAACAATTACAAGGTTATAACATGGAATATTATTTTTTACAACCCAAACAAAAATTACTTGCCCGCCAATTAGCAGATGAATATAAAGTTGATAAACACCGCATTGCAGTTATGATGACTGGTTTAACCAATTCATATTTTTATACACCATTGTATGCTCCCTTATTTATTATTAATGACACAGTTTGTATTTTCGATCATTGCAGCAATGCGATTTTGAAATACGATAAAAGTCAACACCTGCTCGATTCCATTACTATTGATTACAACCACCCTAAAAACTGGCGCGAATGGAAACATCAATTAATCGTGGATAAGGAAACAAACAAAGTTTACGCTGTGTATCAGAAAAGTGGATTTTTTTATTTGAAAAACATTGATATGAAAACCGGAAAAATTGTTTCTTCTTTTAAACTTTCCAACCAGTATGTCGACAAACTTAAAATAAAAAACAATGAAGTGTATTATGTTTACAGTCCTTTTGAATCGGTGCAGGAGTTTTTTATTTATAAGGAAACGATTAGGAATTAGAAAAACTTATTTGCTTTTTCAATATTTTTTTGAGATCTATATTAATTAAGTATTACAAACATAATAAATTACAATAAGAAGAATGATTCTAAAAATGAGATTTCTCCTTTAAGTCGAAATGACAGAAAAAAACTACTCCAACTCTTTTCTCAACATATTCAAAGCAGCATTTGCTGTTTTTTCAATGTTGCGTTTACGGTTGTTTCCAAAAAGGAATTTTTCTGAGATGACTTTTTCGGGAGTTGCAATGGCAATCCATACAGTGCCAACAGGTTTATCGGGTGTTCCGCCATCAGGGCCTGCAATACCGGAAGCAGAGATGGAATAATCGGTCTTGTATTTTTCGCGTATGGCTTTTGCCATTTGTTCTACCACAGCTTTACTCACTGCTCCTTCGGTATCCAATAGTTTTTTAGAAACATTCAATTCGGTTTCTTTTATTTCGTAGGAATAGGAAATAACCGAACCGACATAATAGTGAGAGCTTCCGGGAATACTGGTAATTAAATGGGAGATATAACCACCGGTACAGCTTTCTGCAGTAGAAAGAGTTTGCTTTTTGTTGCGTAATAGATTTCCAACAATCTGTTCCAGACTTTCTTTTTCTTCACCGAAAATTTCGTAACCATAAATGTATTCTGAAATTATTTTTTTTAGTTCTTCAATTTTTTTGTCAACAGTTTCGATTAAGAGTTGCTCATCCTCTCCTTTTGTACTCAATCGTAAACGAACCATTCCGGGTGCAGGCAGATATGCTAACTTAATATTTACAGCAGCTAAACTATCTTCCCAATCAGAGATCATTTCAGATAAAAATGATTCACCAAGGCCTTGTGTTAAAACTGTTTTATGATAAATTTTCGGAAGTTTAAATCGTTCCTTAATTTTCGGAACTACTTGTTCCTTCATCATTGACTTCATTTCGTAAGGCACTCCGGGCATAGAAACAAATATTTTCCCCTCCACATCAAACCACATTCCCGGGGCTGTTCCATTGTAATTACGTATCACTTCGCAAATAGCAGGAACTTCCGCCTGTAAACTATTGAGCGCTGTAACTTCTTTATTATATTGAGCAAAAATATTAACTACATCTTCATACACTTTTTCATCAAAACGCATGGTCGTCTTAAAATAATCGCATAATGTTTTTTTTGTGATATCGTCTTTTGTCGGACCTAAGCCGCCTGTAATTAAAATAATATCAGCTCGTTCTTTCGCTTCATCCAAGGCTTTTAAAATATGTTGGCGATCATCCGATACAGAAGAAATTTGTTTAACACTTATTCCGTTTAAATTTAGCAATGTAGCAATGTATGCTGAATTGGTATCTACAATTTGACCGATAAGGATTTCGTCACCGATGGTTATAATTTCGACTTGCATTTGGCTAATGGTAATTAGGTTAATTAGGAAAAATAAGTGATTTAGGCATAATGAGCTGATAATGATTATGATTCTTCTTTCCTCTTTATTAAGTATGCAATATAACCGTTTAACACTTTTATATTGTGATTGATTTTTATTCTGTATTCATTTAAAACTTTTTCGTCAATATAGGAATTATCTTTAGCGCAAATTAAATGATCTAACGTTTCAGTAATTGAACCTCTCGCTTGTCGGCAATATTGAATATTCTCCTGATAATGAAACCTACCATATCCTTCTGCGATATTTGCAGTAACAGAGCGAGAAGATCGAATAACTTGATCGATTAATCTAAATTTTTCTTCTGCAGGAAATTTCCTCACAAGAATTGAAACTTCGTTTCTTAATTCACGTGCAAGTTTCCAAGCTTCCAACTCTTCAAAATTATTCATACATAAGATTTTTACACATTGCCAAAATAACTTAATAGCTTAATCAACCTTTTAATTTATTTCACCAATGTCATTTCGTTCAACAAATATCCTGCACCGGCATATTTATCGATCACAAAAAGCGTGTATCTTACATCCAGCACAACATTGCGTACTTGATTGGGATCATACATAATGTCACTCATGGTACCTTCCCAATCACGATCGAAATTGGTCCCTATCAATTGTCCTTCGCCATTCAACACCGGACTTCCTGAATTACCACCTGTTGTGTGATTACTTGCACAGAAAGCTATGCGCAGTTCTCCGTTCTTATCGGCATAAGGGCCATAATCTTTTTTCTGATAGATCTCTTTTAATTTTGGCGATACCATAAATTCATCTACCAATGGATTTTCCTTTTCCATCAAGCCATCCAAGGTGGTATAATAATTATAAAACACACCATCGCGGGGATAATAACCTTCTACTTTTCCGTAAGCCACACGCAATGTGCCATTGGCATCAGGATAATATTTTTTTGTGGTAATTAATTCACGCATTCCTTTCATATAGTTGCCATTTAATTTTGTTATCTGGTCATCCAAGGCAGTGTATTGCGGACGAACATCTTTTGAAAATTTGGTATAACAACTTATCATCAATTGATAAATGGGATCCTTTTCAATTTTTTTATAATTTTTACCCATCTTCTCAAAAGCTTCATTTATCTTTATTTCAGAAACAAAAATAGATTTTGAAAACACCTCTTTTGCATATTTTTCAAAATCTCCTTTGAATTTTTTTTCTATTTCCTTAAAAATTTCGGGCTGTTGCTTTTTATCAATATCCGTTGAATACATTTTTAATAATGCGGCACAAACTTTTTCGTCTGTTGAAGCATTATAATCTTTGAAAAAAGCTTTTGCATTTGTTTTCAATTTATCTATTGCCGCCTGAACATCGGCTTGTTTTTTGCCGCTTTTTAAAGCGTCTATCACATCTGTAAAACCCAATGCATAAGTAACAGCTTCCGTCCCTAAAATTGCTTCCACAAAATAATCGCGCTGTTTATTTAAGATTCTGAACTCCCCATACTTTTTTTCAAAATCGCCAAACAGTTTTCCGTATTTGGCATTGGCAGCATCATCCGTATTCACTTTCAATAAAAAATCCTGTTCAAGTAATTTCTTTTTATTTACAGCATCTAATTTTTTTAACCCATTCATTTCACCTTGCCATTTTTTCCAATAGTTTGCCAACCCTGCATATTTTGCAGAATATTGAATCCGCACCTTATCACTTGCTTTCATATCTTCATCTATGATCTTTAAACGAGTGGTACGGATCTTTACTTTTGCAGGATCAGATTCATTCATGATCATATCCACAGCAAAAGATGATAAATACTCACTTGTACGGCCAGGAAAACCATAAACCATTGTAAAATCGTCTTTCTCCACACCTTTCATCGAAATTGTTAAATGATATTTGGGTTTATAAGGAACATTGTCAGGTGAATAATCCGCAGGCTCATTATTTTTATTTGCATAAATACGGAACATGGAGAAATCACCGGTATGTCGGGGCCACATCCAATTATCGGTATCACCACCAAATTTTCCGATAGAAGAGGGCGGAGCACCTACTAAACGGACATCTTTAAATACTTCGGTAATAAACATATAATATTCATTTCCGTAATAAAAAGGACGCACAAATGCACCATAATGTGTACCAGCTACAGCCTCTTTTTGAATCTTTGCTATAGCCTCATTAATTTTTGCTTCACGCAATGCATCACTCATCGAATCTGTTATTCCGGAAAGAATTTTTGCTGTTACATCTTCCATCCGAATAATGAATGTAGCGGTAAGTCCCGGGTTTTTTAATTCTTCCGACTGATTCATTGCCCAAAAGCCATTTGTCAACAGATCATTTTGAACAGTGCTATGGGCTTGGATTTGTCCGTATCCACAATGATGATTCGTTAGTATTAACCCTTTATCAGAAATCACTTCAGCTGTACAACCACCACCAAAATGAACAATTGCATCTTTCAAACATGATTTATTGATGCTGTAAATATCTTCTGCAGAAAGTTTTAATCCATTCTTCAGCATATCAGATTCGTTCAACTGCTTTAACAGCATGGGAAGCCACATGCCTTCATCTGCTTTAACGGAAGTTAATAATGAGAAATTAAAAATTAAAAACGGGATGATTATCTTTTTCATTGAGCTTTTTATTTATTTGAATTGAAGATGTAAAAATAAAGAATATTGTTGTACAATTATACATTCTCAATTTCTGATTCATTATACACCCTCAATTCTCGACTCCGCTCAAAATGACTTCGCAATATACATTTTGAGAGAACCGAGAATTGTCCTTCAAGAAAAAGTAATTATAAGATTTAAGTATGTATGGAATAAAAATAAAATCGTCCTTTATTCGAAAAAAGAATAAAGGACGATTTACATTAAAAACCAGGAGTATTATTTTACTATCGTAATCTTTTGTGTTCTGCTGTTTTTAGTTGTTTTCATGTTCAACATATAAACACCTTGTGTTAAATTTTCAATATTAATTTTTTGCTTGTGCATTCCTGTTGTTATTTTACCTAATGTTACACTAAACACTTTTTGACCTAATGTATTTATTAATTCAATCGTTACATCCGTATTCTCAATGATGGAAAAATCAACAAACAAATTATCTTTTGAAGGATTAGGATAGGTTGTCAGACTTGAAACTTCATCATTTTCAATAATTCCGATTGTTCCTTCTTCATACAAATAGAAATCATCAATTGCGGCTTCAACAATACTTCCTCCATTTAAATTTGTACCGGGCATTAAACTGTCTTCCGCAACAAATCGTATTTGTATCGAATTGCTGAGCGTAACATAATCCTTTACTCTGAATGCAAATCGTCTCCAGCTCTTATCAGAAACATTTGTACGTTCAACTTTTACCCAATTGCTTCCATTATTTGAGATCTGCACTTCCCAAAAATCATTTCCGGGATTAGCACCACTTGGCGGATTGTTTATATACCATCTGTAATAGGAAAAAATTGGATTGGTATAAGTGCTTAGGTCGTAAATTGGTGATTCAAGTGTAGTTTCACCTGCATCCACATCATTGGCTCCTAATGCATCTGAAGCAGAAACAGCATTTCCTGTCAGCGCACAATATTGTCCGCCAATAGTATGCTGCGCATTTGTTTGAACCATGGTACTTTGATCTCCGGGTGTTGAAAAAGAACCTACCGGTATTAGAACATTCCATAATCCTGTTGTTGCATTATCAGATGTGATACCTGAACTCCATGAACCAAAATTATCATCAAAATCTTCGGTAGATTTAAGTACCGTACCAATTAAAATAAAATAGGGTATGTTGGGATCACTCAAATTAGCCGAAAAAGGCTGAACAGCAGATAAAATACCGGTAGTTCCTTCAACGCCAATATAATATCCTATTACAGTGCCTTGTGGTTGCGAAGGAATAGAAGAAGTATAATTTGTTCCTCCTGTATTTATCATTGTATTAGGTATCCAGGAACCGGTACGATTTATTTTGTAAAACAACTTTACTCCGCTCATTGCCCATGGATAGGTAACTGTAACAGTTGCATCGACAGGAATAGCTGTTAATGAAAGAGAAGATTCAACCGGTGTATGTGTTACAATGGCATTCGACAATAAGGTGATACCATGAGCAGCAAAAGCATTAACAATGGCCAGATCATTAGGTGTTCCATTGGTAATATCGTTATCCCCACCATTTGCAGGAACATCATCAGAGGTAAGCGCTTCGATTAAAATATCAACATATACCTGACCTTCTGCTCCATCAGGACCGGTAACAATTGCAAAGAATGTTTCTTTATACAGATCCATCATTTTTTGGAGATTGCCAAAATTTACACCTGTATCCCACCATGCCCCGGCAATAATTTCACCATCTGCATGTACTTCGCCTATCAGATCCTGAGGATAAACCTTTGGATCCATATCATATCTTCTAACAAATACGGTTGGGTCGGTTTCGTCCATACCGATCCCTAATACAGGATCAGCTGTAATTCCCAATGCCCAAATATCAGCATACCCTTCGCCCATAGCGCCATTATTAAAAGATCCTCCTTGTGCCTGATAAAACTTATCATTGATGCCATGCCCGTATTCATGATATATCACATCACCAACTTGTGCCATTGAATTACAACCACCACCCAAAGCATAAAAATTAATGGATGAACCATCATAAAATGCATTGCAGGTACCACTTGTTAAATCAACATTTGTTGGTAAAGGACTATCCATTCCTGTAAATGCCGGAAATTTTGTTTTCATATAATCATGCACAATGTTCACATGATAATAAGCTGATAACTCCCTGATGTTGGCATTTGAATTAAATGAAAGAGCATTTGTTCCGGGATTTACGGTTGCAATAAATGAAGGAGTTGTTGTTCCTGTAATTACTTTTGACCATAATCCTTCTAAAGAAAAAGTTACACTGGTAGATGAAGCATTTGTTAATCCGATAAAACCTAAACTATCCGTATTATAAGTAGTTGCGCTTTCAATAAGTTTCAGATTTCTTAATGGTACAATGGCACTTGTGTTATATGGATTTGTTGCATAAACTGTTCCTGTAATAGTAACATCAGTGCTTGCTGCCGGAGGAGGAGTTGGAGAAAGAGAATGTGCTGCATCATGTTTTACTTTGTTCTGACGATAAAGAACTTCTCCCGTTTGTGCATCCACCAAGGTATAATATTTTGAAGGAATAGCTTTGTTATCAATCGTTTCAATTGTAACCTCATACACCAATTTATAAATATTTTGTTTGAATTCAGGAATTGGTAAAATACAAACCTGTGGATTAACCGATGTGTTTGTTATGCTTTCTGATATCCCTGTTTTAGCAAACTGAATGGCAGAAGAAGTACTGATAGCGGGTGAAACAGAAATTGAAATATCACTAAAAACATCAATACCAAACGTTATTACTTTTCCATCAGGAGTTAGCTTAACATACATATCGCTATTTAAAACCTTAGCTCCATTGTGTGTTTGATCAAAATGTACATATTTATATTTTTCAGAGGTGGTAGTAGCTACATATTTTAATTCTGCTACAGGAATATTAAAATCAATTAATTTTTGATTAATAAAATTAAATGCCTGGGTTTGTGCATCCATACCAAATACCTGGATAGGTTTACCTAATGCCCGATGAGGTTTTGCATTTTCTTCGTTAAAAACAACATACCAGGTACCATTAAGGGCAGTGAAATTTTTCCAGGAATTTTTATTCCTGAGTTCTTGTTGATAAGCAACATCAGGCATTCGTTTTCCATTCTTAATATAACGGATCTCTGTTTTGTTTGAATTAGATAAGAGCCCTCCATCAGAAGCAAAAGCTATTGTTGCAAAAAGAGCTGAAAGGAATGATAATTTTATTTTTTTAGTCATGAGAGAATTTTTGAAGTTTGATTAAGATAAAGAAAGTGAATAAAAACAGGAAAGGCAAGAAAAAAAACATCCGCATCTTAGGTTTCGGGCAGAAATTCTTCTTTTGAATGAATGTATGAATACCGATCTGGTAATATTTTAAATATTAATTGACAGATATTTTTAAAAACTTTATCCTTGCTTCCTTATTTGCCAATTTATTTTTTTTGTTTTTACTATTTCTATATGCTTGCCATGCAATTACTTCATCTGCAATTTTTTCAATTGTGGATATATAAGAGCACTTGTTGATACTACTTTGAAGCTCTTCAACTTCTTTTTTTTATAATTTGAATTGTATAGCATATCATTTGCAAAATATTTTAATGTTTTGAAAATAGATAAACAATGCGTCATAATACTGTTAACTTAACACAAGTCATTTTTAATACATTATTGAAATTATATTGTGAATCGAATAATTAATAATATTTTTTTGACAAACGTCCCCGAAACCGTAGACGTTTTTTAAAATATCAATAAAATCAGGGATTTCACTTTGAACATAAAATATGTTTGCCTGGGGGTAATTTTACCCTATTTAGGGGGTAAATTTACCCCAGTTTTTATTTCTAAAAGAAGATACCCCATCTAGTATGTAAAGGTTCTTCTACTTCTTTGTCCCTGCAAGCAGCTGTTTTCGGATGAACATGTTTTTTTTGCCGAATTAACAAACCATATATTCATTTTCGATCGATGCAAAACACATAAATTGTACAGAATTAACAACCTTATCTTTGATATAGCTGATCTACCCTAATTGCTGGGCAAAAAGCAAAATTAACAAGCAGTTGGAGCCTACATGGAGATGTTTCGAAAAAGTTATAATTTTTTAGATGTTCTTAATATTGAAACAGGCTCGACAGAATATAATTTAAGTGTGAATTATGTAACTTATTATAAGAATTATATAAACACTCCTAGCTTTCTTCTTCTCAAATTTGTTTGTAAAAATGAACTCACAAAAATCAAAAAGAATTATAAAAAAATAGAACTAATTCACTAGAGTTTTGCGAACATTTTTTAAAAATAATTAATTACAAATCCATTAATGAAATTTACTTTAGAAAAAAAAATAATATTCTTCTTTTTTCTTGCAGCCATTGCACTTCTATCTGTAATGCTTATTTTTTATTACAATGCTCAAAAAATAAAATCGACAAACGATTTAGTGGAGCAGACACAGGAAGTGCTTCGCAAGAGCGATGATGTTCTTTTGGATGTTCTTAATATTGAAACAGGATCAAGGGGATATAGTTTAACAGGGAATGAAAATTATTTAGAGCCCTTTGATAATGCTGTAATAACAATAAACAGCAATATTGAAAAATTGGCATTACTCACAAAAGACAATCTGAATCAACAATCACGGGTCGATTCATTAAAAAAAGTGGTAAATGAAAGATTGGTTTTCACAAAAAAAACTATTGAAGCCAAGAAGAAGAATAAATTGAATGAAACAGGAGAAAGAGTTCTCAATGGAACAGGAAAACTTCTTACCGATATTATCAGAAGTATAATTGTTGACATAAATTCGGAAGAACTCCGTTTACTTACACAAAGAAGAAAAGTCGTTGAGGAGGACACGAAGAATTTTACCATTATTTTTATGGTGTTATTTGCAATTATTATTATTATTCTTAGCAGTGTATATATTTTAATTACTTCAAATTTAAAAGTTCGCCAAAAAGCGGAGGAAAAATTGCAACAACTTAATAAGGAACTTGCCTATCAAAATACAGAGAAAGAAAAAAGGGCAGATGAGTTAATCATTGCTAACAAGGAACTTGCCTATCAAAACACCGAGAAAGAAAAAAGGGCAGACGAGTTAATCATTGCTAACAAGGAGCTTGCCTATCAAAACACCGAGAAAGAAAAAAGAGCAGACGAGTTAATCATTGCTAACAATGAACTTGCCTATCAAAACACAGAGAAAGAAAACAGAGCAGATGAGTTAATTATTGCCAACAAGGAACTTGCTTATCAAAACGAAGAAAAAGAAAAACGTGCCGATGAATTGATCATTGCCAACAAAGAGCTTAATTTTCAAAATGGAGAGAAAGAAAAACACGCTGCTGAACTTATCCTTTCCAACACAGAACTAAAAAAAACTGAAGAACAATTGATTACTGTCAATAAGGAATTGGAAACTTTTACCTATTCCGTTTCACATGATCTGAGAGCCCCCCTGAGAGCCATCAATGGATATTCAAAAATTTTAAAGGAAGATTATACCGTAAAGCTGGATGCTGATGGAATGAGTTCTCTTAATGCCATCCTTAACAATTCGAAAAAAATGGGTGAACTCATTGACGATCTGCTTGCATTTTCAAGATTGGGAAGAAAGGCGCTTACTACCTCTGAAATAAACATGAACGTACTGGTTAGATCAATAAAAGAAGAAGAATTGATTGAAAGTTCAAAGAAAACTGAATTTGTAATACAGGAACTTCCGTCAGCAATGGGCCAACAGTCCTTGATCAGACAAGTATGGGTTAATTTAATTTCCAATGCTCTTAAGTTTTCAAAATATAAGCCAAAAACCATTATTGAAATCGGATCCTATTTTAAAGACGACCTTGTTGTTTATTATGTAAAAGATAAGGGTGCAGGATTTGACATGCAATACTATGATAAACTTTTCGGAATTTTCCAACGATTACACTCTCAGGAAGAATTTGAAGGAACCGGGATCGGTTTGGCTATTGTTCAAAAAATTATTAATCGCCATAATGGAATGGTTTGGGCGGAATCAAAGTTAAACGAGGGATCTTGTTTTTATTTCAGTTTACCTATTATTAACTCTTAAATCTAAATACCATGACTTACCATACGAATGAAATTTTATTTGTCGAAGACAATATGGATGATGCAGCACTCACGTTGCGTGCACTTAAAAAAAGCGGGCTAAAGAACAGCATCTTCCACGTAAAAGATGGTGCAGAAGCTCTTGATTTTATTTATTGTAAGGGAGCTTATGCTTCACGAAAAACGAATGAAAATATCAAACTGATATTACTCGATCTTAAAATGCCAAAAGTGTCAGGAATCGAGGTACTAAAAAAAATAAAATCTGACCCTAGGTTTAAAACAATTCCTGTTGTAATACTTACATCCTCAAAAGAAGATCCGGACATTAAAATATGCTATGAACTAGGCGCAAACAGTTATATTGTAAAACCTGTTGAAAGCGACAATTTCTTTCAGACCATTAAAGATCTTAGCATGTATTGGATGATATCCAACCAACCCCCACTTTAATGAACAATAGCCTAAAAATACTGATAGTGGAGGATTCGGAAACAGATGCAGATCTGCTTATTCGTTTTTTGAAAAAAGAGAATATCAACTTTAGCCATTCAAGAGTGTGGAATAAGGATGCCTTTATAAATGCATTAAATGAAAACAATTATGATCTAATAATTGCAGACCATACCCTTCCCCAGTTTAGTGGAATGGAAGCGTTTCATATAGCGAAAAATAAAAACATTCCGTTTATTTTAATTACCGGCTCTGTATCCGAAAAAATCCTCACCGAATATGCTAAAGAAGGAGTTGACGATTATATTCTGAAAGAAAATCTTTTACGCTTGCCATCAGCTATTGTAAATGTGGTCAGCAAGAAAAAAATTGAACAGTTACACGAGAAACTAGAAATAGCACATACGCATATTAATGATAGTATTAATTATTCAAAAATAATTCAAGAAGCGATGTTGCCGGATGAAGCTATACTACATGCTAATTTTCCAGAATCTTTTATATTTTTTAAACCAAAAGATATTTTGAGTGGCGACTTTTATTGGTTTAAAAAAGGAGAGCATACCTTTTCTATTGCAGTTGCCGATTGCACAGGACATGGTGTTCCAGGAGCTTTACTTTCCATGATGGGATTTAATATCCTTTATGAAGCTGTTTCAACAAAAAAGATATCACTACCTTCGGAGGTCTTGGATAGATTGAATAAACAAGTTAGAAGAATTCTTAAACATGGCACTACTACGATCAATGATGGAATGGACATCGTGTTTTGCACGATTGATATGAAAAGAAAGATTATAATGTACGCTGGTGCAAACCGTCCATTATATATTGAAAGGGAGAAAAAAATGATTGAATTTAAGCCTGACAAAATTTCAATTGGAGGCATAGATAATACTGAAATGAAATTTACCAATCACACTATCCCTATAAAAAACGGTGACAGGATTTTTCTTTTTTCAGACGGCTATACGGATCAATTTCATTTTGAAACAGGAAAAAAAATAATGCGTAAAGGGTTAAAAGAATTACTTACTATTTCTGCTAATTTATCGTTTAACGAACAAAGGAAATTTATGAAATATTTTTTCGAAAATTGGAAAGGTAACAAAGAACAAGTTGACGATGTATTATTAATGATGGTTCAAATACCCTAAAATTATGACTACCAATTTAAAAATTCTTATCCTTGAAGATAATCCGGCCGATGTTGATTTGTTGATACGTGAATTAAAGAAGTCCAAATTAAGTTTTACTTCAGAAGTTGTACAAACACGTGAAGCATTTCAAAATGCAATTCAAAACTTTAAACCTGACTTAATTTTATCTGACTATTCACTTCCTTCATTTGATGGGCTTACAGCTTTCCATATCAAACAAGAGAAAATCCCGGAAATTCCTTTTATTATTATTTCAGGTACAATAGGCGAAGAGAATGCTGTTGAACTAATAAAAATTGGTGTTACAGATTATGCATTAAAGGGGAAATTATTTACATTAAATCCGAAAATCATACGAGCACTATTTGAAACAAAAGAAAAGAAAGAAAAGGGAATTGCAGTAGAAAAATTAAAAATAAAAAACGAAAAACTTCTTGAAATCTGTTCTCTTCAATCACATCAGGTACGAAGACCCATTGCTAGTATCCTGGGTTTAATAAGTTTGTTTGATTTTAATGATCCGAATGCCCCTCTGAATACCGAAATAATGTTAAAACTTGATATTTCTGCCAAAGAATTTGATAGTGTGATCCACGAAATAGTACAAAAAACAAGTGAGCTTAAAAATATTATTTAACATTCTATTTTTCAGGTTTATGCTTCTTATGTATAAATGTTTATGTTTTATGAATTCCAACCAAGCAATATAACAGAATCGTGAAACATTACCCCACTCCCCTTTTTAGACACCTCATTCTGATTAATGAAGGACAAAAATTTAAATCAGATTGAGCCTGGTAGCCTTTCTTATAAGACCTGCAGTATTTTTTGCATCAAATTTTGTTAGTAAATTCTGGCGGTATTCATTGATAGTGGTTTTTGCAAGAAATAATTTTTTTGAAATTTCTTCATTGGTGTATTCTTCAGCAATTAATATAAGAATTTCCAATTCTCGTTTTTTTAGTTTAATGGCTTCCGGAACCTGGATGTTCTTTTTGACCCGTTGCTTTATAAAGGTCATGGCCACATCATTAGAAAAATATTGTTGGTCGTCTAAAATAGTTTTAATTGCTTTGATTAATTCTTCAGGTAAAATATTTTTCAACACATAACCTTGCGCTCCTGCGTCCAGCATGTCTTTCAGATACAAATATTCATCATGATTGGAGATGGCCAATATTTTACTGCTTGGTTTTATTGAAAGTATTTCTGTTACGCAGTCTGCTCCTGTAACATTATCGGGCAATTGATAATCCATCAGAATAATATCAAACTTATTATTTTTCACCATTTTTATTGCCATCTCTGCATTTCCAACTTCCTGAATAAGGAATAGATATTCGGATTCTGTTTTTTCCAACATTACCCTTATTCCATCGCGTATCATTTGATGATCGTCAACTATTAACAGGTTTATATTCTTTTTTTTCATGATTTAGTATCATTTATATAATGCATATCAATTTTAATTCTGCAATATGTTCCTTGATTTAGCATGTTTTTAAATTCCAATTTTCCGTTATAAGGCAAGAGTCTTGATTCCATATTTTTTAACCCCAGTCCGAATTTTCCATGATTATTTTCGGGGTCAAAGCCTATCCCGTTATCTTGAATATCGATTAGTAAAAATTCATTTTCAAGTTTAATTTTAATTTTTACCTCATCGGCATTTGCATGTTTAATAGTATTATTGATAAATTCCTGTACTATTCTGAAAAGTGTTGTCTCCAGGCTTTTTGGTAATTCTATTTTTGTTTTTGGAAACGAAATATCAAATTTAAATATTTCCTGTTTTTCAATTTTGGCACACAATTCTTTTATTGCTTCTAACAAACCATAGTTTTCAAGCGTACGTGGCATAATATTGAAACAGATATCCCTTAATTCCTTAACGGCACTAGAAATTGCATCATGCGATTTTTCAAGAATTTCCGATACATTTTCTGGTGAAAGTTTTTTATTTCCTTTTATGGTGCTTAAATAAAAAAGAATGGCCGACAATTGTTGACCCAATGAATCGTGTAAGTCAGAGGAGATTCTTTTACGCTCATTTTCTTCTGTTTGAATAATCGTATTGATCACAATGGTTTCATTTGCTTTTTGGATCGAAATATCTTTTATGATCCCTTGCAGATTGCCTGAATCCTCTCCTATCTGATTCACCGAAATAAGGCAATCTGTATGTTTATTTCGCTTAGATTTTAATTTAAAATAGAAGTCTCTTATTTTATTATTTTTTTTCAGAGCTGTTTCAAAATTCATTTTTTCTGATGCATCCGCAAAAAGATCAAGAATAAACGGCAATTCATTTTTAAGATCCAACAATTGTTTACCTGCTTTATTTATTTCAAGAAGCCTGTTATCTTTGTTCATAATAAAGATCGCATCACTGGAGTCCTGGAATATTTTCTGATATTTTGCTTCATATTCTTTTATTTTCCGAACATCCCTGGCAATCAGTAAAAATCCGATATTCTCATTTTGTTCCGAATACAAATGCGTAAATAAACATTGCGTATCAATACTTGCATTTTTATATTTCAGTTTAATTGTTGAAGAAACTATTTTACGATCCTGCTGGAGCTGAGCTGTAATTTCTTTAAATAATTTATTTTGGGAAGAGGGGAATAATTTATTTATAGGAGTATTCATTATTTCATCTTCAGAACAAGCTAATAATAACTTCACAGAATGATTGATATTTTTGATCTTTCCATCAGGCTGAAGGACAAAGATCATATCGGAAACAGAATGAAAAATGTTGTTAAAATAGTTGAGAGAAATGGTTGTGCTTTTTAACTCTTCACCAAGCATATTGATGTTAGAGATGAAAGCATCTATTTCATCCAACTGATTGGATAATTCAATTTGTGTATCAAAATTACCCCGGGAAAAATCAATAAACAGATCATTAATTTTTTGAAATCTTGGGTCAATCATTTGAATAAAATTCTATGAGTTTGTAAACTGCTTGAGCCATTTTATAGCTTCCTCTTCTCCACCAAAAATCTTAACCGGTATATTTGGCGGATAAATTTTTATGAAAAAATTACCCAAAAAAACGCTAAAAATGGATTTTAAAACGAATGCTGCTGCTGAAATACCATTTGTTGATTCAGTAGATGCAAAGTAACTTCTGGCTTCCTTTTCTATTACAGAAATTCCATAATCCCTTATTAAAACCGGATAAGACCTGCCTGCTGTAAATTCAATTCTCTCTTTAACACTATTTTTTGCAATTTCTAAAGTTATAGGAACACCTACTTTATAAGCAACGATCAAAACACCACTTACTATCTCAAGGTCAACACTTTGAGAAGAAAATTTTTCATTTAAAAGCATAAAAGGAGTACAAAAATTATTAAAAAAAACAGTATTTAATATGGTCAAAAATAGGATTTTTATCGGGTAAATATAGGTTTGCTGATATATATTTTTGTTCCAACTACAAATTATAACTAGATATGGCAACCAAGAATTCATTTGTTGAGACCGTTAGTCAGATTGCGTCAGATGGTGTACAAAAAGGAATTTTTCATCTGTACACAGAAGATGAAAAATTAACCGGGAATAAACTTCATTTGAAAAATAAAGAGGTAATAAATTTTGGTTCCTGCAGTTATCTAGGGCTTGAGTTTGACAGGCGAATGAAAGATTCAGCTATTAGGGCAATTGAAAATTACGGCACCCAGTTTTCAGAATCCAGGTCCTATGTTTCCACCTCTCATTACCTCGTTCTTGAAAAATTATTAAATAAATTATTTGATGCACATGCCGTTGTTACACCAACTACTACGTTAGGTCATATATCGACCATACCTGTATTAATTGAAAATGATGATGCCATTATTTTGGACCATCAGGTTCATAACAGTATCCATATAGCAGTAAGTATGGTAAAATCAAAAGGGGTGCATATTGAAATGGTGCGGCATAACCGAATGGATCTGCTGGAAGAAAAAATTAAATCACTTCGGCTAAAGCATAAAAAAATATGGTATATGGCTGACGGAATTTATTCCATGTATGGAGATGTTTCACCGGTTAAGGAAGTCATCAGCTTAATGAACAAGTATCCTGAGCTTTACTATTATGTGGATGATGCGCATGGAATGAGTTGCTTTGGAAAACATGGCCGAGGATACGTATTAGATCAATCACCTATTCATGAAAGGATGGTTGTGGGTATATCATTAAATAAAGCTTTTGCTTCAGGGGGTGGAGCAATGCTGTTTCCTTCCGGTGAAATGGCAAATAAAGTTCGTTCCTGTGGCGGACCCATGATCACTTCCGGCCCCATGCAACCTGCAGCTTTAGGAGCAGCTATCGCAGCAGCAACCATTCATCTGAGTGATGAAATTTACCAGATGCAGGAAGATCTTCAGGAAAACATAAAATATGCAAACCTGATGATTCAAAAATATGGTTTACCATTGGTTGCCGATACACCTTCGCCAGTATTTTTTATTGGAGTTAGTTTACCCAAATTAGGATATAATATGGTGAAACGAATGATGAATGAAGGTTATTATTTGAATTTAGGAATCTTCCCTGCCGTACCGATGAAAAACACAGGGATACGATTTACCATCACACGATTACATACATTCAGGCAAATTGAAGATATGATCGCTGCAATGGCACAGCAGCTTCCATTAGCAATGTTGGAAGAAAATATAACCTGGGAACAGATATGCCAGGCATTTAAGCTAAAAACGCCTCAGGAAAAAATGATAGAGGAAAGTCTGAATTTAATTATTAATCAATCGGAATTAAAAATTGAAAGACATACATCAATAACTAAAATTGATAAACAAGAATGGGATATTTTGTTAGGCGCAAGAGGTTCTTTCAATTATGATGGCCTTTGTTTTTTGGAAAAAACATTCACGAATAGCTTCTTAGCTGAAGATAACTGGGATTTTGATTATATTCTGATTAGAGATATAAACAACAAGCCTGTTCTGGCCACATTCTTAACCACAACATTGCTTAAAGACGATATGCTGTCTCCCGAATCGATTTCAGCACAAATAGAACTGGATAGAAAAAACAATCCCTATTATTTAACTTCCAAAGTTATAATGATGGGATCATTGATCACAGAAGGGGAACATTTATTTATCGATAGAAATTCTGATCAATGGAAAGAGGCCCTGATCAAGCTTTTTGAAATAATAAACGAACTTCAGGAAAAATATGACGCCAGCAATATTATGTTGAGAGACTTTAAAACCGGTGATGCTGAACTAGATGCATTTTTTATTGAGAATGGTTTTATTAAAGTGAGCATGCCTGATAATCATTTGATAGCAATAGATTGGGAAAGCGATGAGGAATATGAAATGAAATTATCTTCCAGATCCAGAAAACATTTACGACAAGATATTTTAAAACATAGTCCGAAATATGAACTATCTGTTTCAAAAGATCCCACTTCACAAGAAATAGCAGTGTGGTATGACTTATACCTGAATGTTAAAAACAATAGTCTGGAGTTAAACACCTTTAAATTACCATACCGGTTTTTCGAAAATATTGCACATGATAAAAACTGGGAAGTTCTTACTCTAAAATTAAAAAATGAGTTTGACAAAAAAAATGAAACAAGTCCTGTAGCAGTTATGTTCAGCTATTTTGCAGAAGGAAATTCAAACTTTATGCTAATAGGGCTCGATTATACCTTTCAGAAAGAATATGGTTGCTACCGACAAGCATTATATCAAAACATACAGAGAGCAAAGGAATTAAACTGTAAAAATGTTCATCTGGGATTTGCCGCATCATTCGAGAAAAGAAAATTAGGAGCTTCAATCATTCCAACAGTTGCATACATGCAAGCAAAAGATCATTACAACATGTCAGTTATTGAGAACATGTCGATTATAGAAATAAAAACACATTAAAATAATAATAAAATAAAGAGATAAAGAAATCTGATTGTGCAGTAATTAAACATATAATTGAAATTAGCCGAAAAAGAGTTTTTTAGTTTTAAATTAAAGTCTCAAATCCAGATTTTACGGGATAAAGGAGTTTGTTTATTTACAAATTACAGCTATCCAAAAAATGAAATTAAAGCGTTTTTAATTTTTGATTTTTACGTGAAAGTTATTGTAGATAAGGAGAATGAAAAAATTACAACTATTTTATTAATGGATGAAACAGAATTGGCCGATTTTGTTTATAACTCTTAGGGAGTCTTTCCAAGTGACCATTATAAAAGGATTTATTTAAAAACCGAACGAATGCGACCAATAAATTTAGTGGTACTTATTGATGATGATGAAATTGAAAACTTTATCAAAAGAAAATTAATTGAAAAAACAAATCTTGTAAATCAAATCAAAGATTTTTCAAGCGGAAAAGAGGCTATTAATTATTTTAATGCTAATTCCATGCACCCCGATTTACTTCCTGAAATTATTCTTCTTGATTTGAATATGCCGCTTATGGATGGTTTTCAATTTTTGGAAGAATTTTTAAAATTGAAACCGAAATACAATAAAAAAACAAGTATTTATGTAGTCTCATCATCTATTTCACCAATTGATCATGAAAAAATTAATAGTATAAGTGAAGTGTCTGATTTTCTAATTAAGCCTATTACAGAAAAAAAATTTACAGAAATTGTCAGGATATTAATGGAAAAATCACTCTCCAGTTAATACAAATGATTAATAAAATTCAAAATGCTTGTAACCATTTACCGGATCGAAATCTAAGGTTTGTTTTTTACCGGAGGCAGTGGATTTTAGAAAAAAGGGATGCTACCTGCTGAAGGAAATGATAAAATTAATTCGGCAAAATTTTTGAATTGGTTTTCCAGAAGGCTAATTACAAGGTTCTTACAAACGTGCAGGAAACAAAATTTATTTGTTGTATTTATTGAATATTTCTTTTCGTACCGGACAATTGCAAATTTTAGAATATCCAAAATTCATTTTGTACTTGCAGGACATTTCATTGCAATTTATAAAATGAACTTTCCCGGCAACACAATTTTCTACTGACGATTTTAAAAACGTAAAATTTTCATCTTTCAAACACTCAAAGTTTTTGCCACAATAAGTAGTTTCCTTTACAATTTTTTCGTCAATTTCCATGCGTGTTTTGTATGTTGAATTATCTTTTGTTAAAATACCTGATCACATAACAGTCGGGGCGTAGCTCGCTTATTATATTCAGGTTTTTATTACTAAAAATCTTTCTGACTCAAAAGAACAAAGAACCGGATTACAGAATTAAACACTTCTTATCAGCAATTGTATAAATATCCGCTGGGTTATTTTTGTTATTAAATCTTCTTTCACAAATAAATAAGAATAAAATCAATAATTGGCCAACAGTATAAATTATCACTAAAGGCAGATAAAAAAAAACATTTTTAGTAGTACCATGATCACCTGCTGTTTTTATTCCTGCTTCCCGAACAACATCCACATTATCTTTTGTGGTATTATCCTTTGTATTGACTGCTGAACAGCCTATTTTCCATGAAGCCGCATTCGCTAGCTTTTCAGATGGGTTCTCTGCCACATAAAACTGAGAATAGGACGAACGTTTTACTATTAGATCGGTTTGCGAAAACAGATCTGTACAAATCAAGAATAAAATTACAGCAGCAAGAATAAACTTTGTTTTCATTTAGCAAGGAAAGTTATTTTCTGGATAAAAAATTCATATTACTATATTATCATACTATGATAGCGTATGCTCAAAAATTGGTGCCTTAAAAAGAAAAATTATTGAACTTAATGTTTAACAAAAAACAATACAAAAAAAACACCAAATAATCGCCCCAAACTTAAGGCATTTATTCTTTCTAATCAAATTTTTAGAGGGGGTAAAATTACCCTATTTAAGGGGTAATTTTACCCCCTTTAAATGGCAATGTCATATGATAAGGTAGAATTATTATATTTGTAAAATGGAACTAATAGAAATTACAAAAAAACT
>MEPB01000009.1:43514-57964 GCA_001769385.1 Bacteroidetes bacterium RIFCSPLOWO2_12_FULL_35_15 | reverse complement strand
AAGCGTGAAAGGCAATGCACAAGAAGGAATGAAGGGGAATTACTTTGAACGAACAGTAAAACTTGTAGTGAAATGACAATCACAGAAACGGCATTTGATAAAAATGTTTTGGAATATGATAACTGGTTTGAAAAACATGCAACCGTTTATCAATCTGAAATTCTTGCATTAAAAGAAGCAATTCCTGTGCATAAAAAGGGTGTGGAAATTGGAAGCGGAACAGGACGATTTTCTTTGCCTTTCAATATAAGAATTGGAGTTGAACCATCTTTTAATATGTCAAAACTTGCAGAACAAAAGGGTATGACGATCATAAATGCAGTTGCCGAAAACCTGCCATTCCATAATCATTCATTTGATTTTGCATTAATGGTAACAACTGTTTGCTTTCTCTCCGACATTCCTAAAGCCTTTTCAGAAGTTCACCGTATTTTAAAACCACAGGGAGAAATAATTTTAGCCATCATTGATAAAAACAGTGAGCTTGGAAAGAAATACGAAAAAGACAAATTGGAAAATAAATTTTACAAGGATGCTCATTTCCATTCTACACAGGAAATTACGGATCTATTACAACAAGCCAACTTCCATAAGTTTTCTTATTGGCAAACATTGACAAAAAACTATTCTAATGAAATTGAACAACCAACACAAAGTTTCGGTAAAGGAAGTTTTGTAGTAATAAAAGCACAAAAGAAAAATGGTAAGTAATATAATCATTGGAACTCTTGTCAACGAAGACATTGAAATGGCTGAAAGAAAAGGTGTTGGACACCCTGATACCATTTGCGATCAAATTACTGAACAAGTTTCCATTGAATTATGCAACTATTATTTACAGGAATTTGGTACAATAATGCACCATAACGTTGACAAAGCCCTTTTAATCGGAGGGGAATCTCAGACGGCATATAACGGTGGTAAAATAACAAAACCAATTTCTTTAATTCTTGCTGGCAGAGCGACTCACCAGGTAAATGATAAAATAATTCCTGTTGAAGAAATCGCAGTTGAAACAGCAAAAAAATGGTTAAAAAAGAACATCCGGCATCTTGATATTTCAAAGGATATTCAGATTAATTCAAAAATAGGCGAGGGAAGCACCGATTTAATAGAACTGTTTAATCGTTTCAGAAAAGGTGAAATCCCATTGGCTAATGACACTTCATTCGGTGCAGGATATTATCCTACTACATTTCTTGAAGACACCATCATTAAAGTTGAGAATTTATTAAATAGCCCATCAACAAAAAATAGATTTCCTTTTATTGGAGAAGATATTAAGGTGATGGGCATTAGGAACCATTCAGAAAATTATTTTACCATTGCAATTGCAATGATTGATAAATATATTATTGACTTGAATGACTATGTTTCCAAAATCAAACAAATAAAAGAATTTTTACAAACAAATTTGCTTTTTGAGGATACAACTATTTATATCAACACAGCCGATGATTACAATCGCGAAAGCATTTACCTTACTGTAACAGGGACAAGTGCAGAAAATGGCGATGATGGTCAAGTAGGCAGAGGGAATCGTATCAACGGATTGATTACTCCATATCATCCAATGAGTTTGGAAGCAACATCAGGTAAAAATCCCATAAGTCATATCGGTAAAATATACAATTACTTTGCAATGGACTTGAGCTGTGCAATTGTTGAAAATCACTTTGCCGATGAAGCCAATGTTTTTATTGTATCACAAATTGGCAAACCAATTAATGAACCACACCTATTGCATATCAAACTAAAAAATATTGATACAGATAAAAAACGTATCGAAGATTTAGTAAAAGAAAAACTCAATTCTATTTCGGAATACTGGAAAATAATAATCAATCAAAAATAAATATTTAACCTTAAAACCAAAAACAATGAAAATCTTAATCTTAATAAACGATGCTCCTTACGGAACGGAAAAAGCATACAATGCTTTACGACTTGCAAATCAATTAAGCAAGGACCATGAATCGGTTGAAGTGAGAATTTTTCTAATGGCAGATGCCGCAAGTTGTGCTGTTGCCAACCAAACAACCCCAAACGGATATTACAACATTGAGAGAATGTTGAAACTTTCGCTTAACAAAGGAGCAAAAGTGAAAATATGCGGTAGTTGTGCAGATGCAAGAGGGTTGAAAAATATTCCACTTGTTGAAGGAGCAGAAATAAGCACAATGGCAGAACTTACGAATTGGGTAGTGGATAGCGACAAAGTTTTAGTGTTTTAATTTAGGTTTCTTTTCGTCATTATTTTATGTTAACGATATGTTAAAAACGAGAATTACTGCGGTTTCTCATTTAAGAGTTTGTAAACTTATGAACTCTTAAATTGTGAAACGAGAAAGAAAAATTAAGGATTTTTTATAAAATACTAAATACTATTTCTATGAAAACTCAATTAAGTATGTGTTTTACATTGGTCGAAAGACCAAAGCATAAATAAATTATTTGCCTTACGCAATATTTTAATTTTTGATTTGTTAATGCATTAAACTTTTGTGCCATTTGAATAAATTTTTGGATTGAAAAAAGCGACCTCCATATTATTAGCCTTTATTTTTTTGTTAAGTTCGTCAGGGTTTGCAATAAATACGCATTATTGTAAAGGCAAAATAATGTCTATTAGAATTGTATTTTCTGACAATTGCAAATCATGTTGTCGATCAAAAAAAATGTCTAAAGACTGTTGCAAAAACAAAGTGGAGATTTTTAAAATAAAAAGTGATTATATTCCTAAAGCAAATATTGGCTCACCTTCATCTGAGTTAATTTCTGTTGCATTAATGCCTATTCAATTATTAGCATTGCCAGTTTCAGAAAGGCCTGTCATTACTCCCAATTTAAATTACCTGTATCCGCCTGACAAACCACTATCCCTTTCAATACTTTACAGATCTATTTTAATCTGATTTATTTCTAGTTCATTTTCAATATATGCCTAATAAAGCGGTGTATTGTGATTTTTTACTGTTTATTCAAATCGAATAAATAATTATCAATTTTTATTACCAAAACCGAATATCATGAAACTGTCAAAATTATTGTCAATGCTATCAATCATGGCATTGTTTTTTGTAAGCTCACAAATTTATGGGCAAGTAAAACCTGATGAGTCGAAAACTTCATCAGAATTAATTGTATATGTCTGCCCGATGCACCCCGAAATAAAAAGCTTGAGTGCAGGAACATGCTCGAAGTGCGGGATGAATCTTGAACCGAAAAAAGCGAACCTTGCTCAATCGGAACAAACAAAAGATTCAATCTATTATACATGTTCAATGCATCCTGAAGTAAAAGAATCTAAGCCCGGTAATTGTCCGAAATGCGGCATGACACTCATAAAAAAATCAATCAACGATAAATCATCATCAGGAGATATGAAGATGGGTTGTATGGGGATGGGTGGTATGGATATGGATCAACCGAAAAAAAAGCATCCAATGAGAATTGCTTGGATTGGAATGGGTGCATTGATGGTTGGGATGATGACGACAATGATCGTTGTTATTGCTGGCAGGTAACTTATTTATTTGAATTTAATAAAAAAAACTAGAAAGGAATGATGACGCTTAGAACGCAGCAACTTTTTTCATAGTAGTTTGTTGGTTAACAGCTGCGTTCTTGCGTTATCTATCACTTATCAAATAAATTATTTAAGAACATTAAAAAAATAAATAGCATCAAATAGCCATGTTCCAAAACGGCATACAAACCGAAAATGAAGAAAAGAGGCGCAAACGCACCACCTTTCCATATAATGGTTTTCCTGTTTTAAACTGTTCGAGTGGTCAATATTACTTATTAACTCCTTAATTCTTTGCGTATAAAATCTTCTAATTGTTGTGTGGATGGTAATTCAAGTATGTATTTGCTTACAAATAATTGTTGGTCGGAATCCGCAACGGCATATTCTACCAACTCTTTATTATTTTCGGTTACCAGCAGTAAAGCTACCGGAGGGTTATCGTCTGGCAACATGATATTTTTTTTGTAATAGTTGATGTAGGTTTTTAGTTGTCCGATATTTTCATGCTCCACTTCTTTCATTTTTAAATCAATGAGTATGTGGCATTTTAAAATGCGGTGGTAAAATACCAGGTCGATGAAATAATATCTATCGCCAATAAGTATTCGTTTTTGTTTGGCTTCAAAGCAAAAACCGTGACCAAGTTCTAATAAAAATTCTTCGAGGTGATCTATTAATGCTTGTTCTAAATCAGATTCATAAACTACATCTTTTGCCTTTAATCCTAAAAATTCAAATGTAAAAGGGGATTTAATAATATCTGTTGGTACTAGTGCTGTTGATTTTTCTTGTACTATCCGGCTTAATTTTTCGGGGTTATTACTCATGCCGCTGCGCTCGAAATAGAGAGAGTTTATTTGTCTCCTTAATTCTTCTACTTTCCAGTTGCCTTTAATACATTCAATCTCGTAGAAGGTACGCTTTAGCGGATCTTCAATTGGGAAAAGTTGAACTAAATGCGTGAATGAAAGCCTGTCAATTATCCTTTCGGGTGGTACTTGCAAGTCGTTAGGTTTGGGTGCTTTAGATTGTGCATTCGCCAAATGCACAATTGTAAATGGCTGATTTTTATCATTTTGTAATTCGTCAGTCGGCAACTGACGAATTGGACTATTGCCAAAACCTAATTTATCCATTTGTGCAATTACGGAATGCACAATTTGAGGATAAAGAAAATAGAACTGGCGGAATAGTTTAAGATTCCTTGCTCCAAGACCCTTAATATTAATTGAACTGGCTAGTTCATCTAATAATTTTTCACCATAGTTTGCCCGGTCTTTTCCTTTTTGCTCGAACTCAACAATATAAAAACCCACCAACCAATTGCGGATAGTGAGGTGTTTGTTTACAGATTTTAACGCGCTTTGCTGAAGTGTGTTGTGGGTCTGCTGGATGGTATTTACTAATAATTCAAAGTTCATGTTGTTATAAAATAAATTTGGTTATTTTGTTTGGTGGTTATAATCTACCAAAGAATTACAAAGGTTTAAAGTACAATATTAGGTATTGTAGAGCAAGGAAAAAAAATTATTTTTTCACAGGTTTTACAGTTCGTTTAACCTGTTTTCTTTTTATTGATCTCTTACATATTTTATCCATTAAACCTTTATATATTTTAATTTCTTCATTCCTTATTTTAATTTGAGTGCGAAAATATTTCAACTGAAATTCATTATCCAAGCGTATTTTGTAACAGTCCTTAACTGCCTTAAATTCTTCTGCTAATCCATATTTCATAATGGATGTAACATAACTTCGACCTTCGCTCCAACTTAATTTCCCTTCACGATTACTACTATTAATTATTACCATTTTTTTACGCATTTGGTCGATTGTAAAAAAATCGTTTCCCATTACGCTTGCAATTTTTTTGGCAATAAGTAATGCGTTTGCTTGATCTGTGTTTTCGGTTGTTTTAATGCTTTCTGTTTTTTTCATAATGTAAATATTTATTAGGTTTTGATTTATTTGAAACTTCTAAAGAAGCTGAAAACATCATTTAATTCGACATTTCCGGTTGCAATTTTCATTGAAATTAAAATGGCATCCTGTATTTTTTTGTCTTTTATCCTGTCCTGAATATGGTTAATTAGCTGAAATCCATACTGCTGAAAATAAATGATCGTAAGAGGTTTAAGTTGCCCGGATGGAATACTCTTTATAGTGTTGGCAAGTAAAATATAATCAACACCATTTCCATTGGTAAGCGCATGAAAGATGTTTTGGGCAGCCTGTTTTAAAAAATTATTATCCCGGGTAAATGTTTCTTGTTTAGGCTGTTGTCGATTGCTCAAAACATAATCGTATTCCATATTTATTTGCTGCATAATTGCATTGGTATCTCTGTTTTTATTCAAGTCAGGATGATACAGCTTAACAAGTGCATTGCGCTTTTTTTTCAGCTCCACCGGTGAATCCGTTATTTTAAAATAGAGTAGGAGCATTGCTTTCTTTTTTATGAAGTTTAATTATTCTGCGCTTTGCGGAAATACGATTACGAAAGGATTTAACGATTTCAAAATTTACTGAGTAGTTAAAGCACTTTTCATGTACGCGTTCAATATTGGTGGCAAAGCCAAGCTGATCCAGTTTGTTTTGAATTTTTGAAAATTCTTTTCTATTCATTTCTTTCTAAAATTGCTATCCTTCCAAGTGTTTAATAATTAATTCCACTTGCTTTGGCAGCAGGTTTCGGTAATTTTTCTTAGAGGTCATTTTGTCCAAATGCTCTTTAATTGGTGCAATGCAGTCCTTAAAATCTTCATAACTCATTTTATAATGCTCACGGATTGATTTGAATGATTGTCCGGTTAATTCCAAAGGATTTTCCATTTGATTGTAATTTTGATTAATAGTTAGAAATAAAAGTTTTTACCCAAATGAAAATGATCTACCACTGCTCATTCTCGGAAGTCTATTTAACATAATAATTCCGGCTGCATAATCGAAAATGGTTTCTTCGCCTTTTGGAAGGCTATTGTCGAATAGCTGCGCAGTTTCAATTCGACCACGCACTTTTGTAAATTTTAAAACGATGGCTTCGATTTCACTTATTTCACGCCCATTATTAGAATAACCTTTTGAAATAAAATATTCCTTTTGTGTGTCACTGCGATAGGTGAATACATTGCCATCGGTGAATGAAACTTTCATTGTCCACCGGGCTCGGATCTTGCCATTTTTTGTGGTGGTCTGTTTTAGCTGTTCGGCAGCAGTTAATACATTTTCTGTACTTGTTGATTTCTCTTTAACATTTGTTTGATTCATAAAAAAACGGTTAATTAGTTATTAGTTTTTGTCTATTTTCGGGCATTTCCCGACCAATTGTTTATTGTAGTGGTGGATAACTCATTAACTTTTTTCTTTGCTGATTCTTCGGATAAACCTAGTAATACAGGGGAAATCCAGTAATACGAAGAATCAAATAAACCCAATAACCCAAGAAGATTTTAAATAAAATCCTTATATAAGTCTTTCTCAATTATTGGAATAGGTTTAAAAAGTGGCATATTTAAAAGGTTATAATGATTTTGTCGGGTTGTTGCCACACTCGGATTTTTTTGACTTCATCCCATATTAAATTCAGGTTGATGGTATTGCCTGAAAAAATACTTTTTGGTTTCCGTGTAGCTTTCCTGCTTTCCGTTTTTCGTGCCTGAACTTGGATTAGGTTATGTTTGGTAAGCACTTTTTTTAAATAGCAGGAGCTTCGGTGATCGTCAAAGTGAAAATACCTCGCGAGGGTATAAATATTGCAGTTAAAGTCGGCTCTTAAAGAGTGCCAAAAATCGTAGCTGTCTGACCATGTTTTGAAAGAGGATCTTTGCATAAGCATTATTTTTTCGGCTAATTCCTGAATGGTTGCCCATTTTCCTAATAACTGCTCTAATCGTACTATCAAATGATTGTTTGAAACGAATTGGCTAAACTTATAAGATAGCCGACTTTGAATTTCTGCAATAACATAGGTTCTTAAGATGTATTCCAGCTTAGAACTTGTTTCATTGATTGTGATTTCATAAAATTGATTTGGTTTGATTCCATAAGTAAGGGCAATTGTGTCCCAACTTTCGAGGGTGATGCTTTTAACATAATCTGAATTTGTTTTAGATTGAATCGTTATTAAATTGAAATCTTTGAGCCACTGTATTCGAGTGTACATGGTATTCCGGCTAACTCCGCAAATATTCGCCATGTAGGAAACAAAATCATCATAATGCTCAAATTGGTTGTGGATCTTCCCGGAGGTGGTAATTGTTTTCAGGTAAGCAAAAGTTTCAAATACTTTGAATGCCCGGCTTGTTTTGTATTTACAAACAATAGCGCGTGTAGAAGCAATCGCAAGTGGTAAATTCTTTAGTATTTTAACCGTAGTTATTGGCATACATCATGTTTTCTAAGCAACACGTAATGCGTGAAACTCAGGAATGTAATTTTTATGTTCTGAAATATGTGTTGGTATTTTAAAGAGGCGAGTGGTTGCTCTTTTTCCGTATTCTTCTAATTCATTTCGGGTGCGCATGACACGCCTTAAATGAACATCCATGATACCAATTCCATCAGTATTAGAATGCTTGCTGTACATTTGAGCAAGCGTTCGGATGGTATCTTCAATATAATTGGCAATCTTAAAGAAGTTAGCGAATATGAAATAGTTTCCATTTGTAAACCATGACCGTTGAACTGAAAGATCAAGTAAACACCTAATAGATTCTAAATTTTCATTGCATTCACGTTCAATTGTGAATAAAGGTTGTTTCCGAGTTTTTCGGTCATTGTCGAAATAAAACCAATTGGCTCGAAAAGAATTAAATACATCAATATAGGATAGATGTAATTCGCGTAATTTGTCCGTTAGGAAATTATTGGTTGCAGCGAGGAAAAATGTTGCATCGCGATTTGACTTGAAAACATTATCTGTTCCATTACCAAGAAATATATGGTAGTCTTTTCCAACCTTACTGATTGTCTTTAATCTGATCTCTTTCATAAATTCATTTTGTGGGTTACAAAATATCCTTCGTGAAAGTTTTAAAATATGTGCATTGTCAGACCAAGAAAGAGGTTACAGCTTTAGTTATTTATTAATTTATTTCATCACTCATATTTAACATAATATTAATTATAAGACAAAATACTCTTTATCATTTTGATTATTTTTTGGAATCTTGATCTTATAATTAGCCGTTATGTTAAATAGCCACACAGCCATAGAATCTTACGATTCAATTACTGCTACCTGTATAGTTCGAAATATTTTACAATAGCATCTTAACTCGACTCGCGCAATAAAATTAAAGATAATTACATATCATTTAAATAAAAATGCGTTATAATTTTTAATTATAACGCATTAATTATTAGGTATTTAAATAGACCAGCTTAATAAATTATTTAACCAAAGTTACAGTTCCGATATAATTATGTTTTTTGCCCATTATATCAGTTAATTTAACTTTCCATACATAAACATCTTGTTGTGCTATGTCTGAACCTTGATTAGCTTTACCATCCCATTTTGACGTATCGATATTATCACCATGATAAATCATGTTTCCCCAACGGTCAAAAATGAAAATATCATACACCGCTATACCTATTCCGGTTCCGAAAAAGAAATCATTAACAGCATCACCATTTGGTGTAAAAGCATTAGGAATGAAGAAGGTAAATTCCGGACCAATAATTATTTCATGTGAAATTGTATCATAACAACCATCCACATTTTGAACTATTAAGGTAGCCGTATAATTGTATGCAACTTCATTCGGATAAGTGTGTACCGGATTAACAACGTTTGGAGCAATTGAATCGCCATCACCAAATTGCCAATTCCAGTAATTTACATCATTGGATGATTGATTTATTAAAGTAACCGTTGATTCCAATATAGAAGCAGGATTAGGTGTTGGGCTAAATTCTGCAACCGGAACATCATATACATGTATCATTTGGAGAAATGAATAGGTAGTTGAACAACCATTGTTTGATACAGTAGTTAAAGTTACATCATAATATCCTGGTATTGAATAGCAATGTGATGGATTTTGAGAGATCGAATCCGGTGAACCATCACCAAAGTTCCAATCCCATGAAACAATATTGTCACCACCACCAACAGTACTCAAATCGCTAAACTGAACACAATGTATTGGGCAACCTTCCCGCTTATCAACTGTGAAGTTCACAACTGGATTTAAATAAAAACTAAATGTAACATTCTCGGATACCGATAAACATGGCCCGGTTGGATCGTCTGTTGTTAATGTTAAAGTTACTGTTCCGGCTGCATATTCTGCTGCACTTGGGGTATAAACCGCATTCAAGGTATTGTTACTTGGTACGTAAGTTCCTGTCCCACCGCTCCAGGTTCCATTTGTAGCAGAACCACCTATAGAACCTGCTAATTGAAGTGAAGCTCCTTTACAAACTGATTGTGCAGGTCCCGCATCTACTGTTGGCAACTGATTTATTGTAATCACCATTTGGTCGCTTACAAAAGAGCACGGACCTGCCGGGTCATCAGAAGTAAAAGTTAATGTTAAGCCATTAGCAGCTCCTTCAGCAGCAGTTGGCGTGTAAACAGCTGTAGCCGTGGTATTATTGGGAGTAAAACTGCCTGCACCACCCGACCATGTTCCGGATGAAGTTGCTCCACCCATTGTTCCCGCTAATGCAACTGTGCTTCCAATACAAATTGTTTGATCAGGACCTGCATCTATTGTTGCAATTGGATTAATTGTAATTACCATCTGGTCACTTGCAGCAGGACAAAGCCCCGGAGGAATGTTAGTTGTTAAGGTCAGTGTTACTGTACCTGCACCAACTTCTCCTACACCGGGTAAATAAGATGCAGCAAGAGTAGAGTTGTTTGGCGTAAATGTTCCTGTTCCGCCACTCCATGTTGCAGTTGTTGCGGTTCCTCCAATAATACCTGCTAATGTTGCTGAGCTGCCTGCACAAATTGTTTGATCAAGTCCTGCATTGGTAGTTGGTAATTGATCAATGGTAATTACCATTTGGTCGGAAACAAAACTACAAGGACCTGCAGGATCATCACTTGTAAAGGTTAATGTTAAACCACTTGCTGCCTCTTCGGCTGCTGAAGGGGTATAAACTGCATTAGCTGTAGTATTATTAGGATTAAAGCTACCCGCACCACCTGACCAGGTTCCGGTTGTTGTGGCACCACCAGTTGTACCTGCTAAAGTGACTGTACTTCCAATACAGATTGTTTGGTCAGGGCCAGCATTAATTGTGGCAATTGGATTAATTGTAATGGTTACCGTATTTGAGGCTACCGGACATGGTCCGGCCGGATCATTTGAAATTAAAGTTAAAGTAACTGAACCCGCCCCCTCTTCTGCTGCGCTTGGAGTATAAGTAGCGTTTAATGTACTATTATTAGGATTATAAACTCCATTTCCACCTCCCCATGTTCCGGAAGTTGCTGTACCACCCACAGAACCGGCTAATGTTGCACTTGTTCCTGCACAAATTGTTTGTGCAGGACCGGCATTAGCGGTTGCTAGTTGATTTATAGTAATCACCATTTGGTCTGAAACAAAACTGCAAGGTCCTGCAGGATCGTCAGAAGTGAACGTTAAGGTTAATCCACTAGCCGCTTCTTCAGCTGCTGTTGGTGTATAAACTGCAGTTGTAGTACTGTTATTTGGAGTAAAACTTCCTGCACCACCCGACCATGTTCCGGTTGTAGTTGCACCACCAATTGTTCCTGCCAATGTAACTGAGCTTCCAATACAAATTGTCTGATCCAAACCTGCATTTATTATTGCAATTGGATTAATAGTGATTATCATTTGGTCATTTACCGAAGAGCATTGACCTGCAGGATCATTTGTTGTTAAAGTCAGCGTCACTGTTCCTGTAGAAATTTCAGCTGCACTGGGTAAATAACTTGCACTAAGTGTTGAGTTATTGGGAGTATATGAACCTGTGCCACCACTCCATGTTGCTGTAGTTGCACTTCCTCCGATAATACCGGATAAAGTGGCAGATGATCCTACACAAATTGTTTGGTCAAGCCCTGCATTTGTTGTAGGTGGCTGATCGATTGTAATTACCATTTGATCTGAAACAGCTCCGCAAGCTCCAGCCACATCCGAAGTAAATGTGAGTGTTACACTGCTTCCTGCTGCTTCTGCCACTGTAGGTGTATAAACTGCAGTTGCCGTGGTATTGTTTGGTGCAAATGTTCCTGCTCCACCCGACCAGGTTCCTGTTGTAGCAGCACCTCCAATAGAACCGGCTAAAGTAACTGTGTTCCCATTACAAATTGTTTGATCTGCTCCGGCATTAATTGTTGCAATTGCGTTAACCGCCACTACCATTGATGCCGATGTTGGACAGGCTCCGGAAATATTATAGGAGATCGTATTATTTCCTATGGTGGCAATTGCAGGATTAAAAGCACCTGTGATATTTGTTCCTCCAACTATTCCTGTTCCACTCCAGGTACCACCTCCCACACTTGCAACTAAATTAACCGATGGAGCAGTCGCACAAAAAGGACCTGCCGGAGTTAAAGTAGGTGGTGTAATTGGGTTTACGGTAACATTTATTATAGTATCTGCAGTACAAGATCCCCAGGTAACAATTAAAGATACAGGATAAGTTCCTGCAGCCGGAAAGGTATGAGAAGGATTTTGGGTGGCAGCATCGGGGACCCCATCTGCATCAAAATCCCAGGACCAGATACTAACACTACCAACCGGAGTTGAGGTATCAGTAAATTGAGTTGCAGAACCTGCACATACAGTTGTATTTGTAAATTGAGCAACCGGAAATAATGGGTTTGAGCCAATGGTGATATCTAAATGGGTTATACACGTTGGGCCTGTAACCATGGTTATTGCAACTTCATAGGTACCAGCCTGATTCACTTGTATTGTTTGTCCGGTAGTAGGTCCAACAATACCCGTTGTGCCACCAGCTGTATTTGTCCAGGTATATAATACACCACCCGAAGGCGCTGTCAATGCGACTGCATTTCCACCGCAAACAGAAGGAGAAGAGGAAACCAATTGGAGAGGATCACAATCACCATCAATATAGGCATAACCAAAATGTCCTCCCTGAGAACAATCGGAAACTGTAAACTCAACTGTAATACATTGCCCTATAAATGCACTGAGGGGTATAAACACGGTTGTCCACGGTCGATACCATATCGCACTTCCGGAAGATGTTTCGATAAAGCCGGCCATAGGAGGCTTTGCCATTACTTCGTAATCACCGCACGTTAAAACATTTCCACCTGCATCCCTGACCTTTACTCTAAAATAGGGTCGTTCGGGGTCAGTATGTCCCGATTGAGGATCTTGTAATACGACTGCATATCTGTAGGTAAAATTAGCGTTAGCTGCTGAAACAGTAAAAGAAATACTGGCACGGGAGGCTTTAGAACCGGTACCGGTGTAATCACCTAACTCCATTGCATTGCTTCCGCCACCGGGAGGCACAACCGGCAAAACTGTTCCGCCAACAGCTGCATCATAAGTTCCAACTGTAACAAGATCATGAGCGGTAGAGCTAAATCCGGTAACTAAATTACAAGGGTCAGTAGATGAAGTAGCGCATGATACCCCGCTCGAATAATCCCAAAATCCTGTGCCTGCTTCAAATCCCGGATTTGTACACGGAGAACCGCAATTTAAAGAAGGCGTACCGGCATCGATAGGAGCTTTTCTTTTATTTTCACCTTCATTTAGAGTTTCGATTATCTCATTTCTGTTTTTTATAAAATCAGCATAATAAACAATGTACTTTGATTGTAAAGATGAAAAATAGGTTTTTACATCAATTATAGTTGCAATACTTCCTTTACCTACTTTGTAAATTAGTTCTTCTTTGTCTTTCTTGATAGCAGCTTTTATATATTTCACAAAATACTTTTTATCTGAAAAATTTCCATCATTTTTGAATATTATATAATTCAAGAAACTCTGTTCATCCACTTTCTCCAACAACATATTGGTTTTATTTGAATAAGTGATCCATAGATTATTTGAAATACCATATGGATTGTTACTTGCTGTTTTTTCAGCGGCCGGAGTTTGTGAGAAACCTGAAAAGGCAATAAAAATAAGTATTGCCGAGAGAAGTAGTTTAAACCTTAATAACATTTTTATATTAATCATAGGTTTTATTTTGAGTAGTATTTACGAAATAGTTTCATTAAAAAAATAGTATTCGAAAAAAATTAATTAAAGATTTCACCTCGTATAAGACTGAATTTATATATAAAAGGTTGCATTTTTCTTGTGTGATCATCGAATAATAATTTTCCCATTTGCCAACTCCTGATTAGCCGTGTTTATTTTATAGAAATAAATTCCACCAGCCAGCGAACCGCTTTCTACTTTTACTTCATATCCGGCAAAGTGAGAGATTGTCATTACTTCTCTTCCTAATTCATCATATAAGAAAATCGCTGTATTATTTAGATCAATTGATTCATGTAATACGAAAGTAATATTTTTTTCGGCCGGATTAGTATAAACACTAACATTGTTTTTTGCTTCATTTAGATTAATCCCTGTACATACATCAACTTGAATTGTTGCGGTATCACTTGCCGAACAATTGTTAATATCCTGATAGGTGTATATAACGGAAATTAACCCCGGAGTTACACTACCCGATGTAAATACAGAATCATTACTGACTCCTGAACCGGAATAGGCACCACCGTATGGGGTTCCACCGGTAAGAGTAAAAGGTAATGCATTATCACAAACAACTCCAAATGGGGAAAGAGTAACAATAGGTAAAGGAGTAACGTCAATTTTTAAATTTACATTACAGGAAACGCTTGTTGCAATGCTTACATTATAGGTAGCAGCCTGATTAACAATGATTGATTGTGTATTGGAAGCTCCCACAATACCGTTTGTTC
>MEPB01000009.1:0-43482 GCA_001769385.1 Bacteroidetes bacterium RIFCSPLOWO2_12_FULL_35_15 | reverse complement strand
CACCAGTTGTCAGGTTTGTCCAGTCATAGGCAATTCCATCTGGAGGCGCAGTTAGTGTTACATTACCAGTACATTGTGATGATGAGGTGATCTCTAAAGGGCTACAATCAGCATCAATGTATGCATAACCAAAATGCCCTCCCTGTGAACAATCAGAAACAGTATATTCAATAGTAACACATTGACCGATGTATGCTTGTAAAGGGACAAAAACCGTTTTCCAGGGCATATACCAAATATAACTTCCAGCGGATGTTTCTGTAAATCCGGTCATTGGAGGTTTTGCCATTATTAATACGCTGTCGCAAGAGATTGATTGTCCGTTTTGGTCTTTTACTTTTACACTAAAATAAGGGCGCTCCGGGTCAGTATGGCCGGAAGCGGGATCCTGTAATACTACTGCATATCTATAAGTGAAAATTGAATTTGCAGTTGAAACTGTAAATGAAATACTTGCTCGGGAGGCTTTAGAACCGGTTCCGTTATAATCTCCTAACTCCATTGCGTTATTTCCTCCCCCGGGAGGTACAACAGGCAAAATTGTTCCGCCAACTTGCATATCATAAGTCCCAATTGTGGTAAGATCATGAGCAGTAGAACTAAAGCCGACAACTATATTACAAGGGTCAGCATAGGGATTTGCACAAGCAACAGCGCTAAAATAATCCCAAAAAGCGGTGCCGGACTCAAACCCGGGATTGGTACAAGGAGAACCACAGTTAAAAGCAGGAGAATAACCATTTGTATGCGATCTCCAGGTGTTTTGAGTTTCAATTATTTCAGCCCGTTTTTTTATAAAATCAGCATAATAAATACTATATTTTGGTTGCAGGGATGATAAATAGCCGTTTATATCAGTCACTTTTGTGATAGTTCCTGTACCTATAAGGTAAATTAACTCTTCTTTATCTTTATTAATTGCAGTTTTTACATAGTTCATGAAGTACTTTTTGTCTTCAAAATCCCCATCATTTTTTAGCAGTATAGATTTCAAAAAGAGCTGTTTATCAACTTTCTCTAACATCAAATTGGTAGTGTTGGAATAGGCGATCCAAAGATTAGTTGAAATGCCATACGAATTATTGCTTATTTTTATTTCAGGTTTCTGAGTTTGTGAAAAAGCTGAAGATGCAATAAAAACAAGCAATACCGATAGAAATTGTTTTATTTTTGATAACATATTACTACTTTTTACAGAATTGTTTTGATACTATTTACGAATGTATTACAGACATAAAGATTTAAAAAGTTTTAGAATCATTATTTTCATTCCAATTATTGAATAAATATAAGATGAAAATGCAAGACAAATCTATTTTTAAATAAAAAACACCACAAGAGGGCTGGCCCTTATTTAATCTTTATAAAAACAAATCCTAAAAACTGGATTTACACCAATCGAAATATAAAATTTCGATTTTTAAAACCTCACCGAGCCCCTCCTTGAAAAAAAGGAGGGGATGATTGGACTCTTATTTCAATTGGTAAAGCTTCTTATGTTTTTTGAAAATAATACCTTTTAGCTTATATAAAATATACCAATTATTTCCTTCTCTTTCGGAGAGGGATTAAGGGTGAGGTCAGAAAAAAAACTGTATTAAATAAGCTAATGGATGTTTTTTCAATGGAAAGGTAAAAAAATGCAAAAAAGGAAGATCTTTATTTTAGTTTGCTTTGATCAGATTAAAATTCTCATATTTTAAAATATATACGAATTTGTTTTCAAATCCGCTTTCAGGAGGGAATTGAGTAAATTTAAAACATGAATTATAACCTGTATGTTCATATGCTGGAATGTTTTTAAGAAAACCGGTACCAAATTTTTGCAAAGCAGAAACAAAATAATAGGTTATATCAAACGCCTGATAAACATAGTTTTCGGGTTCTGTTTTATATTTTTCCCGATAATTTTTTATAAAACTTTGTGTCGAAATGGAATTATAATCGATAAAATTATTGGAAGGGATATGTAATGAAAGACTGTTTAAATAATCCAGGTCCAGATTATCATAATTCACCCAGGAATGCATACCGAATAAAACAATTTTATATTTATCACTGCTATTGTTTAACCCACGAATAAACTCTGTAACATAGGATTGATTGTTGGAAGGCAATACGATCACATTTGTTTTTGTAGAACTCAACATACTTTGTACTGCACTAAGATTTTTTGCCTCTTTCACAGAATCTGCTATTGGGTGACCGGCTTTTAACAGTTCATCATTACTTGTGGTTTTAAAAGCATTTATTAAAGAAATTTCTTTGCCTCCTCCATTGTTTACCAAAATTATATTTTGTGTTTGAAATGTATCAATTACAAAATGTGCCATCTGTTCTATTTGCAATGTGCTTGAAGGAGTTACTTTACAAACAAAAGGATTGTTAAATAAAATTTTATTTACCTGGGTAAATGGCGATACAATAGGAATGGAATTTTCTTTTGCAAATTTTGAAATAGCCATAAAACTAGATCCGTACAAAGGGCCAATCATTAAATTCATAGCAGCTAACTCCGGTTTTTTAAGAATTGTATAGATACTTAAAGAATCGGTATCATCCAGATCATAAACGAAAATTTTCGCATTCAATTTTAATTTTTTTAGCGAATCAATTGCTAATAAAACTCCTTCATAAAATTGTAATGCAACAGAAGTTTTATTTGGAAATTGAGCATCTCCTTTTATTAATTCATCCAGATCGATCTCATTTGCCAGGTCAGCATTAAAAGGTAAAAAAAATGCGATATTATATTCTTCTTTTAATTCTCCGGTAAAATCCACGTTAATCACCGTATCTTTTTTTCCCACTTCTATTGGCTTGTTTATTATAACAATATCAACAGGTTTTTTTTCAATTTTTTCAACGGTATTTTTTTCGGATTTTACAGGTTTATCAGTTTTCGGAATTTTAATTATCTGTCCTTCCTTCAAACCTTCCCTCAGTTCAGGATTTATTTCTTTTAATTTCTCAATTGTAATATTATATTTTTTAGAAATAGAAAACAATGTTTGATTATGCTCAATTTTTATTAATGTAAAATGTGTTGTATCGATTACTAATTTAGTTTGCTTCGTTTTTTCGATCGGGATCCGTAAAACCTGTCCGGGACTTATTCCATCAATAGCTTCCGGATTTTCAATTACAATATTATTTACAGTGCAGTTATAAAATTTAGCGATCGCAAAAAGTGTTTGCCCTTTTTCAACAGTGTGTAAATAGTATTTTACTCCGCCAATAATAGCAGAGCTTTTTGTTTTATGAATTTCACCCGGTTCTTTTTCCTGGGCAGCAGCAGAAAAAGTGAACAGACAAAAAACAAGGGACAAAAAACAATAGGTAATTGACAATTGACAATTGACAATTGACAAAAGGAAAATGGATTTGATATTTAATTTATTATTCATATTTCAAAATCAGAATACTGTGATACAACCCCAAACAAGGGATAGATCCGAGATCCGCAATTAGGTTTATTCCCATTCAATAGTAGCAGGTGGTTTGGAGCTGATATCATATACCACTCTGTTAATCCCTTTTACTTTATTGATGATCTCATTGGATACTTTTCCTAAAAACTCATAAGGCAAATGACACCAGTCGGCTGTCATACCATCGGTACTTGTTACAGCACGCAAAGCTACTGCATTTTCGTAAGTACGCTCATCGCCCATTACTCCAACAGATTGTACCGGTAAAAAAATGGCACCTGCCTGCCAAACATCTTTGTATAAACCGGATGTTTTTAAGTTGTCGATAAAAATATGATCCACTTCCTGCAATATACGTACCTTTTCCAGCGTAATATCTCCCAGGATACGAATTGCTAAGCCTGGTCCGGGGAAAGGATGGCGGTTTAATATAGCTTCATCAATATTCAGGGCCTTCCCTACTCTACGCACTTCATCTTTAAATAAGGTATTGAGTGGTTCAACAATTTTAAGTTTCATAAAATCGGGTAATCCTCCTACATTATGATGCGATTTAATAGTAGCAGATGGTCCTTTTACCGAAACAGATTCAATAACATCGGGATAGATAGTGCCTTGAGCGAGCCATTTTACATCCTCGATTCGTTTCGATTCAGTATCAAACACATCAATAAACACTTTCCCAATAGCTTTTCGTTTAAGTTCAGGGTCCGAAATACCTGCTAATGCATTATAAAACAAATCCTGAGCATTCACTCCTTTTACATTCAAGCCCATGTATTTGTAGGATTCCAGCACATTTTGAAATTCGTTCTTTCGAAGCAAACCATTGTCAACAAAAATGCAAAACAGATTTTTGCCAATTGCTTTGTGTAATAAAACTGCAGCTACACTGGAATCAACTCCTCCACTTAATCCTAATACAACTTTATCGTTCCCGATTTTTTGTTTCAGGTCTTTTATTGTTGTTTCAACAAATGAATCAGGAGTCCAGTTTTGAGAACATTTACAAATAGTAACTAAAAAGTTTTTTAACAAGATGCTTCCTTCTGATGAATGATACACTTCCGGATGAAACTGAATGCCAAAAGTTAATTCATTTTTCACCTGATAACCTGCAAATTCAACATCTTTAGTGCTTGAAATTATTTCGTAATTATCAGGGATTTTAGTGATCGTATCCGCATGGCTCATCCATACTTGTGAGTTAATGCTCAATCCATTGAATAATTCGTTATCATTTTTTATATAGGATAAATTAGCACGGCCATATTCGCGGTGTTTAGAAGGTAAAACTTCTCCACCAAATTTTTGAGCCATTAATTGGGCCCCGTAACAAACTCCTAAAAGTGGCAATTTACCTTTAAATGCAGATAGATCAGGATTGGGAGATTGCGGGTCCCGAACCGAAAACGGGCTTCCGGAAAGGATAACACCTTTTATGTTTTTTGTTATTTCGGGAACTTTATTGAAAGGATGAATTTCGCAATATACATTGAGTTCGCGCACTCTGCGGGCAATCAACTGCGTGTATTGAGAGCCAAAATCGAGGATTAAAATTGTTTCTTGCATAAGCAACAAAGATACAAATTGCATGTAATGACCATAATTTTCTTTTAATAATTTGTTGAAAAGTATTCTCTTCTATTTTTTTATTAATGCAACCATTGTTTTATATTTACATCTATGTATTTAACAATAAGATAATTTTCGCATAATTTGAATACTATTTATTGATACTACATTTGGATCGGGAAATAATAAACATCACGAATAATTATGATTACTGTCAGGTTATTTATATATTTGAAAAGCGATTAACGAATAAAGTTCTTGATTTTTATTGAACACAGTGAACACCCTACACGAATCATACAGAGAGTCCGTATGAGTATCCGAAACCGCTGGAAATTTTAATTTTTAATTAAAATCGGATTTTACAAAAGCATAAAATAACATTTTAGAAAAATAATATTTTAACAATATCATTTTTTGATTTGGAGGCCCTTGACGAATGTTGTATTTATGACAACATTAAGAAGCCGGCTTCGTATAAATTTTAAACAATTTTGCGATGAAATGCCTTTTCTCTCTTAAAAATTTACAAAAAGCATTCCTTTCCTTGGTTTTTGTGCTGTTTTTGCAGACTAGTGTTTTGGGGCAGGTGAGTATCATTCCTATTAGAACAGATGTTGCAGGGTTTGGAACCTGGACTGATGTTTCTATTACGAATACAACTTATTTGCAAATGACAGCTGCCGGAACATCAAAAACAAATACTCCGACTATGGATTTTACACCATATACAGGAGTTACTTTGGATTTTAAAGCAAGAACATTTGGTGGAGTAAATGCTGCTAAAAACACAATAACTGTTTCGATTTCAACTGATGGTTCAACTTGGACAACACTAGGGACAAGAATTCCTCCTTCTTCTACAATGGCAGCTGTTGCTCAATTTGATTTAAGCGCATATATTGTGAATTCGACTGTCAGAATAAGATTTGAGACACTTGGAGCAGATGGGGCTATTGGTGCTGGTATTGATGATATCAATATTCAAGGCAATGCATCTCCCTGTAGCGAACCAACAGCACAGCCAACTAGTTTGGTATTAACACCAACATCTTCAACAAATATTGATGGTTCGTTTACAGCATCAGCTTCTGCTAATGGTTATATTATTGTAAGGAGCACTAGTTCAACCTTAAGTGCCGATCCTGTTGATGGTGTTACTTATTCTTCAGGAAATCCAATTGGAGGAGGTAATGTGGTTGGAACGCCTGGTGCTTCAACTACCTTTTCAAGTGGAGGTCTTGCTGGCGGAACACTCTACTATTATTTTGTGTTTGCTTACAATTCAGGCGCTTGCGCAATAAATTATTTAACAAGTACTGCCTCATTAACAAATAGTGCATATACTTTATGCACCCAACCTGCTAATCCATCGGCATTAGCATTGACTTCATCATCTCCCACCCAAATTGATGGTACCTACTCTTTTGGTGCAGCAACAGGTGGAATTATTTTAATGAATACAACCGGTGTGGCTCCTTCGCCAACTCCTGTTGATGGAACAACCTATGTTGTTGGTAATAGTGTTGGAGGATGCACAGTTGTGGCAGTTGGAAGTTCAGCAAGTTTCAGTGCCACAGGATTAACAACCGGGATATTATATTATTTTTATGCATTTGCTTCTAATGAAAGTCCTTGTGGTATTAATTATACCAGTGCCACCACCATCACTCAAAACAGTTATACGCAGTGTTCTGAACCTACAGCTCAACCAACAGTTTTAACGCTTACCACAGCCTCCACCACTTCTATTTCAGGTTCATTTACTGCCTCTGCTTCAGCAAATTCTTATATTATTATCAGGAGCACCAGCTCCACTTTAAGTGCCCCCCCTGTTGATGGTACCACTTACGCAACAGGTAATGCATTAGGAGGAGGAACAGTTGTTCAGGTAGGTGCAAGTACTTCTTTTACCGCAACAGGTTTAACTGCTAATACCTTATATTATTTCTTTGTGTTTGCATATAATTCGGGAACTTGTGCTGCAAATTACTTTACAAGTACTGCGGCATTAACGAATAGCCAAACTACTGCTTCCGGTTTGTCCGATGTTATTACTGCAAATGGAGAATCAGCAACACTATCTTCCTTGATAAATGATGCGGCAACACTTACATCTGCTACAGGAGTGCAAGTGTGGCAGTTTACTGTTAGAGACGGAGGAAGTTTAAATAATGACGTTGATAATTTACCCACCATTGTTTCGGGATTCACATTGACACAAAATGCAGGCAATCAAATTGATAATTGGTTAGATGCCATTAAAACAATTGCTGTTTTCGATGGTGCTACATGGATAGCAAATGCAACCAGCATTACATCAACAACAGTTGTATTTTCCGGCCTTTCAATAAATGTTCCTGATAATACAAATAAAACATTAACATTAAGACTCTCCTTAAATTGTCCATTAAACAATGTTGGCTCAGGAAATTTAGATGGAGATGATTTTGTATTTAATATTACCAATGCAAATTTTATTACCCCGACAAATGGTACAAGTTCTACTAAGTTTGCTTTCGCCACAGCAAGTTCAATAAATGGTCAAAATGCAGTTTCTATTGCAGCTACTCAACTTTCTTTTATTCAACAACCTTCAAACACGGGTTCAGGTCAAACGATGGTTCCTAGTGTTACTGTTGCTGCAACTGACGTTTGTGGGAATACTGACATAAATTATGCAGGTACTGTATCTCTGACTTCTTCCGGCACTATGACTGTAACTCCAATGACGGCTACTTTCAGTTCAGGCGTGGCAACATTTACCCCTATTATACATTCTGTTGCCGAAACAGGAGTTTCCCTTACAGCAACATTGGCCGGCTTAACCAGTGCTACCAGTAATACTTTTGAAATTACAACTTATACTGCTATTCCAGATAATGGTTGTGCAACCTCCAGTTTTGCTTCCTCAATTATTAATTATACCAACAATCTGATCATTTCTGATGTTAATGTTGGTGTTAAAGTTTCGCACACTTTCAGAGGTGACTTAAATGTTTATTTAGTTGGACCGGATGGAACAACAACTGTTCTGCTTATTGCACGAGTTGGAAGCAGTGCAGATAACATTGATGGAATAGTCGATGACCAGGCTGCAGCAAACCAATTTTCAATTGTGACTAATCATGTATTAGATGGTATTTATGATGTTAATGGTAAAACGGAAGGAGCAGGATCCGGAGTTTTATCCACATTTAATGGATTAACCTCCTTGGGTAATTGGACCTTAAAAATCTGCGATGCTGCAGGAGTGGATATTGGAGGACTTATTAGTTGGGAATTATTTATTACAGGAACATCTCCTTGTGCCTATAATGCAGGTGCAATCACAGGAGCACCATTTTCAGTTAATTGTTCAACAGGATCAACAGGGACAATAGCTTATTCGTCAACTTGCACCTTTACAGGAAATACTTTTACCGCTCAGCTCTCCAATGCGGCAGGCAGTTTTGCTTCGCCAACAAATATTGGTACCTTGGTTAGTGATGTCAATACCGGAACTATAAATATTACTATTCCCTCTAACACTATTACAGGTGCTGGTTATCTTATCCGAATTTTAAGTACAAGTCCGGCATATACCAGTTCAAGTTCAGCAGCATTTACAATAACCAATACAGCTCCATGCTCTATTACAGCAGGTGCAATAACCGGAGCACCTTTTAGCGTAAATTGTTCGGCTTCGGCAACAGGAACCATTGCTTTTACTTCAACAGCAACATATTCCGGTAATACCTATACAGCGCAACTTTCAGATGCAGCGGGAAGTTTTACTACTCCAACTAATATTGGAACTTTTTTAAGTGATGCAAATTCCGGTACAATAAATATTACAATTCCTGCAGGAATACCCTCTGGAGCGGGTTATTTAATACGAGTCATTAGTAACAGTCCTTCTGTTATTGGTAACTCTTCATCTTCATTTACTATAACTCTTAGTGGTGGACCATGCCAGGCATTTGAAATTCAAAGTATTTTAGTGGATGCCTGTGGTAATCCGGAAGGTGGAAACGAAATGGTTCGTTTTCAGGTTGGAGGCGCTGCTCTAAATACATCAAACATAACAGTTACATGGCCGAATGCAGCCAATTCCTGGAGAGGCATATGTCAGAGTGCGAGTACTGCAACTACTGTTGCTGCAATAAATTCAACTATAACAGGTGGTGGAATGCTGGTCGAACCTACAGGAGGAGTTATTCCTGCAAATGCTCAGGTTATGTTTTTTACAAGTACTTCTTTTAGCAATAGCTTATTTGATTTTACCGCTCTCAATTATACAATGTATGCTATTTTTCAATGTTCAGGAAACACTGCCGGTCACTTTGCAAATTATAGTTCGACAAACCCAACAAACAGAACATTAACGATGAATTTTACAGGATTTGGAACAGATGCTGTTACCTACAATGCTTATTATGTTTATAATGGTGATGGAGGTGCCGTTGATTTCACTCCTCCCGGAGTTCCAACTTATGGTTCTACAGGAGGATGCAAAGCCCCAATATTTCCTTTACCCGTAGAACTTCTAAGTTTTACAGGAAAATCAATTGGTAAAAAAGTTTTACTTTCCTGGGCCACAGCAAGTGAATTAAACAATGATTATTTTACCATTGAACGTTCGGCAGATGCTGTAAATTTCGAACAAATAAATACTATGGATGGTTCCGGCACCAGTACACACACTATTTTTTATTCAACAGTTGATGAGGCACCATTAAGCGGCATATCTTATTACCGATTAAAGCAAACTGATTTTGACGGTAGGTATGCATATAGCAACATTGTTTTTGTTGATATGGAAAATGATAACGATTTTCAAATTTTAAACGTATTCAACTCCATTGAAAATGGATTATTAAACGTTATGGTAAATTGTGGTAACAACTGCTTTTTGAATTTCGAATTGTATGATATGACTGGAAAAAAAGTGTTTTCAAGTAATGAAAATATAAGTGGCAGTATAAGAAATATCTCCATTCCAACTAAGAATCTTTCAAATGGAATCTATTTGCTGAAAGTATATAATGGAGAGAAGATGATCTCAAAGAAATTGAAATTGTAATAAAATATTTAAAATTTTATTAAACACTAATTCTACTCCAGAATTTTTAAAACGGCTTAAAATGACAGAATAACACTCATTTTAGGCCGGTTTAGTTTTACAGAAATTTGTTTTGAAAAGTATTTATCAATTTCAGTTTTATACCAATTCTAAATATATTATTTCCGAAATTTAGCCCAACACAATCTCGATGTGTCTGCTTCAACGCAGAATGCTCGAAATGACAGCGCTGGTGTCATTTCGAGCGGAGTCGAGAAACGAGCGAAGCAATTTAAATTGGACTAGTTTTATACTGGTAAATGGTATTATATCCCTTGTCACACTTTTGAAGGGGGAATTGCTTACGAATTTAATTCTATAAGTTGTTCTATAAAAATAGAATCGAAGTTTTATTTAATCAGAAAATCACTTAATAATATTTTCTCCCAGCGCTTTCAGATCCATACCATCAAAGTTGCCTGAACTCATCATCAATAAATTTTTATTTTCAAAATTCATTTGTAAGAGATCGTTCAAAAGTAATTGAGAATCTGTATAGGTTTTAATGTTGTGCCCACCAAAAGCTTGTTTTACTTGTTCTTCAGTAATGGGTTTTAATTTTTTATGTTCTATGGTATGAGGATTAAAATAAACGATGGCTTCATCTGCTAATTCCATGGAGCCTTTGTATTCATTTAAAAAAGCATCATTCAAACTGCTGAATGTGTGAAGTTCCATGCATGCAATTAACTTGCGTGTTGGGAATTGTTTTTTGACAGCTTGTGTTGTTGCTTTTAGCTTAGACGGTGAATGGGCGAAATCTTTATATACTGCTGTTACTTCATTTTTTTTGATCAGCTCCAACCGTTTTGCAGCACCTTTGAAATAACGAATCGCATCATAAAACTGTTCGTCACTAATATCAAGTTGATTGCACACTATACGTGCTCCTGTAACATTCATTAAATTATGTTCCCCAAATATTTGCAATGGAACATTGGTAACACTTTTTTCGTTTTTTTCTATTTGTAAAAAAGTAATTCCATTTTCAATTTTATGTTCAGGAATTCCATAGGGTAGTTTTTTAATATCAGCAGGAGCTGTTTTACACACTTTTTTAACTTCTTTGTCAAGTTCACAATACACAAGGCTTCCCCCCTGCTCTATCAGGTCAATAAATATTTTAAACTGCTCCACATAATTTTCAAATGTCGGAAATACATTGATGTGATCCCATGCTATGCCACTCATTACAGCAATGTTTGGTTTGTACAAATGGAATTTGGGCCTTCGATCAATTGGTGACGACAGGTATTCGTCACCTTCAATCACTGCTATTTCAGCTTCTTTAGTGAGTTTTACCATGGTATCAAAACCTTCCAGTTGCGCACCAACCAAATAATCACAATCGATTTTATGAAAATCAAGTACATGCAAGATCATTGCTGTGATAGATGTTTTGCCATGACTTCCACCAATAACAACTCTTATTTTATTTTTTGTTTGCTCATAGATATATTCTGGATACGAATATATTTTCAAACCTAATTCCTGAGCTTTTAATAATTCAGGATTGTCAGCACGTGCATGCATTCCAAGTATTACGGCATCTAAATTCTTGTGGATATTATTCACATCCCAGCCTTCTTTTTCGGGTAACAAATTGAGTTTTGCCAAGCGACTTTTTGAAGGTTCGAAAATTTCATCATCAGAACCAGTTACATGAAAACCTTTCTTGTGCATTGCTATTGCCATGTTGTGCATAGCGCTACCACCAATAGCTATCAGATGTACATTCATTTTTTTTGATTAAAAATTATATCTTTTAAATTTTTGATCAGCGAATGAGAGCTCAACAAATTTGAGTTTATAATGAGATTTCCACTTCAGTCGAAATAACACTACTTCAATTACTAAACAATGTTTAAACTTATATATAGATATGAAACACAGAACCTTGTTCCGGTTGAAGTTTTAAACAAAGAAATGTTATTTACCGGTTTACATTTTTTCGAAATACATAATTTATCATGTGCTCCTTTCAGAAATTATTTTATATTTGGATACATCAAATCTCCAAAAAATGAAAAAAAAACTACTTATTTTATCTGCTTTTGTTCTTGTTGCAAATCTGGCACATGCCCAGCTGATCAACCCTGGTTTTGAAACCTGGACCAATGATCTGATGGTACCATCGGCTATGAATCCTAACAGCGGAAATGGAACCACCGGCTGGTGCGATTATAATTTTTTTAACAGTGCTTTTGTCGGAAGCAGCCCTATATCAGTTACCCGATGTACTGATACAGTTCACTCGGGAAGTTATTCGGCACGTATTCAAACCAAAGTTTATACTCCTACTTCGTGGAACTACTATAAAAACTGGGGTATTCCTTTTATTGGTCATATATATTCAGATACATTAGGTATTTTATTTAACGGAAATGTGAATGAATCAACTGTAACCTATTTGCCGGGGATCCCATGCGATCAAAAAATAACTCAGTTCAGTTTCTATTACCAGTATAAATCAGTTGGAAATGATACTGCTCAGTGTCGGGTAGAACTAGTTAATGCTCGTGTACCTGTGGCCGGGGGCTGGTTTAAAACAAATGTTTCCACTGGTTCATCGGGCTGGCAACATGCAGTAATTAACTTAACTTATGTAAGCGCTGTTACACCGGATACTTTATGGATATTGTTCAGTTCATCCTCTCTTGACAAGGATCCAAAACCAGGCAGTGTTTTATGGATCGATGATGCGAGTATAACGTTGCCATTAGGAATTGAACAGGTTGTTGGAGCAGAAAAGGATGTGGAAATCTATCCTAATCCATCCAATGGAATTTTTTCTATCCGTCAGCAATCAGCAGATAATGAAGAACAACATATTGAAATTTACAATTTACTTGGAGAAATGATCTGTTCAAAAACCAACAACAAACAATTGGTTTACAATATTGACCTTTCTCAATCTCCCAAAGGAACCTATTTTGTGAAACTTTATAAAGGAGAAAAATTTTACACGAAAAAAATTACAATTCAGTAAATTAAATTCACAATCAAAAAACACCTTACTAAAAAAATCAGTAAGGTGTTTTTTTATTAAATCATTTAGAAATATATCTACTAACAGTACGACAAGAAAAGTTACAAATTTAAGCACTTCTTCATCTACCGGATCTTGTTCATATACAGGCTTACTCGAACTATCAGTTTATAACAGTAGCAATGTTTTGCAGGAGGTAGATTATTATAAAAAAGGGTTAGGAGTGGTGCTCTAAAATACCGGATAGTTTTTTTGTGGTTTCGATATATTTAATATCGATAGTATTACTTTACACTAATAAAATTTTTCCGACTCTTTATATTGGTAGCATTCAGTTGATGAAGGAATTCTTTATTTCATACTAATCTTTTAAAGAAAACAGCAATTTATTTCACCTGCAATCTATAATGGGAAAATCGTTCAATTAATCTGTTGGTAAAAACACCAACAAAGGGGAAAATATTAATTTGTTTTCGCTTTCACCGACCAGGTAAAAATAAATTCTGCCACAAGATCACCGGTTTCGTCAACCCCAATAGATTTAACTTCTATAACAACTCCTTCAGAACTTTGTTTTGCTGTTTCAATAGCATCAGAAATCAGTTTCCCATCTAAACAGGTAAATGAAATTTTGCCAACTGCTTTTTTAAAGAATGTTGCCTGATTTTTTACAACAAGCATTGAGATTGCCGGGCTGGATTTGTAAATCCCATTCATTACCAATAGTCCGGTACTTATTTCTGCTGCCATTGCTAAACAAGCAAAGTAAATGGATCGAAAAGGATTTTGTGTGAGCCAGGAAAATTTTATAGTGATGATAGCTTTTTCTATTGAAAATTCTTTAACACGAATACCTGCTAAAAAAGCCATGGGCAATACTTTTAATAAATACAAGCGAAACAAAAAATTATTATTTGCGAATTTTTGAAATTTTGAATTATTCATTTTTGATTATTTTATCAATTTGTTTCCTTGCAATATATCGCCCCGATATGGCTTAAATTTATTTCCATTTTGCTTTACTACCAGGATTTGACCCCCTATGGAGTCCCAGCGGGACTCAATATTGGTAGTAGCGATTCAAAAAGAATTGTCAAAGCCCCATTAGGGGTGAAATATCTTTTTTTATATTCATAATGCACTATTATTAAGATAAAGGGAAAGTACTTTCTGATAATTGCATAGCTTCAGCAAACGCATTTTCATCAATTCCTGAAACAATATTATGTTGCTTAAAATAGGTTAGTAAGTTTTCTGTTGCCATGTTTCCGGTTAATTTATCTGTTGCCATCGGACAGCCTCCATACCCTTTAATAGCACTATCAAATCTTCTGCAACCGGCTTGGTATGCAGCATTCACTTTTTCTTCCCAGGTAGTTGGTGTAGTATGCAAATGAGCCCCTATTTCGACTCCCGGAAATTCAGGGATCAATTTTGAAAATAAATATGTAATATTTTCAGGGTTAGAAACACCAATCGTATCGCTCAACGCAATTATTTTTATTCCCATTTGTGCCAATTGTTTGGTCCAGGCAATTGCGGTATCACTCCCCCACTCGTCACCATAAGGATTACCAAAAGCCATGGAAACATATACAACCAGTTCTTTTTTATTACGAACACATAAGTCTTGAATTTCTTCCACTCGAATTAAAGATTCAGCAATTGTTGAATTTGCATTGCGTTGCTGAAAAGTTTCTGAAATTGAAAAAGGAAAACCTAAATAGGATATTTCTTCAAACTCCACAGCATCCTGTGCTCCACGCACATTGGCAATGATCGCCAACAGTTTTGATTTAGTAGTACTCAAATCTAATTGCTCCAAAACCTGTGCTGTATCAATCATTTGAGGGATTGCTTTTGGAGATACAAAGCTGCCGAAATCAACCGTATCAAAACCACACTTCAAAATGGAATTGATATACGCAACTTTTTTTTCGGTTGGTATAAATTCGTGTATGCCTTGCATCGCATCACGCGGACATTCAATTATTTTCATAGAATACTTCTCCCTATGCTTCTCCTAAGGAGATGGATTTTAAAATTTGTTTATTTATATTTTTCACTATCCCGGGCCCTTCGTAAATAAAACCGGTATAAATCTGAACCAAACTAGCTCCTGCATTTAACTTTTCAATTGCGTCTTCACCTGTGTGAATTCCTCCCACTGCAATGATAGGAAATGCTTTGTCTGATCTTTCACTTAGATATTTTATTACCTCTGTTGCTCTTTTTGTTAAAGGTTTTCCACTTAATCCACCGGCACCAATTTCCTTTATTCTTGCTTCTGATGTTTTTAATCCTTCCCGGGAAATGGTTGTATTGGTAGCAATCAAACCATCAATTTTTGTTTCTTTAACAATATCAATAATATCATCCAATTGCTCATTCGTCAGATCAGGAGCAATTTTCAGAAGAATTGGTTTCGGATTTTTCTTTTGAGAATTCAATTGCTTTAATCGAAGTAATAATTTAGTCAATGGTTCTTTATCCTGTAAAGCGCGCAAATTTGGAGTATTTGGTGAACTTACATTTACTGCAAAATAATCAACATGATCGAACAAGACTTCGAAACATTTTTCGTAATCGCTAACAGCTTCTTCGTTAGGAGTTACTTTATTTTTTCCAATATTTCCACCAATAATAATTTTTGTTTTTCGCTTTTTTAAATTCGCCACAGCAACATCAACCCCTTTGTTATTAAAGCCCATTCGGTTTATCAAGGCACTATCTTCGGGCAACCGGAACATGCGTGGTTTTTCATTTCCCGGCTGTGCTTTTGGCGTAAGAGTTCCTATTTCAATGAAGCCAAAACCAAAATCGGCCAATTCATCAAACAATTCAGCATCTTTATCTAAACCGGCAGCAAGCCCAACAGGATTAGGAAATGTTAGTCCGAATAATTTCCGTTCCAAACGTTTATCCTCAATCACATACATACTTCTTATGATATTTGAAAAGCCGGGAATAGCAGAAAAAAATTTGATCGCTTTAAAAACAATATGATGAATAGTTTCGGGTTGAACCCGGAAAAGAATAGGGCGTAATAGTAGTTTATACATATCCCGCAAATTTAACGAAAGTAAACAGAAAATATAACATTACTCGACTTTTACCTCTGGTTTGCAGTTTTCGGCTAATGGCTTCGCATCTTCTATACCTAATGCAGCCGCCATTTTAAAATCTTTGCAAACAGTTTTACTTTTCTGATCCTGAGTGGCAAGTCCACGTTTATAATACGCCATTCCATCTTTTGGTTTAATTCTTATTGCTTCAGAATAATCATAAACTGCCGAATTAAAATTTTGCATTCCTTCACACGATATCCCACGTTGCATATAGGCTTCGTAATTATTAGGGTCTTTCTTAATAACAACAGACAAGTCATTAAATGCTTCTTTAAAATTTTCCATTGCATTATATGTCAAACCTTTATCATATAAAACCTCCATGTTCTCAGGAGCTATTTTTTGTGCTTTCTTAAAATTTGTTATTGCTTTGTCGTATTTCTTTAACATAGTATAACATTCACCAGCTTTAATAAGTGCATCAACGGATTCGGAATTTAATTGAATAGCATAATTGTAATCAGCGATTGCTCCTATGTAATCTTTTGCATCAAACTTTGTATTTCCCGATGATATAAAAGCTTTGCTAACATCAGAACACGCGCTTTTTTCATATAATGATTTTGCCTTGTCACTACCGGCAATTTTTGCATTTAACAGATCTATACACCCTTTATTTTTTTCACCTAGTTTAATGTAAATAATTCCCCGTTCACAAAAAGCATCCGCATAACTTATGTCAATAGCTATCGCTTTTTCAAAATCAGCCAGGGCATCATTTTGCTTGCCTAATCCTGCCAGTGCCAATCCATGTCCGTAATAAGGTACAGCCAGATCATGCTTATACATAAAACCATCGGGCATATCCGAAGTTGAACGTTGATATTCGTTCATCGCATTGTATTTTTTTAATTTATCAAGATATGTTCCTACAACGGTGACATTCACTTTTATTGCTTTCGCAAAATCGATTTCAGCACCTGCATAATCAGCTGAAGCTAATTTTGTATTCCCATTTTTTATCAAATCAGGTAAACTCTGTGAAGTCAGACTCTTGATAATCAGGATAAATGCGATTGAAAAAAAATATTTTGATTTCATAGTTAAGAAATAAATGAGAATGGATAATTTTTGTTGTTATACAAAAATATAAAAAATGAGCAATTCTGCCGATATATTTATTTTTATTTCAGTTCAACATCACATTTTAAAATAAAAGGCTCAAAAACCTGACTAATATAGAGTTTCCCATTGTAATACAATGCGGTTGAAGCTGCGCTGATACCGGAACCGTCATTTGCATAAATAGCATTATATTTTCCGGTTGTTATATTCACACGATAAACAACAGATGGGGATATTTTTTTTGAATTACCAGCATGTTTCATAAATGCGACCTGATTCAAATGTGCCGTAACGAGTATTTCATATTCATTGATAAAGGTGATATTGTCCAGTCCCTTTAAATATGCAATTTCTTTTGGGTAATACCAATCTATATTATCTCCTACATTTTGCATGGAAAATAATTTATCGCCTCGTGTTGTTGAAAGGATAACCTTATCAACAGGACAATGTTGCACTGCAATTCCATTTGCATAAGCAAAACCGATGGCAATCACTGTCCATTGTTTATTCAAATGATTAAAACAAACCACATCCGATTTTTTTAATTTGAATAAAGCCTCCATCCTGCTGCCTCTTTTGTGAGCATCATTGCTCACAAAAATATCTCCATCACAACTTGCAGTAACATCATTGGGCGAAACAAGTAAAGTCGAATTTAATTTTTCCTGAAACTCTAAATGATCAGCAAATACTTTATAAATGATGATGGAATGTTCCTTTTTTTCATTGTTATGAGAAATGCAATACAGCAGAACTTGTCCTTCTTTATTTTTTACCAGATCAAAACCATGTGGCCTAAACAACAATCCCTGCGGTTCATTTAAACGTGGAAGTATTTTATATGAATTATCATTCAAATTCACTGCACCTATTTCTCCATAAGGAGAATTTTCTTTTCTTCGCTCACAACAAGAAACAAGTAAACGAGGGTACGCAGTGCTGAACGTATCAAGAACCAAATCTTCCGGTCCGGGACCAACAGGAATTTTTATACTAACCGGTTGTTTCACAACAGGGATAGTACTTGAGCAGGAAGCGAAAATCAATAGGAATAAAAACTGAAAAAGGTGCTTCATAAAAAATGGAAAGAATCCCTTATTTTTTAATAATTCTATAATTTACAAATTCATTATTCGAATGATTTTCAAGTCTGATAAAATAAACACCGGTGCTTATATCTTTCAACGAGATCTTTATTTCTTTTGTAAACTCAGCTGTTTGTAATACTTGTCCGAAGATATTAAAAACAGTATAGACTCCATCAACTAGTTTAATTGCTTCAACAGTTATTAAATCTTCTGCCGGGTTTGGATAAATTTTAAAATTTGCAGGTTCCTCTTTCTCCATATCCGTGGTTATATTACAATTGATTGGAGAAGGGATTCCCATTGGATCAAAGACATCAAATGTTCCCAAATAATCAACTGAACAATTATCATAAACTTTAAATTTGAAAGTGTGTTGCCCTGTACAACCTGCAGGACAATCACCATAACCAACAGTAAAATCATAAAATCTGTCGTTGCCGACTTTGTTATATGTTATTTTATTTCCATCTCCAACCAGAGAATTGGGTTCAGAATAGAGTACTCCACCAAAAGTTTGGATACTATCACATAATGGTGCCACATTAATATTTTGGGTGGTAGTTAAGGTAGCATAATTGCCTCCAAAAGTTGAAAATCCGGTAACAGTAAATCCATAAGTTGAAAGTAAGTTATCCAATGAGGTGATACCTGTTGTTGTATTTAAATTTTGCCATTGTTGTGTCCAGCTGTATGCCAGATCTACACCAACATAAATTTGATGATTTACAAAATAGCTTACATCTTGATGAATGCAATACTTATCAAAAACTGAATCTCTTTGAATAACAGATGTCAAATTGAAAATTGCAGCTAATCCCTGCCATATTGTATCCTGATAATTCTGGGGAACTGTTATTGAATCTTTATATGGGGAATTTTGATAATAAATTCTTTTTAAAGCCAAATGCTTCACATCTGCGTCATAATGTGTTTGAAGAGCAAAGGGTACCATGCAAGAAGATGGAATTTGAGCTTTAGTTGTTTGAATGCAAACAGCCAGTAAAATAAACAAAAGTAACTTTTTCATGATCTTGTTTTTAAATTTATTCCTATTCCACATCTGATATCACTGCTTAATATGAAAAGTCTGTTTGTTTTGACCTCACTCTAATTCCTCTACAAAAGAGAGGAGAGCGCTGGATTATTTCATATTAAGCATTGGTATAACCGGTATTAAAACCAAATGTAATAAATAAACAATTAATTTATTTTGATTGATATCACTCTACAAAAAGTTTTTTTACAAAAAAAAACGAAGCATCACTCTTAATGTTTCGTTCCTTAAATTATTTTTTGTAAGTTTTTTACTTTATCATTAATTTTTGTGTTTGCCTGCCATCGTTTGTTTCAATGGAGATTAGATATGCACCTGGATTAATTGTTAAGCTATTGATGAAATAGTTTTTTTCACCGGCCATCATTTCTCCTTCATAAATAATTGCAACTTCTTTTCCAATCATATCATATAATTTGATCGTCCCTTTTGTGTTTTTATTCAATGAAACAGGTATGCAGGTAATACCATGAGAAGGATTTGGAAATGCAGGCTTCATAGTAATTGAAAGATTAATATTCGCATCCATACCCAAACTTCCAATCACCCAAAACATAAAATTACCGCGTGGTGCAGGCATTGGTCGTACCTGTTCTTTCCCCGAATTCGCATTCGCTTTAATGTAATAAAAAACATGGGTTCCGGAAGGATAAGCAGGAATGTATCCGGTCCAGGTATGATTGGTTGAATTTGTCAATGTCATGGCAACACTTGTAAATCCAAGCGTAGTATCGTTTGTATAATATAAGGCAGCAGTTTGAATTCCTGATTTATGTTGTATGCGGGCATCCACTTGATAAGGAGTTATTGTATTTGCAGTATTAGGTAAATTCTGATGAACGATTAATAAAGGATCAGTAATACCAACCGAATGTGTAATGCAGTGCAATGAACCGCTTGCACTAATTGTTGAATTTGAATTTATCCCAACTACATTGTATCCGGGCATAGCATCACGAAATATACGCAAAGCAGTTGTATCATACTGTTGATAATACTGGGGAACAATTATGGTTTTATTGATGATGCTTGAATTGGTATAAGTTAAATAGTTACCGCCATTATTTGGGTAAGTGTAACCGTTTAACTGATCAGGTGGCTGAGGGATGCGAATCACTTTGTAGGGAGTTCCAAAAACAGAATTGAAACCCGATAAAATATATTGAATGTTAGCTTCAATCTGTGGACCATCAGCAGTTCCTACAGGATACTGCCCAACCAACAATGTTTCCTCATTCAATAACTTCATATGCATATCGATATGATGAATTCCATCATAAGGCAATACTTCCATTTTAGGATACCTGGTAATTCCCATAAAATCCTGCATGATCGTATTAATTTGTGTTTCGGTAAGTGAAGGGTTTTCATTTAAGCCCAACTCGGATGAAAATGCGGTTCCTAAACCATCCGACATAAAATTGCCACCTGTATGAATCAATTGATTTGCACCTTGAGTTTCATATAAAGGAATATTTAATCTGCGTGCCAGCATGTGTGAAACTGTGTCATCACTTGTGCGTGATGGACGATTGTATTTCCAATCAACCATTATCAATGAATCCACATCGTTCATATATACCGAATTAGCGCTATAGTCACGTGTCCAAACACTATTACAAGGTGCATAAACATAATGAACATTTAGCAACGAAGAAGCAGGAACACCACCCGATGATAAATAATTTTTAACGGTAAGGGAATCCGAACCACCACCGAAAGTAGGGCACTGGGTACCACAAATAATATAAACTTTTGTTTCTAAAGCAGCAGCTTTTACAATTTCAAGTAAAACAGATTTATAGCTTATCCAGGTTATCGTCAGTGCTTGCATCTCTTCCCATTGTGCCATTGTTCTGAGTGGCCCGGGAGGAGGAGTTGCAATGCCGGAACCAAAGTAAGCAGGAGCTTTATAATCCGGACTTTGCATCAATTGAATTTCTTCAGGAGAAAAGCCTACCGGCAAATCGTTTTGCGAAAAAAGTTTTTGTGCATTAATAATCAGGGTAATACATCCGACAAAAACAATTTTTTGTAATAATTTATGCATGAGAAAGATTTTATTTTTTTATGAAGGTATATTAAATTTATAAAAATCGCAATTCTCTGTTAATGAAAAAATTCTCATCTATATTTATCCTAAATTTATAATTAGAAATCTGAGCTCGATTAATAATTGATTTAAAAAAGGGGACTTCACTTTATTGTTTCAGTTCGTTAGTTCAAAACTATGCAATTCAGTGCAAGACTTTCCGATTCTACAAATATTAAATTTGCCGTTCATTGCGAGGAACGAAGCAATCTCAATCTATTAATGAGATTGCTTCTTCGTGCCTCCTTGGCAATGACGTGTAATTTTAGCATTTGTTAAAAAGAATTTCATTCTTTTAATTTAAACCTCTGCACATTCAGTGCAGAGTGGTTTATTTACAAGTACAGATCATTTTGATCCTTTCGGCTTCGCTCAGGATAAAACCGGAAAAATCTTTTTTTTTATAGCAGGATGCTTCATTGCATTCAGCATGACAAAACAACAAACATCTGATTTCATAAATAGCTCTGTTTGTTAATATTTTAGAGGTTTTATTAACCGTACTCAGGTTAAGAGACTATTAAATATTAGCAAAACATTCTGTTTTTAAGCAATTGTCATTTTTGATCGTTGCGAATAATCTCTTTACTTTTTTACAATTATGCAGATAAAGATTCTTCCGTAGAGTTTATATTGAACGAAATCGAAGTAGTTGGAATTGAAATTCTCATACAATTGAAATATAAAACAGGAGCACATTTTTAAAACCTCCCAATGATCTTATCCTTGAAAAAAGGAGAGGATCAGTGTGCTTATATTTCAAATGGTATAATTTCAGTTATGGGTTAATTTCAAATAAAAATCCCCTGCAAATTGAATTTGCAGGGGATCTTTTATTTTTTTGCTAAAGCTTATTCCGCTTTTTTAGCTGCCTTTTTAGGTGCTGCTGCTTTTTTAGGAGCTGCTGCTTTTTTAGGTGCTGCAGCCTTTTTAGGAGCTGCTACTTTTGCAGCAGCTGTTGCTTTCGATTTATTTTTTTTGCTTGGTCTAAGTACTCCGTGAGAACCCATTGTTATTTTGCCTCTACGGCTTTTTTTATCACCTTTTCCCATAATTTTTATTTGTTTATGTTTATTAATTTCGATTGCAAACGTACATCTATTTTAGAAAAAAAACAAATGATAATTTTCTGCGTTGCGTTTTCAAAACTAATTCACTACTAATTTCTTAACTACTTTTACACCATTATTTTCAATGCAAACCGTATAAATTCCTTTTGCATATCCACTCACATTAATTTGTTTTACTATTTTAGAAGTTGATGATGGCAATACTATTTCATCTTCCATTAACTGACCAAGCACATCAATAATTCTTATCGTTGTGGTACCGGTCAGCGGACTCAATTCGATGGTTAAACTTTCATTTGCTCCGTAGGAGTCCATTGGAACAGGGTTCGGATAAATAATAATGTTTGAAGAAAGTTCCTCTGTTATGCTTGAAACAATACTTTGATGTTTAATATTTGAACGTGTGGTATTCACACTTGCACGTGTTGGTGAACAAGTGATGCTCCATGCAACATCCACCCTGTAATTCGCGGCCGGATATAAACTATAATTTACATCCGTATAAGTTGAGTTTCCTCCCGGAATGGTTAAGCTGATTGGTAAATAGTTTCCTGTATTATAATCGTCTCTATATATTCGATAATAATTTACAGGATTAGTAGCATTTTCAATTCCATAAAGTGTCCATTGTAAATTTCCCCCACCTAAATTTTGTAAATGTATGGTGTTATGATAATCACTTAAAGTAGATTCGTTACCACATGAATCTCTTGCAGTAATTTTATATTTATAAGATGTTACATTAGGATCTGCTGCGTAATCATGATATTCGCTCAATGCATTATAAGCAACTGAACTAATAGGTGCAAATAGGTTTGTTGTAACTTCTCTGTAAATTTTAAAGCTGTCAACATTGGTAACTACAGGTTTTTCCCAATAAATAATAGTATGAGTTGAAAGAGTATCAACCGTTACCATGCAAATTGGAAGTGCTGCTGCTTGTAGGGGCTCTGTAATAGTTACAGAAAAATTCTTTGTGCAAGTAAGCGTATTTGAAACCGCAACGGAATAAACATCTGCAGTCAGTGATGAAATATTTTGTGTGGTTGCTCCTCCGGGTGACCAAAGAAAAGTGAATGGAGAATCCGGTCCAACTACTGAAATGTTAATAGATCCATTGTTTCCTCCATTACAGGATACGTTGGTTTGTGAAGAAAGCGAAACAGTTATTGGTGCAGGTTGAGAGACATTGAAGTTCTTAAAAATCTTCCATCCCCATGAATCAGTGATCATAACAGAATAACTACCTGCTGCTAATCCGCTTACATCTTCTGTTACCGAGCTATCTGACCATAAATAAGCATACGGAGCCGTACCTCCGGAAACAGTGATATCAATTGCTCCTGTTACTCCTCCATTACAAATTAGATTTGTTACAACAGATGTACTTTGCAAAGCAGGAGGCATCGTTAATTTCCAAAGTTCCTTACCATTCGTTCCATCATTTGCCATAAAAAACAAATTGTTTGTGGTAGCTACTAAAAACAGTGGTGTTGAAGATCCAACACCCGGATAAACATCCGCAGCAAGTCCGGTTGTTTGTGGTGTTCCGGAACTCACCATTAGTTCTGTACCATGGGCCGAGTTGCGTCCTGAATAAAACAGGGTATCATGAAAATTAATAAGATTTGAAGGAAGTGATGCACCGGTACCTGCCCAATAATCTCTGACTAATACAGTTCCTGCGGTTGTACCATCGGTTTTCCATAATTCGCTTCCTGCTGCGGCATCTTTGCTGCGGAAGAATAATGTATTATTTATTTTTGTAAATCCGGAGAAATTGGGAGAATTGCCAGGCCAGATATTTTTCACCATTACGGTCCCTCCCGGAGTGCCATCACTTTTCCAGAGTTCACTTCCTCCTCCATCGTTAGCACCAAAAAACAATATGCCATTCATATCAAAAAAAGAAAGCGGAGAGGAACCTGTGGAGCCAACCATGATATCTTTCAACAAAGTAGTTCCGCCTGCAGTTCCATCACTCATCCATATCTCTGTTCCATTGACTGCATCGGTTGCATAGAAGAATAGTTTTCCATTTGAAACTGTTAAGGAATACGGACTTCCATAATTTCCTCCCGCAAAGATATCTTTTACTAATTCGGTACCTCCTGTTGTTCCATCACTCACCCAAAGCTCGTTTCCATTGATACCGTCATTCGCCTGAAAATAAAGTTTATTGTTATAACTTACCATAGTTCCGGAATAGGATAACGGGTTCGAACCAAGTGAGCCAGGATTAATATCTTTCAGCAAAACAGTTCCACCCGGGGTTCCATCGGTTTTCCATAATTCGCTTCCTGCTGCGGCATCTTTGCTGCGGAAGAATAATGTATTATTTATTTTTGTAAATCCGGAGAAATTGGGAGAATTGCCAGGCCAGATATTTTTCACCATTACGGTCCCTCCCGGAGTGCCATCACTTTTCCAGAGTTCACTTCCTCCTCCATCGTTAGCACCAAAAAACAATATGCCATTCATATCAAAAAAAGAAAGCGGAGAGGAACCTGTGGAGCCAACCATGATATCTTTCAACAAAGTAGTTCCGCCTGCAGTTCCATCACTCATCCATATCTCTGTTCCATTGACTGCATCGGTTGCATAGAAGAATAGTTTTCCATTTGAAACTGTTAAGGAATACGGACTTCCATAATTTCCTCCCGCAAAGATATCTTTTACTAATTCGGTACCTCCTGTTGTTCCATCACTCACCCAAAGCTCGTTTCCATTGATACCGTCATTCGCCTGAAAATAAAGTTTATTGTTATAACTTACCATAGTTCCGGAATAGGATAACGGGTTCGAACCAAGTGAGCCAGGATTAATATCTTTCAGCAAAACAGTTCCACCCGGGGTTCCATCGCTTTTCCATAATTCATTTCCGGTAGTACCGTTGTTGGCGAAAAAGAAAAGCGTGCCGTTCACATTCATAAAGTGAGCAGGATATGAACCTGAAGATCCCGAAAAAATATCTTTTATCATTACTGTTCCTGCTGCTGTTTTATCGCTTTTCCATAATTCAATACCGTTTATTCCATCTTGTGCAGCGAAAAACAAAGTCCCGTTGATATTGATCAAGCCATCACTACTTCCAAATAAAGAACTACCTGTGCCAGGATAAATATCCTTAATCATAATTGTTCCTGCTGAAGTACCATCGCTTTTCCACAATTCATTTCCATTTACTCCATCATTTGCCCCAAAGTATATTGTGTCATTAATATTAATTAAATAAGAAGGGGATGAAGAACCTACTTCAGGATTAATGTTTAGAAGTAAACTTGTTCCTCCCGCTGTTCCATCGCTTTTCCAAGGTTCCATCCCTGATGTTGTAGTTGTTGCGCCAAAAAACAAGTACGTACCACCTGAGTATATATAAAGTGGGTTGGAACTGCCTGTGCCTGTTTCAATGTCTTTTACCTGGTATGTCCCGTTTGCAGTTCCATCACTTCTCCATAATTCGAAACCTCCGGCAGGTTCATTTGCCACAAAATAAAGAGTATTATTGTGAGAAGTAAGTAAAGTGGGATTTGAACCTGCAATCCCGGTATTAATATCTTTTACCATTCCTGTTGTTGCAGAATCTCCGCCACTTAACCAAAGTTCAGTACCGTTTGTAATATCGTAGGCGCTAAAAAATAAGATCCCATTTACATTTGTAATGTATTGGGGACTGGAATTGCCTACGTTAGGGTTTATATCTGCAACCAACATAGTATTAGCAGACCCATAAGGTGAGTCACTTCTCCATAATTCCTGTCCATAAGTTGCATTATATGCTGAAAAATATAATGTTGTACCAACAGCAGTTAAATAATCAGGATTAGAGCTGTCTATTCCAGTAAATATATCCTTGACCTGAGATGTGCCTATAGTTGTTCCATTGCTTTTCCAAAGTTCAACTCCTCTGTATCCGGAAGCTGTAGAATCGGCTGCTCTAAAAAACAAAGTATTTCCAATTGCCATTAGCTTCAAAGGAGATGAACTGTTGATACCAGGCCAGATATCTTTTACTAAGCCTGTTCCTCCCGTTGTGCCATCACTTTTCCATAATTCTATTCCGTTGGTCCCATCGGATGCACTGAAATAAATATTACTTCCCATTACTGTTAATGAAGACGGTGAAGAATTTGTTATTCCGGGATAAATATCTTTTACCATCACTGTCCCTGCATCAGTACCATCGCTTTTCCATAATTCATAACCATTTATTCCATCGTTTGCAGGAAAATAAAGTGTACTGCCTATCACTGCAAATGAAGATGGAGAAGTAATAGAGGATACTGCCCCGGGATATATATCCTTAACCATAACCGTCCCTGTATCGGTACCGTCACTCCTCCAAAGTTCCATTCCCTTTGCATTAGCTGTAGCCGAAAAATAAAGTGTACCGTTCATATTGATTAGATTATTTATGTTTGAGCCTCCGGTTCCGGGCGAAACATCCATTACCATTTCTGTTCCTGCTGTTGTTCCATCTGTTTTCCAGAGTTCATATCCGTAATCAATGTTCATAGCAGTAAAAAATGTGATCCCGTTTATGGTCACAAATTTTGAAGGACTAGAACTTTGAACTGAAGTAGTCGTATTAATATCTTTTACTAACTGAGCCTGAGAAAATGCTCCATTGCAATAAATAGCAAGAGCAACAATGAGTAAAATTTTTTTCATTTTTTTTTGATTTATAACCAAAAGTATGAAAAAAAAAATGAATGTAAATATCTGATTTATAATATGATATTAATCATAAAACAGAAGCGTTTTACGATAACATTTCCTTCTGCTTTTCAAAAAAATCTTTTTCAATTAATTCGACTTTACGAATGCTTTTTCGCAACCAGGTAAGAAGTAACTCCTCTTTTTCGGCAGAGGAAATATGCCAGTCAATTTCAGATTTGTGTAGTTTTGAAGTAAGCGCATGAATGCATAATGCAGCGGAAACAGAAATATTAAAACTTTCGGTAAAACCAAACATTGGAATTTTTACAAATTCATCGGCATGCTCCAAAACGGTTTCTGAAATACCGGTTAGTTCAGTTCCAAAAAATAAGGCTAATGGCTTTTCGACAGATAAATTTTCTATCGTCACATCATTTTTATTTGGCGATGTTGCAACAATCTTATATCCTTTTGCTTTTAATTTTTTTATCGCTTCCAGCGTATTATTTTCCGAGTTTCTGTATTTGTGTAAATTCAACCATTTGGGAGCCCCCATGGCAATATCCTTATTTACAGTATAGGCATTTTTGTTTTCAATGATATGAATATCCTGAATACCAAAAATATCACAGGAGCGCAAAACCGCGCTTGCATTATGCGGTTGATAAAGATCTTCCAATACAATAGTGATATGGCGCGTACGAAAATTTAATACTTCATCAAATTTTGTTCTGCGCGTTTCAGAAACAAATTGTGACAAATAATTTACAAGCTCCTTATTAAAGTTCAAAGTTGAAAAGTTTAAAGTTTAAAGGTCCTTTCATGACACTCATTTGCAGAGGAAATTCGATTTTTTTTATACTCTATTATTTGATTTCGCGACCAGATTAGCAATCCTGTATAATAAACGAGCACCTACATTTGCATCCCATTCATCACCACCCGGTGCTACTTCATTGATATCAAATGCAATGATTCGTTTTCCGGAATCTACTATTTTTTCGATCAACATTAATATTTGTTCGAACTCAAATCCTCCTGCCACTGGCGTTCCGGTGTTGGGACAAAGCTTTGGGTCGAGTCCGTCAATATCAAAACTCAAATAAATATCATTAGGTAATTGCGAAATAACATCGTTACATATTGATGACCAGGTTGCACCATCTAATTGCTTGTGTTTAATATCCCTGTCAAAGAATGTAACAATTCTACCATTAGAATTTTGGATCAGATCAAACTCCGCTTCACAATAATCTCGAATGCCCAATTGTACCAGTTTAGAAACCTGTGGTATTTTTAATGCATTAAACATAATGGAAGCATGAGAGAATTCAAAACCTTCATAAGCATCACGTAAATCAGCATGTGCATCGATCTGTAAAATAGCGAATGAATTATTTTTTTCTGCTAATGCCTGGATCAAACCTAATGGTGTACTATGATCGCCTCCAAGTAAAGCTATTAGTTTATTTTTTTCGAGATAAGAAAGAGCTCTTGCTTTCACCCAATTATTCATTTTAAGACATTCCTCATTAATAATCTTTCTGGTCTCCTGCATCTTTTCATTACTTTCGAAATCTTCCCCTTCTTCCAGTAACGCGATATAAGCCTCCGATTTACGTCTTAAACTTTCGTTTCTACTTGCAAGATTATCCGAAATTTCTTCCATTGCAATTCCAATTTTCCAGGCATCCTTTATTTTCGGATCAAACAGATCAACCTGAAAAGATGAATTAAAAACAGATTGTGGACCTAATGCTGTCCCTCCACGATAGGATACTGTTACTTCCCATGGAACCGGAATAACTACAATCTCTGCCTCTTCAACAGTAAATGGCAGGCCATATATATTATTATTTGCATCACCCAAATCGTTCGGGTTGAAATTTTCAATTTTACTTTGCTTGGACATCCTTTAAATTTTGATCGTAAAACTACTAAAAATAAAAAACCTTTTCCAATAAACATGATTGAAGTCATAAACATTTTATTGTCTGAAAATGATCATTTAACATAATGCAGTAAAAACTTACAGCTGTTTTTTTTTTGGTAAATACGGTCTGATAAATAATTGAACTATTCCTTCCTTTGATCCGTAGAACAACTAATTTTTCCTATTATGAAAACACAATTACTTTTGGAGGAAAATAGCCAGGCAAATTACTCCGGCTCAACATACTTAAGAAGAACAATCTCTTTATCAGCGATTTTGATATTGTTTTTTTCATGCTTCCCATCCTTTAATTTTATTTGCACCGCTCAACCTTTAAATAATCCATCAGATAGTATTTCAATAAATAACCTTGAATTATGGTCATCAGATTCTCTTGAAACTGAAGATTATAACGATACCTATGCAATTGGAGTTACTTCATCCATAACCGGGAGTGGACAAGGCGTTTATTATACCCCGCTTATTATATATCATTCAAGAATCGGTTTCCTTGCATTGGGACCAACCATCCAAAAAGAAAAAATGAATTTTTCAGGATTTCAATTAAATTATGAATTAAATCTTTTAGGAAAAAATCCTACTGATTCAAATTATTTTGACCGCTTAGAACTTTACACCTTTTTAAATGGATCTTACCAATTTAATGCAATGCTGTCACAGACATCTCAAAAAAATGAATTACTTGCACTTCAAAACAATCCCAGCCCGACTTTATTAAGAGTTTTCGAAGGTTATGCAGGTGTGGGTATTCGATTTGAATTATTCTCAAACCTCAGATGGTTTAATTGTATAGGTTTTGGAGGATATAAAATACTTGATGCTCCAGCCAATCTTATCCATGAAAAAAAAGGAATGGGATTATTTTTACGCACCGGAATTTCCTATGAATTTGATAAAAATAACAGAATAACAAAAAGAGAAACGATGAGCACCTTTTAGAACGTGTCTTAATTTTGAGCAATAAAAAAGCCCCGATAAAATCGGGGCTTTTTTATTTTGCTTAGTTGAAAACTATTTGTTAACAGTTTTTGCTAAGTCAGCGCCAGCTTTAAATTTAGCTACTTTTTTAGCAGCAATTTTAATAGCTTTTCCAGTTTGAGGGTTACGGCCAATTCTTGCTGCTCTTTTAGCAACTGAGAAAGATCCAAAACCTACTAACGCAACTCTGTCACCTTTTTTAAGTGATTTTGTTGTAGCGTTTACGAATGCATCTAATGCTCTTTGAGCATCAGCTTTTGTTAATTTCGCTTCAGAAGCGATAGAGTCAACTAATTCTGCTTTGTTCATTTTGATTTTTTTTAAGGGTTAAACATTAATTAATTATAAAACAAAAATACAACAATTCAGTTACAATGCAACATTCAGAGCAAAATAATTAAAATATTGTTGATAAGTCGTGTTTTTGTTAATAACTCCGTCTGTATTGGTACTTACTATTACCTTACAGAGATCAACTATTTTGTATCAATATTCATCATTTACGTACAGACTTTTGGCTAGCTGCAAGATGTTATACAAAGGTGTTTTAGATAAGCTTTTTATTAATTAATTTTCCATTCCGAATTCATCTGAAATCCGCGCAGAAATTCGGTTACAGACAATCTCTTTTTTCCGGCAACTTGCAACTCAAGTATATCCACATAACCACCTTTAACTGCAATTTTTAAGTGATTTTTTGAATCTGTTACGATGCTTGGAACCGAATAGGAATGTATTACTTTTTCAATTCTTTCAATAAAGATCTTTACCGGATGAATTTTACCATCGGGAGACAAAAATTCGGTAAAAGCTGCAGGATATGGACTCAATCCCCGAATTAAGTTATGAATTTCATTCAAAGATCTCTGCCAATTTATTCTACAATCATCTTTAAAAATTTTGGGAGCATGTTTTATTTCTTCGTTTTCAGCAACAAGTTCTGATTGATCAATTTGAGGATAATCGCCTTTTTCAATTGCCCGAATTGTTTTTAAAATAAGCTCCGCACCAATATTCATAAGCCTGTCATGTATAATACCTGCAGTATCATTTTCTTCTATCGGAGTCTTTTCTCTAAAAATAATTTTCCCGGTATCGATCTGATGTTGCAGAAAAAATGTAGTAACGCCTGTTTCATTTTCACCATTTATTATGGCCCAATTGATTGGTGCCGCACCTCTATATTGTGGCAACAACGAACCATGCAGGTTGATTGTTCCTAAAGGCGGCATGTTCCATACAGCCTCAGGTAACATTCTAAATGCAACAACAATTTGCAGATCTGCTTTTAATTCCCTCAATTGCTCCAAGAAATTTTCATCTTTTAATTTTTCAGGTTGAAGAATTGTTAATCCTTTTTCCAATGCATATTTTTTTACATCTGATTGTTGCAGTTGTAATCCTCTTCCTGCCGGCTTATCAGGCATAGTAACCACTCCAACAATGTTGTAATTATTTTTTACTAATATATCCAATGATTGCACCGCAAATTCAGGTGTTCCCATAAATACTACTCTCAACTGATCCATGATTCTTGTTTTAATTATTACAAAACTAATTTTTTATGTTGCTTTAATTAAAAAATATTCTAATTTTATTTTTTACAAATTAGATATTCCTAGTTTTCTGTATTAAAAAATAAATTATAAATAGATGAAAAAAATCATTCTGACAATCGCAGCCTTAAGCATTATTTATTCTTCAAAAGCCCAAAAAGCTTTTGAAAAGGGAAACGTAACCGTAAGCATTGGCGCAGGACTTGATCTATATGGCACTAAAATACACCAGGTATCTTCCGGCTTCACAAAAGATACCACTGACGGTGCCGGGGGCTCCCATTTTCCATTTATGTTGGAATATGGAGTAGCTAATTGGCTGGGAATAGGTGCCCGTTTTAACTTTTCGAATTTCCTGGAAGAGAAGGATTCTATCTCGCATATCAAACCAATACACAGAGGAATTGATGCCGGCATAGTGCTCAATATCCATTTGATAAAATCCAAAAGATTCGATATGCCAATAAATTTGTCTTTAGGTTATTCTTATTTAAGTATTCAATCGAAAGATGCGCTTGAAACCATTGCTAAATCAAATGGTCTTGGTTATGGAATTGCATTAGTACCACGAATTTATTTTGGTGACCATGTGGGTATGTTTTTTAATTTGGGATTCATGGGATATAACTATCCAAAAATAAAATACTCTAATTTGAATGATAGCAACTTAAATAAAACATGGGACACAGAAGTATCTTTAAAAGCAAATGGTGTAAACTTAGGAATTGGATTGATCGGGAAATTTTAAGATAAAAAAAAGAATCTTTGAAGGAAGATAAGGTAATTAATGTTCATACTCCTCAATCTAACTGAGCCAGTAATAATTCTAGACGGCTTGGTAATAGTTGATCTCTCTTTGATTAGTAAAATAATTTTTTTTGATACCCTAAAAACACCCTAGATTTAGAAAATAGTTCATGAATGCGGGAAGTGTATTATCCATTTGAGAACAATTGCATTGGAAAGTCTCAAAAATGGTATGAATCGTTTTTAAGAGAAAATATCAGGACGTCTGCGATAACATATCTAAAACTTCGTACTACTTTTTGAAATTCTTCAGACCATATGTTAATATAATTAAATAATATTGAGACAGTACATTGGTTTCACTATCCTCAATATACGTTTCAGTCACCGTTCTTTTTATACTATTGATTTGCTTCAGAATATCAAATACACTCACTTTTGACCGATGGTGAATTGGTAGAAGCCGGTATGCTATTTTAAAATTTTTCTCTTTCGACATTTTATAATCGAATGTGGCCGCTGGAAGTATATTACTGAAATCTTTTTTAACAGAAAGTCTTTGAGGGAAATTTTGATTACTATCAAGTCTTGCAAAATTGAAAATTAATCGGCCCTAAAGCGACATTTTTTTATGTGCAGACGATAGTTGATTCCTCCTGTATGAGATAAATAGGTGTTTTCAAAGTGATTGCTTAACACACATTATAGATTAAGATTAGTTTTTAGTTCAACTCAGCACATCAAAATTAAATTTGCCCTGGATTTACACAAATATCAATGGATAAAAAAATTAATAACTTAATTTGAGTTTTGTTTAAAAAAAACCAAAAATAGTTTTGAAATTTTAAACGCCAAGATAAGATCAAGATGAAAGACGTTTATATAAATTTACAATTTCCGGACAAATTATTGATTCATTATGGTTGAATCACTTTTCGTTTTTTTTCAGCCAAAGGTAAAGTCCTGTAAAACCAAGAATAAAAAGCCCGATACCAACAAAACTTAAATTGAATCGTTTGGCTCCCAAAAAATCATAATCATGGAGTTTTACCATCCAAAATCCGAATTGTAAATTATCGTCCGTTTCTTCTTCAATTTCTCCATTGTTTTTATCAATATAAATTTTTGTGTGAAGCGGATCATCATATTCAGCAATGAAAACAGGTCTTTTCTTTTTGTCTTTTCTTGTTTTATAATTATCGTCAGCATAAATTGTTTTAAACTTTAATTCTTGTTTTACATATTGCCCTGCTATTTCTTTTGCTAATTCAATTGAAATCGGGCTTACAATTTTCCCTTTATCTGCAGCAACTAAAACTGGTAAATGATTTTTTATTTTAACATCATAAAATAATTTCCCTATTTCATTTTTTAGTTTTATTTCAGATACCGAAATGTTTTCTCCATATGTATTTCTTAAAATCACAAAAACACTGTCAATAGCTATTTCAGGAGTTTTTATTTTATAATCGTAACTGGGGTTTTTAATTTTTTTATAATCCTCTTTCCAAAACCATTGATGATTTGCTCTAAAAAAACCCGTAAGTACGGATACAATTAAAAATGGAAGAAAAATCAATCCAATTAGCCGATGCGCTTTGTAAGGATTTATCTTTCCTTTCACTTCACTACATTGATTGTCAGAACTGCTCTGTGTCTGATAAATTCAAATTGTTTTTCCTGGTAAGTTCCTGTTGAGTTTTCGGTATAAACCCAATCAATAACATATTGCCCTTCCCAAAGTGGTGTGAAGGAGCAGAGTCCTTTTTCGTTTGCATCAATTTCTTTGGACCATCCATTAGGAGCATGCGCAAATATTTTTCCTCCTTTTACGCCTGCTTTTTTGAAGTATGCATAAAAGTTTATGGGTTGATTAACGGAAAAAGTATTTAGTTTGGAATTACTGTACTCAGGAATTAAATCTAAATCAAAGTACGGTTTAATCGTTGAAGTTTTCAGAATATCTGAATTTGTTTTGTCAGGACAAAAAACAATTTGACGAGCGTAATACATTGGCTTAACAATTCCTAAACCTGATTTTCTCAAATCCATTACCTTGGCAACTGTATTGCTTGTTAAAACGTGATAAACTCCTGCTTCTTCGGGAGTAAATTTTGTCGTAAATCTGTCCTTTTGTTTTACCAACTGTAATTCTTTTTCCGAATTTTTTGGATTGATGCAAATGGATTTCAATCCATCCATTTCATCTAACCTTCCACCACTTATTTCAAATTGGTTAAAATTTATTTCTCCAAAAAAGAGATTAACTAAATGCTCTTTACCCACTGTTGCAATGCCAGATGTTTCTGTCCAAATGAAATGAGCAGAGCATATTACATAAACTGTTGTGAGCAATGATAAGTAGATTATTGACTTGCGAATTTTTATTAAATTTTTCATGCGTTTATTTTTAATTGTTACTACAGTTTTGATTTGATTACTGAATAATTAGAATTTAAGTTGAGCTCCGACCATAAAGTTCCTTCCCGGAGATGGAATGATACCATTCCATGAAGCCCAGCGTAATGTGAAATATTTTTCGTCAAGCACATTATTTACATTAACATATACGCCCCAATGTTTCCGGCTATAATTTATTGTAGCATTCATTACATTATATTCAGGGACTGCTCCGTTTTTCCCGTCAATAGTTCCTGCTTCAGTATTTTTTGAATCACTGTATTGTTTTCCCACGTAATTGTTAAATACATTGATTACCAAACTTTGATTTTCAAGAGGGAATTTGTAACGGATACCCACTGCTGCAATTTGTTGAGGGGCGTTTGGTAAAACCTTTCCACTGTCTGCTCCTGTGGTGAATGTTGCTTTCTGTAAAGTTCCGTTTGCAAAAAAACTGAATCCTTTCCACGACCCCAATTCTAATTCCGCTTCTATTCCTCTATGATAACTTCCTCCTGCATTTTTGTTGATTCCACTTTCTGAAATCACTTTGTTTGCGAAATCCATTCTGTAAACAGAAGCATTTAAGGAAAGCCAACTGAATGGATCGGTTCTAAAACCTGCTTCATAATTCATTGAAGTTTCAGCTTTAAGATCTACATCTGAATCAATATTTCCGGGATTTAATGCAGCATTAAGAGTTGGAGGCTGAAACCCCTTTGAAACGGTAGCATAAATACGGGAATGTTCAAATAGTTTATAAATTAATCCCCCTGAATATACCACGGCTTCAACATTCATTTCGTCCTTTCTTTTCTTAATAAAATCTTTTTTCGAGTAATTGATGTTTGTGTATCTTATTCCTGGCGCGATGGTTAGATTTTTAGTGATGCTGAATTCATCATAAATAAATCCTTCGTAAATAAAGCTTGTGTTTATAGCATTTCCGGTTGTTGTTCCTGTTCTTGATTCCTTGTCTGCCCCCGCAATGTTTATATCATCCAAACGATCACTATGCACACGAACACCTACAATCAAGGAATTTTTCTTTTTAAATATGTCTTTTGTAAAATTGTAATCAGAAACATTTCCCAGTGCGTGTATATCTCTTAAAAATCCGTTATTAGTCGGATTCTTATAAGCTATCCACCAATCCCTCACAAAATAATTTCCATAAACCGAGGTTGAAAAAGTGTGATATTTTTTATACACTTTTTTGTAGGATAATGCCGTACTGAATCGTTTTGAATAAAAGTGGTCACTGGTATGCTGACTCTGAGTCGGGTCAGCATCGTATTGTGCCTGAGTCAATCCACCCGGAGTTTCAGAATCTTCTGCGAATCCATTGAGGTATAATGAAATTTCAGAGGTCGAATCAAGTTCTGTTCCTATGTTTATTGTGAAGTCCTTCACATTAAATTTACCTCTTTTTCTGAAACTATCTCCCTGTCGGTATAGGCCAGAAATCATATAATTTACTTTCCCGTTATTGCCGCCAGTAGAAACCTGGGTGTTAATCGAATTGTAGCTTCCATATGACACATCAGCTTTTGTTTCGGGAGTATATTTTCCTTTTTTTGTAATCATATTTACCACACCACCAACGGAATACCCTCCATATAATACAGGAGATGCACCTTTAATCACTTCAATTCTATCCACACTCTGAACGGGAGTCATATAATAGGATGCCGGGTCACCGTAATATGTCATTCCAATAGGAAACTTCCCATCCATAAGTACCAATAAATTTCGATTTCTTAGGGGGTCAAGTCCACGCAGACCGATATTTGGTTTTAAGCCCCTTCCATCTTCATCAAGATAGTTAACACCAGGTACCCTGTTTATTATTTGTCCGATATTCTGAGCCCCTGATTCCTGAATTTGTCTTGAATCAATGATAGAAACTGTTCCCGGAATGTCTTTTATTTCTCCTTTTATACCAGTTGATGTAATGCTGACTTCTTTAAGTGCATGAACTTTTTCGGCAACGTCAAAAGAGATTATTATTGTTTCTCCAGCCTTTACAGATACATTTTGTTTGATCGGCTCAAAACCGATAATAGAAGCAACAATGATGTAGTCGCCTTGCGGAATATTTTTTATAGTGAATTTGCCGCTTTCATCTGAATAAGCTCCAAAAGCAGTTTTTTCAACCTGAATGTTTGCAAACTCAACAGCTTTTCCAGTTTTATCTTTCACTTTTCCTGTAATGTTTCCCTTGTTTGTTTGTGCCTGTGAACAAAAAAACATAAAGGAAGTAATGAGTGTTAGAAATATATTTTTCATAATTATTTTTTTTATTGATTGGGTTATTAATGAATCATGGGACAAATATCTTATTTAGAATAATTCCACGCAATACCTAAAAAGAGGTATTCTGCAAATCATTATATATATGGTGTTTTGAATTTTTCGTTGAATAAAAAAAGGCTTGGAAAAATGCGGGATATCATTCCTTCTTTCGTTCAGAATAAACTCAGGAAAATCTTTTTTTTTAAACAAAATGTTTGGTCCAACAAAAAACTAACAAACAACCATTCCACTGTTTAATATAAACTAGTCCATTTGTTTTGGCCTCAGCCTTAATCCTTCTCCAAAGGAAAGGAGAGGAAAGCGTTGGATTAATTCATATTAAGCAGTGGTATTTTTGACATGGTTGTACAATGAGTTTTTTATTGGATTAGTTAATCGAACACCGGTTACTTCTATTCTAAATTAAATTTATTGTTAAACCAATATTAATAGTTTAATTTAGCATACTTTATTAATTTCCGATCTCTTTACAATGAAATTAAAATATTGCTTTCTTTTATTTTCAATAGTTATTTCTATTTTTTCGGTACCAACAAAAGCTATTGGACAAATAGTAATAAATGAGTATTCCTGTTCTAATGTTTCCACTATTAATGATAATTATGGTGATACTCCCGATTGGGTAGAATTATATAATGCAGGCGGTTCCGCTGTGAGCCTAACCGGCTATTATTTAAGTGACAAAATCAGCAACCCAACTAAATGGGCCATTCCTTTAGGAGTATCTATTCCATCCAATGGTTTTTTACTAATATGGTGCTCCGGTCAGAATACAATGGTGGGTACAAACATACATGCCGGTTTTTCTCTTAACCAAACAAAACCGGAAGCCCTTGTTTTTACGAATCCTGTCGGAGTAATTATTGATTCGATGACATTAAAGCCAACCCAGCAAGGACATTCAAGAGGCAGAACTACAAATGGTGGAAGTGCATGGGGAGTATTTACTACTCCAAGTCCAATAGCATCAAACCTAAACGCAAAACTGGAATATGCTACACTGCCTGTGATGAGTGTAAATGCAGGTTTTTATCCTGGTTCACAAACAGTCTCCATAAGTTCACCTGATGCAGGTGTAACCATTCGTTATACTATTGATGGATCGGTTCCAACTACAGCCTCTACCACCTACTCTACTCCTGTTTCTATTGCAACAACAACAGTATTAAGAGCAAGGGCATTTAGTTCAAATCCATTAATACCTCAAAGTTTTGTAAATAGCAATACCTATTTTATTAATGTAACACATACAGTTGCCGTAATTTCCATTTTTGGCGACCAGGTACTGGACTTAATGAACGGAACTCAAAATGAACCTGAAACAGGATTAGAATATTTTGATGCTTCCAAACAATTAAAAGCTGAATCGGATGGGGAAACAAACAAGCATGGAAATGATTCCTGGGCCTATGATCAACGAGGAATTGATTTTGTATCAAAAGATGAATTTGGTTATAATTATGGGGTAAATGACAAGATATTCGTAAATAAAACACGAAAATCGTTTCAACGAATTATTCTGAAAGCAGCTGCAAATGATAATTATCCTTTCGAAACAGGAGGTGCACATATCCGTGATTCATACGTTCATACGATTTCTCAACGTGGTAATTTGCATTTGGATGAACGCACCTGGACGCCCTGCATATTATATGTGAATGCACAATATTGGGGTGTATATGATATCCGCGAAAAAGTAGATGACCTGGATTTTACAAGTTATTATTCCAACCAGGATGATCCAAATGTTCAGTTTTTAATGACATGGGGAAGTACCTGGAGTCAGTATGGTGGAGCCCAGGCACAAACTGATTGGAATACATTACGAAGCTTCATTACTTCCAATAATATGGCTGTTCAGGCAAATTATGATCATGTGGATAGTCTTTTAAATGTAAAAAGCCTGGTTGATTATATTGTTTTAAATTCATGGGCGGTTACTTCCGATTGGTTAAACTGGAACACTGCCTGGTGGAGAGGCATGGATCCTAATGAAAATGAAAAGAAATGGCGTTATACCTTGTGGGACAATGATGCCTGCTTTGGTCACTATATTAATTATACTGGAATTCCTGATCAGACTGCTGCTGCTGATCCTTGTAATCCGGAAACTTTACCTGATCCTGGCGGACAAGGGCATATCGAGATCTTAAATGACTTACTGGCGAATCCCGGGTTCAAGCAATATTATGAAGCCCGTTATATTGACTTGATGAATACTACGTTAAATTGCAATTATTCTATTCCCTTATTAGATAGCATGATTGCAGTTATTCAACCTGAAATGACGGCTCAGATTGCTCGTTGGGGAGGATCGGTTAGTGCCTGGCAGGCAAATGTTACTACGATGAGAAATTTTATTAATCAACGATGTACCGCAATCAATCAAGGAATGATCGATTGTTACAATCTCACAGGCCCCTATCAAATCACTTATGATGTAACTCCTGTTGGTGCCGGAAGTATTAAAATTAATAGCATCACTCCTCCCTCCTATATTTTTACAGGAAATTATTTTGGTGGTATTGTTACCAAATTAAAAGCAACACCTACAAGTGCAGCCTATGTATTTGATCATTGGCAAATGAATAATCATACACCAACACCAGGCACTACAAGTGATTCGGCAGAAGTTACCTATACGCAAAGCGATGATGTAGTTGCTGTTTTTCGCCTGAGTAGCGAACCTCCTCTGCCTCCTTCAGGAGAAGTAGCGGTTCCAACAGCTTTTTCACCGAATGGTGATAACAATAACGATGTGCTTTTTGTATTAGGAACTATTACATCTTTAAATTTTTCAATTTATAATCGTTGGGGGCAAGAGGTATTTCATACCACTGACAGAACAAAAGGCTGGGATGGAAAATTTAACGGACAAGCTTTAAATTCAGGTGTTTTTGCTTATCAGTTATTTGGAATAATGCCTAACGGTGATAAAGTAGAACGTAAAGGAAATATTACTTTGGTAAAATAAAAATGTCATTCCGATTACTTCGACTTCGCTCAGTATAAACTCCGCGGAGGAATCTTTACATTAACTAGCATATTGCTTCAAGTATAAAGATTTCTCGACAAGCTCGAAATGACACATAGTAAATAGGAATCAACAAAATACTAATGAAAATAAAAAAACAGATTTCAATCATTTTATTTTGTTTTGTAGTGTTTGTTTCCGATGCACAGGATGTGCATTTCTCTCAACTTACCGAAACACCTCAATTGTTGAATCCGGGAGCTACCGGTGTTTACAGTGGTTACATGCGTGCAATTATTAATTACAAAAACCAATGGAGTTCAATGGGAAATGCATTCAATACCGTAGCAGCATCGTTCGACCTACCCATGTTTGATTACAATAAAAAGAAAGCCCATTTAGGAGCCGGAATTAATTTTTTCAGCGATAAAGCAGGTGATTCAAAATTCGGCTTAACACAAATTAATTTATGTATAGCCGGCATATTACCTGTGGGTGAACAAAGTAAATTTTCATTGGGCATTTCAGTTGGTGGCGCTCAACACAAAGCAGACCTGAATTCGCTGACATGGGAAAATCAATACGATGGTAAGGGCTTCAATTCATCCCTAAATTCAAATGAAAATACAACTATGAATTCCTTCATGTATGTCGATATTGGTGCCGGTTTATATTATGAATACAATTCAGGAAAGGCAACGCTCGACAGAAATGAATTAAAACGATTTGCCATTGGTGCAGCTTATTATCACATCAATCAGCCAACACAAAAATATCTATCGGTAAGCGACAAATTATATGGCAAACTAGTTGTGAATGTAAACGGACATTTTGATAAAACAGGTTCCCGGATATCTGTACTTCCCTCTGCCATTTATTTTATGCAAGGCTCATCAAATGAGATTACAGTGGGTTGCGCTGTACGTTACCGAATTCAAAACGAAACAAAAGTCACCGGGTTTTTAAATGAATCAGGAATTGCAATTGGTGTACATTACAGAGTGAAAGATGCGATCATTCCACAAATTTATTATTCCCTGAAAGATTTTTCAATAGGATTATCGTATGATCTCAATGTTTCGAATTACCGTACAACATCTCATTTAATGGGCGGGATAGAAGTCTCCATAAAATATCATCTTGCGAAAGGCGCGTTGTTCCAGCGCAAGAATATGTTATAATTTTTCCATCAACACTTTATACAATTTAACCATTGCATCAATATCACTTTTAAAAACTTTTTCGTTGGGTGAATGAACATTGTCTTCAGGAGCACCTACAAAACACCAATCCCAAGGATATTCAGCCATTTGTAATTCTTTCGCATCACTTCCTCCACTGCCTTCCACTTCCAATTGAAATTTAATTTTTGATTTTTTTGCGATAGCGATCACTTTTTCAACGTATGATCTCCGTGGAATCAAACTATCACGCATCGTAATTGCGACTCCTTTTCCATGTGGTACACCTTCTGTAACCCAGGTAATATCTGATATCAGAGATTGAGAAACATTGTATTTCTGATAAATAAATTTCTGAAGGAAGGAAACACTTCCTCCTCCATGTTCTTCCCAACAAGAAAACGCAATAATACCATCTTTTAATGTTTCAGCTACTTTTAAGGCATTCCATACTCCAAGACGATTATCCATGTAGCAACATTGAACATAGTCCTTTGTTTCGCGCCAATCCGGCTTGAATGTAAGTTCGGTTCCCCGTTCGATCTCCCGCTTAAAATTATGGGAAATATTATTTTCGTTATCTACTTCTAGTTTACAATGAATTTTTCCTTTGCTGTCTTCGCCTACCAATTCGAAACCATCGACCGTTTTGGGACCCCCAATTTTCAACAATTGTTTTCCGTAGCGCACTGTAAATCCAATACTATCAATATGAGCAAAAATTGCTGTTGTTGGTTTTCCAAAAACCATGACGATACAATTTTGAAACCCCTCTCCGGAAAATATCTTTGGTTTTACTTTCCAGTTTTTTTTATGTTTATCGATGTACTTCAACAAAAAATTGGTCATGGCGGTTTCATTGCCCGAAGGGGCATGAATGGCACACATTTCTTTTAATAACTTCATAATCTACGAATAACGAATTTATACGAATGTACGAATCTATAATAATCTACGAATAACGAATTTATACGAATGTACGAATCTATATTAATCTACGAATAACGAATTTATACGAATGTACGAATCTGTATGTAATCTAAAAAAACGAATTTATAGGAATGTACGAATCTGTATGTAATCTAAAAAAACGAATTTATAGGAATGTACAAATCTATAATAAGCTACGAATAACGAATTTATAATAATCTACGAAATACGAATTTATACGAATGTACGAATCTATGTGATCTACGAAAAACGGATCGTTGCGAATGTACGAATAAGGAACATTATAAAATCAACAGGAACCTGTAAAAACAATTTTCAGATCATTTATTTTACTGAATTGTTCAAACACTTTATTAGAATTATTTTTTCGAACTGAAAAAGAAAGAGAACAATTCAATTCAAAATTTTGCGAACAAATTTCAAGATTTTCATCTTTAATAATTTTCATTACATCATTCATTTGCAAATAATCAAATTTGATTTCATAAATATCATTTACTGTTTTTTCAATGATGATCGAATTTTGCAAGGCAGCAGCAGCAGCCAGTTTATAAGCGCTTATCAAACCTCCAACACCCAATAATGTTCCGCCAAAATAACGAACTACAACAATTAAAATATTTGTCAGGTCTTTGGATTGTATTTGACCTAAAATTGGTTTCCCGGCAGTATAAGCAGGTTCGCCATCATCGTTAGCCCGAAAGGCTTGCTTATCGGCTCCTAACCGAAATGCATAACAATGATGCCGTGCATTGAAATGTTCTTTACGTAAATCGGCTAACAGTTTTTTTATTTCTTCTTCGTGTGTTACCGGAAAAGCAAATGCAAAAAATTTGCTTCCTTTATCTTTGAATACGCCTTCTGAAGGCTTTGAAATTGTGAGGTAAGTATCTTCAAACATCGTAATGAAAGATCAAAAAAAACGGAAGAATAAGAAGTTTTCACAAAAAATAACGGAGAATATCTTTAGACAGGCTTTAAATTTGATTTTTAAAAATTTCGGATAACATAAAAGAGGGTGGTCAATTCGAGTGCAACTAAAAGGAGTGTATCGAGAATGCGAGAGGCAAGTATGCCGATACACGTTCTCGATACACCTTCCTGAAAAAGAAAGGTTACTACCATTGACGTATTTTATTATTGGCTCCATTTCAATTATTTAATTTC
>MEPB01000008.1 GCA_001769385.1 Bacteroidetes bacterium RIFCSPLOWO2_12_FULL_35_15 | reverse complement strand
TGTGAGAGGCTTAGGCTGAAATGCCTTTGCCTACTCTACTTCTTTGATTTATTTGACTATTTGACAATTTTTTTTCGATTATTTTTTTTAATTTTTTTGTTTGATTAACCGCGAAGCGGTCGAAAAATTTTTTTGTAAAAAATGGGAGTAAATTAAGAGTTGAAAGTTCATAAAGTTGTAAAGTTTGTAAAGTTTGTAAAGTAAAAAAATAGTTTCGCAACTTTATGAACTTTATAACTTTAAAAACTTTACAAACTAAACCAATGGGAGTAAAAGAAAAAATAGCACAGGAATTAAACAATGAAAATTCGATATATCTTCTCAAAGAAGGCATTTTTTGGAGAGCGTATAACCAATCGGCAATGCGGTTTGTGAATAATTTGAAACCGCTTAAAATAATTCGTAAGCATATCAAAAAGGTAAAGCAAGACATATTTTATTGCGGTTTTCCTGAAAGCAGTTTGGATAATATACGGGAAAAGGCTGTTGAAAAAGGATTTCAAATAACAGAAACAAAAATATGAAAATAAATTTAAAACTTTCGTTAGATATAGCAGCGAAAAATATAAAGATAAAAGAACAAGACTGTTATTATAACTCAACCATCTGTCTTTCGGAGGTTAACCGTCTTTCGGATGTTAAAAATGGGTTATATGTTGAAGGTATTATTGTTGATTTTGATTTAAGCTTATTTACCGAACATGGATGGATTGAGAAAGACAATGAAATAATTGATGTTACTCTGGTTAAGTTTTGGAGAAAAGGTGTGAAGGTTAAATATTACCCTTGTTTTAAATATACTTTTGATGAGATGATGGTTCAGTTGCTAAATTCAAAAGGACGTCCTCCATTTTTTAAAAACAATCTTGAATCACAAAAAGATTTACTAAAAAAAGGAATGAAAATTCATAAGACTTATCCCAAACTCAATAATTTATTAATTCACCGCAACTATTCCCTCCTTGAGTAATAAATAGGAATTTTATTTTATTGCAAATTCGTTATAAATGTTGTAAATTTTTATTAACCCGTCATTAATTTGCACCTCCGACAATTCAGGAAAATAAATTCTTAGATTGTATTTAATTGCTTCATTTTGTTGCTTATTGTTTGAACCGCTCCACAGCTCTACTAAAAGAGCCTGCGCCCTTGCTTGGCTTAGCGTAACTGGTTCTTGTTTTTTTAACGCCTCCATTCCTATCTTAGCCCTTTCTTGTAAGGACATAGTGTAGTTCATCTGTTTCTTTACAGAAGATTTTTGTATTGTTTTTCTGCGTTTAGTAAAATCTTCTATCAAAATCTCCAATGTTTTCTCTTGTGATTGTTTACCCATTTTCAATACTTTTAATATTTCAGTTTTATGCCACCAATATAGCTATTGCCTTTTCTTTCAATCCAACCTCTTTTAATCCTTCAACCGCACCACATTTTACAAATACAGTTTCAGGCATTTTTAAATTGGCATCATCAAGAACAACATATTTTTCAAATTTATGTCCATTGCTGCTGATATAAGATTCTATTTCCTTTTGGCGGTTACTCAAATTAGGTGTTGTATCTACCGGACTTTTTATGATTCCGTTGTGCTTAAATAACGCATCTAACATTGCAAAATCTTCGTTATACATAAACCTCCAGTCCGAACTTAAAACTATTTCTGCACCTGTTTGTGTAAGTATTTCGTTGAATATATTTACACAATCCTTGTCGAAGGGGTACGAATATAATTCGTGATTAGGCATTTCAGCCGATTCGTCAGTAGCTAATACGCCATCTATATCCAAGAAAATTATCTTCATTCTATTGCTTGTTAAGTTTAGGTGTTTTAGGATACGATACTATGACCATTGGATATGAATTATATTGTATTGTGTACATTAATCTTATCTCATAAATCCAACATTAGGTTTTTCCTTTACGAGCTTTTCCCATTCCTCAACTTTAGTCATTTCTTCATCTTTAACAAAGGGTATTTCTTGCATATTAAAGCCAGTTAGCAATTCCAAAAATTTAGGTAACATAGTTTCATCCACTTCCAATATTCCATTTTCGTACCATTCGTGAGGAGGACATTCGGTATCTCCGTAATCATTGTCTGCTGCATTGCCATCGTGTTCAAGATAATTTTCCATTTCATCGAAACAAGGGATAAAAAACAATGAATCTTGATGTCGTACAATCCTTAACATACCTCCTGATTCACATCCTTCTTGCGCACAATAAGTGCAAACTTCATTTTGAAAGCACCCTGACGGAAGCAGCAATTTAGGATTGACTCTATTGTAAATAGTAACTCCGTTAATGCTTAGTGTATAAGTATCACTTAAATAATTCGCATCTTTCCAGTATGTATCACTGTTTTTCGTTAATTCTATTTTTTCTGCTTTCCACATCGTTTTAATTTTTTTTGTTTTCAAATAATTCGATAATCTTTTCCATATCAGCAATGCGTTTTTCTAACAATTCTTTATCCATACCACCCATAAGCAGGTAGTCATAAAACTTCATCTCAGCTAAATCACTTTTCTCAATTTGAAGGTATATATATAATTTATCTAAAATGTTTTCAAATATTACAGGTTCTTCATCAGGATAATAATTGATATTTATATCTGCGCCATTTCTAATTAAAAACTCAACTACTTTAACATCCGCTCGATTTGTTGCATAATACAACGCATTTAGTCCATCTTTACCACAAAGATTTATATCTACTCCGCTTTTAAGAAGCAATTTCATCATTTCAATTCTTGATTCAGAAGTGTAATCCGCTACGCTCATTATATAGGCATCAAGCATACCTTTTCCGCAATCGCCATCACTATAATCACAACCTGTTTTTTCAAGTTTTTTTTTCATCGTTAATACTTTCGTCAATATTTCTTCATCTTTTATCAGATTTAAATATTCTGGCAAATAGTTTATGACGTAATGAAATTTACAAGTTTTTGCAGCAACAGTTAAAAGTGTTTCGTTTTCATCATCCATAGAATGAACATCTGCACCACCTATCATCATACTCATTACATTATAAATATCAAGCCTTTCGGTATAATGGACAATTGATGAATTTAAAGACCATTGTTTATCTGATATTTTAATTGTGTCCTCCACTTTCTCTATGCAAGGTTTTTTAATTACACCTTTATTTTTTATAACCATTGATTCCCAATCCAACATTAGATTAATTTCTTTTTCTGATATTTCAGGAGTTTCATCTAAATCTATCAGTTTAAGTGATATTAATTCAGAAAGCTGTGGCTCTTCAATTAGCAATATCCCTTCTTCATACCATTTATCAGGTGGACACTCTAATTCTGCTCCTGCTGTATCTAAATCAAGCTCTTTAATAGATTCTATCAAATCAAATGCAGGAAGGATTAAAATGGATGAACCTTGTTTTCTAATCAGTACATAACCTTCTGTATTGCATCCCTCTGTTCCACAGCTACAAACAACACATTGAAAATTATATCTTGTGCATAATGAATACCCATCCAAATGGTCGCTTGAAATTGTTTCTCCATTTATATTTAGCGTGAACGTATCGTCTGATGAACCATTTTTAAACCGAACACTTTTACCATCTATTTCAAGAGTGATATAATTATCCTCCTCCTCTTCAAATTCATCTCTCGGGTTTTTAGTATATTCTATTTTCTCTGCCTTCCACATTACTTTAACATTTGGTGTATAAATATTTTCATTTTAAAGATTCGTTATAAATGCTATATAATTTAATTATGACGTTATCAATTTGCTTCTTCGAAAATTCAGGAAAATACATTCTTAAATCATACTTAATTGTTTCGTCTAATTTTTGTCCTATATATTCTCCGCTAAACATCTTTACAATGAGAGCTTGCGCCCTCATTTGACTTAATGTACATGGCTCTTGCTTTGCTAATAACTCCATGCCTCGTATTGCCCGCTCCTTTAATGACAATTTGTAGTTAATCTCTGTTTTAGGTGCTGTTTTCTTTCTACTATTGCGCTTAGTAAAATCCTCTAATAAAACCTCTAACGAGTTCTCATTTAATTGTCTGTTAGTTAATTTTTCAACCATTTTCAAGAGTTTTTTTTATTTATATGAGCCACCATTATTCCCGTAACCCTATTATCATAAAACTTTTCGTAGTCGTGATAGTAAATACAAACAGCATTTTCGGGTTCTTCTTTACAAATTGGAGAAGTAAAAAAACTCTGTTCGCCCTCCAACCATGCTTTTTGTTGGTCTTTCGGCAACATACTAAATACAACATACTTTGTTCCGCTTTTTGATTTTTGGGGAGCAATTATATCTGAATATGGAAATTTAATTTTCTTTTTGAGTTCATCGTATCTTTTATAAGTTCTTTTCATTTCTGCAAATGACTTACCGTAATATATTTGATGAAGGTCGAAGCCATGTTTCTTAACTGCTTTGCAAAAGTCGTTTTCAAAACGAACAAAACAGTCAATATCAACCCAGCAATCACAAACACGAAATAAGTCGTGAATCATTTTTTCGATTTTTTTCTTTTCAACAGTTGTCGTTTTGACTAACTTATTTTTTTTTGACGTTTTTATTTTCATTTTTTATACTCATAACGTAAATTAAAAGTACCTAAAAGGCTTCGGAGGTAGCCAAGTAACAAGCCAGACGCTCATAGCCAATTAGGATTTTATAACTATCATTATTCAGTTTCCACTATCTTTTCATCAATTTTAACACCACCCCCGTCTAATCCCGATAACGTACAATAACATTCAACTTTGCAACTCATTTTTAAAACGGGTGCAAAATTTCATCCATTTCTGATTCCTTTAAATACTGTTTTTTTACCTTATTCCCATCAATACTGATTTTGCAATACACTTTATGTTCCATTACAGTACCTGTACAAATTTTACCGTAATAAGAAAGAATATTTTCAACTTCGTTTTCTTCAACAGTAATTATGGTGTAGAGTTTACCATCCACAAGGATTTGGTTGAACTTCTGCGGATTTTCAAAACCAAAAAGAACTTTATTTTTAGTGTTTAAAACCACCCTTCCATTTTCTGATTCGCAATCAAAATATCGGTCTAAATAGATTTCTATTGTTTTATAAATGGCAGGAATAACAATGCTTCCATCATTTTTATTTTTAACTCCAACGAGAGATTGTTGTTTAAATTTCTTATGTGTATTCATGCTACTGTTTTTTATGATTTTACTAAATTGAAATACTTTTAATGTCGGCTTCATTGATGCCAATCCTCTTTCCCTGTGGATATACAGTTTCAAATGGATTGTAGGTTTGCCTATTAAATCCATCAATTAACTGAAACAAATAATTTTCGCTATCGTCTTTTTCAACTATAAAACCAAATAGCTTTTCCTCATTATTCAAGCATATTTCAAAACAAATTTTATACTTTTCATCTTGTACTACGCCTAAGATTTTATCTTCTTCTTTTATTTTTATTGGAAGAAAGGCTTCCTCAATTTGATAAGCATGGGTGGGTGTTTCAGCTAAAATATTAGCAGTATTCTTCCCATAATAAGTCTTTACTATCCCTCTTATTACATCAACATTAGTGTTCTCAGTAATAGGTAAGAGCTTAAAGTAAAACAGATGCTGAACAGCTCCTTTATTGTTTAGTTTGAAATAAGAGCCATTAGAAAATTTAAAATCAATTTTATTGTTAAGTTTTTCGATTAACATTCGTTCTTTTGCTCGTAAATCAATAACCGCATTATGCTCATTGGATTTTACGGCACTCAATTTTTCATTATTAACTACTTCAATTTCAGATAAAATACCCTTGCAATCATCTGAAAAATCACTAAAATCAATCTCTCTAAAGTTATAAGGCTGTAAATCAAAGTGGGCTTTATATTTTTCAATCATCAGTTTAATTGCCAACCAGCTTTCTTTGGTATTTATGCTCATTTTCTCCTGAGCAAACTTATTTAGTTCTTTAATATTTATTACCATAGCATTTTGTTTTTATTGAGTTGATTGTTTTCAATTATCGAAATATACTTTAGGATAGCATCAATATCTCCATCCTTTTCTTCATCCGATGCTTCACAATTTTCGACACCTAAATTGTTTTTCAAAATAAAAGCCTGTAACAAAGCATCCTTCTCTTTCAGAAACGATTCATGGTAATGTGCAAACTTTGCAATCACCTCATTGTATTCTTTATCAGAAAGCGATACAATTAGCTTTTTTCCATAGTCATTTCCTTCAATATGTGCCGATGGAACAGTATCAAGGATACAATGCACCATTATATTTTTGGAATCGCTCCAATCTGCAACTTTAATCACTCGCTTCTTCTTCGGAACAGGGATGAAATATTCATCAAGGTTAATGTTGTATTTCACCGAAAGCTCTTGCAGTTTAATTGAAGCGATGGCTCTCTCCGCAGGAGTTCCTCCCCTTGTTGCCATAGTACGGAGCTTTGCTATCAATTCAAACAGATTGTTATTGTTTCTTTTCGGCATAATGTAAATGCTTTAAACAAATTTAAAACATTAATTAGCCTTTAAAAAGCACTAAGGATGGGGTGTTGATATGTTAAAAAAATTGTTAATTCCCATCTTGATTTTTCAACTTGATTAATCTTGATTTTTCAACTTGATTTTTTTATGCGCTATTATTGAAGTGTAGAGGGAGGACGAAAAATTGCAAACACGATTATTTTTGTTTACATGAAACTCGAAATTGTTAATAACTTACCTCTTTATTTTGAAGTATAAGGCATTTTGTTCAACAATTATATCATCGAGCGTACCACTTGCTGTTATGCAAAACTCGTTATAATTGTTATCCCAACTAATGCCAAAAGATTTATTATTATGGGTTTTAACCGTTATATATTTTACAGGCTTTTCATTTACTACCCTTAACTCTCTACCTTGTTTGATAGATACCTTTTTAAAATCTGTTTTTGCCATCTTTAATAGATTTATCTCATTTATTGTTATTTGTTTTAATTTTTCTTTTAATAATTTTTTTACCCCTCTTTATAATGTTTAAACTCATTGCTAACCTATTTAAGGAGTAACCCGAAAACATTGAAATACATCTGTTAGCATCTTCTATTAACCTTTCATACTCATAACTTTTGTCGCTATGGTCGTCTAAGATATAAAACTTTTCGCTGAATGAAGTGCCACGCTCTCCTTCAACCCTATATGTTTCTTCTATCAAAATTCTATTTTTTTCTATAACAATTGAAACAGAATCCATATTACCATCATCGTAATTTTCAGTTGCGATTAATTTAATCGAAGCTGAGTATAAATGCGGTTTTTCAAAATAGTTAAGTGTTTTTGTAATGTTATCAATCCTTATGCTGTCGAGATAAAAATCTTTATTAAACAACAATTCAAATAATCCCGTTGTTAATTTTTTTATTGGCTTTTGATAAGACATTTGTTTTATTTTTTCTACCTTCTTTGCTAAAGAATCAACCTTTGCTTTACTTATCTTTAATGATTTTAACTCCTTTTTACTTTCTATTTCAGAAAGTTGTTTTTTTAGTACACTTATTTTAGCCTCAATTTTCTCCTTAAACCCTAATCCAATAAGTCTTTTATTTTTTAATGCTCTTTCTTGTCTTGCAAGTTCAGTTTTAATTTCTTCTGTTGTCATTTTGAAAGTTTTTAAGGTTAAAATAAATCAGGGGCGAACATCCGTAGTACTACCAAGCACGAACAACCACGTCCGCAAAAAGGAAAGTAAAACAGAGTCGCCCCCTTTCGGGTGCTTCCGTTTACTTTTCCTCTTGTCCTTGTAATTGTGGTTGTTTCGCTTGGTTAAGGAAAACTAAAAGCAGTTGCCTGTATTAAATATGTTGTGCTGTTTTTTTTACATTTTCAGTTTATATTTAATCAAATGTAGTGAAAATTAAAAAACCTTCAAATTTGAAGGTTTTATTAAATCTAAAGAAGTCAATGTTTCTCCAAATATTCTATTAAACTTGATACTTTAACGAATTTTCTTCTTTTTACTTTTTTTACAATTATTCCTGATTCTTTTAAAAAGGTTAAGGATTGAGTAGTACCTAAATCCATAAAAATTTTAAATTGATAGAATCCAATATAATCTCCCAATTGGATGGATTGCAATCTTTCATTTTTTAGTGTTCTAAGATCATTTAGAATTTTTTTTAATATTTCGGTTAGGTTAGAGTCCATTGAGTTATTTTTTTTGTTATTGATTACTTTAATTTGAATGGGATTTTATTGAAACTGTCGATCTGTTTTTCATAAATGTAATTTACTATGCTTTTTATTTCCGTTTCTTCAAAATCATCTGATTGAAAGGAAAGGCATCCACACATGGTGTCGTTTATTGAAAGCCCTTTAATATTGCAATACCTTGCTAATTGAATTATATATTCATGTCGTTGAAACTCAATGAATAAAAGTTTTTTGTTTGTTTGTTCAACACACCATTGGAAATTATTACCATAAACATTTTCAGGTGTTATTTTTTTTCCAAACAGAACAGGAGCGATTTTTCGATCCCTGATCGGTAATGGTAAAGGTTTTGCGTTGTCATTTATATAAAAATTGTTATCGGGAGCAATAAAGCGAAGCCGATTAATATTCTTAGTGCTTTTGTCAAATGCTGAAAGGCATCCATTTAAGTCTAACCAAGTTTTGAAAAAATCAAAATACTCCATGTGGTTTTCAGGCTCTGAAATATGAATGATCGCAAAAATCCCCTCACCTCTGCAACTATCGCCACAATATGCTACAAAAGGTTCGTTGATAATTTTATTTTTCAAATCTTTCAAATTCACGTTCGCATCTTTAGCATCCAAATCAAGACATATTAACCCCGTGTGGTAAATTTTATCCTGTGCATTTCGACTTCCTTTTCCATTACTTTCAAAGTAGCCGGAAATAGTAAAACAAGGAAGGAAAGTGTTTTTATATTTACTCTGCTTTTCTTTAGGTAAACTGCGAAGTGCAGAAATAAGTGCTAAGTGTTTTGGAGATGTGTGCATTTTATAGTATATCTCGTAAAATAAACTTTGTTCCATAATAAGCTACCGTGCCTTCTTTCGCTAAAGCACTTGGAAAATAGTTTATGTATTGGTTTAATACGCTCATTTAACTGGTGTTTTAGAACGAATTAAACGAATTAACGAAAAAGGTCTGTTGCGTTAGCCATGATTAATTCGTTAAATTCGTATATCAAAGTTGGTCTGCCTATGCCTGATTCTTTTCTCATCCTTATTTTCCCACACTTTAATAATTCCGATAAAGCCCTTTCTATTTCGCTTGCGGGTTTGTTATTTCCGAAAAGTTTATGAAGTGCTGTCGAAGTTATTCCTACCATCTTGTTATCTGAAAAATGTTGAAAAATAGTATCAATTGTATCGTTACCGAATTTTTCTCCAAAAATATATTTTGCGGAATCCTCACAATATTTCCAAACTGCAAGTGCAGCTTCAAGGTGAGTTATCTTTATTTCTAATGAAATGTCGAGCAGAGCATATATCAGAGCCAGCCTAACCACTTGCGCCTCTCCTCTGCTTGTGATTGCTCCTAATAGCCCCAAAATCAGCGCGGGAAAGGTCTGTGTAGATTTTTTTCCATAATGGTTTGGCTTCTTCCGCCATTGTAATTTTTTGTGGGATTTTTGATAGCTCGATTGGAGGCAAATCCTGAAAAATTAGTTCGTGTTTTTAATAATATTATTTCTAATGCTATAAAATTTACACCCAATGCGGGTCAAATAACCATTTCAACCATAAATCTTAAAAATAAAATTATTATAAAAATTTGCGATAATGGGATTGGAATTCCTTTAGAATTACAAAAAAACATTTTTGATAAATTTACAAAATCCAAGCGAACAGGGTTAAATGGAGAGAAGGCAAACGGTTTAGGAATGCATATTGTCAAACAAATAATAAACTCCTTAAATGGAGAAATAAGAATAGAAAGCGATGGAACAAGTGGGACATCTGTTTTTGTTGAATTGCCCAAAAAAATCATAAACAACAAGGTATCCTAAATAGTAAAATACCACTTGAATCAAAAAATTGATTTTCTTTTCTTTAGAATTCTATTTTAATACAGCCACCTACCACTTTAAATAACCCAAAAAGATCAAAAAACTTACATGTGTATGCATAACCCTTAATTGGGTTATCTTATTTTATTTGATATATCTAATTTAGATACAATAATTAAGTATGGTTTTGATCTTTGATAATTTTGCATCCAGCTTATAGAAATGTCAATCTAATCGTTACCAATTTATATAGTTTGCAATGAGAACGCAACTTCATAAATTAAAATTGCAAATACTTTTTGTATTGATAAATTCCCTTTGCCTTTTAACCTCGAATGCATTCAGCCAAAATAAAAATCAATTGTTTCAGAAAGCTCAAAATGCCCTTGATATCGGGCATTTTAATACTGCTCTTGAACTCTTCAAACAATTAGATAGCATTGAACCCCAAAATGCCTATTACAATTTTTTTCTCGGAATTTGCTATATAAATACCAAATCAAATTATACAAAGGCAATTGAAACTCTTGAATTTACAATAAAATACATTAATAACAAAGAAACAGACATTCTTCCTCAAGCCTATTTAAATCTCGGGAAAGCTTACCATCTCAATAATCGTTTTGATGAAGCTATTACAGTCTTCGAGAAAATATTATCGGATAGGCTTTTTGATGAGACATTTATAGATGAAATAAAACATGAAATTGAAGAATGCAAAAACGCAAAAATGCTTATCCAGAATCCGGTTAAAGTAACAGTTGAAAATTTAGGGAGTGGTGTAAATTCCAAATATTCAGATTATGCACCATTAATAATGGCTGACGAATCAATGTTGATGTTTACCTCAAAAAGGTCGGAAAGTACTGGTGGTATTATTGGTGAAGATGGTCAGTATTTGGAAGATATTTATTTTATTAAAAAAGATGAAACAAATAAATGGTCACTTCCAGAAAATATCGGTTCTCCCGTAAATTCAATTGACAACGATGCAACAATTGCTCTTTCTGTTGATGGAGAAAAATTATTTTTATACAGAGGTAAAAAAGGCGAAATCTGGGTTTCAGATAAAAACGGAATCAATTGGAATGAACCAAAAAAACTTGAAAAAAACATTAACAGTGGGAATTCGGAAACAAGCGCCAGTCTATCTTCCGATGGGAAAACACTTTATTTTGTAAGTTCTCGTCAAGGAGGATATGGTGGTAAAGATATTTATAAATCAGAAATGATGGAAAATGGGGAATGGGGGACGGCAATTAACTTAGGTGCCGCAATAAATACTCCTTACGATGAAGAGTCTCCTTTCATCCATCCTGACAACAAAACACTCTATTTTAGCTCACAAGGTAATAACAGTATGGGGGGCTTTGATATTTTCAAAGCGGAGTTTATAAATAATCAATGGACAGAACCTCAAAACATGGGGTATCCCATTAACACTTCGGCAGATGAGATACACTTTGTTTTATCTGCCAGAGGAGGAAAAGGATATTATGCCTCAAATCGTTCAGGAGGATATGGAGAAGAAGATCTCTACATGGTTATTTTTCCAAAACCCAATATTCCTTTAACAATGATAAGAGGCTCGATAATTACCGATGGCAAAAAGAAGTTAAATGTTAAAATAAAAATCATTGATAAAGAAACGAATAATGAAGTGAAATATGTTTACAACCCAAATCCTGAAACAGGGAAATATTTAATGATTTTCCCTCCCGGAAAAAATTACCAGATGCTTGTGGATGCCGAAGGATATTCGTCATTTGTTTTTAACCTATATATTCCGAATCAAACTTATTTTTATGAATTATACCAAACAATGTACCTGAAGTCGATTGCTCCATTTGATAAACCAATAGGACAGGGTCTTAGTATCGAGAATTCATTTTATGATTTGCGGGATTCAGTAAAAAATAATGTTGAAACTAAAGGACACGATTCACTTTTATTATCTCTTATTGATAAAATTATAGAAACAACAGATTCTGTTAAATTAAAAAAACTTGAATATTTATATACAGATAATAAAGATTATGCTCCATTAACAACCTTAGTAGACCAGATTATAGAAAATACAGATTCGGTTGCATTAAAAAATATCGAGAAAATTACTAGTCAGGGATTTATTGAGAAAGCTGACCAAAATATTTTCTTTTATGGTGATAAAAAAACATCTGATTTAGAGCCGTTGGTAATAGGAAATGATACTATTTATCTTATACCTCCTGATTTATTTTCTGAGTCGGCTAATTTAATTGTTAATGAAAGATCTTCAGTAACAGAAAAAATAGATGAGGTTACAATCAAAACAATCCTCAGCAGAAATATTCCATTCGATTTTAATATTACAGCAATTTCTAAACAATATAAAGACACACTTAATAAAATAGCAGTTCTATTAAATAAGTATTCGAACCTAAAAGTTGAAATAATTGGTCATACCGATAATAGAGGGTCGGAAGAATACAATCAAAAATTATCGGAACAACGTGCAGGTTCAGTTGCGGGATTCTTAAATGAAAACGGTGTGCAAAAAATGAAAATACTTTTTTACGGAAAAGGGCAATCTGAACCCTTACAAACAAATGAAACAGAGTTTGGACGAAAGGCCAATAGAAGAGTTGAAATTCGGATAAATGAAATTATTATAAAACAGCGAATTGTGAATTAACATGATCAGAAAAATCAAATATTGTGTGCTCTTTTCAGGTGTTATCTGGTTTTTAATGCTTGATAATGCACGTGCCCAACAATTTAGTGAGAATGAAGTGAAAGCTGCGTTTTTATGTAATTTTTCAAAATTTGTTGAGTGGCCTTCAAATTCATTTCCTTCAAGTATTTCGCCAATAATTATAGGGGTTTTAAATGATTCTGTGGTGGCAAAGGTTACTGAAAAACTTGCTTCTAATATGAATATTGGCGGAAGAAAACTGCAAATTATTCAATACAATAGTATCGAACAAGCAACACATTGTCATATCTTATACATAAGTCCTTCGGAAAAAGACCAGCTTCCCGAAATTTTAAAAAAAGTATCAGAGTTTCCTGTTTTAACAGTTAGTGAAACAATAGGATTTTGTCAGTTAAAAGGAATGATTAATTTTTCAAAAAGCAAAAACAAGTTTGGTTTTGAAATAAATGTTAATTCCACAAAGCGGGCAGGTATAAAAATAAGCTCGAAATTATTGGGCTTAGCAACAATAATTGAATAGTATGAAAATCATAAATATACGAAACGTTCCAATAAAACATAAAATGATACTTATCATTATGTTGATTACGACTATTGCTTTGTCGTTTGCCTGTCTTGTTTTTGTAATTTATGATGAAATAAATTTTAAGAAAAAGATTGCAGAACAATTACAATCGGTAGCTGAAATTATTGGAGAAAACAACACTGCTGCCATCACCTTTATGGATGCCGATGCAGCCAAAGGCTCACTCAATTCATTGAAAGTAAATAAAAATATTATAGTCGCCTGTATTTATCTCAAAAATGGAGATTTATTTGCAACATACGTAAGGGACGAAATGAAAGGAAAAATTTCTTTTCCAACAGCACCTAAAAAAGGTCTTTTTTTTACCAAAGATTATCTGGAGCTATTTCAAAATATAAAACTGAACGGAGAATCAACTGGTCTGATTTATATTAAGTCCGATTTAAAGGAACTTTATTCCAGTATTAAAGACTTTTTAAAAGTTGCTATTGCCGTACTGCTTTCCTCCTTGATAATAGCATTTTTAATTTCTTCCAAACTTCAGCATATCATTTCTAAACCAATTCTTAAACTGGCTGAAACTGCAAAATATGTAAGCATGAAAAAAGATTATTCTATAAGAATGTGTACAAAAGGAACGGATGAAATAGGTAAACTATTCATTTGTTTTAATGATATGCTTTCGCAAATTGAAAAACAAAACACCGAGCTTTTAAATGCAAAAGAGATTGCTGAGCATTCTAGAAAAGTTAAGGAACAATTTCTTGCAAATATGAGTCATGAAATACGAACCCCAATGAATGCCATTATAGGGATGGCTGATATTTTACAGGAAGAGGATCTACCTATAGAGCAAAAAGAATGCGTTGATGCCATTAAGTTATCTGCTGATAATTTATTGACCATTATTAACGATATTCTTGACTTTTCGAAAATTGAATCAGGTAAAATAACATTTGAAAATCTACCCTTCAAACTCGAAGAAGTTATAGAAGGCATTGTTCAAACACTTCATTTCACCGCTAGTAAAAAAAGTCTTGTATTGACCTATTCCATATCAAATGAAATTCCCAAAGTAATTATCGGAGATACGACCCGGCTGCGGCAAATACTTTTAAACCTTGCGAGCAACTCTATAAAATTTACCGAAAAAGGAAGTGTAAAAATAGATATACAGTTAAATGATCAAAAGGATGATTTTTATACTATACAGTTTAAAGTTACAGATACTGGTGTGGGAATTTCTAACGATAAATTGTCTGGCATTTTTGATAGCTTTACTCAGGCAAGTAGTGAGACTACTCGAAAATATGGAGGAACGGGACTTGGATTAACGATTGCTAAGCAATTGATAGAATTGCAAGGAGGAACAATTTCCGTAAATAGTGAAATCAATAATGGTTCCTGTTTTTATTTTACATTAACATTTAAAAAAAGTAATTTGCAAAATATTGAAGTAAAAACAGAAGATAAAAGTAGTTCATATTCAGAATTACAGGATTTGAAAATTCTTTTGGCAGAAGATAATATAATGAATCAAATGTTAGCAAAAAAAATATTCAAAAAGTGGAAATGTAAACTTGATATAGCTGATAATGGAAGGATTGCGGTGGATAAACTATCGAAAGCAGATTATGACATTATATTAATGGATATGCAAATGCCTGAGATGGATGGGTACGAAGCTACAAAATACATTCGTAACAACATGTCATTGCCAAAATCAAAAACCGCAATCATTGCTATGACGGCTCATGCACTTGTTGGCGAAGCCGAAAAGTGTATAACATTGGGCATGGACGATTATATATCAAAGCCATTTAATCAAAGAACTTTATATGAAAAAATAAAACAGCTAACTAAAAAGGATACAAATATTGGTAGTTCCCAAGAATCTACATTTGTAATAACTACCGAAAATTCAGATAGTGCAAGCCAATCATATACAGACTTGACATATCTAAAAGAGCTTTCAGAAGGAAGTAATGAATTTGTACTTGAGATGATAAACGGATTTCTCGAACAAACACCTGAAATGCTTGAAAAAATGGCCAGATATTTAAATGAAAAAAAATGGCCAGAATTGCGGGGCGTTGCTCACAAAATGAAGCCTAGTATCGATTTTATGGGAATACACAGTGTTAAAGATACTGTTAATGCTGTTGAAAAATATGCAGGGGAACAAATAAATTTTGAATTGCTTCCTGATATGGTCGCTAGCATAATACAAGCATGCTCAGTTGCGATAATAGAATTAAGAGAAAAAATAAAAAATTAAGTAATATGATGAATTGTATTGTTATAGAGGACGAGTTATTATCAAGGAAGTTAATTGAAAGCTATATTAAAAAAGTTGATTTTTTGAACTTAGTTCACTCATTCCCAGATCCTATAACTGCCTTGTCTTTCCTTTCAGAGAATAGCGTTGATTTGATATTCCTAGACATTGAAATGCCTGAAATGAATGGCATCAAATTCATTCAAATAATAGAACATAAAATACCACAAATAATTTTAACTACATCTCATAAAGAGTTTGCACTTGAAGCCTTTGAATATAATGTAACTGACTATCTGGTTAAGCCATTGGACTTTTCAAGATTTTATAAGGCAATTAGTCGGGCTAAGGATATAGTTGCTAAACAGACCTTTCACCACATAAATGATGATAATGTATTTGTAAAAAAAGGAGTTAGCATAATAAGAATCAAGAAATCGGATATTTTGTGGGTTGAAGCTTTGGGAGATTACATTACTCTTAACACTGAAAAAGAAAAAATTGTTATCCATTCCACTATGAATGCAATGGAGACAAAGTTATCACCAAGCGATTATATGAGGGTGCATCGCTCCTATATTATACGAATAGATAAAATTGATACAATAGAAGACGATACCATTTCCTTTAATGAAAAAATAATACCTATTGGCAAAACATATCGCGATGAGGTATATAAACGACTACGCATGATTTAAGGTTCAATGTTGGCCATGTCCCGTTTTCTGAAATTTCTTCCAACTAAATATTTTACCCCGCTTACCGAATAATTCCTTCCGTTGACCGAAAATTACGATGTTGGTTATATAAGTTCCGTATAAAATACTGGAATCTATAAAGACAAATGCTATGAAAACGTTGACTATATTGAGGAATGATGATTCAGATAGCAGAAGTAATGATATAAAAATATTTATTGCTGATGATGATCAAATGTATCTACAGGCATTGGGATATTTTCTAAAAAAAAACACGAATGATAAAATCTATTGTTTCAAATCAGGAGAAGAGTGTTTAAAAAATATGAATTTAAAACCTGATGTGATTCTCTTAGATTATTATTTGAATGAAGATAAGCCCGATGCCTTGAATGGTATAGAAACATTAAAGAGAATAAAACGAATCTCCCCAAACACTATAATAATTATGCTGTCAGGGCAGAAAGATCTTAGTGTTGCTCTTAAAACATTAAAAGCGGGCGCATTTACATACATTCCAAAAGACAGGGAAGCATTTTCTGCAATACAAAAAACAATATCATATATACAAACAAAGAAACAAACTGCGTCATGGAAACAAAAGAAAAAATAAAGGTGTTTTTAGTAGATGATGACAATATGTTTATCAAAGCGCTTAAACATCAGCTATCAAAGGGAAAAACAAATATTGAAATAATTGCTTTTCCAACAGGTGAAGAGTGTGTTCAAAATTTGCACCAGAAGCCAGCACTTATTGTATTAGACTATAATTTGAACAGCAATTATCCTGATGCAATGGACGGAATAGAGGTGTTGAAAAAAATAAAACAAAAAGCTCCCGATACTGAAGTAATCATGCTGTCATCACAGGATAATATAGAAGTTGCAATGGATACTTTGAGGAATGGAGCATATGATTATATCGCTAAAGGTGAAAGTTGCTTTATAAAGATTCAAAATATTATTAGACACATCACGGATGAAATTTTGTATTCGGAAAATGTGAATAAGGAATCAAAAAGAGACAGGATAATAGGCACAGTTGTTATTATTATTCTTGTAATAATTATTTTTTTAAGAAATATACTATCATAAAAAAGGAGGATATTATGAAAATTTTAATCGTAGATGATGACAAATTAATACTTACTGTATTGTCTTCAAAGTTAAAAACAAAAGGATATGAAATTATTAGTGCAGATAATGTTATAGATGCTCTTGGAATTCTTCAGGATCAGAATATTAACTTTATAATTAGTGATATTATGATGTCAGGGCTCAGTGGCTTGTCCCTTTTGAGCGTATTAAAAGAATTTCATTTTCATAAAATTCCACTCATTTTTATTTCATCATTAGATCAAACAAATTTAATTTCAAAATCACTTGGTTTAGGGGCGGATGATTTCATTGTAAAGCCAATAAATTTTGGACATCTATTCCTAAAAATTGAGCAATTAACAAATTCAAAAGACAAGAATTAAATTTATTTGAAATTACTCTATAACTAATAAATGCATTGAATCAGAAATGAATAAAAAACAAGTGAAAACGCCAAATTACATATCAAAATTGAGAATATGTGTGTTATTGTTTTTGTTTAATAATATTCTAAATTGTTTTGCTCAAAATGTAACAAATTATGCCTTTTCTTCCACTAATGGAACATTTACTCCTTTAGTTTCAGGAACCACTAATTCCGGACAAGGTACTGTAGACGATGGAGCTTGGAATAGTAATCCTATCGGATTTGATTTCTGGTATATGGGAACACGTTACACCACTATCTCTGCATCCACTAATGGATGGTTAGCTTTTGGGGCGTCCATTTCTTCTTATGGGTATGTTAATAGCTTAACAAGTACTGGAACATCTAACGCAACGACTTTGCGCCCGATTATAGCACCACTTTGGGATGATTTAGCGATTAATTCTGCGACAGGGTTTACATATCAAACAAATGGTACAATAGGAAGTCGAGTCTTTACAGCTGAATATTTAAATGAAAAGTGGCAATATGGGGCAGCATTATCATGTATTTCGTTTCAGGTAAGACTATATGAGGGAACCGGAAAAGTTGAATATGTTTACAGACCTGAATCGGGATCACTTTCTACTCCTACCGCTTCAATTGGAATTACCGGAAATGTATCTGGAACATATCTTTCATTAAATGGAACAGGAACAAGCCCCATAGCTAGTTCAACAAGTGAAACAACCAATTTAAGTTCAACCCCAGTTAATGGTCAAACATATACATTTACCCCCCCAGTTCCAGTAGATCCAAGCGGCTTGAGTTTTACTGGCGTTACAAGCTCTTCCATGACATTAAACTGGACAGACAATGCTTCAAATGAAGTTGGGTATTTAATATACCGTTCCGATGATAATGGAGTTACATATACTTTTATGAGTCAAACTGCCGCGAATTCCACATCTTCGGTGCAATCCGGATTACTATCAAGTTCCACGTATTATTGGAAAGTATATGCGGTAACTGAAGGAGCTTTAAGCACAAATTTTGTAAGTGGCAGCCAAACTACTACAGTTTGTACGAGTTCAGTAACCACCAGAACATGGGTTGGAGTTGGTAATGGGGGGGCAGGAACTGATTTTAATGCAGCAGCCAATTGGAGTCCGTTAGGTTCTCCTACTTGTGCCGATAGTTTATATCTTCCTTTAACTGGTGCTGCAACAATATCCCTAAGTGCCTCTATAGAAATAGGCGCAATACGAGCATCAATAAGTGGTGTAAACAATGTGTTTCGATTGAATACGGGAGCATATATCTTTGTCATTAATCAAACTGCTACATTTAATATACTGAGTGGAAATGGAAACACACAAATGCAAGTAAATGTGCAAAACGGAGGAACAATTGTTTATAATAAAAGTGCCACTTTTTCTGCAACAGCCGGAACCACTTTCCCAATTCTTGGAATTGGCGGGACTACCGGCACAGTAAAATTTAAAGGAAATGTGACTTTTGGTTCAGGGTGTGCAGCCGGTACTGTTGACCAACCCAATACGGTTGTTTTTGATGCCAATGGCACACAAACAGTTACTTGTAACAATACCGGTTATTATGTTTTTTTAGGAAAGTTATCAACTGAAATTGGAAGTCAAAATACGCCTACCGTTATTATAACTGGTAGCACTTATAGTACTCCGTATGGTAATCTTAATATAAATGGTGCTTCAACGCTAGATATTTCAACCAACACGCTTAATCGATATGCATCTGGAGGTTCCATAAATATGGCTGCCGGATCAACATTGAAATTAGCAGCAAGTTCTGGTGGACAAACGGGAAATAATTTCCCTTCTAATTTTACTGTATTTGCATTTACTGTAAACAGTACAGTTGAATACAACGCTCCCAATGGAGTTAACCAGACAATATTCGCTACTCCAACTTATGGAAATCTAACACTTACAAATAAAACAGGATCTGGCAGTAGTACTAAAACAGCAGGAGGCAATCTTACTATTGCCGGGAATTTGACAGTGAGTGATGCCTATACCACATTTGCAAGTGGTAGTAGTTTATCGCATAGTGTGGCTGGTAATTGGACAAATAATGGATCATTTACTTTTAGCACAAGCGGTAAAATTACTTTTAATGGTGCAGCTAACCAAACAATAGGAGGAACATCAATTACAAATTTTTATGACCTGACAGCAAATAATACTGGAGTTTCAAGTAATGATATAATAATATTGAATAAAGTTATAACTATTGCAGGTGCCTTAACTCTTACAAATGGGATTGTATTAACGACTCCAACTTATCTTCTAACATTGAATGCAGGAGCAACAGCAACTTCTGGTAATAATACCGGACCTAGTTTCGTGGATGGTCCAATAGCTAAAATTGGCACAACCGCATTTACTTTTCCGACCGGAAATGGCTCAACTTGGGCTCGTATTGCTATCGGAACACCTTCCTCATCAGAGACTTTCACGGCTCAGTATTTTAATACAGGATATGGAAGTTATGCAATTTCATCAACAACTCCCAATCCGCTTGATCATGTCAGTAGTACCGAATATTGGACATTAGAGAGAGCGGGTAGTGCAAATGCAACTGTGCAATTATTTTCAGAAAATGCAGCAACAAGTGGGATTGTCATTTGTTCTGATTTAAGGATTGCGCATTGGTGTTCATCATGCAATTCGGGTGCCGGTGGTTGGGAAAATAATAATGAGAATGTTACTACAACCTTTGGTGGATGTAGCATTCCAATAAGTCCTACGACACAAAGCGGAAACATTGTAACTACTGCATTAGTTTCATCATTCAGTCCCTTTACCTTTTCTTCGAAATTAGGGAATAATCCTTTACCTATTGAACTTCTTAATTTTGATGCAAAATGCGGTAAAAATGAAATTGAATTGAGATGGGTAACAGCAAGTGAAACTAATAATGATTATTTCACTATCGAAAAGAGTAGCAATGCAAATTATTTTGAATCAATAGGAACAGTTATTGGAGCAGGAAATAGTTCATCAATAATAAAATATTCATTTATTGATGCAAACCCTTATTCTGGAACAACCTATTACAGGCTTAAACAAAATGATTTTAACGGTGGTTATAGCTATTCAAATATAGTTTCGTTAAATGAGTGTGGTACTCGTGAAACAGAAATTGTCAATGCATACAGTGATTTCGGTGTTTTGACACTTACCATATACTCTGGTCTTGATCAAAACTATAAAATTATTATTTATGACGTTATAGGACGAAAAATACTGAGTTCACAATATAATTTATCAAAGGGAAATAACGAAATAAGTATTAATACAACACAAATAGGTGCTGGTGTACATTTTATCACTATTCAAGATGAGAATAAATTAATCAAGCGAAAAATTATTATGAAATAATTGAAAGGAGTTGTTTTTAATTTTACAATGAAGTAATAAAAAGAAGGAAAATATATATTTAACTTAATCATAAAGGAGGATCCAAATCATGAAAAAATTATTTTTACTAGCCATTCTAATCGGTTGGCTTCAGGGTGTAAATGCACAAATGACTACTGGAGGAAAGGGTAGCGATTGTGCCACCTATGCAATGAATGAACTTACTTCTTGTCTGTCGTCAAACAATATCCTTTATGATATGACAACAGATGAGAGTGGGATTGTTTTCATTGTTACACAAGGTAACCCTCCTCCAGGTCAGATTCAAAGTTGTATTGCACAGTATAATCAGTTTAGAGCAGATTGTTCCGATTTACCCATAGTGGTAAATAACAGTAGTAGTGGCAATCAAATTGAAAAAACCCCTCATTAGTGTTTTTTCAAATAAAAAATAAATAGTTGTTTTAAGAAACTAAATAACAGGGAACAGCTCTTTATAAAATTTAATTTATAAACCTACTAAATTGGTGTTACAATATTTCCAATTGTTTTTTTAATCCTTATCTTTAAATACTATGGATCATGAAATGTTCAGTTTAAATTTTAACCACTGGGGTGTGTTTTTGCTCTCTATTATTCCTGCATTAATTAATTTAGGAATATTTGCATATGCTGTTTTTTTCTTGACACAAAATAAAGTAAACAAAGCTTTTTTTCTTTTCGTTCTTCTACTGGGTATTGCACAAACTGTTAACGGGCTCATGCGAATGAGCAATTCGGCAGAAACAGCAATGATATGGTGTCGCATGTCAACCGCTCCTTTTGTTTTTGCGATATCTTTCGGGTTATTGTTTACACTGCGGTTTACGGGATGGAATAAAAGAATAGGGGATTCAAAGTTATTTGTGCTTTTATTTTTACCACCAATGCTATTAGAATTCCTCATGATTGCCCGGCTTGATAAATATACCATCGTAAAATCTGATCGATGGAACTGGATTGCAAACCCTGAATCTACACCAGTTACAAATTCGATTTTTCTATGGATGAGCGGAATAGGATTAATAATGCTTGCGCTTCTCTGGCTATATTATTTTAAGGAAAGAACGTCAGATCGAAAAAAAATGCAGGCACTATTGTTAGCTGTTGGATTTGCCATACCTTTTGTTGGAGGAGTTACAACAGAATTAATTTTCCCGCTCATTTTTCACATCGATGGAATTCCACTTGCTACACCATTAATTACAACCTTCTCTATTGCTTCTCTTATTGCAATAGCAAAATACAATATGTTAGATTATTCTCCAAAACATCAATGGAATAATATAGTTGAAAACATGAATGAAGGGATATTAATTGTGAACAATGATTGTTGTATTATGTTTGCTAATAAACTGTTTTGTGACCTTACGGAAAACGAGGTTAAAGATATAGAAGGGAAGGAGGTAAATAGTTTTTTTGTGAAAGAGAAGGAGCAAGAAAAACTAATTAAGGCAGAACATGAAAAATGCCAGAATAAAAAATTGAGTCAAAAGGAAATGCAGTTAATAACAAAGTCGGGTGGAACTAAATGGGTTTTAATTGTTCGTTCTCCATACTTAGATGCCAATGGCAATATAATTGGCTCAATTCTTCTTTTTACGGATATAGAAGAAAGAAAAAAAACAAAAAATGATTTACTTCAAAGTGAAGAGCGTTTAAGAAATTTTATTCATGATTCCTTACTGAGTATCTATTTTTTTAATGTTGATACAAAAAAAATTATTTATGCAAATCTTGCATTCTTTAAATTAACAGGCTATCTGCCGGAAGAACTAGAATCAATAACTATTTATGATTTTGTTAACTATTCAAAAGAAAATATTGATTCTTTTGTCAATCAAACTATACAGCTAAAACAACACGAGGTTGGTGAACGAGAATGGAAGGGAAAAGACGGTAAGGTAATTCAAGTATATGTGAACGCTTCATTTATAATTAGTAATAATTCTGAAATAATTTATATTAGTGCACAAGATATTACCAAGAACAAACTGGCGGAACAGAAATTACTAAAGAGTGAAAACCTGCTTAAGGAAACACGAAAAATTTCTAAGATAGGAAGTTATATTCTTGATATCTCGAAGGGGAAATGGACAGGTTGTGAAGAAATGGAAAGGATTTTTGGGCTTTCTTCAAGTAATGAACATTCTATTGAAGAATGGCTATCACTTATTCACCCTGAAAATAAAAAGCTAATGGCTGATTATCTTGAACGTGAAGTAATTGGCAATAAAGTACGATTTAATAAAGAGTATAAAATAATAAATCAAATAACACGAAAGGAATTTTGGATAAATGGCATCGGTGAATTGGAATTGGATAATAATAATATTCCAATAAAAATGATGGGGACTATTCAGGATATTACTGAACGTAAGAAGATTGAGGAGAAAATGATAGATACTGAAAATAAATTCGAGTCAGTTATTCAATCGGCAAAAGATTCAATTATACTCGCAAATGAAGCAGGAACAATAATTTTTTGGAATCATTGTTCAGAAAAAATGTTTGGTTATAAAGAAAAAGAAGTTTTGGGAAAACCTCTTACTTTTATTATGCCCGAAAGATATAGAGATTCACATGTCCAAAGATTTAAACAACATGTTGCTTCTAATAAGGATCAAGTAAAGAATAATATGATTGAACTAAATGGACTCAAGAAAAATGGCAAAGAGTTTCCAATAGAACTTTCATTAAGTTATTGGATAAGCAAAAAAAGAAAATTCTACTGTGGAATAATTCGAGACATAACGGAACGAAAGGAAGCAGAGGAAAAACAAAGTGAATATATTAAGAAACTCTCTGAGATTGCCTTTATGCAATCACATCATGTGCGTGCTCCTATAGCCTCAATACTTGGTTTGCTTGATATTATCAATTTTGAAAAACCTGAAGATCCTAAAAATATCGAAATCTTTTATCACCTCAAAAAAACGTCTCTAATGTGCGATAATGTTATTAAGGAAATTATTTCTAAATCAAGTGAAATTGAAAAATAATCAGGCTCTTTTACAAGGAAGCTCACCTCATTTATACAAGATCTGAGAGAGCCAAAAACTAAGTAAAACAAAACTGATGATTTTTAAATGCTTATAGTTAGAATAACACTTAAATCTTACTGTTTTTTGCACCATTACCATTTTTAATTTATTTGAATTGGTTCTGTATTGTTATGGGAGCCAAAAAGAAACAATGTGATAGTCTAATCTGTTTTAAGGCTAGTGTATTTCAATTCACTTTCATTGATCACTATAGAATTAACCTATGCTTACAACATTGTGGCGAATTGAAAAAGCATATTAATTGTTTCAGCAAATACTTTTTTCAGATTTTTTGTTTTTTCCATTATTTCGCTGGTTTAATCGTGATTTTATAATTTGGGAATTTAATAATTATACATTTTTTATTTTCATTTTCCTTTTTAATTTTTATCGGTTTCAATTCCTAAGTTGGTTCTTTTGCTCTGTTCACCCCTTCCTACTTTTTAACCTCAAATGTTTTCATTACATCTTTCCAAAATTCTTTATTACTCTCCATGACATTTTCAATTTGCTTATTTATGCCATGAATAAGTTTTTTATTTGAGTCCAAAGGAAAATCGGTTTTTGTACTATAAGTTTCTAAAATTTTTTTCATCTCGTTTCTTGATGTCTCAAAATAATTTTTCATCTTTTCTTCAAACTTTTCATTAAAAGCAGCCATATCCAAATACGGCCCACCAAAGTTTTTTCCAAGTGTAACGTATAATTGTTTATTGTAATCTATCATTTGTCCAACTTGCTTTTCAAACGTTTCCATAATCGCATCAAATGAACTTTTGGTGTAGCCTGTTTGTTTGCTATAATCATTGAAAGAGGCAAACATCGTATTCAACATTTCCTGAGACATTTCTGAAAATGATTTAAAATATTTGAAAAATAGTTCACCATTCTTTGTGTATAATTCAGTAAGATTTTCTCCAGGGATCCACTCCGTTTTTCCAACGCTCATAGTTGGGTTAAAAAAATTAGTGAACATATCAATTGTACGGCTCGTTTGTTTTTGGAATGTCTCTGCCATCATTTTGGTATTTTCATTTGCCCATTTGGTTGCGAGATTAATACCCTCATTATACTTTTTCACACATTTAATCGCCAGGATCTGCCGATTAAATTTCGACATCACCAAAATATGAAATGGTTTTTAAGAAAAAATCTTATGCAGATCAAAATGGGTTTGTATTAATGGATCTTGTGATTGCATTAATTATTGTAATACTGATTGCGCTAATATTTTATGCGATTATAACTTTTTATTGATTCCAGAAACAAGAAGTTAAGATAGATAAATGAATATATTTTTTCGTTTTATATTGGAGGATATATAAATAACTAGCTGATGATGTTTTTTTATAAAAAATTTGATTTATAAGATTTTTATTCTAGTTTTGCCCGAGTATTCGTTCTTTTTTTGTTCAATTATGTATGATTTAGGTGCTCCGATTTCAAATCGGAGATAATAGGAAACCGTGTGAAAATCACGGGCTGTCGCGCAACTGTAATCTCGTCTCAATTCGTTGAGAAAGCGCTTCTGATAAATTTATACCACTGTTCTAAAAAAGAATGGGAAGGTAATCAGAAGTCGGGAAAGTCAGGAAACCTGCCAAATTTATTTGATGACTTTTATGCTTCCGCGAAATGGAGCTTAGTCAGGTTATATTGAGTTTTTTGGAGTTTCCTCCTTCCTTATATTTCCTTTCTAATTCTATTTTTTGGTTTGCAATAATTGTATTTGAACAATACATGTTTATTGTATTATTAATTTAAAAAACCAAAAACAGTGTACCCAAAAACAATTTTTGTGGTTACAATGTCGGGGGCTTCGCGATCAAGCCATATACCGCATTTTGACATCTTAAAAACAAAGGACTTAAAACAAGTCTCATTTATCGCCATTTGTAGCAAGAAAAATCTTTTAGAAATTGGAGGGGAGATTTCTTTATGAGCTGCTGGATCAAAATATTTAGTACACTATTTACTTTTTCTGTTTCGCTTTATTGTCAGGCACAAAAGAGTTTGACTGATTCCACAAAACATCTAAAGGAAGTTGAAGTAACAGCAAACCGTTTACAGTATTTCACTTCAGGAAATAAAGTTGAAAATATTGATAGCAGTGCTCTTCAAAATTATTCTGCTAATACCCTAGCCGACTTACTAGCTTCCGAATCACAAGTTTTTATTCGCACCTACGGTATTGCAGGATTGGCAACACCCTCTTTTAGAGGCTCAGGAGCGCCCCATACAGCAGTTTTGTGGAATGGATTTAATTTGTCAAGTCCTATGAGCGGACAACTTGATTTTGCGCTAGTTCCTGTAAATTTTCTGAGTAATGTAAAATTACAATTCGGAGGTTCAGGAGCATTATGGGGAAGTGGAGCAGTTGGAGGAACTATCCATTTAACTAATGTGTCTGAATTTGACAAAGGCATTGTAATTAGCGCAGGATTAAATTATGGAAGTTTTGAAGATAAACAGCAAAATTTTGAATGGACGATTAGTAAAAAGAAATTTATTTCTTCTACGAAACTGTTTAATCACGATGCAAAAAATGATTTCTCTTTTATCAATATTGCGCAGTTTGGAAAGCCTGAGCAAAAGCTGACAAATGCTGAATTAAAACAATACGGTTTGTTACAGGAGAATTATTTTAAAATTACAGAGAATCAAAAACTGAGCTTCCGGTTTTGGTATCAGTCCAACGACAGAAATATTCCACCAAGCATGACAATTGGTAAAAGCCAATCGAATCAAAAAGATGAATTTTATCGCTCAACACTTGAATGGCAACTTACGAAAAATAAATTTTCTGTATTTATACGCTCCGCCTATTTTGATGAATCTCTTAATTATACCGATCCTTCAATTAGCCTTGTTTCCAATAGCCGTTCAAAATCATTCATCAATGAAGCTGAAAGTAAAATAAAAATTTCAACCAACCAATCATTTAATGTGGGATTAAACAACACATACAATGAAGCTATAACAAAAAATTATCTTAAAAATCCCGTGCAAGACCGAACAGCATTATTTGCTTCGTATCGAATCAATAATAAAAAAGATACTTGGAGAGGGACTACCTCTGTTCGAAAAGAATTTATTAGTAATGGAGTTAATCCTTTTACTGCTTCAGCAGGGCTTGAAGAGTGGTTATTTAAAATAATCAGGTTGAAAGGTAATGCATCAAAGAATTATCGCTTACCAACTTTTAACGATTTGTATTGGACTCCGGGCGGTAATCCAAATCTTTTACCTGAAAGCGGATGGAGCGAAGAAGCAGGTATTGCTGTGATACATTATTCAGATAAATTTTCGATAGAAGCAGAAGTTTCCGGTTTTAGTAATAAAGTAAATAATTGGATTATGTGGGTGCCTGATAATTTTGGCACATGGTCTCCAAAAAATGTTTTAACAGTATGGTCAAGAGGATTGGAGTATGATTTAAAAATCCACTATAATGTAGGCAAAGTAAAATTACAACTTGCTGCTAGGTATCAGTTCATATTATCCACTAACGAAAAAACAAATCCGGGAAGTGAAGCCGCATTGCAAAAGCAATTGATTTATGTGCCTGCCGAAAAAGCTCAGGGAAGCTTCGGAGTAGAATACAAGGGATACAAAGTTTCCTTCAATTACAACTATGTAGGATATAGCTATACCACTTCAGATAACAACCAATATCTTAAGCCGCATCAGATTGGCAACCTTGATTTTGGAAAGGAGTTTACATTGACAAATATGAAAATAAGGACTTCACTTCAGGTAAATAACATTTGGAATGAATCATATCAAATTATTGCATACTACCCTATGCCGGGAAGGTATTATCAGATCGGAATTACAATTAATTATAATCAACCAAACAATAAATAAAATAAAAATGAAAACAACAAAACATTACTTAGTATTAGGCCTTGCCTTAATTTTTTTCGCTGCCGGTTGCAAAAAGGACAACCCAAAACCAGTTGATAACACCCCCGCTCCTGCTGGAGGATATTCATCAGGTATATTTATTACCAATGAAGGCCCTTATGGTTCAGGTACAGGAACAGTAAGCTTTTATAACAGAAGTCCTGGTGCCGTTAGCAATGATATTTTCCAAACAGCTAACAGCGTTCCTTTGGGAAATATTGTTCAATCAATGAGTGTATTCAATGGAAAAGGATATGTTGTTGTAAACAATGCGAGTAAAATGGAAGTAGTAAATATCAGTGATTTTAAATCAACTGCCAGCATTACAGGTTTAAATCAGCCTCGATATTTTTTAGGCATTGATAATAACAAAGGATATGTTACTGAATGGGGATCAACTGGTACTAATGGTGCAGTAAGAGTTATTAATCTCACAAACAATACCATTTCATCAACGATCACAACCGGTGCAGGTGCGGAAAATATGGTTAAAGTAAATAATTTTGTTTACGTGGCTTGTAAAGGTGGATATGCTAATGACAGCGTTGTTACAGTAATCAATACAACAACTGATGCAGTCACAACTAACATCAATGTGGGTTCTAATCCGGGTAGTCTTCAAGTAGATGCCAATGGAAAAATATGGGTATTATGCGGAGGAGAATGGAATTCAGGATATACTGCATTGGTTAAAGCAAGTAAATTAGTTCGTATTAACCCAACTACAAATACTGTTGAGCAAACATTTACTTTTAGTTCAACTACATCCTCGCCATCTAACCTGAACATTAATGGGGCTAAAAATAAATTGTATTACAATTACCAAGGAAGTGTATATACACAGGATATTTCTGCTACTAATTTAAGTAGTACAGGATTTATCAATAGAAGTTTTTATGGTTTAGGAGTTGATCCAACGACAGATTATGTTTATGGAGCTGATGCAGGTAATTATAGCAGCAATGGTTATGTAATTCGTTACAACACAGCCGGAGTGAAAGTTGATAGCATGCAAGTAGGTGTCATTCCCGGTGGATTTTTCTTTAATTAATAAACAAACTTAAAATTAAACTCAAAATGAAAACACTAATTAATCCAAGAACAGGTATGCTGGCAGCAATGATTCTGTCAGCAGGAGCATGGCGACTTCTTTTTTCGAGTGGACATTCTCCATTAACTAATTTCACTCCAATTGGAGCAATGGCTCTATTTGGTGGGTGCTATTTTGCAGATAAGTGGAAGGCATTCATCGTGCCTCTCTTAACACTATGGTTGAGCGATTTGCTTCTAAATTATTTTATTTATTTCCATGAATGGAAATGGTTTTATAATGGATTCATTTTAGTTTACGCAAGTTTTGCACTTATGGTAGTAATAGGAAGACTTGTGAAAAAAGTAAATTTCAAAAATGTTTTATTCGTTAGTGTATTAGCAGCAGTAAGCCATTGGGTAATTACAGACTTTGGAGTGTGGTTGGAAGGTGGGATGTATCCAAAAACGGTTGAAGGCTTGATTACTTGTTATGTTGCAGCAATTCCTTATTTGGGAAACATGCTGATTGGTAATTTATTATTCGGAGGAATAATGTTTGGAGTGTTTGAGTTAGCGCAAAAAAAATATCCGAGCTTACAATTAGCTAATGCGTAAATCAAAAAAAGGAAAATTTGTGTGTATGTAAACTTTCAAAAATGATGATGAATGAAATTAACACGTGAATATTTGATAAGTTATATCAAACAAAACATATCATCCTATGAATTTGTTGATATGAGTGAGTTTTCTGATGATGAATTAATTCAACTGTACGAAAAAGCGAAAACAAATAAACGAAATCTCAAAAAAATAAAATGATTTATTTCATCACAGGGGGAGAACGTTCCGGGAAAAGCAGGTATGCACAACAGCTTGCTCTTTCCTTATCTGATGCACCTGTTTATGTTGCTACAGCAAGGTCTTGGGATCAAGATTTTGAAAAAAGAATTCAACGTCATAAAAACGAACGTGATGAAAGATGGACAAGCATAGAAGAAGAAAAAGAACTTAGTAAAATTGATTTGAAAGATAAAGTAGCAGTGATTGATTGTGTTACTCTTTGGCTTACTAATTTTTACATAGATTCTAAATACAACGTTGAAGAATCGTTAAAAAAGGCAAAAGAGGAGTTTGAAAAGTTAATAAAAACAGATTCTACGCTTATCATCATTTCAAATGAAATTGGAATGGGAGTTCATGCCCAAACAGAAATAGGAAGAAAATTTGTTGAGATTCAGGGATGGATGAATCAATATATCGCGGCAAAAGCAAATCAGGTTGTTTTAATGGTGTCTGGAATTCCAGTTATTATAAAAAGTTAAGAAAAGAGAAAGAACCTACTTCAAATATCAAATGAAACAAAGAATATTCAACAAAGACGAAGCTAAAGTACTAGAAGAAATAATTCTTCATCGTAGAGATATTAGAGGGAATAAATTTTTGCAAACTCCGCTAAGTGATGCTGTAATTGAAAAAATTCTATATGCTGCATTAAACGCTCCTTCTGTAGGGTTTTCACAGCCCTGGGAATTTGTAATAGTAAAAGAGCAAAGTATTAAAGAACAAGTTAAGCAAAGTTTTAATGAAGAAAATCAGAAGGGCGCTACCTATTTTAAAGGTAAAAAACAAAAGCAATACTTACAATTAAAATTAGAAGGTATTACAGAAGCTCCTGTTAACATTGCCGTTTTTTATAAAAAATCCAAAGACCCTGTGCTTGGTCAAACCAGTATGAAAGAAACGGGATTATACAGCGTGGTGTGTGCCGTACAAAATATGTGGTTGATGGCACGTGCTTTAAATATAGGAATTGGATGGGTAAGTCTTATAAATCCAAGAAAGATAAAACGGATTTTAAATGCTCCGGCAGAAAATCAACTTGTAGCCTATCTCTGCATAGGGCATGTAGTAGAGTTTCTTGAAAAACCGGAACTTGAAATTATAAAATGGGAAAGCCGCAAACTAATGAACAACGTTATCATTAACAATAAATATAAAATACAAAAACATGAAAACATTTAACATTGAACCTTTGTCAAAAAATATTGAAGAAGGGTTAAAACATAAAATTGGCTTTAAAACAAAGCCTCTTGGTGCTCTAGGACAATTAGAAAAAATTGCTTTGCAAATCGGACTTGTCCAAAACACATTATCACCTGAATTAAAAAATCCGCATATTGTTGTCTTTGCTGGCGATCACGGAATCACGAATGAAGGTGTGAGTGCATATCCGCAGGAAGTTACCTTTCAAATGGTGATGAATTTCATTAATGGAGGCGCAGCGATAAATGTATTTTGCAAACAAAATAAGATCAATTTAAAAGTTGTTGATGCAGGAGTAAACTATATATTTCCTCATGGGTTGAATGTTGTAGATTCAAAAATTGGAATGGGAACCAAAAGCTTTCTACAAGAACCTGCGATGACCATTAAAGAAGCTCAAAAATGTATTGATAGAGGATCTGTTATCGTTAATGAAATATATAAAAGCGGCTGTAATGTAATTGGCTTTGGCGAAATGGGAATCGGCAATACATCATCTGCAAGCGTACTAATGAGTCTTTTGTGCAATATTCCAATAGATAATTGTGTTGGAAAAGGAACAGGGCTTGACTCCGAAGGAATAAATAAAAAAATAGAAATTCTCTCATTGGCAATAAAAAAACAAGGAAACCCTGATACAATATTAAAAACACTTGCTACCTACGGAGGGTTTGAAATTGCTCAAATTTGTGGGGCTATGTTGCAGGCAGCTGAGAATAAAATGACAATATTAGTTGACGGATTTATTGCTACATCAGCATTTTTAGTTGCAAGTAAAATCAATTCCGGTATTTTAGATTATGCTATTTTTTGTCATCAATCAAACGAAAAGGGACATGCTTTAATGTTAGGTCATCTTGGAGCAGATCCTTTGATGAAATTGGATATGAGATTGGGAGAAGGAACAGGCTGCGCTATTGCCTACCCTGTTATTCAATCCGCTGTAGCCTTTTTAAATGAAATGGCAAGTTTTGAAAGGGCAGGAGTAAGTAACAAAGAAGAAGTTTCGGTAAATGCTTAAAAATGAACTGAAAATATTTTTTACTGCTGTAATGTTTTATACACGCATTCCTTGCCCCAAATGGGTTAATCATGAGGCAGCGTATTTAAATAAGTCAACTCGCTATTTTCCATTGATTGGTTGGATAGTTGGCGGATCATGTGCTTTAGTCTTTTATGCAACTTCGTTTTTTTTAACCAAAGAGCTTGCGCTTATAATATCTTTTATAACTGGAATATTAATGACAGGAGCGTTTCATGAAGACGGTTTTGCAGATGTCTGTGATGGCTTTGGTGGCGGTTGGACAAAACAAAAAATTCTCGACATCATGAAAGATAGTCGTGTAGGGGCTTACGGTGTTATTGGATTGATTTGTTTATTCTTATTTAAGTTTTACCTTTTATTAAGCATAGAAAGTAAAGCAATTCCGTTTGTTATTTTTTCGGCTCATGCATACAGTCGTTTTTGTGCTGCTTCTTTTATTTTAACGCATGACTATGTTAGGGAAAATGAAGACAGTAAAGCTAAACCTATTGCAAAATCACTAGGCGTTGGCAATTTTATGTTAACCCTTTTCTTTGGTGTTTCAGCTTTACTGGTATTCAAAAACATTTTTGTTTTCATTCTTATTATACCAGTTTATATTATTAAAATCTTTCTCGGTCGTTATTATAAAAAATGGATAGGTGGTTATACAGGCGATTGTTTAGGCGCTACTCAGCAAATTTGTGAAGTAGGATTTTATCTTTTCTATATTCTATTATGGAAATTCATTTCGTAAGACATATTGAAACGAGTGCAGAAAAAGGAATCTGTTATGGGCAATTAGATGTCGGAATTCCTGATGATTATAAGGCACACCATGAACAGATTATAAACAGCTTAGAAAATAATTACGACCTTGTTTTTTCTAGCCCACTTAAAAGATGTAAACTATTAGCCGAACAAATTTCTGAGAATGTTAATTTTGATGACCGATTAATGGAGATCAGTTTTGGCGATTGGGAAGGAAAAAAATGGGATGACATCAACCAAATGGATTTAAGCAATTGGATGGAAAATTACATAACAATCGCACCACCTAGAGGTGAAAGTTTAATTGATTTAGTGGACAGGGTTTCCGCTTTTTTAAACGAACTTAAAAAACAAAATTTCACAAAAGTTCTGATTATTACACATGCTGGCATAATTCGTTGTGCAATGAATGTACTAAATAGTGTACCTCTTGAAAAAATAATGTTTGAAAATGTCGAATATGGGGAAATTATTAAATTTAAGAGCTATTGACAGTAAGCAACATTACAACGCATATTTAAAAGAACTAGCCGATTTGGAATAATTAAAAAACGAGATAATCTATTTTTTGTAGTTTTACCTAAACAAAAATTAAATACGAAACAGCAAAGAAATTTATAAATAGCTTTTAATAGCTGCCTCTTAGTCCACGAAACCGCGAATTTCAAACTAACCTAAAGATGCAGCCCGATTCCCTTATATGGGTGCGGGCTGTCTTGCTTTAGGTTAGGGTGCTTCGCGGTACCTGTGGACTTAGACAAGTTCAGTTACCGCACCCACCATTTTTTAGGTGGGTTTTAAACCCTAAAAAATGACTCCAACCAACCAACCAAACTTTCAAGTGTAATTCTGTGATGCTTATTGACGACCAAACAATCGACAATTTCATTAATGAACGATTAATCAGGAATTATTTTTTTTCTGAAAATGTTTTTGTTCATACAAATGCAAACAATGCTTTGGAATATTTTAAAAATATAAAAAAGATGGAAAACATTCCATCTATATTTATTCCCGATTATATTTTTTTAGATATTAATATGCCTTTGATGGATGGGTTTGGTTTTCTGAAAGGATTTGAGAAATTAAACTTGCCTTTTGATTGTAAAGTTATTGTTCTTACCGCTTCTGTAAATCCCGAAGACAAGGGCAAAGCAGAAACACATAAAAACCTTGTTGGGTTATTCTTTTGCCATTCTCAATTCTTTGAAAAGGTAAAATATCCTCTACGTCTTCGCCAAAAACTTTACGGGATATGAGCGAATATTTTTCCGGTTTCTTCTCCTCGTTTATACCTCTCCAAAAACACTTCCGATAGTTTGGCTTTAGTTGTATCGATTTTCACCCAACGTATACTGAAATTTATTTCTGATCTGATCTCTGCCTGAATGTGCGGTTTATCCCTTGCCGTTTTTATTCTTTTTTTTATGTTCTGCTCAACGGTTTTGATATACCGGATTAAAAGTTCATCGAATAATGTCCCTATATCTTTTTTTATACTGATTTTTTTGTAAAATTAATAAAAGAAAGGGAAAACGGATCAGGTACTGCACAATTAGCTTCCTGATCGCTGCTTACTAAAAATTGTTTCGTACAAAAAAATGAGATACATTTGCTTAAACTATCAAAAAAATATAGAGAAAAAAATTAAATAACATATTGCGTTTCGCTGGAAATCACTTCAAAACCGCCAACTAATTTTAATCCACAGCTACGCAAGAGAAACGCTCCGAAAAGGGCGTGGACTTGCTTATGCTGTGGATGGGACTTGGCGGTTCCTGAAGTGGTTGTAGGTATTGTTTCACGCCCGATTTTTTTCAGCAACCGCAATTGGTTTAATTTTATTCTGCGTTTATTCAAATAAAATTAACACTCTTAATAGAATGAAATCAACTCCGCCAAAATGCAATGCAGTTATGTTAATTGACAATAATGGAAACGATAATTACATTCATCAAAGAATATTAGAAAATTTCTTTGATGAATGTAAAATAGTTTCTTTTTATAGTAGTACAGATGCTTTGGAGTCTCTCAGGAAAAATAAGGTAGTGCCTCAACTAATTTTTTTGAACTTATATTTACCGGAAAATAGCGGTTTTGAGTTCATGGAAGCATTTGAAAAAATGGACATCGAAAAAAAGCGCACTGCAATATATATACTTTCAGCCTTTTTATTTCCATTTGACATAGAAATGTTAAAAAGAAAAAACAATTACTTTGGCTATATTGAAAAACCATTAACAGTTGAAAAACTAATTCGACTTTAGCACTAATATATTTGGCAAAATGGAAAATTATTGTATATTCGTTATGAATATCGACAGCTTTTATGGTTTAGTCTTTTATAATCTTGACTGAAACGAACTATATTTTTTTGATAATTCTTACAACATTAATTATTCAGAGTAAAGGTTTGGATAAATTTACAAACTGGGCTTCGGAATGGTGGAAACAGGAGAATAAAAAAAAACTACTTAAATCAATTGACAAATAATTTTAAATACCAAAATTGAACTTTTCAACTTTCAACTAACAAATATGAAACCCCAAAAGCTATTATGAAAAAAACAACCACCGAATTCACATCAAAAAGCAACCGAAGTTTATTGTGTTTCCTTAGTATTTGTGTATTTTTTACACTATCAAACTGTGCTTATGCTCAAAAGAAAGATGCACCTGAAAAAAAAGCACCATCTGATAAACTTCTTGCAGGAAAAGTGTTTACTATCGAACTTACTTCACAAGGCGGTAAAAAAGCGGCAGCACCGGAGAGTGATGAACTAACTTTTAAATCTGATAAGTTCACTTCAAAATTAATGAAGACCGATAACAAATTTATTCCATCACCTTATACTGCAACTATTGACTCGTCTAACACTGCAAGTATTGTAATTAATTTTGAAACTGAAATGAAAAATCCGGATGAGGAACTTATAAAATGGTCGGGTAAAATAACAGGAGAGGATATTGAAGGCACTGCTGTTTGGACTAACAAAAAAGGTAAAACGAAAAAAGAATATAATTTTACAGGAACTATAAAAGGAAAGAAGAAAAAATAGTTTTAAAATCTATTTCAAATAAATAATAAAACCAAAAAACACCGTGAAAGAACAACTTAAAGAAAGTATTCATCAGATGAAAGAAATCCTTCACCTAAACCACTGGCTGTTTTGGGTTATTATCATTCTCTGTTTATGGGATGCAGTATGGAAATTGATTTCAATGTGGAAAGCTGCACGTAACAATCATCTAGGCTGGTTCGTGGCACTTGCCATTTTAAATACACTCGGGATTCTTCCCATGATTTACTGTTTTTTAATTGACAAGAAAACACTTATAAAGGAACAGCAACAATAAAGCTAATCATTGATAAATAACAGGTCTTGCAACTCCTTCCCTTTTGGGAGGTTGTGATGGCTTCTAACAACTAAAAAACAATGGCAAAAATTAAAAACATTAATGGCACTTCTGGTAATATATGTAAATGCGGAAGTTGGATAGATCATTGGAAAATACATAGCAAGCAAAAAACGAATTATTGTGTTGAGAAAAATTGTACTAATACAGATTTAGTTGGTGCACATGTGCAAAACACTACCTCAGATATGAGTTGGTATATTATACCATTATGCAATACACACAATAAAAGTGCAGGAGAATTAGAAATTTTAGATAACTGTATATTAGTTTCTGCAAATGTAAAGGAAACTTGTGGTCAATAATTTTTTCATCAATTTTAAAAACGGAGCAAGCCGAAAATCCGATAAAAAATAGGCGAAAATAAATAAACCTACGAAATTAAATATTGCACCGAAATACAGCAATTGAAAATAATAAACCTGTTTTTAATAATTATGTTCGTCCTATTTCTTGCCTCTTGCACAGGCAAGGTGAATGGTACATATGAACCAAGCAATAAAGGAATCTTCTTATCCCATGGAGTATACTCGCAACAATTAATATTTTATTCAGACAATACAGTGCAAATTTTCACAAAAAATGATATATTGGAAGGCACTTATACAACAGAGGATAATGAAGTTGAGATAATTTTATCCGGTAAAGCATCTGTGGGAATACAGCGTTTTACATTTATTATCGATGATGATAGTTGTTTAGATGGCGGTGAAACAATCGGAAAATATTGCAAAAAGTAAGATTAAATTTAAAATCTACAGTATTGTGAAAGAACATAATAGAATAAAATTATCTACTCCAATGAAAAAATATATTTTAATAATGTTATTCCTCGTTTGTAAAACTGCAAATGCTCAGTCTTTAGTCAATAATGATACTACTCATAATTTTACAGATGCTACAGGCAAAAGACAAGGCAAATGGATCATTTTAAATAGTATGATTCATAAATCTGACTACACAGATAACCAAAAAGTGGAAGAAGGGAAATATCTTGATAGCAAAAAGATTGGTATCTGGAAGGAATATTACCCTAACAACAATTTAAAAAGCAAAATCACTTATGAAAATAATCGTCCTAGCGGTTATGCAATTATGTACCATGATAATGGAAAAATCAAAGAGGAAGGTTTATGGAAAAATAATCGTTGGGTTGGGGACTATAAATTATATTATGAAAATGGTCAGGTTCAGCAAGAATTTAAATTCAATGCAACCGGAAAACGTGAAGGTTCACAAAAATATTTTTATGAGAACGGTCAAACTATGATTGAAGGAAACTGGGCGGGAGGTAGAGAAGCTGGTCTTGTAAAAGAATATTATGAAAATGGTGATATTAAATCAGAAAAGAATTTTAATGATGGGAATATTGATCCTGCAACAACAAAAACATATGAGCCTAAAAAAACAATTGGAATAAAAAAACAGGAAGAGAAAGTGGAGGCTCCACCTATAATTCCGCAGAAAAATGAAAAAGATAATCTCGGGAAAGTATTTAATGGTGAAGGTTATTGGAAATTATATAACTCGAACAAACAAGTATCAAAAGATGGCACATTCAGCAAAAATCGCCTGATTGATGGGAAAGTATATTATTATAGCAGTGATGGCATATTAATACGTATAGCTGTTTATAAAGATAGAAAATATGTTGGAGATGCTGTGATTGAAGAATAAAACAACAAATACTTAGTGTAATACCCTTAAAATATAGTATTGGTAGTATGGGAACAAAAAAACAATGTGATAGTGTAATTTGCCAAAGGCCTAGTGTATTCCAATTAACTTTTTTAGACGGCAGTCGAATTAATCTGTGTTTCCAGCATTATGAAGAATTGAAAAAGCACATAACAAAAAAAAATAATTATGCAACAAGAAACCAATAACGTAAAGACTACTGAACATATAAATTCGGTTGAAACTTCACTTACAATAATTGGCGTTCGAAAAGATGGAATAATTGAAATTAGATTCAAGCTAAATGAGTATGAAGTTGACGTAAATGATCAATTAGAAATACATGATGCTTTTCTGAAACTGACCAACAATGGACATGTTCCATACCATATACTTGTAGTGCCCGGGTTATATGGGAGTATAACAAAAGAAGCCAGAGAAATGGAAATATTTGAAACAAATGCTTTCCGAAATCAAAATTCATTAGCAATTGTTGTGCATGGGCTCCATCAACGGATATTAGGTAAGTTATATCTCGCATTAAAGAAAAACAAACCAAAATATCCGTGTAAATTGTTCAATTCCGAAGAATTGGCCACAAAATGGATTCTAAATGAAAAGAACAGTACAGACAATTAACGATTTGTTAATAATGAATACAAGAGAAAGTTCAGTAATTTCAATATAATGACTTTTGTACCAACGATCATTGCTGTTAAAGAATATATAACAGATGTACATAAACTTTTAAATGATATGGAATTTTCTATTGCTGAAATTACACCAATTATTGACTTGGAAGGAGAATTTTCATTCAGCAACGCTTATCCAAAAGCATTTGTGGATTTGCACAGATTTGAAAACTCCACCGCTAAAGGTACTGAGACCACTTAAAATTAAGTTTTGGTGTAAGAACTTTGGAAATAAACATCCTGCAAATTACGGGATGTTTATTTTTTAAAGGAAATCCTTTCCAACTCCAGCTTTAATAGAAATATTTTGCACTAAGTGACAGAAATCACTCATTGATTTAATTATAATCATTGAGGAAAAATATTGCTTGCAGTTTCTTTGTACCTGAAAAATTTATTTGTAAATCTTAAAATCAAAACATTCATGAAATCAGATTCAGAAATCAAAAAAAATGTAATGGAAGAACTTCGTTGGGAGCCATTACTTAATGCCAGTGAAATTGGCGTAGCTGTAACAAATGGAATTGTAACACTTGCAGGAACAGTAAATATGTACAGTAAAAAACTTGCTGCTGAAGAAGCTGCAAAAAGAGTTATAGGCGTAAAAGCAGTTGCCGAAGACATTGAAGTTAAAATTTCCATACTCGGTAAAAAAAACGATGCGGATATTGCACAAGCCGTGGTGAACTCACTCAAATGGCATGGATCTGTACCGGACGAAAAAATAAAAGTGAAAGTGGAAGATGGATGGGTTACACTTTATGGTGAGGTGGAATGGGAGTTTCAGCGTAATTCAGCAAGAACTGCTGTGACAAATCTAACAGGTGTTGTTGGGATTTCAAACAACATCAAAATTGTGCCAACACTCAAAACAGCGGATGTGAAAAACAAGATTGCCGCAGCTTTTCAACGCAGTGCAACCATAGATTCTGAAAGAATAACTATTTCGGCTGAAGGAAGTAAAGTAACCCTTTCAGGAAAAGTTCGTTCCTACGTAGAAAAAAGAGATGCAGAGAACGCAGCTTGGCTTGCTCCCGGTGTGAATATGGTTGAAAACAAACTTGTGATAGATACCGAAGTTTACGCATTTTAATATATTATTTAAAACATCCTCTTCTTTATTACGACATTAATAATTAAAGAAGAAGGTGTTTTTTTCTGAATTGTTTATTCGTCAAATTAAAATCGTAAGCAGAAGGATGATAAGATTCCATTTTGAGTTTTTGGAAAATCCAGCCGAATGAATAAAAAAACAAGGAGAGTATGGAAGAAAAAGAAAAAATAATTGAGAAATTTAAATAACATTTTATTGGACTTTAATTGTCTTTCCTGTAGATATCCCGCGTAAATTGTAAGATGCCGTTGTCGTTAACCCAAGCTGTATAATAACCAACCATGACTTTCACAGGTTTATCCATGTCAACCTTTATATTTTGCCCTGAAATTATTAAACTATCAACAGTATTCGAAGCCCACCCTTTATCTTGCTTAAGTAAATAGTCAGCTAAACCTTTGGCATTTGCCAACCTGATGCATCCCGAACTAAAAGCCCTGATAGATTTATTTAATAAGGCAGTATCAGGTGTATCATGCATATAAACATAGTACCTGTTAGGAAAGGAAAATTTAAGTTTTCCCATTGGATTTTTTTGTCCTGGACTTTGAACTATTCTATAAGGGAAGCTATAAGGATCAACACTATTCCAATCAATGCTGTTTGGATCAATCTTCTTTGAATCTATATAGACCTTCATATTATTTGAAGTAACAAAAGATGGGTTTCGTTTTATCTTAGGCAATCAAATGACGCAATTCGCTTAGGGTAGTGATTTGGCGCAATTGAGTGGTATTACTTTATTTATGGTGTGATAAATTTCACCGCTTGGCGTGATTGAAATTATTCAGATAAGCAATATATTTTATGAATTTTGTGAATTATTAATAATACTAATTTTCACTAAAAAGGAACACTATGAAAACTGAAAAAAACACAGACCAAAATGAAACACTCGATGAGGGTATTAATCTGGCCACAAAATGGGTAAATGAAAACACCAAAATGGCGGCAGATACATTCCAAAAACAAATGAGCCAGACAATTGATATGGTCACTAAGTTTTTTAATCCAGCTATGAGCGTTAGAAAAACAGGATGGATGCCAGGAGAAAATCTTACTGAATTATATACAAAGAATGGTGAACTATTTTTCAAAAATTTAAAATCATTTTCAGAAATATCTCAGAAAATGATGAATACGATGTTTAACTCTTTCAATGATTATAGCAAACAAACAGGCTACACAAAAGGTTCATTTGATGCAGTTATGGAAACGTTCGAAAAGCAAGTTGGACAAATGGTTGATTACAATAAACAATTATACTTTACACTAAGAAAAGATTTTGGTGCACAGCATTTGGAGATGGGTGCTTATAATGAAAAGTTTGAAGAAAAGATGAAAAATGATTTTGAGACATCAAGAAACGCGATGAAAAAAATTTTAGAAACTTATAGTACAAAAACCGATTTTTCTTTGGACTCAAATAAAAAACTTATTCAAGGCATAAATAAGCAAATTGAAAATGTCATGGAGAGTAATAAAGAATTGTGGAAAGATGTAATGAAAGCATTTGGGGTTAAAAAGGAGGAAGGGGTGAAGATAGCAAAAGAACCAAGCCCAGGAATTGAAATCGATAAAATTAAAAAGCAACTGAAAATGCAAAATGTATAATTATTAATTACTATTAAAATAACGAAATAATGGAAAAAACAAAAAACCTAAAAGAAGTATTTGCTGAAACAGCTAAAGGCCTTCATTCTAAGGGAGTGCAATATGAAGAATTGTCTACGCTGCTTTGTAAAAGTATAAATAATAGCGAACAGAAATCCCTGACCAGCATGTTTGCACCGTGCGGAATTGAAGACCCTTCGGATGGCATGATATATCCTCTCACATCGGATTAAATCAACTTTATCCTTACAAAATAAAATATACGCAAATGGATAGCAACAACATCACTATTGGATTATGTGGGGATGTAATGATAGGCAGGAGTTTAGATGAAATAATTTCACAGAAAGGTTATAAATATCCTTGGGGAAATACATTGTCGCTATTTGAAAAAACAGATTTGAATATCATAAATCTTGAAACAACATTGACTAAAAGCGACAAAAAAACGTGTAAAGTATTTAATTTTAAAGCTCAACCCGACAAAATACAAACATTGTCGGAAGCTCGTATTACCCTGGTAAATATTGCAAACAATCACATACTTGACTATTCTGAAGAAGGACTTATAGAAACAATTATGGTGCTGAAAAAAGCCGGAATCAAATATGTAGGTGCTGGTATAAATGCGCAGGAAGCAGCTGAAATGGAGGTTGTTAAAAAAAACGGTATCCAAATTGGCATTTTAGGATTTACAGATAACGAACCGGGTTGGAAGGCGGGACAAAAAAAAGCAGGCACAAACTATATTGATGTCGAAAATACTGATGATCGAAAAAAATGTCTGGAGAATATAAAATCGTCAAAAAAACAAGTAGATATCCTTATTGTCAGCATTCATTGGGGATATAACATGATTGAAGAACCACCGCCCCATTTTATTGAATTTGCTCATGAAATGATAGATGCCGGAGCAGATATCATACATGGACACAGTGCTCATATTTTTCAGGGGATTGAAATTTATAAAAGCAAGTTGATTTTGTATGATACAGGTGATTTTATTGATGATTATGTTGTTGATCCGGGACTCAGAAATGATCTTTCGTTTTTCTTTCAGATTGAAATTGATAAAAGCGGTATAAAAAAATTGAAACTTATTCCTATAAAGATTCATAACTATCAGGCAAATATAGCTGAAGGAATAGATCTGGAATGGAGTATGAAAAGAATAAAAAATCTATCCCAAAAATTCAAAACTAAACTAAAAGATAATGGAGAAGTTCTGCTAAGCTTTGAAACAAAAGCATTGCAAGTGTAGCATAAAATTAATTCACAATAAAAAACAAAATCATGTTCATAGACAGAAAAGATGGCGGACAAAAGTTAGCACAAGCATTGGAAAAGTATAAGGATGAAAATGTTATTGTATTAGGTATCCCAAGAGGTGGTGCCGAAACAGCCTATTATGTTGCTAAACATTTGAATTCAGAATTTTCGCTTTTGGTATCCCGTAAGCTGGGACACCCAGATAATCCTGAATATGCCTTTGGTGCCATTGCTGAAGATGGAAGCACCTATTTGAATCCGGAAGCAACATATCAACTTACACCCAATGAGATGGATCGTGTAATTGAAGAACAGAAAAGAGAGATTCAGCGCAGAATACAAAAATTGAGAAAAGGAGAAGCATTACCTGAACTAAAAGGAAAAACAGTTATTCTTGTTGATGATGGTATCGCTACAGGAGCAACCTTGTTTGCTTCCATAACAATGTGTAAAAATAAAGGAGCCGGCAAAATCATTGTTGCAGCACCTGTTTCAGGAAGGGAGATAGAGCAAGAAATAAAACAGAAGGTAGATGAAGTTATTATTCTTGAACAGCCCCGGTTTTATCATGCTGTATCACAGGGATACGAAAGCTTTTTTAATTTATCAGATGATGCAGCACTTGGATTTATGAAAAAATGGGAACAGGAAAAAAAACTGATCAAAGAAAAAGTTCACTAGTGCTATGTTAAGGATAAACCTGACAGGTTTATCAACATTTAGCCTGTTAAACCTGTCAGGTTTTGCGTCAAAACAAATTTAACTTAACACCAGGATAAAAATCAAAATTGCATTGTAAAATATTTTAATACTATTTTTTTTACAAAGAGAGTTGTTGTTCCTTCTTATTTGGAAAATTGTATCCTTGTAGTTTCCAATAGGGACTCAGATATTTGATCAAACTCTTTGTTCGTTTTTCATATTCTCTGACAACATCGTTTTCTGAAATTGTATCCTTTTCCATAAATGGCATTGACTGATTGTTTATTCCTGCAATGAAATTATAAACACATTTAGGCAAGTATTCTAAATTATATCCACCTTCCAAAACAGCAAAAATATTTTTGAATTTGCTTTGCAACAAATGTCCGACATTATAATACGTGTTCAACGTTAAACGAAGTTGAAGTAACGGATCATACTGGTGAGCATCAAATCCGGCTGATACTGCGACTATATCAGGTTTGAATTGTTCGGCAACAGTCATAAAATTAGTTATGGCATGCATATAAATATCATCTCCGCTTCCTGCTGGCAATGGCACATTTATGGAATACCCTTTGCCCTTTCCCACTCCGATCTCATCAACAAAGCCTCCACCCGGAAAGGCCGGATATTGATGAAGCGACCAAAACAAAACCTGGTCTGTATCATAAAATACTTCCAATGTGCCATCTCCCAGATGTCCGTCAATATCAAGAATGAAAATGCGCTTGCCTTCTTTAATGAGTTTTTTTGTAGCAATTGCAATATTATTGAATAAACAAAAGCCGCTACCATAAGAAGAATGAGCATGGTGGCCCGGTGGTCTTACCAATGCGAAATCATTACTTTGTGAAGCCGAAATCGTTGCTCCTGCAGCACAGATTGCGGCCTTAAAGCTATTCAGGGAAGTAGCTGTATCCGGATCAATCATTCTGCTTTCCAAGCTTGCTTGTTTTACTTGTTCTATGTAAAGTTTTGTATGTACAAGTTCCAGATATTGTTCAGCACTCTCAATGCTCTTTTCGGGCAAAGGTTCGAAAGCTTCCAGTCTTTTCCTGTTTTCAGGATGGCCGCTTCCCGTGAAGTGTTCCAAAAATATTTTGTTATAAATAATTTTCATCCGTATAAAATAATAAAATGACTTATTATACTATTGCTAAGACCTTATGTTTTGCTTCCAGTTGTTTACAATATTTTTCTGAAAGAGTAAGATAAATATTCGCAGTGTTGATCCATTTGGGATCGTCTTTATAATGCGGCTCTTTAATATGTCTGATTACCAGATACGTTCGTAAAAAAGCTCTTTTTGCTTTGTAAAAAGAAATAAGAGCCTCCGGAATCTGATTACCCATTTCCTCCCTGTAGATATCAAAAAATATTTTTCCTGTTGTAATATCCCCAAGCCGTTCACATTCAATATCAAGGAAGGAAAGTTCTTCTGCGGAATCTAATAGTCTCAGATCTCTGCTAAATTCAAGACAGTCAATGATTGCAGGATGAGTGCCAATACAGATATGCTCCGGTTTCAGATCTCCATGAGCTTCAATAACTCTTCCTTCAATGATCCTCTTATTGAACACTGCGGCATTCTCTTTCAGAAAGGTTACTAAAGATTCATTGATCTGATCTATTGTTATCTTAGGTAATCGAAAAAACGGATCTGTAAGTTCTTTGTAAATAATATCAATTTCCTGCTTTAGCTTTTCTTTAAATTGTGCTGCATTCATCTCAATGGGTGGTGATTGTTTGTAAAAATTAACAAGCAAATTGGCAGCAGTGCTTATCGTTTCTTTAGTTAACTTCTTCTTTTTGATTACCTGATCCAACATATCTTCCTCAGGAATACGTTTCATTTTTACCAACCAATCAATAATTTCTCCCTTCCCTTCCAATTTAAGTTCACCATTTTTTTCAATGCACAGAGCTATTACTCCTAAATAAATTTCAGGGGCTAAGCGTTTGTTTAGCCGTACTTCTTCAAGGCAATTAAAATAACGTGATTCCAGAGTTCTCAGATCAAGGAGAAGATAACAGTTGTTTTTTTTTAATTTATAAACAAAATTATCCACCAAAAAAATCCAAGACATGTGAGTTTCTTTTGTTTCTACCCGTTGAACAGGAAATGAATATGCATTAATCTGTTTTAAAAAGGCAACTTTTTTTTCCAGGGAACAGGAATGTTCTGTTAATTTCGTTTCTACCACTTGGTTCTTGTATCATTTGAAATTTTTCATTCTTCCAATAATTCAACAATTGAACCTCCATTATTCAATCTTTTTATTGTTTCGGCAAAAAGAGGCGCAATATCCAAAACCTTTATCTTTTCCAACACTTTTGGGTTTTTTAACCGGAAGAGCGGGATAGAATTTGTTATAACGATTTGTTCTAACGATTCTTCCTGAAGTGCTATATCTGCCTTACTGGTAAAAACACCATGTGTAACAACAGCAAAAACTTTTTTAGCTCCCATTCTTTTGCAAGCTGCTGACGATCTGGCAAGGGTTGTACCTGAACTTACAAGATCATCAATAATGATCACTGTTTTATCTTTTACTTCTCCACTCACCATTTCACCCCAAACATTTCCTTCACTTCTATATTTTTCCATAAATGCAACAGGAAACTCTTTCTTAAGTCTCTTATTTAGTATTTGCTGAAATTTTTCGGCCCGTTTAATTCCCCCAAAATCGGGCGACATGATAACGATTTCGTCTTTGCCAACAAGTGGGACAAAATAATCCGCAAACAATTTTCTCGCCTCTAAGTTTTCTGTATTGCATCGAAAAGCATTTTGATACGCTTGCAGATTATGCACGTCAATAGTGACTACTCTGTCAACACCAACAGCTTCGAAAAGACAAGCTAAATAACGCGTTGTCACAGGATCTCTTGATTTTGTTTTCCGATCTTTTCGTGCATAGCAAAGATAAGGGACAATTGCAGTAATGTTTTTGGCTGATGCATCTTTTAGAGCACCAATAAAAAATAACAAACGACATAATTTATCATTCACGGTTTTTTGTTCATCTCCATAAAGTGATTGAATAACAAATACATCTTGATTTCTAACATTTACCAATGGCCTTGATTTATGTTCTCCATCTTCAAAGTCGATTTCCTGATGTTCGCTCAAAGGAATGTTAAGTTCTTTGGCTATTAGTTCGGCAAAATTCCGGTTACTATTTAATGCGAAAATATTCATTAATTTTTTTGAATAAAAATATAAGATCAACTCTGTGTTGGAAATGTTGTTTGTCAAATATGGTAATGACTTTTGTCAATATTTGTGGTTTGCTTAAAAAAAAACAGGCGCTTGCGCACCTGCTTTCCGGATTTCTACGAGCTTTCATGCTTTGCAGCACTTATACTGTGTATTTATTCTTTCATAATCAGAAGCGAAACATAAATAACCGGTTTATTAAACCGACTTCGGGTTTGGCAGTTTAAGCCATTTTTTATGATGGGTATTTCTGCTTCAACCAACCATGCAGGTGGTCCTTACATGCTACAGTTGCTGTCTTTGAGCGTTTCAACAAAACAACATCATTACTGATATTACCTTATCTACTACGCCTATACTATGTCCCGATCATTCATAAATTACAGCAATAGCTGTTTCTTTGGAAAGTGGAATGCAAGCATTACCATCTAACTACCTGTTTAAGGATTTTCACCTTCAAACAGAAGCAACCTTCGTTGCCTTTGAGTCTGCCAGTTTTTAAAATCTTTTACAATTTCTATTATCTAGCTTAACTTATGTTTAAGAACGATTTCTTCAATTATGACCCCACAAAAATATAACGATTCTCAAGGGAATGATATGTACTTTGTCACTAAGAATGATGATTATGCGCAATCCTTTTTTGAAATATTTTGCATGGAAAATCAGGCTTAATGTTTTCTTATTTTTGGATAAATTGAATTTTTTTCCAAAAGTATATAATTAATCCCAATAGAAAACTTTATAAGAGGAACAACCGTTTTTGTTGAGTTTCCGGATTTCTAAAAACTGAACAAGGACTGAAATACCCTGATAGTAATTCTCGTTTTGGGAATCACTGATATATCACTCAATAGAATTAATTCTTCCTTTAAATCCAGTTTGGAAGATATTAAAAATCGTTTAAAAAATCATAAAACATTACTGATAACTGATACAGAAATATCTGGATGCCATATTTCATTTTCCTTGAATCAGAATAAGATTAAATATACTATAGATAAGGGGGCAATTGAAAAGGGTGGATTTAAAGTATGACCGGAATTGATCCACTATTCTGAATAATTTATCTTTCTTCTTTTCATTTTTGTTTATACTAATACGATCTTTGCTATTTTTGCACAATCAATAATAATACTGTGTTCGAAATTTAATTTCCCGTTTCCTAGCTCTGCATAAAATGCAGCAGAATTATTATTAGGAACAAATCGATACTTAAAATCATTTTTTAATTCTTTCTGGTCTTCAAAATTTTGAAAAAAACCATAAAATATTTTATGGTCTTTATAAGTAATCATAACTGATTTATAGGTTATGAAAAATTCCTGTTCAATAGATTCTGCGATTTCTTCTTTGGTCATTATTAAAAGGAATAATTTAAATTACACAAAAATAATAAAAACTCCTCAAAATGAGGCCTTTTCAATTTGGAATAATAAGCGAAGTTGAGAAATAATTTTTATTTAATAAATGTAACTATGTCAGTTTTAAAACTTTTCATACTCTTTTATTTTAAAATACAATTTAATTTCTCCATCTATTTCACTGAAACGGCAAATATTCTTTAAAAGTAAAATAAGAGGGCAAAAAAAAACATATGGTCAAATCAAAGAGTTGAAAAATAACATTTCCGGGTATGAAATGACTGTAATTTTTATGTTGATTCATATTGCAATAATTGTTAAGGCCAGCAGAGTTAAAGGCGCAATTATATTCAAAATACTTTTTGTATTTGAAATGATTTTAATAGCTTTCTATCATCGTAAACTTTCAAAATAAAATTTTTGCCTTTGTGTTTTATCAGATTTACACTTTCTTCCTTGGTTTTAAAGGCTTTCATCTCTAATACAACATTTTTTTCATTACAAAGTTCATAAACAATAATGTCGAACTTATCCATAACAAGAAGATTTAACTTGTCATAGGCTGGATTAGGACAAACACCTATCATTATAGTATCATTTCCAATTTCTGTTGGATTTACAAAGTATAAATGATGTAATAAGCTGATTATCATATTGTGTTAAACGTGAGGGATCTCAATAAGTTTTCTTTTCGTTGCATTACTTGTTGCTGTTCAATGTCCTGTGGTAAATCCAGATCAATTTTTTCTTCGTATTCAATTTTTATTTGTTCCGGATTTTCTACAGTTATATGCTGTTCCTTTTTGCACCGAATAATGCCTTTTTGGAATAAACTAACCTGATGTTTGAGATTGATAACTTCTGAAATCAGTTCCTCTTTTGATAATTTTTTCAGCGTTTCTATCACGAAACAAATGTACGCTAAAAAAGGAGACCCAAATTTATTTAACAAAAGGTTGGTAATCTATGGAATTAGGGCGAATTTATCACACTTCTAAAGTGAAAGGAGTTGCTTTTACTAGATTAGCAAAATGGTATGATAAAGTAGAAAAATCGAAATTTAAATCTTTCAATACGATAGCAAAATCAATCCAAGAACATTATTTAACAATCTTAAATTACTTTGATAACAGAAGTACTAATGCTTCTGCTGAATCATTTAATGCTAAAATAAAGGCTTTTAGAGCTTCTTTTAGAGGAGTACGGAATGTTAGTTTTTTTCTTTTTCGATTAGCTAATATTTATGCTTGATTTTTTTCTCCCTCAACTTTGTTGCTTGATCCGTTTAATTCAATATCCGTGTGAAAAAATACAAGAAGAAAAAAATTGATTTTTCTTCTTGTATTAGGAAATTTTTTCTTTTTGTTTTCTTGAAGTTTTTTCTTTTTTTTTAAGACAGAATAAACTAAGTTCATTTGATATTGAACTTAGTTTTTAAAAGTCCTCTGTTTTGTAACAAAAAATCAGCGTTGAGGATCAATACATATGCAAGCCGCCATTGATGGCAATATTTGCACCGGTAATATATCTGGCATCATCAGAAGCCAAATAGGCAACAGCTGCGGCTATTTCTTCGGGTGTACCAAGTCTTCCCTGCGGCACTTGAGCAATTATCTGGTTGCGGATTTCCTCACGGATAGCCATTACCATTGCTGTTCCAATGTATCCCGGAGAAACAGTATTTACCGTAATTCCTTTTTTTGCAACTTCCAAAGCCAATGCTTTTGAAAATCCATACATGCCTGCTTTGGTTGCTGAATAATTGGTTTGACCGAATTGTCCTTTTTGTCCGTTAACAGAAGAAATGCAAATAATTCTTCCCCATCCTTTAGCAATCATTCCTTCAATAGCGCATCTGGAACAATTAAAAACGCTGTTAAGATTGGTGTTTATTACCTCGTACCACTGCTCAGGTGTCATCTTGTGCAAAGCCGCATCACGAGTAATACCTGCATTATTGACTAAAATATCCACTGACCCAATTTCATCATTTATTTCTTTGAACATTTTTTCAGTAGATTTAAAATTGGCAATATCTCCCTGAACAATTTTTAGATCAAAACCCATTTTTAGCTGATCTTCTCTCCATTTCTTTGCTTCCTCTCTCCATTTCATCGCTTTGGTAAAATCTTTGTAATTGGCTACAACAGTATAACCATCTTTATACAATCTTTCGCAAATTGCAGTGCCCATTCCTCCTGTACCACCAGTTACCAAGGCTATTTTATTGTTTTTTTTTCTCATATACGTTTTTATTCAAATAATACCCCGAAGCTCTGCTTCGGTGGTCGGGTTAGTATTTAGTACATTTGTGTTAGGAGTGAACATATTCATAAGCACCATAATAAAAGTTTGTTGCTGTATCATATAGTTTGTCCGATAAAATATCGGAGAAGTGTTTTGTCTGAGGCTGTTGAACAAAGTTTGGTTGAAATCTGTAAGCAAATTTCGGAACGGTATGAAATACATTTTGTTGAAAATAGGTGCGGATGAAAATCATGTTCATTTTTTGATACAAAGTGTTCCGATGTTGTCTGTAAAAAGTATTGTTCAAGCAGTAAAAAGCATTACGGCAAAAGAACTGTTTCGTCTTCATCCAGAAGTTAAAACAAAGTTGTGGGGTGGTAATTTTTGGACCGAAGGTTATTACGTTAATACCGTTGGGCAATAGGCAAATGAAGAAGTTATACAAATGTATATTCAAAATCAAGGTGAGGAAAAAGGCACATATAAAAAACTGCATAAAAATCAATTAAGTTTATTCGGGTAACACGATACCCCGAAGCTCTGCTTCGGGGTTATTCATTATGCTTAAAGATATTTAGAGTGTTAATTTAATTAATGTGAATTAGAATTATTTGTGGAGTAATGCTCACATTTTTCTTTTACATATCTGCCTGGAGCAGGTTCTATCTTTTTATATTTAGTATTACCTAAATTTTTGATAGCAGGAATTTGTTTACCTGATTTTTCAATGATACGTTTTATCCATGGAGTCCACCAGCTTCCTTCAAAAAAATCAGCGCTTTCTGTCCATTTTTCAAATCCTTCATGTAAAGTACCATTTAGGTAATAACCATATTTCTTTTTGGCAGGAGGATTGGCTGCACCCATTACATGGCCTGATCCCCCAAGTATAAATTCGACAGGTCCGCTAACCAATTCTGTGATGGTGAATGTAGTATGAGCAGGAGAAATATGATCTTCCTGAAGTCCAATAACATAAACCGGAACTTCTATTTTTCCAATATCAATAGGTGTTTTGCAAATCCGTAATGCGTTCTTTCTGCTTAGTTTGTTTTCCAGAACCATGTAACGTAAATAGAAAAGATACATACTGGCAGGAAGATTTGTATTGTCATTTGTCCAAAAAAGTAAATCAAATGGAGTAGGCGTTTTTCCTTTCAAATAATTATTGACAACAAAATTCCAAACTAAGTCATTCGCCCTGATAAGATTAAAAGCTTTTTCCATATCATGTCCTGACATAACCCCTTTTTCAGTCAATTCGCCTCTCTCCAGTTTTTTTACTAATGCATTGTCAATTACATCTCCCATTGGTCCAACATCCGAAAAGTCAATCATAGTAGCTAAGAAAGTTGCGGAATTAACAGGATTTTCCTGTTTGGTTTTTTGTTTGGCAAGGATTGAAAGAGTAATACCTAACAATGTTCCGCCAAGACAATATCCTAATGTATTTACTTTTTTTGATTTTGTAATAGATTGGGCAACTTCAATCGCTTTTAAACATCCCATTTCCACATAATCCTCAAAAGCAATATGTCCCATTTTGGAAGTTGGGTTTTTCCATGAAATGATAAAAGTTGTTACTCCCTGATCCACGATAAATTTCGTAAGAGAATTTTCTGGACGCAAATCAAGTATATAAAATTTATTAATCCAAGGTGGAATAATAACTAAAGGTGTTTCACATACATTTTTTGTAGCAGGAGAATATTGAATAAGTTGAATTAATTCATTTTCATATATAACTGCTCCCGGAGTAACAGCAATGTTCTCACCTACTTCAAAGGCTGTCATATCAGTTTGAGTAATACCACCCTTTTCAATGTCTGCCAATAGATTTTTAAATCCATCAATTAAACTTTGTCCTTTAGTTTCCTGAGCTAATTTTATTGCTTCCGGATTAGTTGCAATATAATTGGAAGGAGAAAAGGCATCAATATATTGTTGGGAATAAAAATTCAATTTTTTCTTTTCAGATTCATCTATTCCTGCATTCTCAATTATATCTTTCATCATTTTTGAAACTAAAAGATAGCTCTGTTTGACAAAATCAAAATAGTAAGGTGCTTCATCCCATTCTGGTGCACGAAATCGTTTATCGTTTTTATCAGGAGAAATTAACGGTTTATATTCTTTGGTTTTATCAAATTGTCGCTCTGTTATTCGTTTCCATAATTCCTGTTGACTTTGTATAAAAATGTCATAAACATCCTGAACTTTTTTCATTTCTTTCGAATCCGCAACCAGCTTACTTCCGAAAGAATTGAAGGTGCTTGTAATATCCCTGTTGTCATGGGCGTATCCGGTACTATTTTCGAGATAATTTTTTATGATTTTCTGACTTGCTTTTGTGATGCTTTCTGTTAATTCCTGAAAATTTATTTGATTCATTTTTTCCATAAGGCTTTTTGTTTAACCGTTGTATTATTAAGAAAAAAACATTGTAAATCAAGTACGTTGATTACTTAATTCACAATGTCCTAAATATGAGATAATTATTACTTTTTATCGTTTTGTTGTTTCCACCAATCGGATGCCCAGTCTGTGAATTTATTTAAACCTTTATTCTGTATAGCAAACATAGAATCCAATTGCGACTTAATGTTTTCACCGAATTTTTCATTGAAATTTAAAGCAAGATTAGTATGCTTATTGTAAAAATCGAGAATCTCTTTTGTATTGTTAATAGTTAATTGACGAGTTGCTTCAAAATTATCATGAATCAATGTCAATACTTTTTCAGGGTTTTCACTATTTGATTCTTTGATCGCATCTACTAATTTGGTATTGAAATCAACATTCAATTCCATTTGTCTTGTATATGAATTTATGATGCTGTCAAGTGCATCTTCAGCAAGTTCTACTGATTTCCCAAAAGTGTTTTTAATAGTAGATGTTACTGTATCTTCCATTTCTTGCTGATCCAGTTTTTCTTTTATCGAATCAAATATTTTTTTATTTGAATCCATTGCAGCACCAATATTTTTTGTATTAGAATCAATAAACTCTCTTATTGTTTCTTTTGACTTTTCTGCTGTTCCTTTAATACTGCTTTTGATTTTTTCAGCCTTTTCATTTAATGTACTTTTCATCTTGTTTTGATTTTTTATAGTTATTATTATTTTATTTATTTCATTTCTGATGTTTTCACTTTACCATTACCGCTATGGTGTGGCTGCTTTTTTAAAAGCCCGCTATCACTTTTTGATCCAGATCCGTCATACTTGTTTAATAATTCAGACCATAATTTAAAATTATTCTGTGCCATTGAATTCATATTTTTATTCAAATCATCTACTACCTTTTTGTTTGCTTCTAATGTTGGAGTTTTAAGCTTGGCATAAGAATCAACAATTTTTTGAATTGTTTCTTTCGACAATTTAAAATTTGCTTCGAATTCTTTCTTTGATTTTTCAAATGTTGGACTAAATGATGTTTTTGATATATTAAATTGTTTAGATAAGGTGTCAAAAGTATTTTTATTAACATTTGTAATCATGTCCACTTGCTCATTGAAATTTTTGGTCATTTTGTTCAACATTTCCTTTGAATAAGGAGTAGGATCTTCGCCATAGTTGCCGGATTCCATAATTGTTTTCATTGCATCACCGGAAGTTTTAATAAAACTTTCTATGTTTTTTTGCATCAGATCCATCATCTTTTTCGACAAATCAAATGAATCATTAAAATTATCCTTTTTGATTTCGCCAAGATAGTTGTTCATCATTTTGGAATACATCTCATTTGCGTACTCTAATTGTTTGCTTTGGACCATCATAATTGTTGAAGTGGTATCCTGAAACCATTTCATTGCATCATTAACATTTTTATTCAATGTTTCCGCTCCTTCTGTTAATTTATTTGTCGTCATTTTTTTTGTTTTTTTTTAGATTAATCTTGTAATAGTATAGATGAATTTTGTTTTCTTGTGTAGTAAATATATAATAATATATAATACTAATCGATCGAATGTTGATAACTTTGTTTATAAATTAGAAAACAATTCCCTATTTAGGGCAAAAAAAATGATAAGCGTCATATAATGATAGGCGTTTTTCAAATACACCTAAGAGGTTTCTCTTGCAAGCGCAGCAAAATTAAGCGACCTATATGAAGTACATCTTATGAAATGATTAAAGAATAATTAAGTTAGGTTTTAAATAAAAATAAGGAAATTATGAGGCTTTAATAATTAGTCGAACCTCAAAAAGTCGACTTTAATTTTTGAGGAAATAAATTGCAGTAGTAGCCAAGTAATAACAAGCATAAATTTTCAATAAAAAATTTAAGTCCCTGTTTCCAGAGATTCATTATCCGTTTAAAGTTCATTGCAGCAGCCGATAACATCACATTCATTTCATCACCAATGGCTCCTTTGAGATAGTTGCGTATCATTCTGTAGTCGTGCTTTAGATGTCCTATTGTTGGCTCAATTGCTGCTCTTCGTTTGTGTTTTCTTCGTTTTGCTTTTGTTATGTTTGGATTTGGTTTAGGCGTATGTAAATTGGTTTGGTTTATTGTTTTCGGTCCTCTGTAACCTCTGTCAAAAAATATATTTTTCGCCTGTTTGCCGGTAAGTCGTTCATATTGTTGCAATGCATCAGGTAATGTTTTCGAATCGTGTAATGTTTCATTAAAGTTTAATGCTCCTACAATTACTCCTGTTTTCTGTGTAATAAGTATTAACACTTTACCTCCAAATTCAAATTTCTTATGCTCCTTTCCTTTGGTGTAGCATTTTACATGAGGCTCATACAGACTGTAAATTTTATTGCTGTCACCTCTTTTTTGTAATAAAACTTTGGCGAACCACTCTAAATCCATAGCGTATTTGTTAAGAATAATTAGTCGAACCTCAAAAAGTCGACTTTAATTTTTGAGGAAATAAATTGCAATAATATCCGAATATTAACTTCCAAGTTTTGGAGTGTCAACAAAATTAAATCTATCCAAAATATATTTGGCTTCTTGATCCGGGAAAGCCTCATACTATATTTGACATGATACTAGTATATGTCGAACTACTTTTCTCTTTTTTTTAATACTTGTTCGATGTCCTCTAATCTTATATTTTTAGCTTTTAGTAAAATTAAAAAGTGATATAACAAATCTGCTGCTTCGTTTTTGAAAAGTTCTTTATTATTGTCTTTTGCTTCAATAACAAGTTCCACAGCTTCTTCGCCCACTTTTTGAGCTACTTTATTGATGCCACGTTTATAAAGTTTATTCGTGTACGAATTTTCGTCATCCTCTTCAATCCGTTGCGAAATGGTTTGTTCCAATTCATATAAAAAACCTTTACTGGTTTCTTCTCTGAAACAGGAGTTAGAACCTGTGTGACATGCTGGGCCGACTGGGTCAGCTTGTATAAGGATAGTATCGTTGTCACAATCAATCTGAATCCCTTTTACAAATAAAAAATTACCGGACGACTCTCCTTTCATCCACAACCTATTTTTACTTCTACTAAAAAAAATAATCTTGCCTTCATTTTTTGTTTTAAGAAATGCTTCTTCGTTCATATAGCCCAACATAAGCACTTGTTGGTTCAGGTAATTTTGTATAATTACAGGAACAAGTCCGTTCGTTTTATTAAAATCTATATTCATCGTATGGGAATATTTTGAGTTTTTAAATATTTTTTTAATTCAGGGATGGGAATTTCACCAAAATGAAATATACTCGCAGCCAACGCGCCACTCGCTTTTGCTTTTTCAAATATCTCTTTGAAATGTTCCTTCGCTCCTGCTCCACCCGAAGCAATCACAGGAATATTGACTGCTTGACTTATAGTGTTTGTAATATCTACAGCAAAACCATTTTTTGTTCCATCATTGTTCATGGAAGTCAATAATATTTCTCCAGCACCCAATTTTTCCGCTTTAATTGCCCAATCAAGAGTTTTAAAAGTCGTTGGAATTTTTCCACCATTCCTATAAACTAACCATTCGTTGTTTTTAAATTTTGTATCAATTGCCACTACCACACACTGACTGCCAAACTGCATTGCGATTTCCGAAATTAATTCGGGACGCTTAACCGCTGAAGAATTGATACTAACTTTATCAGCACCTGCTTTTATTATTATAGATACATCTTTAATAGAATTTATTCCCCCTCCAACGGTAAAAGGGATGTTGATCTCTCTAGCAATTTTTTCTACCAATTCAGCAAGTGTTTTCCTTTTTTCAATAGTAGCTGTGATGTCTAAAAAAACCAATTCATCAGCGCCCTCCTCCACATATTTTTTTGCCAACTCGATCGGATCCCCCGCATCACGTATATCAACAAAATTGACACCTTTTACGGTGCGTCCGTTTTTAATATCTAAACAAGGAATGATTCTTTTCTTCAACATAGTTTGCTTAATTCTTTTAAAGTAATTTTTTTCTCATAAATCGCTTTCCCAACAATTGCTCCTTCACAACCAATTTCTTTTAATAGTTTGAGATCAGTAATTGAAGAAACTCCGCCACTTGCAATTAGTTTTATTTTTGTTTTGTTTAATATCTCCACATATAATTCATTAGAGGTGCCCTGCAACATTCCGTCTTTACTAATATCGGTACTAATTACATAGTGAATCCCTTTTTGTTCATACTCTTTTATGAATTCAATCACATCCAATTCAGAACTATTCAACCAACCTTGTGTGGCAATTTTTCTATTGTTACAATCTGCTCCTAAAATTATTTTTTCTGTACCATAAATTGCCAACCATTCCATAAAAAGTGATGGATCAGCAACAGCAATACTTCCACCTGTTATTTGTGAAGCCCCATTATCAAAAGCAATTTTAATATCTTCATTACTTTTTAATCCACCACCAAAATCAACTTTTAAATTTGTTTTGGATGTGATCTCATTCAAGACTTTGTAATTAACAATTCGTTTTGATCTTGCACCATCAAGGTCCACTAAATGCAGAAAACGAATTCCATTTGCTTCACATTCCTTCGCTACTTCCAAAGGATTTTCATTATATATTTTTTGCGTAATATAATCTCCCTGAGATAATCGTACACACTTTCCATTGATAATATCAATTGCTGGAATTATTCTCATAGCTCCAAAAAATTTTTTAAAATTTTCTCTCCCACACTTGCTGATTTTTCAGGATGAAACTGAGTAGCATAAAAATTATTTTTTTGCATAGCAGCACTAAATGGTAAAATATAATCGCAGACAGCCTTTGTTGATTCGCAGATTTCTGCATAATAACTATGTACAAAATATACATTATCAAGGTTAGTTATTCCTTTAAACAAATCACCTTTCAAGTCAAGTAAATTGTTCCACCCCATGTGTGGAACCAATTCTTTTGGTGGAAACAGTTTAACATTTGCATTAAAAACCCGCAAACAATCTGTATTCCCTTCTTCCGAATGATTACACATCAATTGTTGCCCAAGGCAAATTCCTAACATGGGTTGTTTTAATGATCTTATCAAATCATCCAACTGATATTTTTTTAAATAGCTCATTGCCGAACTTGCCTCCCCAACACCAGGGAAGATCACTTTATCTGCTGCATTGATTTTTTCTTTATCATCCGTCACAACACAATCGAATCCTATTCTTCGTATAGCATTTTCAACAGATCTGACATTGCCTGCATTGTATTTTATAATTGCGATCATAATGTTCCTTTAGTACTCGGTATTGAGTAATTATTTGTTTTGCTTACTGCCATTTTTATTGTTTTTGCAAAAGCTTTGAATACTGCTTCGATCTTGTGATGTTCATTCTCTCCTTCTGCTTTAATGTTCAAATTACATTTTGCATTATCGCTGAAAGATTTAAAAAAATGCATGAACATTTCTGTTGGCATCTCTCCTATTTTTTCGCGCCCAAATTCTGCATCCCATACGAGCCATGGCCTTCCTCCGAAATCAATAGCAACCTGAGCAAGGCATTCATCCATCGGCAATAAAAATCCATAACGTTCAATTCCTTTTTTATTTCCTAATGCCTTTAAAAATGCTTCTCCGAGAGTAATGGCCACATCTTCAATGGTGTGGTGTTCGTCAATGTGAAGATCCCCTTTCACATTAATGACTAAATCTAAATTTCCATGCTTGGCGACCTGTTCCAACATGTGATTAAAAAAACCTAATCCGGTTGAAATAGAACTTTTCCCTGAACCATCTAAATTAATTTCTACTTCAATTTTTGTTTCCAATGTTATTCGTTCCACTTTAAACTTGCGCGGTTCTGATTTCAGTTTTTGATAAATATCTGCCCAATTGAGGGTTGATAAAACGACATCCTCACATTTTTCCTTACTAAGATAAATTGCTTTACATCCAAGGTTCTTTGCTAATTGTACATCCGTTAATCTATCTCCAATGACAAAGGAATTACTTAAATCATAATCACCATTCATATAATGAGTAAGCATGGCCGTTCCAGGTTTACGTGTTGGTAAATTCTCGTGAGGGAACGATTTGTCGATCAGCACTTCCAAAAACTCAACACCTTCATTTTTAAATGCCTGAATAATTTTTTTTTGTACGGGCCAAAATGTATCTTCCGGAAAAGAAGTCGTACCAAGCCCATCTTGGTTTGTTACCATAACCAGTTTATAATCCAATTCTTTAGCAATGAGCGAAAGATTTTGGAAAACACCCGGATAATATTCCAGTTTCTCCAAACTATTTAACTGAAGATCGATTTGTGGTTCAATCACCATAGTACCATCTCTGTCAATAAATAATATTTTTTTCATGTTATAAATTGTTTAATGCACTAATGAGTTTTTGATTTTCGTCCGGTCTTCCTACAGTGATTCGAATACAGTTCTTCACTAAACTATTTCTGTTTCTGGTAATTACTTTTTGAGCTACCAATGCAGTATAGATCTTGTTAGCATTAGTCGTTTCAATTAACATAAAATTCGCATCCGAAGGATAAACTTTTTTTACAATCGGCACTAGATTTAACTCTTTTTCTAACCAATCTTTTTGCTCCAGAATAATGAATTTTCTTTTTTCAAATTCTTTAGTGTTGTTCAATACTTGTAAAGCAGCTTTTTGATTGAGCTCACTTACATTATAGGGAGCTTTCACTTTGCTGAACAAAGAGATAATTTTACTGGTTGAGTATGCTGTACCTACTCTTGCAGCAGCTAGCCCCCATGCTTTGCTAAATGTTTGTGAAACAATTAAATTAGGATTGGTTTCAATTTTTGAAATAAAAGATTCTGTATTGCTAAAATCAATATAGGCTTCATCAACAATTACGATTCCTTTGAATCGTTGCAAAACCCATTCAATATTGATCAGGATATTTCCAGTTGGGTTATTAGGTGAGCAAATGAAAATTAGTTTTAATTTTTTATCGTTCAAGTATTTCTTCACCCCCTTCAGATCAATTTGAAAAGATTCGTTTAATGGAATTTTTATCAACTCGACCTCATTGATCTCAGCTGAAACATCATACATTCCATAAGTTGGTGAAAATGTAAGTGCCTTATCTTTACCAGGATTACAAAATATCCGAAAGGCAAGATCAATCACTTCATCACTGCCGTTTCCAACAAATATGTTTTCAGGGGCAATTGATTTCAATTCACTTAACTTTTTCTTTAGTTCCTTTTGATAAGGATCTGGATAACGATTAAATATGCCAAATGGATTTTCATTCGCATCTAAGAACACGCCATCTTTTCCGGAGAACTCATCTCTTGCGCTTGAATAAGGCTTGAGACAAAGTATATTTTTACGTACTATATTTTCTAACTCAAACATTTTACAAATTTTTTAGTCGAATAGAAACTGCATTTTTGTGAGCAAACAAATGCTCCGCTTCTGCCATCAATTCAATAGTCGGTCCTATATTTTTTATTCCCTCTATTGTCAATTCCTGAAAGGTAATTTTCTTTACGAAACTATCCAAAGAAACACCGCTATATGCTCTAGCATAGCCATTTGTTGGGAGTGTGTGGTTTGTTCCACTTGCATAATCACCGGCACTTTCACAACTGTAGTTTCCTAAGAAAACTGAACCTGCATTAATGATCTTTGGAATAACTTTATTTGCTTTATCAATTGCCAGAATTAAATGTTCAGGAGCATATTCATTGCTAAATTCAATACATTCATTTATGTTCTTCAAAACAATTGCTTTACTATTTTTCAAGGTCTTTTCTGTAATGGTTTTTCGTGGCAATGCTTTTAGTTGTTGTTTCAATTCTAATAAAATCTCCTCAAGCACCTTTTCATTATCAGATAATAAGATTACCTGGCTGTCTTCCCCATGTTCCGCCTGCGAAAGTAAATCAGCTGCCACAAAAGATGGCTTACACGTTTTATCTGCAATTATTAATATTTCACTTGGTCCTGCCGGCATATCAATAGCAGCACCTAAATTTTGAGCCCTCAGTTTTGCTGCAGTCACATATTGATTACCAGGTCCAAAGATCTTATCCACTTTAGGAATACTTTTTGTACCCAGCGTCATGGCTGCAATAGCTTGAATACCACCAACAAAAAAAATAGAAGTTATTCCTACCAAACTTGCTGCATAAAGTATTACAGGGTTAATTTCGCCTTTTTTGTTTGGAGGCGTACATAAAATAATTTCTTTACAACGTGCTAATTTTGCTGGAATACCCAACATCAATACGGTTGAAAACAAAGGTGCCGTTCCTGCCGGAATATAAATCCCAACTTTTTCAATCCCTCTAGTTTCACGCCAACAATATACTCCACTAGTAGTTTCAATTACTTTTGATAATTCTTTTTGTGAAGCATGAAACTTTTCAATATTCCGTTTCGCCTCTTGAATGGCCGATTTCAATTCTTTTGAAACCTCTTTTGATGCATCGGAAATAATTTTTTCATTCACTTTTAAAGATTTTAAATCTATCTTATCGAAAAGAGAGCTGTATTTTTTTACTCCTTTATCACCATCCTTTTTTATTGCATTGAAAATTTTTAGAACTAATTCATTCAGTTCTTTTTTTTCAAAGGTTGGCCGTTGTGTTAGTTTTAGCCAGTCCTTTCTATTTGGATATATTATTGTTTTCATTTTGAATCTTTCCTTTACAAATTAATTTATAAAACCATTTTTTCTATTGGCACGACTAAAATCCCTTGTGCTCCAACAGTTTTGAGCTGATCAATTACTTCCCAAAACTCATCTTCTTTTACAACTGAGTGAATACTTACCCACCCTTCTGCTGCCAGAGGCAAAACAGTTGGAGCCTTCATCCCTGGCAAAATGGATGAAATTTGTGGAATGGCACCGGCTGGAGCATTTAGTAAAATATATTTGTTCTCACTAGCCGTTCTGACAGCTTTTATCCGGAATAAAAGTTTTTCTAAAATCTGTCCATTTTCTTGGTTTAAATTTTTATTTGCAATTAAAACCGCAGTACTTTTTGTTACTACATGTACTTCTTTTAACCCATTCATTAAAAGTGTACTACCTGTGCTTACAATATCAAAAATGGCATTTGCCAAACCAATACCTGGAGCAATTTCAACGCTTCCTCCAATCTCTTCTATTTCGGCCTTGATATTTTTTTCATTAAAATATTTTTTCAGGATCTTGGGATAGCTGGTCGCTACCTTTTTATTATTGAAGTATAATAAACCCGGATAGTCTTCATCCTTTGGAATAGCTAAAGAAAGTTTACAGCTTGCGAAACCCAACTTTTCTACCATTTGCACATTTTTCTCTTTTTCCCATACTTCGTTCTCACCTAATATTCCAATATCGGCAACACCTTGTTCTACATATTGTGGAATATCATCATCACGCAAAAATAATACTTCTATTGGGAAATTTTGAGCTTCCGTTTTTAGTTTACGGTCGTCATTAGAGAGTTTAATTCCACAATTTTTTAGGAGTTCCAAAGACTTTTCACTTAATCTTCCGCTTTTTTGAATCGCAATTTTTAGTTTACTCATTGTTTTTGTTTTTTGAGTCTGAGTAAACTGTGGGATGATGAAACAAAAAACCCGTCTGTTTTACTCAGACGGGTTTTGAAATATTTTAGTTTTTACACATATCATTTCCTTCTCGCCTGAAAGTCAGTATTGAAATGATGATGATGTAATTGCTTTAAATCCATTTTTTCGATTTGTTTCTGCACAAAGGTAATACGTTTTTTTTATTCTACAAGTTTTTTTTCTTTCTTTCTGCATTTAGGCAGAAGAATCTGTTTGCAAAATGAAGAACAAATTAGAATACGTTTTCATGTATTGATGTCCGCTCTACCGATTGCAACTGATGTATTATTTTATTGTTAATGTTTCAATTTGTTTGCTTGTCTTATTTTGTACAGAATTAATTATAGTTAAATATGTTTTGTCAGCTATAAAGACCGAATATGTAAAGTCAATTTTACAATTGGGATTCCAATTTTTTAACTCAATAAATTTCTGTTTTATTAATTGAAGTTTGTTTTTATGGTCTTTTGATATAATAACGATTTTTGTAATCGGGGTCTTCATCATTTTTTCAATAGAGTTTTCAGAAATATTATCTTCATATTGAGTCATTGACTTATAAGGGAAAAATTGATTTATATAATTGAAATCATCTGAATTTTCAGTAAGAACATAACGATAGGTCATTATATTGTCTAGCTCTGAAATCCAATATGAGAAGTCGATGTCGTATATTTTAATATAATTATCTACAAATGATTTGTCTAACGATTTATGATTATATATATATTCTTTAATCATAGGATAAATTTTCTTTGCCATGAGGTTAATGTATTTTTGATTATACCATTCTGTACTGTCTTCTTTCTCGCTCAATTGTTCATAAACATATCCATTACCTAACGCAGTTGCTACTGCTTCATTTAATAACAAATAAGCGTAAGTAGTATGTATAGAAGGATTGGAATTAAACCATTTATCAATATCTTTTTTTACTGAAAGAGATTGTTCATTATATAAAATGTGAAAAATTTCGTGAAGCATTATACTTAGCAACAGATTATAATCCTTAAAGTCTGTTGGAATAGCACTGGCAGCATTATTACAGAAAGCCTCGGCAGTAAAGGATTTTGAGTTTGGCAATGGATAAAGAGCAATTTCAAAAGGAATAGAGTTATCCCAGGATGAATTATAAAATTTCTGCCCAATTTCAAAATAGGATGCAATATTTTTAGAAGTTATAAAACTTGAAATATCGTTTAATTGTTTCTCAAATTTTTCCTTATTGGGTTGGTAAACCAATTCCTGATAAACAGGTTCAAAACATGTTAGTATTGAAGTCAGCTTGATTAATTCCATATTAGGAATAAGACCGACTGAACTTAATTTAAATTCATCCAAAGAGTCACATTTTATTAAGTTTCTTTTTAATAATGAACCTGTCATACCCGGAAATTTCTGTCCATAAGGATATTCTGAATATTCATAAGAATAGTCTATTTTCAGAGTATCAAATTCGGCAATAAGGTTTTTATATTTATCTTGATTGAATTTCGAACTACTAAATAACTTTTTAAAAGGATTGTCAGGGTAGTTTGCAGAAAGATTTTCCACAAAAACAAAAACAGCCAACGGTTCCGAAAATTTGATTTCAAACTTAGTTACTTGTCCCCAAGTTTTAATAACAGATAAAAATATTA
>MEPB01000007.1 GCA_001769385.1 Bacteroidetes bacterium RIFCSPLOWO2_12_FULL_35_15 | reverse complement strand
TTTTCAAAATAGCATTTTTCTGAAAATTATGCACCATTGATTTGCGCTCACTTTACGGGACTTTTTGAGTGAACCCGAAGTAATTTTTTTACTGCTTAGCCTGTTTAATTTTTAATAAAAGAATCTGATTACGGGTATTTTTAACCATTCTGAGACTACCACACTATTTATAAAATGGTCCAATGTGTAAAGTCCTTCAGAGTTTGTCGAAGACTGTACAGGAATTTGTTGGACCTAAATATATTTGAAATTGGAAAACTACATAAAAAGAAAATTGGAAAGAAATTTTTATCCTCAATTACTATCGGGTTATACCTAAACTGTCAAGTTCTTTTATAGCAATAGTCGGTAAGTTACCTGTTTGTTTCATTTTATTGATCGCGAAATTTCCTGTTCTTTTTGCCTGCTCTTCTGTTTTAAAGGAGTTGTTTCCTGCTACTCCGGGAATGATAGGTTGATGGATAGTTTTATGACCATCCATATAAAGATCATATCCCCAACCTTTTGATTTTCCTGATGCAGAATCTTTTAACTCAAATGTTTTCACTTCCATATTTTGAGAGTTAAAAGAAGGAGGAGCGGGTGTTTCCTGTTTTGAAGAAATTTCGGGAGAAGAATTTTCAACAGAACCTTTTTTATTTTCTTTCTGATGATCACAAGAAATTAAAATAGATGTAGAAATAAATAATGCAGAACTGAATACTATTATTTTTTGAATTTTCATGAGCATGATGAGTAATTGAATTTATATAAAATTAATCCGAAATTTCAGTTAATCAAATTATTTTGACTCCCCTTCAACACCAAAACCTAAAGCGATGCCCAATTGGATCTTAGGAGAATACTCAATAAAGTGACCTGATTTTAGAGATGTGGTATATCTTTGAGGAGTAATTGTTCTGTTAACATCATTCACAGACGCACCCAAGCCGAAGCTAACATCGATATTAAAACCTCTTCGTATTTTAGGATGAAAGCCAACAGTTCCAACTGCAGAATAGGAATTCATTTTTTCTGTAATCCAGTCCCACATAGCATATGAAGATGACGTACCGGAGGAACCTCCGCCCCCTTCATAAATTTCTTTATTCGAACACTCCTTGTAAGTATAAATAAATTTTGGTGCCAGATAAATAGAAGTGTATTTAAAATGAATATAACACTTGCGTTGAATGTCGAAAGAATATCCGTTAAATACAGAGGATCCTCCGGGAATGATGTAAGAATAATGATATGGAAAATAAACTCCCAGTCCTAATTTTAATCCACCTTTTTTGCCATTAAACCGCTCATAATTTAATTCGATCTTACCGGCTATACCTTTCACAACATCAACTCTGACGTAATGTATAGGAGTTATATATTCAGCATCATTTTGCGAAAAGAGAATCTTACTATAAGGAAGAAGTAAAAGAAAAATTAAAATATTTTTTTGCATAGATTGAATACTAAAGGGGGGTTCTAAAAATTGTCTTCCTCGATATTTCCTTTCAACTGCTTGAGTAGGTTTCGAATTTTTTTACTTGTGGATTTTTTTTTCTTGTATTGCGGCTAACTAATCCCAACCGGAAGCTAGCACATCACACAAGTGCATCATCTTCATGTTTTTTCCTGTTTTTTTTGCATATCCATCAATGTGCATCAGGCAGGAAATATCTGTAGAAATAAGGTATTCAGCACCAGTGGCCAATGCGTTTTCTAACTTTTGATCACCCATCCCAACAGCAATCGGTTCAAATTTTACAGAGAAACTTCCACCAAAACCACAACAGGTTTCTGTGTCTTGCATTTCACGCAATTCTAATCCACGAACTTTTTCGAGTAAAACTCTTGGTTCACGTTTCACACCGTATTCGCGCAAAGCTGCACAGGAGTCATGATAGGTGGCAACACCATTTAAGGTAGCACCCAGATCTGTTATTTTTAACACATTCACCATGAAATCGGAAAATTCAAATATATTTTTCTGAATTTGTTTGTACTCGTTATGCAAAACAGAATTATGAAACATCTCCGGATAATAATTTTTTATCATTCCAACACAGGATGCAGATGGTGCAATAATATACCTGTCGTTTTGGAATTCACGAATAAATTTTTCTCCTACTTCTTTACAATCATCCCAGTAACCAGCATTAAAAGCCGGTTGACCACAACATGTTTGTTCCGGATTGTAATTTACACCACAACCCACTTTTTCTAAAATCTTAACCATATTTAATCCTGTTTCCGGATAGATCTGGTCAATAAAACAAGGAATAAAAACATCTACGATCATATATATCTACTAATTACGAATTTTTTACGAATCTACGAAAAACGTTTTATTATTTATCTTCTTTTAAATTAGGCACACGTAATAATAATAAATACCCAAAAACAAAAAAAGCAATCAATGCAACTATGGGTGTACGCATCGTTGGACTTATCTCATTAATAATCCCAAAAGTTGCCATACCCAATACAATACTCATTTTTTCACATACATCATAGAAACTAAAATAGGATGCATGATCTTCGGTTTCCGGTAACATCTTTGAATATGTTGAACGCGATAGCGATTGAATTCCTCCCATTACCAATCCAACAAATGCTGCAACAATATAAAAATGAAAAGCTGTAAAAACAAAGAAATAAGTACAGATACAAATCAACGACCAAATCACTGTTGCAATTTTCAATGTAAACAAATTGTTAGTTTTACGCGATACAAATGAAAACAAATATGCACCCAACATCGCAACAAATTGAATTATCAAAATAGTTGTAATCAATTGTCCAGCTTCCATTTTTATTTCATCAGAACCAAAATGATTTGCAATCAACATAATAGTTTGCACACCCATACTATATATAAAAAAGGCCGGTAGAAATCGAACTAATCTTTTGTTATGTTTTAATTCCCCCCAAACTTTTTTCAGTTCCCGATATCCTTTAAAAATATTACTCTCTTTATCTTTGGGTTTATTCTTGGGGTTCGGTAAAAAATAGAAGGTAATTTGAGCAAACGAAAACCACCAGATACCAACAGTTACAAAAGACCATCGCATCATCTGCATTTTTTCTTCTCCTGTTTCACGTGTCATCACCATTATTAAATTTACAATTAGCAATACAGCACTTCCAATATATCCCATTGCAAAACCTTTAGCGCTCACGGCATCTTGCTGATGGTCTTCTGCAATTTCAGGAAGATATGAATTATAAAAAACCAAGCTACCAGCATAGCCAACACATGCAAGTACGGCTAATATAATTCCTAAGGATAGCGTATTCTCATTAAAAAAATACATTAACGAACAGGATATAGCACCTAAATAGGAAAAGAACTGCATAAAACGTTTTTTATTTCCACCATAATCTGCAATGCCTGAGAGAAAAGGAACAATAACCGCAACTAACAGGAACGCAAATGCAATCGCAAAATCATAGAGAGATGTATTTTTAATTTCATTACCAAAAAATTGAACATTCGAAACCTCTGTTCCATTTGCACCTTTTGTAGTAGTAACTAATTTGTAATATATCGGGAATATTGTTGCCGTAATTACCAGATTATATACAGAATTTGCAAGATCATAAACTGCCCATGCATTGATTAATTTTTTATCTCCTTTTTTAAGGTTCGGCATACGTTTTCTTTTAATGGTTCAATTAGTACATTAAATTTTTATGGCTTAATTATTACAAATTCCACTCTCCTGTTTTTTGCTTTATTCTCTTCTGTATCATTTGCAGCAACCGGTTGTGTAGGACCAAACCCTTTATAGGTCATTGGATTTATCACTCCTTGTGAAAGTAAATAATCATAAACGGCTTTCGCTCGTTCCTTTGATACTTTTCTATTGGCAGCCTCATTCCCTTGATTATCGGTATGTCCATTAATTTGTATTTCCATAAATGGATGATCATTCAGAACACGAATCACTTCATCAAGAAATGGATAAGATGCTTTCGTCAATTTCGCAGAGTTCGGTTCAAATTTTAAATATTTTATTTCAAATATTTGCCCTGTAGCAAATGAATCCGGCAATGTATAAACAAATTTATTTTGCAATTTTTTCAAAGCTTCAATTGAATCTGTTGATATTATAATTTTTCGTACAGAAACATCGTCAATAAAATAATAAGCTTCTTTGAATTCAAAAATGTCCCATTTATTCTGCCGAACAAAATCATCTTTTACTTTGGGAGCAAAATTGCCAATAATAATATATTTTTCACCACCATGTGCCAGATAATCACCATGGATCGGAATCCAATTAAATGTACCGGTAATTCCTTTTTTATACGTTGTATCAACAATTCCTTCTTTATCAAAAATCATATCCGATTTAAATACATCATCAGAAAAATAAACCCCCAGCTGCTTTACTGTTACAGAGCTTTGACCCATTAGCCTGACAAACATTTTAAACTGGTAGGTTCTTCCCTTTTCAAGTGGTTCGGTTAAAGCAACATACATGTACTCTTTGTAAACAGCCTGAAACCTCAACCCTGCATAACATGTACCTGTATGGGCACCTTTATATCGGGATGTATCTTTTTTATCGGCCTTCATGTAATAATCCACAGTTCCGACATTTTTCCAGGGTATAGCGTTGGATATGGAATTGGATTTGTTTTTATGTTTTTCGAAACTTGGATTAGGAACCAAATTTTTTCCTTTTTTTTGTGCAACTGAAACAACAGAAAATAATAATGCAATTGAGAGTATTGCTACTTTCAAAAGTATTGAATATATTTTTATTCTGTTATGCTGCATTAAATGTTAACGAAATTATATGTAGCTAAATTATATTCACTCTTAAACCAATTGAAATCTTTGCGTTTTTACTAACTTAAAATCTAAATTCCTTTATCGTATCCACAAAATATTTAACTTTCTCTTTTTCCAGATCCGGATACAAACCATGACCAAGGTTTGCAATATGCCTGTCAGGACCAAATGCTCTCAGCATTTTTATCGTTTCCGACTTAATGGTTGCATAGCTTGCATATAACAAACAAGGATCCATATTACCTTGTAATGTTTTTGTGGAACCAATCATTTCACGTGATTCGGGAATATCCATTGTCCAGTCTAAACCAATGGTATCACAATTTAACTTCCCCATCTCTCTTCTGGAAGAATGAGCATCTTTTGCAAATACCGTAAAAGGAACATCTTTAATTGCATCACAAATTTGTGAAATGTATTTAAGTGAGAATTCCTTATATTGTTCATGAGACAATACTCCGGCCCAACTATCAAACAGTTGTAACATATCAGCACCTGCAGTAATTTGTCCTTTTAAATAATTTATGGTGCTGTCTGTAATTTTTTGCAATAATTGATGCGACAGTTCCGGTTGGGTGTATAAAAATTTTTTCGCTTTCGAAAAGGTTTTGCTTCCGCTACCTTCGATCATATATGCAAAAATTGTCCAGGGAGCTCCGGCAAACCCAATAAGCGGCACGCGCCCATTCAATTCTTTTTTTGCAAGTTTAATGGCATCCATTACATAATGCAAATCATGCGATTGTGCTATTCGTAATTGCGTAATATCGTTTTCCGTTTTTATAGTTTTTTCAAACCATGGTCCTTTTGCTTCCAGCATCTGATAAGGTAATCCCATGGCCTCAGGAATTACAAGAATATCAGAAAAAATGATTGCGGCATCCACACCTAACACATCTACCGGCTGAATTGTTACTTCACACGCAAATTCAGGAGTTTCAACTAGCTCTTTAAATCCACCCATTTTTGATCTCACTTCGCGATACTCCGGCAATACTCGTCCTGCCTGGCGCATCAGCCATACAGGCGTACGTTCTGTTTTTTCTCCTCGTGCTGCTCTTAAAATTAAATCGTTTTTAATAGTCATAAAGTATATTTTTTATTTGGGATGATAAATTCGTGTTGCTGTCTGCAATACTTTTTGTTTGTCGAGTATAATTGGTTTTGTTTGTTGTTTGCTGTATAATTCCATCTGGTCGGTTAAATGCGGACTTTCTTTTCTGCGTGATTCTCCAAAAGGAACAACTGATTCGTAAGTATTACCGTTCTTAGAAAACTTTGCAAACATGATAAATGAATCGCCATCTTTTGCCCGAAGCATTCCATTTTTATTTACTTCACTTGCCATAGCCAACATGCATTCCGGTAATCCTGGGATGCCATAACTTTTCCCTTCGCGTATTAAACGCTGAACATCACCAAAAGGAACATCAATACTCTTATGATGTTTAATTAATTCCTTTTTTGCGTAATGGATAGCTTCAATTAACAGATCTGTATTGTATTCAATTCCCAGCTCCAAACCATTATAAGCAGCACCTGTTTTTTCGAAAAGATAATTGAATGTTAATGTGACTAAAGCCGCTTCTCTATTATCAGCATATCCGGTAAAGTTCCATTTTTTCAATTTTGCAATTGCATCAGCAATGTCAGGGTAGTCTTCTTCTTTTAAATCATAAACAGGTTTAAAACTTTTATATATTCCACCTTGTTGTTTTGGATAAGAACAATCGTATTTCAGTTTTTTGAAGTCCTGAAAAGAAAGTTTTGTTTTTCCTGCAATCATCTCATTGAATCTCAGATCACGGTTATTTATTCGATTCCAAAAATATCCGGATTGTTTATCAAATAATTTTTCATTCGGGTTTTCATTGGGTGCTGTACAATGAAATGGAGTATTGTTGGTGTTATACAAATAGCCACATTGAGGATTCAATTTTTGCGGCAGCTCGCTTACTTTATAAAAATCGGTCCACAATGTTTTAGACGTATTTCCGGGAAGTACTTTCTGCCAATTAAAATCAGGGTTCCGCTTTGGCAATAAGGCATTGAATAAATAATAAACCTGATCGGCATCATCGGCATACATAAAATTAAATAATGGTATTCCTTGCATTTCCATGGCGGAATAAAATTCGGAATACTTTTTTGCTTTCCCCATTTTATACCATTGTTCGCCTGCTTTTACACTGAACATGTTATTATACCTCAAGGCATAAACCCCCTTATCAGTGCGGTATGCCGGACCATACACACACCACAGTGCTTCTTTTTTTACAGTGATGGTGCCCAATTTTGTTTTTACTTTCAACGGTATTTTCCGTATATCAAAATCATACCAATCCCCTTCAAACTTGTATTGATCTTTATTTTTAGGATTTATTTCCATCTCATAAATATCAACATAATCGGGCCAGTTAAAAGTTATGGCCCAACCCAGATGTTCATTACATCCCATTGCAGGAGATATCATTCCCGGCACAAAAGCACCATACATATTCCAGCCCTGTTCACTGCAAACATGTGCTTCGTACCATGATGCAGCACCTTCGATGGGGACATGCGGATTTATTACTAAATAGGTTGAACTATCGCTGGTAATATTCGAATTCATTGCAAATGCATTTGAACCGGCACTGGCATTAAAAATATAATCATCCGGTTTACCTTTGATAATGGCTTGTAAAGCTGTGGGTGTTCCTACCATACTTGTGAGAATTATGGTATAAGCAGTAATTATTGTTTTCGGATTGATCGGAAATATTTTTTTTAATTTTATTTCTTTGGGATGAGTTTCTGCATACGAATTAACGCCATCAGCGTATGCTTGAAGCATTTTCCGATATTCGGGTGACAGATCGGTATCAAATTTCCGTTCCACCAATTCTTTTGCTTTGATAAAACGAACAAAGTAATCAGTTGCTGCACCGTTTTTTCCATCAATTTCCCCCAATCGTGCCTGAGCGGTGATCATCATCATTTGAATGTGCTCAAAATCATCTTCGCAATGTGCCCATGCTAAACCATAAGCCACCTCTTCATCAGTAGGTGCGAAAACATGAGGGATACCAAAGGTATCACGAGCAATGATAATGTTATCAGCATTGATCTGAGCATGACCAATGCTGCAAAAAATCAAATTACAAATACTTAAAAAAATAATTTTTTTCATGTCAGGCCTAAGTTTGTAAAAATAACAAATACAATCGGCTTTAGGAATCAATAAAAACAATTTTATCTACGGTTTTTCAACTATTTTTGTTAAAATTTTTTATATGAACCCGAATGAAATTGAAACCATTGCCTTAAAATGGTTTGATGCCTTTAATACGCATAATCTGGAAAATTTACTTTCCCTGTATCACAATGAGGCCAAACACTTTAGTCCTAAATTAAAGATCAGAAAGCCGGAAACCAATGGCTTGGTTCAAGGAAAAACTGAATTGAGAGAATGGTGGCAGGATGCATTCAACCGACTACCAACATTGAATTACAGCTATACTTCACTAACAGCTAATAATCATAGAGTTTTTATGGAATACATCCGAAAAGTGGAGAATGAAGAAGATCTGCTGGTGGCAGAAGTATTGGAAGTGGAGGATGGTTTGATAGTGGCGTCAAGAGTTTATCATGGTTAGCATTTAAGTCCGGTTCCCAATCTTACTTCAAAATTTAAGTTGTGCAATTCCATAGGAAATGGAGTACGAAAAAACCATTTCATAAATCTTATTTCCAATCCTTTCGAAAATTTATCAGCACATTTTCTACTGTTGACTAATTTATAATATTTTAATTTCCCTGTTGAATCAATTGAAAATACAGCATCCATGTAAATACTTTCGCAACCGCTGCAATTCATTTTCAATTTATTTTCTTTCAATATTTTCGAGTATTCATTTTTCATCCAATCCTCCTGCATTTTATGCCAGGCGTTCCATTGTTCACCAGACAGTTCATAAGACTTAGGAATAACAACAGCCAACTTTACATTTGTATCAGGGATCTCAACAATTACCTGCGCTTCTGCAAATGAATAAAAAGCGGCAAAGATTAAGCAAAAGAAAAGTGCCCTTAGGTTCATTTTTATAAATAATTTTTAATCATCGCGTCCTTGCGAACAGTTGAAGCAATCTCACATTATTCTTGTGTTACAGATTGCTTCGCTATCGCTCGCAATGACCCATCAATAATTTTTTTTAAAGAAGTAAACATTTTTAGTTTCATTCGATTACAACAGTTTGATCATTGAATTCTACTTTAAATCCCTGCATTATTTTATTTCTTTTACGTAGCTCCACTATACCATTTACTTTTACCAAACGATTTTCGATTACGCTGTTCGCTTCTGCACCATTGGCTACCCAGCCCATTGCTTTTATCAATTGATTCAATTGAATGTGCTCTCCTTTTATTTTAAATGTTTCCATAGTAATACAAAGTTAATACAATGAATGAAATTTTCCTTTACAATTAAAACAGCTTTGCTGTATCTTTGTAATATGGATATGGAAGAACAATTTAAAAGTCTGCACGAAAAACTCTCCAAGGATTTAAACTGGCCACAAGTGTATATGTTTAAATTTATTGTTGCTGCCTCAACCCAAAAAATTGCTTTGGTTCACTCGAAATTTTCAGATGAAGCGATCACCCAACAAAAGGAATCGAGTGGTGGCAAATACATTAGCATTACTGTAAAAGAAGTGATGTTAAGTGCCGATTCGGTTATCGAAAAATATATGGAAGTAAGCACTATTGAAGGTGTTATTGCTTTATAGTTCCAATTTTCATGGTAATGGTGCAAAAAATAGTTGGTGGATTTGATTTAAAATAATTGTATAATTCAGCTGTAAATCAGAAGAGGATATCGGCTCTGCT
>MEPB01000006.1 GCA_001769385.1 Bacteroidetes bacterium RIFCSPLOWO2_12_FULL_35_15 | reverse complement strand
TGTTGCAGTTGAGCTGATTGAAACAGATGCAATTACACTTGCTTGTACTGTCATTGTTAATGAATTTGATGTTGCCGGAGAACCTGTTGCGCAACTTAAATTGGATGTCAGGATACATGTTACAGCATCCGCATCATTCAATGTTGAACTTGTGAATGTGTTTGAATTTGTGCCTGTATTTATTCCATTCACCTGCCATTGATATGTTGGTATTGTTCCTCCATTGGTTGGTGTTGCCGTGAAGGTAACCGGTGTACCCGGACAAATGGTTGTTGCAGTTGAGCCGATTGAAACAGATGCAATTACACTTGCTTGTACGGTAATTGTTATCCCTGTGCTTGTTGCTGTTACCGGGCTTACACAAGGTGAATTGGATGTAATGATGCAGGTAACCACATCACCATTTGTTAATCCTGATGTTGTATAGGTTGTACTGTTTGTTCCAACATTAGAGCCATTCAGTTGCCATTGATAACTTGGAATTGTTCCTCCATTTGTAGGAGTTGCGGTGAAAGTTGCAGATGCACCTGCACACATTGGATTAGTTCCCGTTGTTAACGCTATTGATACAGAAGGAACAACAGAGGAATTTACCGTCATTGTTATCCCCGTACTTGTTGCTGTTAACGGACTTGCACATGGCGCATTAGAGGTCAGAATACAGGTTACTATCTGGCCATTTGTTAATCCTGATGTTGTATAAGTTGTACTGTTTGTTCCAACATTGGAGCCATTCAGTTGCCATTGATAACCTGGAATTGTTCCGCCATTTGTAGGAGTTGCGGTGAAAGTTGCAGATGCACCAGCACACATTGGATTAGTTCCAGCTGTTAATGCAATTGATACAGAAGGAACAACAGAGGGATTCACCGTCATTGTTATCCCTGTGCTTGTTGCTGTTAGCGGACTTGCACATGGCGCATTAGATGTCAGAATACAGGTTACTATCTGACCATTTGTTAATCCTGATGTTGTATAGGTTGTACTGTTTGTTCCAACATTGGAGCCATTCAGCTGCCATTGATAACCTGGGATTGTTCCGCCATTTGTAGGTGTTGCAGTAAAAGTTGAAGATGAACCTGTACACATTGGATTAGTTCCAGCTGTTAATGCAATTGATACAGAAGGAGTCAAGGAGGATGTTATTATTACATTTACAGGAATGCGGTAAGTCCCAGGACAAAGTCCAACATAATAGGTTGTATTAGCCACTAAGACAGGAGTTGTGAAGGGTGAACCAGTTCCAATAGAAGCGCCTCCTGTTTGTGTGTTATACCAATTTATTGTAGCAGGAACTGATCCATTTATTGTTGCTGTTAAATTCGCAGTAGTTCCGGAACAGATAGTAACATTTGAAGCCAAAACGGTATCAACTCTAGTAATAACTTGATTTGTTAATCCTGCACCACCTTTTGTTGCACCATTAGGTAAAAATTCAGTAAGATGCGGGGATTGAGTGATTCCATTTGCACCTCCTGTTGCAATTTGCACCGGAGTACCATTTGCAAGAGCGATGTAACCGCCACCACCACCACCACCAGGGCCCTCGGCCTCCCCTAATCCAAGTGTACCTTGCAGCTGATAACCGCCTCTACCTCCGTTAGCTTTTAATACCACTCCTGTAACATTTCCTGTAGTATTTAATATTATTACGCCACCACCACCGGCACCACCGGCAGCATCCTTTCCTGCATTTAAACCGGAAATATTGGAATTACCGCCATTATTCCCATTCGCAACAATGGAATCATTCCCGGATCCTGTAATGTTTCCGTAACATGTAAAATAAATAATTCCACCACCAGAACCTCCTGCTCCACCTTGATTATTATCTTGATCGCCTGCACCTCCCCCACCACCAAGAAATATTCTGCCGGTAGAATAATCTAATGGTCGACCACCTAATCCACCAAAATTTACACGAAAAGAACCTCCCCAGGCGTTACCTACACCATTGGTACCCGGTCCTAATGTAATTGCATTTTGATTAGAATTTGAAAATGAATACCCTCCTCTTCCACCTCCGGATGAAGTTGTAGCAGAAAAACCAGGAGACTCTAAATTCCATGCGGTTGAATAATTTAGCCCGGTATTATCCGGATTTCCCTTTCCTGTCCAGGTAGCTATATTTCCGGCATTCGCACCGCCACCGCCACCGCAATTCCAATAATTTCCTCCGCCCCCGGCATTTGCAGCAGCACCTCTACAGTATTTCCCTCCATAAGGTGTATAATCCGTATTAAATCCAGCTATACCTTCTCCTTTGTTGGAGCCTACATTGGTGCTTACACATGAATAAAGAGAAGTGGTTACCGGACCTGCCCCAAGTGTTAATAATGCACCTCCCCTAAAACCTGTCCCAGTTACATTAATTTTTCCACCTGCGTTTATTACTGTGTTACCATTTACCTCGATTGCTAAAACCCCACCAGTAGTTCCATTCCAAGCTTGACATGCTAGCACACCAGATGACTGAATTAATAAGGAGTTATAACGGGGAACGCGTACAATTTGCACTTTCCCTGCTGAGGAATAACTGTTTGTCAGTCCGCAATCAACAGTTATTGAGGTAGTATTGGGTACGGCATTTACCTGGCAAAACTCATAATTTCCAGTATTGTTATAGTCCGTAATAGCTCCCCAGGTAGAATCATTTGGGTTACTGATGGTTGGGGTCCAAGTATCAGGTTGACCAAGAATTGTTGCACCCTGCATTTGAATGATCAGAATCAAATCGCCTGGTTGTAAGCTATTTGCTGCGCTTGTTGGTCCGAAACGATTATTTGCATTTAATCCACTTGCCCCAACAGTGATCGTTGTAGCACCAGTAGAAACATCTGTAGTTAACGTAGTATATTCATTAACAATTGTATTTGCTGCACTTATTGTTTTGTTCAAATCTATCCCACGTTGCGCATAGGATAGAGAATAAATTGAAATAAAAAAAATTAAGAGAGAGATTTGAGGTACTTTCATTTATAATCTTGAAATAAAATTAGTTTTTTACAAATAATGTTGCCCAAAGTAAAATTTTAAATTGATTTTTACAAATCGAACCTTTTACACATCTTAGGCTTCACTAAAGGACGTTAATTTCTTTAAAAGGGTTGCGTGGAATCCACTCGGTAGGTTTTAAATATTCAATAAAGGGCTTTATTATCTTGTTAGATAATGGATTTCGATGACGAATATAACAATACAGCGGATGCGCCACTGCACCAATAGTACTTTTTATTTCTGAAGCAGTTCGTCCCAAATAAAGTTGATCAGATTTATTATCTATTGCATCGTTCACATAATCAAACAGAATATTTTGATATAGTTCCAAGGCTTTATTAAAATCGTAATTTAAACCAACAAAATGAGCCTCAATTGATTTTTTCTGAACAAAGGAAGTTCTAAAACCGATCATTTCATCTTGATAAAAATAGGCCATGAAATTAAAATCATCTCCCAACGCATTTTTCATTTCTGCAAAATAGTTTACAGATAAAGTTGCCATTCTGAACTTTGCCTTTAAATGAACATTATTATATAAGAGTTGGATCTGTTCTGCATATTTTTGAATATCTGCTAAAGAAAAACTCTTTCGTTGAATATCAGTCCCTTTTTTGATAATTGTTTTAGCACGGTTGCGATATTTCTTGCTCATACAATTAATATATTCATCAAAATTTCCCCATTGAATATCTACGATCATATTGGGCTCCACTAAAAATTTGTGATACTTAAAATCTTTTAATGCATCTGTTGATTTTTCATTTTTGGTATAAAAATCTTTAAACAGAATGCCTGCAATTTTTCCTTTTAATTTTTCAGTCCTGCTTATACGTTCAATAAGTTCTGCCAGGGCCTCAAACAGAGTCGAATTATTTAGTTCAGGAATACATGTAAATCCGTGTTCCCCACTTACACAAGCGTTCCCACAAATTAACAAACGCATATTTATTTTATTCGCAGCTTGTTTTAAATGGCTTTTAAAATATTTTTTTAAATAATTAGAAGGTATGCAGAATATCTTCTCTTCTTTCTGCTCGAATATGCATGAAAAGCTCTCCGTAGAAAAATCAATTATTTGAAAATAAGCAATAGCAATAGGTTTATTCGCATCATAAATAATAGCATATTGAAAATGCATATTATCAGGATGCTCCTTCTCAAGCACATTTAAATATGGTAATTGCAAAAATTCACTTCCATGATTTACAATGCTGTTCCAATGCTCCGTATTAACCATTCCAACAGAATCATAAATAGCAAAACTGAAATTTTCAATTTTTTTAATGGAAGACATAATAATTTTCTGAATTTAAACTTGAACTAATTAATTGATTCTTTTTCCATTTCAGCCAGCATCAATTCTTTAATGTATTTAACGGGGGCGCTGCCGTAATTTAGAAATTTTTCATGAAATTTTTTGAGATCAAATTTATCACCCATTTGCTTTTTTAATTCTTCACGAAAATCATAAATTTCGGTATAGCCGGTAAAATAACAACATAGCTGAACCTGTGTTACAGAAACTCTTCTCCACTTTCCTTCGGCCTCTGTCTTTTGTTGAAAGGCTTCGTTCATTAATAAGTTCATTGCTTCTTCTCTGCTCATATTTTTTGTATGAACACTGTAATCTAAAATCGTATTACAAGTACTTCGTAAATTCCATTTATAATACATCAGCCACATTTCATCTTCGTTATTTCCATATCCATTTTCGAGCATCATCCTTTCGGTGTAAACAGCCCAACCTTCGATCATTGCATTATTTCCAAACAATGATTTGATCAAGCTGGGAGATTGATTGCTATATACCAATTGGGTATAATGGCCCGGGATTGCTTCATGGATATTTAAAATCTGTAATATATAGTGATTGTATTCCCTTAAATAACTTTCCGCTTTTTCCTTATCCCAACCTGAAAGACTTCCAACATTATAATACGTATTCCCATTTTTATCATAAGGGCCTGGGGCTGAAATAGAAGCACCTGCTACACCAGCCATATAGTCGGGTTCTTTTCGCACCACTAATGGTTTTGAAGGATCGATATAGATCAAATCTTTTTTCTTAATGAAGTCAATCAACACCGGCATTTGCTCTTCGATGGCTGTTTGAAAATCTTCCGGCTTTACATGTTTTTCAGAAATTTTATCAATTACCATTTTTATTAATTGCAAAGAATCTTTTGGTTTTGGTAGTGGTCCGCGTTGCCCCCAGGTTAATGGATTATCAATATACTTATTCCACAATTTATCGGCAAGCTGATACAAATTTTGATGCAGTTCTTTTTTATGAGTGATAGCTTTTTCGTAGATCTGATCAATAGTATAACCTGAATGAATATCAAATTCAAATTTTTTAGCATACAATTCTTTACCTAAGCGAAAACTACGAGGTGTTTTGTTATCCAGCTTTTTTAACCAATCTGAAAAATCTTTGATAGCTTTTACCGATTCTTTGGCTGTTGCTTCCATGGATTGCTTTTCATGTTCCCCAAAATGAACTTTATTTAATGCTTCGTGAAAATCTTTTTCAAATACGGAAATGCCACCCAAATTTTGTTCGATCGCTAATTGAGTATGCTCCAATGTAGGATTTTTAATATTCTTTTTGGCAGCTTCATAATAGGCAGGAATATTTGCCATCTTCAAATAAAAATTCCGTAATCGTATATCCAATGAATCGTAATTCCCATTTAACATTTCTGCGAAAGCACCAGAAACGTTATACTCTGAGGGGTTCCACTCAAATGATTTTTGTTCATTGATGCTCCAATCAATTGATTTCAATTGATTTTCGATCATGTAATAATCTGTTTTATTATTATCAGATAATGAATTCAAATCATATGTTTTCAATGAATCAAGATTTGATTTTGCAAAAGCCAATTCTTTTGAACGTGATTCCTCGTTTGGAACTATCAATATACTATCGTATTTATGATATCCCTGGCTACTGGCCCAACCCGGGTAAATTTTCCAAAGATTCTCAATAAATTGTTCTTTGTATTTATCAAATTGTGGATTCATATCTACAACGGTTTTTGTTTCTTCTTTTTGTTTATTGCCACTACATGACGCAAGTGAAATGCAAACGATCGAGGAAAGAATAATTTTTTTCATGAATACTATTTTAAAGATGGATAAAGGTAAAATATTTTTTCAGCTCCTCATAAAACCATTCATCATAATCTACGAACCAATAATCAATTAATAACTTTCATTTCATTAATTTCTCTAAATTTGATTCATTCATAAAAATTTCGATATGTATAAAAAATTAACGCCAATGATCTTACTATCTGTTTTTGCAGCTTGCAATAGCGGTGAAAAAAAAGAAGAATCAAGTAAATTGATTTATCCTGTAACAAAAAAAACAGATACAATTGACACCTATTTCGGGACAAAAATAGCAGATCCTTATCGTTGGTTAGAAGACGATAAATCAGCAGAAACAGGAGAATGGGTAAAAGCAGAGAACAAAGTTACTTTTGATTATTTATCAAAAATACCTTTCCGTGAAAAAATAAAAGAACGCTTAACAAAGATCTGGAATTTTGAAAAGGTAAGTACACCCTTCAAAAAAAAGAATTATTATTTCTTCTATAAAAATGATGGAATTCAAAACCAAAGTGTGCTTTATGTTCAGGAAGGTTTAACAGGTACTCCAAAAGTTTTGCTCGACCCAAATACACTGGCTGCTGACGGAACAGCTTCCTTAGGAGGATTAGCTGTCAGCAAAGACGCAAAATACTTAGCATATAATATTAACAGGGCAGGCAGCGACTGGAGTGAAATTTTTGTTTTAGATATTGTCAGTGGTAAAAAACTGAATGATGAAATTAAGTGGGTGAAATTTTCCGATATCGCCTGGAAAGGTGATGGATTTTATTACAGCGCCTATGATGCCCCTAAAAAAGGCGGAAGTGAGTTATCCAATAAAAATGAATACCATAAAGTTTTCTTTCATAAAGTTGGTGATGAACAAGCAAAAGATGTATTAGTTTACGAAGATAAAACTCATCCCTTACGCAATTTTTCTGCTACAACTACTGATGATCAAAAATTATTATTGCTCTATGGTTCAGAATCAACAAGCGGAACAACACTGGCTGTAAAAGATCTTACAAAACCGAATTCAGAATTTTATTGGGTAGTTGATAATTTTGAAAACAACTATACCGTAATTCATAATGAAGGAAATAAGATACTAGTACTTACTGATAAAGGTGCTCCCAAATATCAATTGTTACAAATTGATTTCACTCAGAAACCGGAATACTCTAAATGGGAAAAAGTAATTCCCGAATCAAATGATCTGCTTGAAAGTGTTTCGTTGTGCAATGGTAAATTAGTTGCAAAATATTTAAAGGATGTTACCACGCGATTGTTTGTGTTTGACATGAATGGTAAAAAAGAACATGAGATTCAATTACCCGGTATTTGCAAAGTGGAAGGGTTTGATAGCGATAAAGATGACAGTCTTGCTTTCTTCAGCTACAACACATTTACAGCTCCTCCAATCATCTATAAATATAATATCACAAACAATCAAATGACTATTTGGTTCAAACCAAAAATCGATTTCAATTCAGATGATTATGAAACAAAACAGATATTTTATCCAAGTAAGGATGGAACAATGATCCCGATGTTCATCACTTATAAAAAAGGGTTAATACTAGATGGAAACAACCCTTGTTTCTTATTTGGTTACGGAGGATTCAACTCGTATTACTCTCCTGAATTCAGAATGGACAGAGCACTCTTTTTAGAAAATGGCGGTGTATATGCCATTCCGGGATTACGTGGTGGTGGTGACTATGGAGAGGATTGGCACAAAGCCGGAATCAAATGTGAGAAACAAAATGTATTTGATGATTTTATTGCGGCTGCCGAATATTTAATAAAAGAAAAATACACTTCCTCCTCAAAACTAGCTATACATGGTCGTTCCAACGGAGGTTTGTTAATCGGTGCAATAATGACACAACGCCCCGACCTGGCAAAAGTGGCCATTCCTACAGTTGGGGTGTTAGATATGTTGCGTTATCATAAATTCACAATTGGCTGGGCCTGGGCCAGTGATTATGGTACAAGCGATAGTTTAATTTATTTTAATTGTTTGATAAAATATTCGCCCTTGCACAATATCAAAGAAGTGGAATATCCTGCAACATTAGTAACAACTGGCGATCACGATGATCGTGTAGTGCCCGCCCATTCATTTAAATTTATTGCGACCTTGCAGGAAAAACAAAAAGGTAACAACCCTGTTTTAGTTCGTATTGATACGAATGCGGGACATGGTGCAGGAAAACCAACTTCGAAGCAAATTGAAGAATATGCTGATATCTGGAGTTTTGTTTTTTATAATTTAGGAATGAACTATTAGAATCTACGAAATACGCCCTTCGACAAACTCAGGGTGACAACGAATTTACGAATGTGGATAATAAAAAAATGAAAAAATGAAAATAGGAATAGTTTGCTATCCCACTTTTGGGGGTAGCGGAGTAGTAGCAACAGAATTAGGAAAAGCATTAGCAGCCAAAGGACATCAGGTACATTTTATTACATATAGTCAGCCGGTGCGTTTAGATTTTTTTTCTGAAAATTTATTTTATCATGAAGTTTCCGTTTCAGATTATCCATTATTTGAATATCAGCCTTATGAATTAGTTCTTTCAAGCAAATTGGTGGATGTTGTAAAACACGAAAAACTGGATCTCCTTCATGTACATTACGCTATACCACACGCTTCTGCCGCTTATATGGCTAAGCAAATATTGGCTTCGCAAGGAATCAATATTCCATTTATTACAACGCTTCACGGAACAGACATTACCCTTGTTGGTAAAGATCCCTCTTTCGAACCTGTAATTACTTTTGCAATCAACCAAAGCAATGCAGTTACAGCTGTTTCAGAAAGTCTGAAAAAAGATACATATATCAATTTCCATAATATCAAAAAAGATATTCATGTTATTCCAAATTTTATTTGCTTAGATGAATATAATTTTACCGATGTAAAATGTCATAAAAAAATTTATGCTCCAAATGGCGAACGGGTATTGATCCACGTCTCCAATTTCAGAAAAGTAAAACGGGTAGATGATGTGTTAAGAGTGTTTGATAAGGTGAGAAAAAAAATTCCGGCTAAATTAATTCTGGTTGGTGATGGTCCGGAAAGAGCGAATATTGAAAAATTGTGTCGCGAATTAAATACATGTGACGATATAAAATTACTTGGTAAAATTGTAAATCCGGAGCAAGTATTATCTATTGCCGATCTATTTTTATTGCCTTCTGAAACAGAAAGTTTCGGGTTGGCAGCCTTAGAAGCGATGGCTGCAAAAGTACCTGTCATTTCAAGTAATTCTGGAGGGTTGCCCGAAGTAAATGAAGATGGATTTTCAGGATATATGTGTAATGTTGGTGATATAGATGATATGGCAGAAAAGGCAATTCACATTTTAAAAGATGATACCACCTTAAATAAATTTAAACACAACGCATACGAACAGGCAAAGAAATTTGATATCGCGAATATCCTGCCTCTTTATGAAAATTTATACAAGGAAGTTTTGAAAAAGACAAAATTCAAAATCTAAACTTGAAATCAAAAAAAAAGAATTAAAAAATAAAATACCTTTTGAAATTAATATCAAAAGGTATTTTATTTTTTAATTGAATTGATCATTTTTTCTCTTCGGCAAATATGGCTTTTCCGTAACATTATTCAAAACCACCTTAAATTCATATTTAATCCAATAATGGCTTTGCTCCTTCAGGCTTAAGGCTCTTTAGTTATCATCCTTTATGCATCTTTCTTGTGGTTTTTCCTTTGAAGTGATAAATATCAAATTAAACTTTGATAAGAGTTCTTTTCTTTTTCAGCGCATATATCCACTTTTGCAAACTAATATTTTCATTCATGTTGATAGGTCTGATAGTAATAATAGCCTTTTTGTTAGGAATATTACTCTTTCTACTTTTTACACCCATTGTAATTGAAATTAATACCATTAAAAAAATTTATCAGATAAGAATAAGAATGATTGGAAGTATAGATATGATGATGAGTGATAAAATAACTTTTCAATTAAAATTATTCGGTATAAAAAAAGAGTATGCCTCGTTAAAAAAAAATATGCAGCAGAAAAAAGAAAATGGTAAATCAGAAATTAAAACAGCCGAGGTCAAAAAGATTTCGATTAAAAAACTTTTTTCGGTGGCAAACTCCTTCAAAGTAAAGCGAATTTATGTGAACATCGACACAAAAGACTATATTCAAAATGCACTATTATTTCCATTGTTTTTTCTTTTGAACACCAAAAAGAGGCAACTCTACATCAATTACTTCGGGCGAAATGAAGTGATTTTAGTAATAGAAAATAACATTTATAGGATATTACAAGCTTTTTTAAAATAGGATCTCCTAATGATCAATATAAATTAATCATAAACCTTAAAATTAATAAACATGAAAAATTATGAAGAAGTGCTTTCAAAAATCACTGACTTTTTGAAAGAAGAAACAAAAACAGAAACAATCGTTGGAAAACAATTTACTTTAGGTGAATATACCTGTGCTCCTGTAATTCGTATTGGAATTGGGTTAGGATATGGTGGCGGAGAAGGTGCCAACACGAAAGAAGGGCGTGGTGAACTAAGTGCACTAGGATCGGGAGTTAGTGTAGAACCGATTGGTTTTTTGGTAAGCAGAAAAGATCAGATTAATTTTATCCCAAGTCAATCAGCAGGTGCAAGCAAAGGATTAGGACTAGCATTTGAAAAACTTCCTGAATTATTGGAGAAATATTTTGACACATCAAAAACTAAAAAAGAACCGGTTACTTCGGAATAAAAAGCCTATTCATCTTCTTAAAACATTCTATACCAAGGAAAGCACTACTGAAGTTCAGTGTTTCTTTCTCATAGAATGTTTTCTATTATATAGAATTGCGAATTAAAATTAAAAGTGTAATTCTTTATATTGCCCATTAATAAAGTTGCAATTGGAGTTATAGGTGAAATTGCATAATATGTAATGTTGTCAATTACTATTTTCCCCATACTAATTGAAATATAAAAGTTACCATTACTTGTAACTACCAGACTTCCCAGGGAAACCATTTTCGAATTCTGATCTACAGATATCTTATTGAGCATTTTTTTTAATTCCAAGGCTTCATGCAATTGTTTCCCGCTTTTTTCTTGTTCTAACTGAGCCATTGCCCGTCCGGTTTCATGTTTATCACCGGCACTGCTTTTTGTTTCATCATTACCTGAATCCGTTGCAGCATTAATTGCCAGCCGGGCATTCGCAATTCGTTGTTCAACAAATTCCAAACATTTCGAATGAAGTTGAATCTTAATTTCTTTTGAAGGAATACTGGTCATAATTTATTAACAGGGATTGAACCGAAATATTATTTTTGTTTTTTCTTTGGGATCAAACTGTAATAAAATCCAAAACCAAAACTTAAATAGCTGGTTGAACCAGGTTCAACATTTTGAAATGAAGTCCAATCAGTTAAAGCTAACTCATAAGGATCAAAATTTTTATCGAATATACTATAGGATAGAGTGGCTCCAATACCAAAATTGGACTCGACCAAAAAAAATAAATTTATTTCGGGCTCAACAAAAATAGATTTGTATTCAGTTAAAGCAGGATGTTTCGTTTGATCTTTAGTATGTAATCCTGAATACTTTGTCCAGTTTTGACCCACAGAAACAGCAGAAGAAAAAACCACTCTATTATCTTCACCCAGATAAGAATCCACACCAAGTTTTAATGCAATATTATTTAACTTCATGCTTGCATTAAAATCTGAAATTTTATTTTCTGTAATCTTAAGTAACCCATTTTTATAGGATGCTCCGATAAAAAGTCCTTTATAATACATAACATTTAAGCCTCCAGTAATTTCATAAATACCAACAAAACTTTTTTTAAACGCTTTATTTGCCATCGGATGAGGAACTGTAACCGATACTCTTGGGCTAAGGAAATAGAACTGTTTGGGTAAGGAAGGTGTTTCATTGGTTTTGGAACTTGAAGGAACCAGCGTTTCATCCTGAGCCAACAAAGCAGATGAAAAAAAAACAGAGAGAAAGAGAAAAAAATATTTAAAATAATTTTTCAAACAATAGATTATTGATGCTACACAAAAATAGAAAAAATAAACTGCTTATTGTCTATTCTGCCGGACCAATATAAAACAAGATTATTTTTATGAAATTTTTTAATGAATAGTTAAGCTTCTAATAATCCTTTTGTTGGTTTCCCGATCCCCTACTCCTATTCGTAATGAGTTTTCCTGACCGAATATTTTAAGATTACAAACCATCAATCCATTTTCAGAAAGTTTATTAAAAACACTTTCCTTATCAGCATTCGATTCAAAAAACATAAACAAAAAATTTCCATGGGAAGGGAAAACGTTATAACCTATTTTTTTTATTTCTTCAACTAAAAATTCACGCTCCATCTTGTTTTGCTCCGAACATTTTTTTACAAAATTCTGATCTTCCAAAGCAGCCATTGCGGCAATGGAAGAAAGGGAATTAATTGAAAAAGGAACGCGAAAGTTCTCCAGAAAAGCAGCTGTTTTTTCTTCCGCAATACCATAACCAATACGTAATCCGGCAAGACCATATATTTTCGAAAAGCCACGAAGAATTATTAAGTTAGGATGCTTTTTTTGTAATTCAATTGTGTTCGGGAAAGAATTATCACTAACATATTCAAAATAAGCTTCATCGACAACAACATAAATAGATGATGGAATTTTATTAAGAAAAGCTTTCAGCTGAGTTTCATTTATTATTGTTCCGGTAGGATTATTAGGATTGGCAATAAAAACAACTTTCGTTTTTGGATTAACCAGCGGAAAAATGGCAATTGTATCACAAGAAAAATTAGTTAAGGAAGCATAATGAATTTTCTTTTTATACAAATTTGCAAGCTGACCATATGCTACAAAACTTCTTTCAAACGTAATAATTTCTTCATCCTCTTTTACCAATAAGCGAATGATCGCATCAATGATTCCAACGGTTCCAACACCCAAAATAATTTTTGCAACGGGAACATCATATTTTGACGCAATTTTTTCTTTTAATAAACCTTGTTGATAATCCGGATAAACAGAAACTGAACCGGCATTTTCTTCGATCACTTTTTTTACAAATGGTGAGCATCCATAAAAATTTTCATTAGCGGAAAGTTTTATCATTTTAGTTTTTTAAACAATTTTATTTATATAAAAATTCTACGAATTAACAATTTTCTAATTACCAATTTTTTTTAGAAGCAAAAGTTCTACTTATAAAATTCATATTGCTTATTAGTAATTCGCTTATTCACAATTAGAAGTATTTTAATTTTCCAAAATACTTTTACAGATATTGAACAGCGCTTCTTTCCTGTACCATGCTGTTGCCCTGATATCAGAAATAGGTGAAGCATACTTCAAAACTTTTTCTGCAAATTCTTCTTTTTCACCTCGAGCTAGAGAAGATGCCTTTTTCCCGATTAAAAATCCACAAGCATTTTCTGCAAAACGAATAGTAGGAGCGACAGAACCAATCGCTATTCCAACATTTGTAATTAAATTTTTCTTATCCGATTGAATATGATAAGCAAGAGAAACTACTGAACATTCCATCGAACGTCTTGTTCCAACTTTGATAAAACCGGAATGAATATTTATATTCTTTTCATTTAATGAAATCAAAACACTGCTTAAAATTTCATCCTTTTTCATAGCCGTTTTTCTAGGTCCGAGAAAAAATTCTAAAATTGAAACAGTTCTTGTCTTTCCTGTTGATGAAAGCAATTCGCATTTTGCTTTTAATGCAACCAACGCACAAGCAATATCTCCTGAAGGTGAAGCAGTACAAATATTTCCGCCAATTGTTGCTACCTGTCTGATTTGTGCAGATGCAAGATTGTTTGCAGCTTGCTGTAAGACAGGGAAATTTTTTTCTATAAATTTATCATTTACGATTGATGATGCTGTAACCAATGCACCTATTCTAATAAATTTTAAATTCCTTTCAATTGAATTAAATTTTTTGTCGTTCAATTGAGCAAGATTGATGACAGTAACATTCAGCACATTTTTTTTCTTTAATTCCAGAATTAAATCAGTGTAACCGGCACCAAAACGAAAATTATTTTTATTCGTTTTGATCGCTTTTAAAAGTTCTGATTTTGTTGTTGGTGTTACAATGTCGAATTCCATTTAGTATTTCTTTAAAAATTTTTATACAAATTATTTTGCGTTTTTTTTCATACTTTTTTCGATGTTCTCTGATCCTTTTTTATTTTTTAAAACACAGAGACACTGAGAACACGGAGTTACACGAAGAAACAGATCAAACTCTACAAACAACTTAAATATCGTTCACCTCTATCAGAGAGAATAGTAACAACAATTCCCTCCGGATTATTTTTTTCAATCCATCTTTCAGCACCTAAAACATTTGCTCCTGAACTCAGTCCAACAAAGATTCCTTTTTCTTTCATTAATTCTTTTGCCCGGATCTTGGCTTCTTCAGTAGAAACTAAAAGTATTTGGTCCACTTTTTTTAAGTCCACCAGAAATTTACTTCCATCACCAATTCCTTGAATCCCGTGTACGCCATGCTCTCCCCCACTCATTACAGGAGATTCAGTAGGCTCCACAGCAATTAATTTCATTTTCGGATAAACGTCATGTAATGTTTTATAACACCCCATCATAGTACCGCCGGTACCGGTTCCAAGAATAAATGCGGACAGTAAGTTTGGAATATTTTTAACCTGTTCAACAATTTCAACACCTGTAGTTTTTTCATGACATTCAATGTTCAATGGATTATGAAATTGATTTGTATTAAACCATCCATTTTTTATTGCAAGTTCATCCCGTAAAGAAATCGCCTTGTCAAAATCACCGGGTTCCACATCAATAATTTCGGCACCAAATAAACGCATCATCTGTTTTCTCTCCTCTGACATATTTGAAGGCATTACGATTTTCATTTTATATCCTCTTTCGGCCGCTATCATTGAAAATGCAATTCCTGTGTTGCCACTTGTTGCTTCAATAATAGTATCACCTTTTTTTAGCTTACTATTTTTTTCAGCATCATTAATTATATATGCTGCAATACGATCTTTTATACTTCCACTTGGATTGTACGTTTCGAATTTTGCATAAAGTTTTTCGTTGATTTTTAATAATGGTGTGTTCCCGATAAAGTCTGATGGTCTCATAATAAAGTTGAAGAATTATATTTATTAATTTATTTAATTTTTGTCTTTGTGAATTTAAATATATTTTTAATCCGTTTTTTCTTTTATTGCTTTTAACACCTTTTCCGGGGTTATTGGCAATGAATAAATTCGGACTCCGATCGCATCAGCAACTGCATTGGCAATTGCAGCAGCGGTAGGTATCAAAGGAGCTTCTGCCATTCCTTTTGCACCATATGGACCTAATGAATCATTTGTTTCAATTGGATAAAAATGAATATCAGGCACATCACTTGCTGTTAACATTTTGTAGTTATGGAAATTAGGATTTAGCACCCTGCCATTTTCCATGATCAATTCTTCACTAATTCCATAACCCACTCCAGTCAAAACACCTCCTTCAATTTGTCCCATGATGTTTAGTGGATTCAATACTTTACCCACATCTTGTGCAACATGAATATTTAATACCTTAATATTTCCGGTATAGGTATCCACTTCCACTTCAGCTGACTGCGCAGCAAATGCATAAGTACCTGAAACATTTCCTTTGAACTGTTTATCCTGAAAATCACTTGTTGGTTCATAAAAATGGTTTACCGTACACAGCTCATTTTGTCCTCCAAAATGCATTTCACGAACCACTTTTTCTATTCGAACAGAATTACTTCCGTCACTATTTTTTATTTCTTCATTTTCATAGATCAAATTCTCAATCGTACATTTTAAAAGTACAGCAGCTTTTTGATTTAATTTTTCTTTTAATTTTTTAACAGCACCTAACACCGAATTCCCTGCTACAAAACTGGTACGGGATGCATGCACCCCAACATCCCAAGGCTTTACATCCGTATCCGTATTAATAACTTTTATTTTATTCATTGGAATTGTAAGTTCCTCTGAAGCCATCATTGCCAAAACAGTTTCGGAGCCCTGACCGATCTCGCTCGAGCCTGTAATTAAAGTCAGATGTCCGTAATCATCCAATTTTAAGGTAGTTCCGCAACCATCTGATCGATAAATTTTAGCACCACCCCCAACATGCATCATCGAAGCAATTCCCACTCCCCGCTTATATCTATCTACATTATCTACGAAATACGGATTTTTTCGAATATACGAATCTGTGTTGACTGTTTCTTTTTCTTTATTCGTAGATTCGTATTTATTAGTATTTCGTAAAGTTTCTTTATTTGTATTTCGTAAATCCGATTTTTCAATAACGGTTTTCAAGGCTTCTATATGTCCGCAAGTGTCGTAGTGCATTCCTTGTCCTGTTATTTCACCTGCATAATTTGCATTAAGCAAACGAATTTCTGCTTTATCCATTCCTAATTTATCGGCCATCAGATCAATACAACTTTCGATAGCGAAAGCAGCTTGTGGATTCCCATAACCACGGAAAGAACCTGCTGAAATATTATTTGTATAAACGGCTTTTGATTCAAACCGACAAGCAGGCATTTGATAGAGTGATGAAAAAGTCTGCATCATTACAAAAGGAGTGGTTGCGCCCCAGGAAGTGAATGCACCATTATCTTTTACAATAGTAACATCACGAAAAGTGAATTTCCCATTTTTATCAGCCCCTGCTATTAAGTCAATCACCATATTCTGCCTCGTAGGTGAAGCAATAAATTCCTCTTCACGGTCAAAAATTATCTGAACAGGCTTTCCTGTTTTTATAGAAAGAATAGCAGCAATTGGTTCAAAAGGATACATATCTAATTTACTTCCAAATCCGCCACCGATCACCACTTGAATAACACGAATATCGGAGGCATTCATTTTCAAAGCATGTGCCATGTCGCGTTGATATAAAAACGGAACTTGTGTTGAACTATATAATGTTAAGCGTTTGGTGACAGAGGAATAATCAGCGGTGATGTTGCTTGTTGCCATACAACAATGTGTTACGCGAGGTAATACGAAACGTTTGCTGATAATAACAGCGCTTTTCTTTTTTTGTTCTTCCAGATTTCCATGTTCGTAGAAGAAAATATCAGAAATGTTTTTCGCGAATTTACTATCCTTCAAATATTTATTTACAAGAGGAGCATTAGGCTTTAATGCATCGAAAGGATCATAAATCCCTTTCTTTTCTTTGTACTTTACTTTGATAAGTTTAATGGCTCTTTCAGCGATCTCTTTACTTTCAGCGGCAACAGCTGCTATTTCATCACGAATACAATTTACTTCTCCTTTTTTTAATATCGGATGATCCTTTTTATAGCTAATGTTATTGCAATCAATATCATCCGCTGTAATAACAGCAATAACTCCGGGCAATTTTCTTGCAGCAGAAACATCAATTGTAAATTCCGCGCATGGATACTCAGCACGAAGAATAGCACCATGAAGCATTCCCGGTAGTTTTACATCCTGACCATAAACCGCTTTTCCCGTGATACGAATACCTGCATCTATCTTCGGTATTGGTGTTCCAATTACATTTAATTTTTTACTCATATTAATAAAATAATATTTATTTATTTTGAATCGAAAATTTTATCCTATTTAACCTTATTTATCACTGCTTCTGCTGCTTCAATAATTTTCACATATCCGGTACATCTGCATAAGTTCCCTTCCAAACCTTTTTTTATCTCCTCTTTTGATGGCTTCTTTTTATCTTTTTTATATTTGATCTGCATCGATTTAATGCTCATTGTCATACCGGAAGAACAGAATCCACACTGCACAGCGCCATGTTTTATCATAGAATCCTGAACCGGATCCAAGCCATTAACATCAGATAATCCTTCAATAGTCGTTAGATTTTTACCATGAATATTTATTGCCAGATACATACATGAATTTACTGCTGCACCATCAATCAATACAGAACAAGCACCACATTCACCTTCTAAACAGCCAGGTTTAGTACCAGCCAGAGATAATTCGTCCCGAATAAAATCAATCAATAACAGAGAAGGGCGAATTTGTTTTGTAACCTTTTTTCCATTCAAAATAAAAGTTACTTCCACATTCTGAACAACTAATTTTTTCTTTTTACTCATTTTATAAAAACATTATTAAATATTATTTTTAAACATATTTTATTCGACCCCTTCGGGGTCTAATATTTATAGAAATATCTTATTTTGCTATTAACATGCGCCCCCTTCGGGGTCGAATATTTTTCACTTAATGACAATGTAATATTGTATGACCTATTTTAAACTGCTTTAATTTTGTTTACACTATTCAATGCTTCCCTAAAAACCTTAAGTGATTTTTCAGCATCACCTCTGGTATTATTTTTAATTGCTTCTTCAATAAATTTCGATTTTACCGGAAAACTTTTTACTGATGCCGCTTTTCCCAAGACAACTAAATTACGCATCACAGGTGTCAAACCTAAAAATTCTTCCTCAATAAAAATAGTTCCTTTGATATTTTTTTTCAAATAACTGATAAACTTTTCAGTATCAGGATAAACTCCTTTTTTGGCATTTACAGAATGAGGAAGTATCTTTGTATTGTCAACAATTGCAATGCTATTGCAATGTAAATAATTTAATGCACGTTGTGCTTCCAACAATTCCAATCCAAGTAAAAAATCCGCTGCAGCATTTTCAACAAATCCAAATGTATTTTCTCCGAATGTCACTCCTGCTACTACAGAACCACCACGTTGTGAAAGTCCGTGAATTTCACTTGTTGCAGCATTTATTCCGGCACGAATAGCTGCATCTACAAGAATTTCGGTAAGAAAAACAACTCCTTGTCCTCCTACACCGGCAATAATAATTTTACTTTTTTTTGTCATCCACTGTTATCTAAATATTAAAACCTTTATTCCAGTTCATGCGTTCTTAATACTTTGCGAAAATCTTTGTGTTCTTTGCGTGACCTATTTCTCGCAAAGTTCGCAAAGAAAAAAAATCGCAAAGAAAACGCAAAGCCCTACTAAACATAAATAATTTTATTCATTTCACCGAATCATATTTTAAACCCAATCAATAGCTCCATTCGGACAAACATCTATACACAAACCACAACGGGTACAGCGTTTATCATCAATTATTATTTTTCCATTCACTTTTACCATAGCCGGACAACCAAAATTTTCGATACAATGATCACACTTGGCGCAAGGTTGATATAAATTAAAGTCATGAACATTTTCAATTTCAAAATCTATGGTTTCAAATTTCTTAAGTATATTTTTATTTCCATTCTCAGAATTCGACAACTTATCTAAAGCAAACTCTCCTTCGTATTCAAACTTATATCCTTCCAATAACTTTCTTGCATTCACTGCAGCTTTCTTTCCACTGCCAATAGCACCAATCAAAGAAATATGATTACCTGAAGCAATATCACCAGCAAAAAAAACATTTTTGTACTTGCTTGCAGACTTAACTCTGAAATTTGTATCCAGGCTTAATTTTTCATTTAATGCAGATGCATCGCCACGTTGGCCAATTGCTGTAATTATATAATCAGCTTTTATAGTTTCAAGATATTTCTTCTTATCAAACGATTTTAATGAGATCGATATTTTATTCTTTTTTTCAACGATCAAATCTGCAAAACAACCATCAATAATGCGGATGCCTTCCCTTTTTGCTTCTTCTACTTCCTGCACAAATGCCGGCATTGAATCTGTCTTTTCAATGCAAGAAACTATTACATTATTTTTTTTGTTGAATTTTTTTGCAGCTCTTGCAGCATCCATGGCACTATTTCCACCACCAACAATAAATATTGTTGAACCTGATTTTATTTTAAGATTCTTTTCATTGTAGGAACGTAAGAAATTGATCGCGTCAAACTTTTTGCCAATAGAAACATTTTTTTCAACAATCTCTAATGTCGCTGAATCCCACATTCCTATTGCCAGAATAACCGCATCGTAATCGCTTGAAAGTTTTTCTATCGTAATATTTTTTCCAAGAATTGAATTAAATTTAAAACGAACACCCATTTCCTTCAGCACATTCATTTCCTTGTCCATATTATTTTTGTTCATCCTGAAATCAGGAATAACAAAACGGATCATTCCCCCAGCGGAAGCGTTCTTCTCAAAAACAGTTACATCATATCCTGCCTGAACAAGATCATATGCGGAACTTAACCCTGCAGGACCTGAACCGATAACAGCAATCTTTTTATTCTTCTTATTTGAAACTTTTGCTCGTGAAATTTGTTTCGAAAAATCATTGAAATTATCTTCAATGTTGCTAACAAAGTTTTTTAATTTTTTTATCGGAACAGATTTCCCATTCTCAGTTCTGAACAACGATTCACACGGTTTATGGCAAACATCCCCACATACAGCGGCAAACAACATTTTATCCCTAACAATTTCTAAAGCTGATTTATAATTTTTACTTAGGATAGAATTAAAAAATCCGTGATTACAAATGTTTGCCGGGCATAATTGTTCCTGGGCATACACCTGTACTTTTGCAACAACTTTTGCTCTTGCGCGATCAAGACTTTCTTTCCCCGAATATTCTTTTGAACATGAAATACTTACATCGCAATGATTAAAACAGGTATTGCATTTGCTTTGGTCAACATGCAAACTCTTTCTAACGAGTGCCCCATCTTTAAATTCAGGAAGGAAAATACAAGGAGCCCTTGCAATTAAAACAGAAACCCCTATATGGTTAATTGCATTTTTTACTTTCTCATAAGTATCCTTCAAATTAAAAGGCATCATGGTTTCAACACATTCCACTCCCAATCCTTTTACCAACGAATAAATATCAATCTGTTGATATTTTGAATGTTGAGTGGCACCGGGATGATCCTGATGGCCCGTCATTCCAATAGTTCTGTTATCAAAAATAATAACCGTAATATTTGCACGTGTATAAATTGCATTGATCAAAGATGCCACACCGGAATGAAAAAATGTTCCATCACCCAGCATCGCTATAACTTTCCCTTGTTCTGGTTTCAAATGCATTGCCTCCGAAAGTCCTTGTGCCATCGATACACTCATTCCCATGTGGTTGATCGTATCGATCATTTGAATTGGAGGTAATGCTCCCAATCCTGAACAGCCGATGTCTCCACACAAAATAATATTTCCATTCTCCCGAGGGACAGCTAATTTAAGTGCATAGAATGTTGCCCGATGAGGACATCCTGCACAAAGTGTTGGCGGACGAGGCGGTAAACTGGCAAGGAGTTTATCGACATCAGGTAATGGTTGATTTTCTTTTTTGCATAAAGAATAAGATGTAAATTTTTCAAGAACATTTCTAATAATATCCAACGTATATTCACCCGTAACATTTAATCCTGAATATCCTTTCCCAATAACTTCGCAATCAATTTTATTTTTTTGAATGATCACTCGAACATCATTTTCAAGGAGTGGATCCAGTTCTTCAAGAATTAAAACTCTTTTAATTCCTTTCTTTAAAAACGTTAAAATATCTTTTTCAGGGAAAGGATGAATCACACCAACTTTTAGAACAGAAATATTTTTTGTTTCGCTGTTTCTTGATAACAATTCCTGAGCATACACCAAAGAAACACCACTCGCAATAATTCCCATTTGCTCCTTCCCGGTTTTAACAGATGGAAAAACAGTATTGAACTTTTTATTCAGTATAACAAAAAGTTCCGAATCTAGTTTATCTAGTAATGTTTTATGAGCGGTTGCTGTACGTGCAGGAATATTAATATGTTGAGGTAATCTATCAAAATGAGCAATTGTTTCTTTCGGATCAAAATTACCATACGAAATCACTCCGCGAGAATGATCTACACGAGTAGTCATACGAACAATAACCGGTAATCGTAATTGAGCAGAAAGCGAGAAAGCTGTTTTTGTCATTAATAATGCATCTTCCGGAGATGCCGGATTAAACATTGGGACAGAAGCAAATTTTCCCCAATAGCGAGAATCCTGTTCGTTTGAACTAGAAAAACAGCCCGGATCATCGCAAAGAACAATAACCAAAGGAGCAATAATTGTTTGATAGGTAACGCTCATCAAAGCATCCGAGGCCACATTCATCCCCACATTTTTCATCACACACATGGCACTTTTATTTCCTATGGAATAAGCAATTGCTTTTTCTAATGCAATTTTTTCATTGATGCTGTATTCAAAATAAATTTTATGTTCGGTTTGTTTAGGATATTTTTTTTGAAAATCTTTTTTACTTTGAAAATCATTGACAAAATTAAATACTTCTGAAATTTCTGTGGAAGGTGTTCCCGGATAGGAGAATACACCATTCACTCCTGCTTCAATCGCTCCACGAGCAACAGCAACATTTCCCATAACACAACGTTTTTGTGCTTTACTGAAAGAAGTTAATATGTCAATGGTCTGTTTTTGCATTTATTGGGAAATTAGAATTGTTGATTATCACATACATCTTAAACCAAGCAATAATACCCCTGTCAGGGTTTGAAACCCTGACAGGGGTTTACATATCAAATTTTATTAAATGATTCTTTCCTCTTCAAGCTGCTTAATTTCACTTTCACTATATCCAATTTCTTTATAAACGATCTCATTTTGTTCTCCCAATCGTGGTGAACACTTTAATAAAAAATTATTTTTTTCTAAATATTCAGTATTGTATGATGCGGGTGAAAGTTTTGCTTCTCTTCCATCTGGAAGACTCGTTTTCAGCATGTTCTTATTCACAAACTCTAATGCCGCCACTTCTTTGATAGAGTTAACAGGAGCAACAGATAAATTAATCGACAAACACAGATCTGAAAATTCTTTTGTTGTATAATTCTTTGTTATCTCACCGATCTCATGATAAATATTCTCTTTATCCTTCATGCGGCCTTCATTTGTTTTTCTACTCTCAGAAAACAATTTCTCGAATCCTTTTAGTGAAGTGAATTTGTTCCATTGCAAATCATTCCCGATAGCGAGATATACAAACCCATCTGTTGTCGGATAAGCATTGCAAGGAATAAAACTGCGATGTTCGTTTCCACTACGCGTAAAAAGTTCGCTTTCGTTTTTTACAAATGCCAATTGAGGTAAAGCGGTAATGAGCCAACTGGCAGCACATTGCGCCATGGAAATATGAATTTCTTTTCCTGCCCCCACCCCAACCCTTCCCACAGGAGAGTTTTTTTGTTCCAGCATCGCCAAGATCACTTGGGTAAATGCTTCATCACCTGCTTTCAGATCGATGATAGGGATTCCGCAAGGAACAGGTTTTCCATCCGGTTCCCCCGTCATAAACGTATAACCCATCAATGCCTGCAATGCAGGATCGTAACCAGCGCGCTCCGGATAATCAGGCCCCATGGCAGAAATACCACACCAAATTAATTTTGGATTAGCTTGTGAAAGTGTATTAAAATCTATTCCAAGTTGTTTGTAACGTTTTGGTAAGGTGTTACACATAAACACATCCACATTCAATTCTTTAATTATTTTCAGAAGAAGATCTTGTCCTTCTTTCTTTTTCAGATTTATCGTAATTGCTTCTTTGCCTATATTCGGAGCAATGTAATAGGAATGAAGATCATGATAACCCAGATCAGAACCTATATAACGATTCGGATCACCAGCATTTCCACCACCATCTTCGGAAGGAGTCTCAATACGAATTACCCGCCAACCTTGCTGCACCATTCGTTCGGTAGCGAAAGGCAAAGCCAATGCTTGTTCTAAAGATAATACGGTAATTTGATTTCTATTTTTCATTTATTATTTTTTGCCACTAAGGCGCAAAGACGCAAAATGTTTTTTTTTCTTTATTCATATTCCGCAACAGTTTAAAAGAAAATTGGTTCTTTAAATTCTCCATATACTTCTTTCATGGCTGTTACAATTTCGCCAACAGTACAATATTCTTTTACAGCTGCAATAATTGCCGGCATCAAATTTTTATCATCGATTGCATCTTGTTTTACCAATGCCAGACAAGCTTTTACTTTTTCAGCATTTCTTGCAGCTTTTGTTGTTTTCAATTTTCCAATTTGAGCATTTGCTGCATCTAAATTGTATGGATGAAATTCAACCTCTTTCGCTTCTTCTTCTCTCGTATAAATATTTACTCCCACTTTAGGGACTTTTCCTGTTTGCATTCCCATTTCTCTAACATAAGCCTGTTTAGAAACCGACTCTTGGATTTTCCCTGTGGCAACAGCATTCACGATCCCATCCCATTTTTCAACGGTCTTCATTTCTTTCTTAATTTCTTCTTCAAACTTATCGGTCAATGCTTCCACATAGTATGAACCACCCAATGGATCAACAGTATCGCAAATACCCATTTCATGGATCATGATCTGCATGGTACGTAATGAAATTTCAGCTGAGTGTTCTGTAGGAATGGTATAGGCTTCATCATAACTGCAAAGCGCCATGGTTTGGGTTCCTGATAAAGCACTGATCAATGCATAATATGCGCTTCTCACAATATTATTTTCAGGTTGTTCTTTCGTCAATCCGCCACCGCCACCACCAGCGATCATCCGTAACCAGCAGGAGCTGTCTTTTTTAGCACCATACTCTTCACGTATTATTTTTGCCCATAATCTTCTTCCACCACGGAACTTTGCAACCTGCTCAAAAAGATTTCCATAAATATCAAAATTGAAAGACAATCGTGATGCAAAATCATCAATGGTAATTCCCCTACTCAAGGCGCCATCCGTATAAGCTTTTGCAATACAGAAAGCATAAGCCATTTCCTGGATCGGATTAGCACCACTTTCCCGGATATGATAACCACAAACGCTAACAGGACTATATTTAGGTACGTGTTTAGCACAATACTCAATGGTATCTACCACCAATTTCACCGATTTATCTACCGGAAAGATCCATGTTCCTCTACCGATAAATTCTTTTAAAATATCATTTTGTGCGGTACCTCTCAACGTTGAAATATCATATCCGGCTTTTTCTGCCATGGCGATATACATAGCAATCAAAATAATTGCAGTACCATTGATAGTCATGGAAACTGTAATTTTATCAAGATCGATATTTTTAAAAGCAATTTCGAAATCATGAAGTGTATCAATTGACATACCCACTCTCCCTACTTCACCAAATGCTCTTAGGTCGTCTGAATCCAGACCACATTGAGTTGGAAGATCAAAGGCCACATTTAATCCTGACTGACCATTTTTTATCAAAAACTGAAACCGTTCATTAGTTTCCTCAGGAGAAGCAAAACCCGCATACTGACGAATCGTAAAGGGTTTATTACGATACATGGTAGGATGAATACCACGGGTAAAAGGATATACTCCAGGCATTTCATTCTTACTATTTGAATTTTCGGTATCGCTTGCAGTATAAACAGGGTCAACTTCAAGACCTGATTCTAAATATACTCTTTTTACACCCAGATCTTCAGCCGTTTTTTTTGTTTTTGTTGTGCTCATGCTTTTACTTTTATCGAATTAAAATAATTAACCACATCTGCCACTTTACTCCCGGTAGCGAATGCATTGTGTGCTCCCAGCTTTTTCAATTTTTCAATATCTTTTGCAGGAATATTTCCTCCGACAAACCATGGAATATTAAGTTTTCTTTCCGCAAGAACTTCTTTCATTCTTTGCGCAAGAACTAAATGTGTCCCGGAGAGTATCGACATACCTATAATGTCCACTTTGTTTTTTACAGCTATATCAACGATCTCTTCAATTGTTTTCCGGAGTCCGGTATAAACAACCTGAAATCCTGCATCAATTAATCCGTGAGCCAATACTTTCACTCCTACATCATGACCATCAAGTCCGGGTTTGCTAAGTAGTACTTTCATCTTTTATATAATTTAGTTTGCTTTACGAAATACCAATTGTACGAATTTATGAATCGAATTAATCCAATTTTTAATTTCGGATTTTGCATTTTACTTTATTCGGAGATTAGTATTCATTCGTATTTTCGTAAAATTTAATTTTCCAGAATGATCACCGATGCAATAGCACCTGGACCTCCAATATTATGTGTTAATCCTCTTTTTGCTTTTTTCACTTGTCGTTCACCTGCAGAATTGCGCAAGTGATTGGAAACTTCAACCACCATTCTTATTCCTGTTGCACCAACCGGATGTCCACAAGATAAAAGTCCACCACTCACATTCACAGGAATTTTCCCTCCGAGTTGTGTTTCTTTTCCTCGTATCAGATCTTTTGCTTCCCCTTGTTTGCATAATCCGAGATCTTCATAAGTTAATAATTCGACTATTGAAAAACAATCATGTACTTCCACCAAATCCAGTTCTTCAATTGGATTTGTAATACCTGCTTGTTTATAAGCCATTTTTGCTGCATTGCGTGTGGCTTCAAAAGAAAGAAAATCATGATTGGGATCGAAGAAAGGAAGATCCCATCCTGTTGAAACAGAAAGTCCAACACCTTTAATAAAAACAGGCTTGTGTTTATTTTTATTCACATCTTCCGCACGCACAATTATCACACAAGCTGCACCATCAGTGGTCGGGCAGCTATCCAAAACGGTAAGAGGATCAGCAACCATTTGTGATCTCATTACTTCTTCAAGTGTGCATGGTTTACGATAGAATGCTTTTTCATTTAATGAACCATGAAAATGATTTTTCACCGAAACGTTTGAAATATCTTCACGGGTTACACCAAATTCTTTCATCATCCGGTTTGCATATACAGCAAATGTACCGGCAGCTGTAAATCCTTTTTGTAAAAACGGATGTCCGTATTCAACCATCATTTTTACAATACTATCCTGCGGTTGGCGATCACGAAGCTTCTCCACTCCCAATGCCATCGCTACATCACATTCTCCTGCACGTAATGCATTCACGGCATTGCGTATAGCATCTGCGCCTGAGGCACAAAAATTTGAAACCCTTGTTACAGGAATATTATACAAAGAAAGTGGCTCAGACAGATCCATTCCGCTTCTACCTTTAAAAACACCTATTTCAGGGAATGCAGTTGAAAGCCATGCAGCCCCAATTTCATCCATATTGATCTGAGCATCGTTCACAGCTTGCATCGCGGCATCACGCACCAAGTCGTCATAACTCTGATGAAACAATTCACCGAACTTTGTTACTCCAATGCCTATTATTGCTATATCTTTCATTAATTCTTAATTGTGAATTTTACATTCTTAATTTCATCTATTCGTATATTCGTACTAATTCGTATTCGTAGATTCTATTCGTATCAATTCGTATTTCATAGATTTACAGCCTTCCAGAAATAATTTGGTTTCATATCATTCTCAATCATTTTTCGTAAAACCAATTTCACTTTCGAACCGATCTTTATTTTATTTTTTTCAGGATACATGGTATCAGTTTGTTGAACTGTAACCCTTCCCCCACCATCCAGATCAATTACCAACATATGAATTGGAGGGAATGAACTTGGAAAATAATGTTCGCTTGTTAAGGTATAAACAATTCCAGTTTTTGATAATTGAACATCTGAAAAATTTTCTTCTTTACAATTTTTACATCGAGTAGATTTCAGATAATAAATGGTTCCGCACTTATCGCATTTCAAACCTTTCAGATATTGCAAGGTGTCTTTCTCACGTTCCTGCATCATTTCAGAAGAAAACATTTCTTTGGTTTCGTATTTTGCTGAATTGAAATTTCCTGTTTTGCGCAACAATAAATAATCCTGATAAGAATTAATTAATTCGAAATTTTTCAATTGCTCTTGCAGTACTTTTTCAGAATTGGAACCTTGATTTTTTATTTCAAAAAAGTTTGTTCCGTTTGTGTAATCTGCAAGTAAGATGGTTTTCTTTTCGTTTTCAATTTCATTCACTAACAGCAGTAACGCATGAACAGCACCTGTATTTCCTAGTTTGGAAGAAAGGGTGTCCATTGCAAATTGTGTTTCTTCAAAACCAGCTTTCGCAAAAATCCCTCCTGCCATTCGAGCATAAAGAGAATTTAAAATTACAGCATCAATCGATTTTGGGTTAGACGCAAAACTTTTAAGTGCAGAAGTCAGGTTTGCTTTAAATCCTGCATCACGGCTAAATCGAGGATCATACTGAATAGTATTTCCTTTGTAAGAAAATTCTTCAGCCAGTGAAGAACTGTATGATTTGGCTGAAGTAAATTCTGCAATACCTTTTTCATTACCTATCAAAATTGCACAGGCAGCATGACCGAAGGGAGTTGAAAGCTCTTTTCCGATTGAAGGAAAATGAACATCAGAAGCAAGCACCAAAATATTTTTGTATTTACCGAAATCAATTAATGTATTTGCCAATAACAGGGCATCCGTTCCACTTCGGGCTGAATTTATAAGATCAAGCGCTAAAATGCCATGAAGTAAACCTAATTGATCAGCAAGAAAAGAAGCATGATACCGATTTTTAAAAACCGGAGTTGATGAGGCAAAGAGAATTGCATCAATATTAGATTTGAGATTTGAGTTCTCGACTCCGCTCGAACTGACATCCAAACAGTTTGATGCTGCCTGAAAAGCAAGTGTGATCAAATCTTCATCAGAAAAACAAACTGACTTTGTTATGCCTTTCTTTCCTTTGGGGTGAAGAATAGTATCCTCGATTCTGAAATGAGGTAATGCGATTCCGTATGATTTTATATTACTCATATTTTTACCTATTTATTACGAATGAACAAACTGCAAATAAAAGTGAATATATTACACTACTAATTACGAATGGCCGAATTACGAATAAAGATGAAATACTAACGTAAACATCTGATAAATTGGAAAATCTCATTCGTAATTCGTTTAATTCGTAATTCGTAGAACTTCTCATAGTCCTAATTCTTTTGCAATATTTATTTTTAATATTTCTGAGGTTCCCCCACCAATCAACGTAAAACGAGAATCCCGTAAATACCTTTCTACATTATATTCAACTGCGTAACCATAAGAAGCAAGTACACGGGATGCTTCATCACATATATTTACTGCACATTCCGAAGCATAGAGCTTTGCTATCATTGCTTCTTTCTGACGCGGGAGATTTTTATCACTTAAGCTTGCTGCATACATCACATAATGTTTGGATGTTTCCAGTTTCACTGCCATGTCCGCAAATTTCATTTGTACAGCCTGAAATTTCCCAATTGGTTTTCCAAATTGTGAACGCTCATTGGCATATTTCAAAGCATCTTCATAAGCTGCTGTTGCAACTCCGATAGCAAGAGCAGCGGTCATGATCCGGATCTCGGCAAGAATTTCAATAAGGCATTTTGTTCCTCCACCAATTTCGCCAAGCAAATATTTTTTCGGGAGCTGAACATCAACAAAAGCTACTTCACTGGTTACGGAAGCTCGCACACCCATTTTCTCAATACTTTTTCCAACAATCACTCCTTTCAAATCAGCAGGCACAAAAAATATGGAGAGTTTTTCATGATTATCGGTTCGTGCAAGCACCGTAAAAAAATCAGCAACCGGAGCTGATGTGATCCAGGTCTTTTGTCCGCTAAGAATAAAGCCATCATCAGTAACTTTTGCAAGTGTTTTAATTGCCATTAAATCGGAACCTGCATTAGGCTCCGTCATGCAAATACCACCAATTTTATTACCTTTCAGGGCTTCATCAAAATAATTTTCAATGATCTCTTTATTACCAAAACGATAAAGAAAGTAGGTTCCCATTAATGATTGCATGGTACAAACAGCAGCCAGCGACAAGGATCCTCTTGCCATTTCAATTACAGCTAATGAGTAGGAAACAATATCCAATCCGCTTCCTCCTGCACTTTCAGGATAACGCATCCCAAAAAATCCCAGATCCCCGGCTTCTTTAAAAAGCTGGTGAGGAAACTTTTTTTCTTCATCTAATTTACCAGCAACAGGTTTTACTCTCCTATCGGTAAAGTCTCGAAAAGTTTGTTGAATTTGTTTTTGTATTTCGTTTAATTCAAAGTCCATCGTTCTACTAATTACGAATTTACTAATTACGAATATTTAAGTCCATCGTTCTACTAATTACGAATTTACTAATTACGAATATTTAAGTCCATCGTTCTACTAATTACGAATTTGTGAATTACGAATATTTACGATTCTTTTATAAAGTAATCCTTTTGATGTAAAATTCGCAAGGATGCCAAGCTCCATTCCGGTCATTTTTAAATAACTGTGCAATTGATCAATATTATCTTTCCGGAATGAATCACCTTTTTTAATTTCCAAAATAATTTTTTCATCAATTATGAAATCCGCACGACCTTCTGCTATAATTTCATCTCCAATTATTACTTCAACTTTAACCTGTTCCTTAAAATTTATATTTGATTTTTTAAGTAATGCTGCAATTGCTTTTTGATAATATTTTTCCAGATAGCCATATCCTAATGTATTACTTACTTCAAATAAAACTCCTACAACCTGAAAAGATAGTTCAGGATATAACAAATTTTCTTTTTTTAACACAACTCTCATTCGTAATTCGTTTATTCGTTATTAGTAGGAATAACTGCTGTAGCTTCAATCTCGATTAATGCAGGATGATCCAACAAATCCACCACGAAAATCATACTCATGCAGGGATAATGTTTTCCCATGATATTTTTCCAGATAGCTCCTAACTCTCTTCTGCTTTCTAAATATTGTGCTCTGTCTTTGCAGAAACAAGTCATCTTGCAAATATCTTCCGGTTTTCCACCTGCTTGTTTTACAATAGCAACAATATTTTTTAATGCTTGTTCAAACTGTGGGATCAGTTTATCGCTTGCGAATTTTTCTTCAGGGGTCCAACCTACCTGACCAGCTAAAAAAAGTACTCTGCCTTTTGCTGCAAGTATTCCATTGGAATATCCTTTTGGTGTTGGCCAACCATCCGGTAAAATTGTGGTATGCTGCATATTTATAATTTTTTAAATAATCTTATTATTCTATTTTGGGCGTTACCCTGCGGGTCGGGCTATTCGCTTCAATCTTTTGCTCGTTCCTCTCAAAAGGATTTCCGCTGCTATCCCTAACGCAAATCATTCAATATTTAAATTATTTTTTTTCATTCGTATATTCGTAGTCACCCTGAGTTTGTCGAAGGGCGTATTTCGTAGATCATCATTTTATCGTTTTCGTATATTCGTACCCATTCGTATTTCGTAGATTTCATTTTACTCCATAAACTTTCTCAGCAACTTTCTTAGAAACAATTCCATTTTTCACATCCATCTTCACTTGCTCTTTTCCTCTTTCTTTTGGATTTCCGTAACCTCCGCCACCACCGGCAACTTGATAATAAATAGTTCCGGAAGGAATATCGTCCACAATATCTTTGCTGTATGGTCTTTTCTTTTTTCCATTCGGGTAACGCAATTCAAGAATATTCAAGATACTTTCTTTACCACCTTTTAATCCATAAGCAGGAACCACATCACCATCACCAAACACTACCATTTTCGTATTGTTAGCTCCCACTTTAATTATAGTTTCTGTTCCCAATCCACCTCGCCATTTGCCTGCTCCTGCCGAATCGCAGAGATATTCATGTTTCATTATTAAATGCGGAGTTTGCTGCTCATACATTTCATAATCCTGATCAAGCACACCACCCGATGCATCTATCATTCCAATGTGATCATACCCGTCATCCCCTAACATTGCACCTGATCCACCTTTCATTCCCAGGAAACAGATGTCCACGTATTTGCGATTTGTTCGCGGATGATTTCCTGTGAACAATGAACAAAGCAAATGATTCCAACCCGCTGTGATACGTGTAGGAACCGCTTTTGACAATGCTTTAAAAATACTATCAGCCACTTGCGGACATAAATGATTTCCAAAAGTTGTTGCGGCCGGATATCGGGCATTCAAAATTGTACCTTCCGGTACAATATATTTTAAAGGCTTGATCATTCCTTCGTTGTGCGGAATATTTGGATTCACCATTTGAAGGAAAGTAAGTGTTATTGCAGAACAGGTTGATGTATAAATTCCATTTACAAAGCCTGTTGTTTGAGGTGATGATTTTGAAAAATCAAATTCAATGTCCTCATTCTTCACCGTTATTTTTGCCTTAATAGGGAATTTACTTCCGGGATGTTTTCCATCGTAATACACCATACTTTCGCCAAAATAAACTCCATTTGGAATTTCTTTTATTTCCTGACGCATCATTTTTTCAGTTGCATTGAACAACTCTTGCTTGTGCAGTTCAAAACATTCTAATCCGTATTTCTCCACAAAAGCCTGAAAACGCCTTTCTCCAAGCGTACAAGCACCGATCTGTGCTTTGATATCCTGTTCCACAATATTCAAACGAATGTTTGCAAAGATCAGATTCCAAACATCTTTACGAAGTTTGCCTCTGTCGTACAATTTGGTTGCCGGAATACGAATTGCTTCCTGCCAAACTTCAGTTGCATTTGGATTATAACCACCTTGAACTGCCCCCCCAATATCGGCCTGATGCCCTTTTGCAGCAGACCAACCAATTAATGTTTCTCCCAAAAATATTGGTTTGAAAATGGCCACATCATTATTCTGATTTCCCATGGTGAATACATCATTGTGAATAATCACATCACCGGGATAAATTTCTTTTCCATATACTTCTAAAAGATGTTTACAAACAGGCCCCAAAGAAAAAGACAGGATCGGAAGATTCTCTGTTTGCTCTAACATCTGTCCTTTTGCATCATACAGACCCGTTACAAAATCCTTCGCTTCACAAAGAATTGGAGATCGTGTAGTTTTAGTCAGCGAAATACTCATCTCATCTGTAATGGATTTGAAGGAACGCTGGAAAATGGAAATTAATATTTTATCTACTTTCATATTAAATAAGATTACAAGATTAAAGAAAGATTACATCGATTTTTGGTTTGATATTAATCTTCTTATTTCACAACTTTTATTTCCAAAATTTATAATTAAGCCTGTACTTTTTCCTGATGCTTTTAGATAAGAAAGAACCTGATGCTCAAACAAAACAGGAAGATATCCTGATACTGCTTTGAACTCCACTATTTACTTTATTTTCCACAACCAAATCACAACGAAATTTTCCAACATTTTCATTTTAAAATATCACATTAAATTACTTTTCTGTTTCAACATCTAATCCATCAATTTTAAAAAAAAGAATCATGGCCTTATGATATATTTTTTCAAGAAAGCCTGGGCCAATCTCATTATGCACTTGAAAGGCACAAGCAATAATTTTTTCTGTCAATGGATCTCTATCTTCCTTATTCATTAATTTTTAATTGCTGATTCTTTTTCTGTTTTATTCAATTTAATCGTTGAAATCTTCTTAGAAATCTCTGTAATCATTCCCTTTTCATACACGATGATCGATCCAAAATTATCTACAATACAATCGTAATTCTCACTAACAAAAATTGAAGTGGTAATTTTTTCAATGATGCAAGGACCTTTTATTTGTGCACCATATATAGCTTTATCACCATCATAAACAGGAATTTTTTTGTATTTATTCAACTCAGGAATATACACATCACGATTTTCTTTGATCGCAGATTCTGCAGAAACAGAATTATTATTTCCCGATAAAAATTTTGGTTTTTCATTTTGTCCGATCACTCTCAATCTCACATTGATAAGTTCCATTTCAGTTCCTTCCTCTTTCAAGGAATAACCAAACTGCCGGTTATGTTCTTTATGGAACGTTTCAAAAATATTATCCAATTTAAAGTTGGTAACATCTTTCCAATCAGCTTGTAATTGCACTTCGTGATATTGCCCCAGATAACGCATATCCAACACAGGATAAAACTCGATCTTATTCTTTTTAATTCCTTCTTCAATCAATGTTTTCATACCCTCTTCTTTCATTTCATTAAATAGTGTAAGGAATTTATTTTTATTAATATTATTGAAAGAAGTGAAATACGAACGGATATAATCATGTTTCAGATCACCCAGCAACATCCCTGCTGCACAAAAAATAGAAGACACATTCGGAACAAGGAACATGGAGATTTCTAATTCTTTACATATTTCAGAAGAATGTATGGATCCTGCACCACCGGCAACAATAAACAAGAATTCGCGTGGATCATAACCTCTCTCTACTGAAACCTGACGAACACCTTGCGCCATGTTGCTATTGATGATACGATACATTCCTGCGGCAGCTTCTTCAACCGTTAAACCAAGTTTAGCAGCAAGTTCCTCTTTGATCGCTTTTACAGCTTTTGCTTTATCTAATTTTAATTTCCCTCCCGCAAAAAAATCAGGATTCAGGTATCCAAGAACCAGATCAGCATCTGTACAGGAAGGAAGTTCCCCTCCTCTATCGTAACAAGCCGGACCAGGCAATGCGCCAGCACTTTGAGGTCCCATTTGTAAAAGACCTCCACTATCTATCCAGCCAATACTTCCTCCACCGGCACCAATTGTAATAATATCCAATGATGGCAATGCAATGCGATAGCGATTAATACTTCCTTCGGTACTGGTTACACTTTGGTTTTCAATTACCAGAGCAGCATCAAAGCTCGTCCCACCCATATCCACCGTGATGCAATTTTTATATCCTAACAAAGCAGAATAAAATGCTCCTGCGGTTGGTGCTGCTGCAGGTCCTGAAAGAACAGTAACTGCTGGTGTTTTCTTCACAACATCCGGTGTTACCACTCCACCGTTTGATTGCATGATCAGTAATTGTCCTTTGAAATCAATGCCTTTTAACTTTTGTGTAAGTTTATCAAAATAATTTGCAACGATCGGTCCAACAAATGCGCTAACAACAGTTGTACTCACACGCTCATAAAAACGAATGGATGGCAATACTTCGAATGAAGCAGTTACAAAGATTCCTGGCAATGCTTTTCTTAAAAACCTGACTGCTTTACGTTCATGGATATCATTTTTAAATGAATTCAAAAAACAAATGGCAACAGACTCTACCTTTTCTTCTTTTATTTTTTTAATGATGGAGAGAAGTTCTTTTTCATCAAATTTATTCAACACTTTTCCTTCGGCATCAATACGTTCATCAATAGTAAATCGTAAATAGCGAGGCGCAAGCGGTGTTACATTTTTATAATGATTATTATATTGTTCTTCACGAATTCCTCTTCTCATTTCCAATGCATCACGAAAACCTTTGGTGGTAACAAGTGCTGTTTTTGCTCCTCTTAAAGTAAGCAAAGCATTAGTTGCTACTGTGGTTCCATGAACAATGGTATCAATGGAATTAATAAATTTCCCGAAAGGCAACTTTATCATTTCAGCCAGTTCGCTGATACCATTAATAAATCCAATAGAGGGATCAAGAGGGGTAGAAAGTGTTTTGTGGATGGTGGTTGTTCCTTCATCAGAGACTAAAATTAGATCTGTGAACGTACCGCCAATATCAATTCCTAGTTTGTAGCGCATTTAATTAATTTATCAAATTATTTTATTTATTAAAATTTATCTTAAAATTTTCCTAACAAAGGCAACCGTAAAATAGGACATCAAAAAGACTCCGGAAAAACCTTCGGTAGCAGCTAAAACTCTTAAATATCCCATCGGATAATAATCCCCAAATCCAATGGTAAAAAAGGTAACGGCACTATAGTAGAATGCCACACCAATAGAATGTGCATCTTTTAATTGGTATGACGATTCAAGAGAAGCGTCACAAAACATAGGCATAACAAAATATAAAAGACCATAAACAGAGTAAACAATTAGCACACTAAGAATCACACGCATCGGGTTTGTTGCATATTTGCCCATTTTATCAAATATTAACCACTTAAAAAAATAGGATGGGTAGGCCCAAAGAAAATTCAAAGGGTGTTCCTTCAAGTCCACTTCTAAATGAGCTTTTTGTTCACAACGTTTAAATTCGACATACGCTCTATCCTCATCATTGTATTTTCCTGCACTATGGAACTCTTCTTTCAAAACTCTAAACTGGTTAGCTTTTTGACGAAAAGAAGTTTCTTTTTGATTATAGATAATTGCCTTAACATCGTTATCTTTCCAGTCAATAATTATTCTCCCGAAATTTTTCATTCCCGAAAAATTCAGGAGTTTAATGTTTGTTTTCACATCATCAGAAAGAAAATCGATAACATCTCTTATAATAGTTTCGGTAAGATCGAGATAGTTACATTGAGAAAATTTAAAATCAAAATAGGCATCCAGTTGACTTGCCTTAAATGTGATCTGATCTACTTTAGCATCCCGAAAAGTTACCCGGCCAGAAGCAAACTCCACTTTTTCAAAAGACACCTCCGTCTTTCTAAAGTCAGCCATTTCAAAACTAATATGACCTTTGCCGAAAGTTGAAAGCCTAAAACTAATTTTGCCTGCACCAAACTCTGCGCCTTCGAATGAAATATCACCATTGCCAAATTGAACTCTTTTAAAGTCCACTTTTCCCTCGCCAAATTCAACAGCTTTAAAATCTTTTTTTCCATTCCCGAAAATTGTTTTTTCAAAAGAAATATCACCTTTCCCAAACTTCGCGTACTTAAAATCAATATTGCCATCGCCAAACGTGGTAGATTGAAAATCGACATTGCTGTCGCCAAAATTTGTATTTACGAATGAAACATCACCAAGACCAAAATGTGAATAATGAAAGCTAAGATTTCCTTCACCAAACTCCGCAAAACGGAAATCAATGGTCCCATCCCCAAAACGGGTACGTCTGAAACTTACAGTTGAATCAGCAAACTTTACTCCGGTAAAATTTACAAATCCATCGCCAAAAATTGTTGATTCAAAACTTATTTTAGCGGCTTGAAATACAGCAAAAGAAAAATCTGTTGTGTGATCACAATCAAAAAAACTATTTTTTGCTGAAAATGTTAAAAAGGGAATCGGCTCATTGGCCGGAAGGTGACTGATTTTACGATATTCCGGCAGGGAAAAATTATTTACATAACAATAATTAAGATTGAGATTTTGAGAATCAATTAACTTGAAAATCTCTTCCCTGGTTTTATAACCATATTCGACTACATTAATTTTTTTTCCTCTACTATCAAAGAAATCCACTTGGGCAGTATTCGAATGGATAACTCCATCAGGACCTGTGAATGGTTTATTTAAAATTGAAACAGCAAAATTTCCGAGTTCTATTTCCGATTTATGTAAAAGTTTTTCCATTTATATTTAAAAATTCAGAATAATTGAATACTAATAATTTGTTTATTAAATCTATTCAAAAAAGATAAACAAAATTATTGAAACTACACTTTTTAATAAAACTCGAATTGTTCAAATATCAATAATTCTTTTTTTTAAAAACATGCGCAAAATCATGCTTTTGAAATTCCGGGCAAAGTATTTTTACCGGATTAAAAAACCTAAAAAGGCGAGGTATAAAATAGATTGTGAAGTGATGTAAATGAAGGGAAATACCTCAATAGAATAAAGGCATTTAAAAAAATTTGTTCTGCAATAAAAATAACAAAATATATAAATACAATCTTTTATAAAACAGGTTTAGGAAGAAAACTTTTTAAAACCATTTTTTATAATAAATCAGATAGTTCCTATAAATAATAAAAAAACAGGAAATACATCCTGCCTTCATTAACACTGCCGGTTTTACTTAAATATAGATTACTCCCTGTAAATTCCAATATAAATATCCCCATCTGATCTTTTCATGGCGCGGTACATTCCTTCTGAATTAAATGGCAATTCAATATTCCCTTTTGCATCAAGCGCGATAAGTCCACCTTCGCCACCAATTTTAACTAATTTGTCATTCACCACATAATCGCAGGCTTGTTTTAATGTTAAACCTTTATATTCCATTAAGCAGGATATATCATACGCTACAACGGAACGGATAAAAAACTCACCGTGCCCGGTGCAAGAAACAGCACAGGTTTTATTATTTGCATAGGTACCGGCACCAATGACAGGAGTATCGCCAACACGTCCATTCTTTTTATTTGTCATACCTCCGGTGCTTGTTCCTGCGGCAATGTTTCCATGAATATCTAAAGCAACAGCACCAACTGTTCCGAATTTTTTTTCACCATTTTCAAATTTATTTTCAGAATGATCTAAAACAATGCTATCGGTTTCTTTAGCTTGTTGTAGCTGATCGTAACGCATCTGAACAAAAAAGTACTCATCAGGCAAAAATTCAAAATTATTTTTTTTTGCGAAATCCATAGCTCCCTTTCCGGATAAGAAAACATGCTCCGATCTTTCCATTACCACCCTCGATAAGCTAATTGGGTTTTTTATATTACTTACTCCGGAAACAGCACCAGCCATCAGATCTTTTCCATTCATGATGGAAGCATCCATCTCGTTTTTCCCTTCATTCGTAAATACAGCGCCCTTGCCGGCATTGAAAAGAGGATTGTCCTCTAATGTTTTAATTGCAGCCTCCACAGCATCAATAGAAGTTCCACCTTTTTTTAATATTGTCTCAGCAGAATTAATCGCTTCTTCTAATCCATTTTTATAATTGGCTTCTTTTTCAGGGGTCATCGTTGAGCGAAGAATGGTGCCTGCACCACCATGTATTGCTATTGCGTATGGGTTCATTGGTTTTAGTTTGGTTGTACAAATTACTGAAAATATATGACAAGAAGATTTTAAAATAATTTACCAGATTCTTTTAACCATTAAATACTAAAATCAAGAACTCATGAATGCACACTAAAATGTCAATCTCAAATCGTTTTATATCAAATCATAACCCTCGTCATAAATTCTAACAAAAACAATCATTTAATAGTTACAGATGTAAGAAAAAGAGTTTTTTCGTAAATAATTTCAGTGCAATCCTTATCAATTTTACATAGGATTTTACACCGAAAATATAACTCTGATCACAAAAAATCCTACAACGTTTTTTGAAAAAAGGAACAAACTTTAAACCTGATTTTCTATGAAAAAGTTCATTTATAGTATATCGCTTTTACTCATGATAATGAGTAATATCACCGCTCAAACTTCCTGGAAAGGTACTGTCAGCACAAACTGGAGCTCTCCTTCTAACTGGACAGCAGGAATACCTAATTCTACTGTTGATGCTATAATTGGGGATGCCAATTTCACAGGATCTTTTCAACCTTCATTAACTACCCCTGTTAATTGTAAGTCCTTAATTATTGGAAGTAGTACGAAAGTATCCACATTGACGGTTACAAAAAACATTACTATTTCGGGTAATGTTACTATTGGTGGCAATGGAACAATTTTGCATACAGGTGCAGGAACATCCATTTCAATTAAAGGGAATTGGAACAATGCAGGCACCTACTCTGCAAGCAATGCAACTGCGGTTGTGACTTTTTTGGGAACAACACAAACCCTTACCGGAGTAACGGCTTTTCAACGATTAGCTATTAATGCGGGAAGTTTAGTAACATTAGCAAACAATATTTCAATCAATACTATGCTAACTGTCAATGGTTCACTCGACCCAACAGCTTCCTGTTTAGTGTCCGGTAACGCAACATTAACGGTGAATTCAGCTGGAGTCATATTCGTCAAAACACTAAATTTCACAAATAACTATTCATTGTCAGGTACAATCACATTAAATGCTACAAGTACTGTAAACTACGCATCCTCTGTTATAAACCAAAACATTACAAATATCCTAACATATGGCTATCTGCACGTTAGCGGGGGTATGACAAAAACTTTAACAGGAAATTTACCTGCTTTAAATTCTTCCTCCTCCTCTTCAGGAAAGATATATATTGATGCCGGGACACTTGATTTACTAACTTTCACTGCTAACAGAGGCAATACTAATACAGGAGGTTCAGTTATTGTTGCTGCTGGCGCTAAACTTAGAATCGGAGGAACAACTACTTTCCCAAGCAATTATTCAACCATTTCCCTTTCCACTACCAGTACGGTAGAGTATTACGGAAACAATCAAATTGTTTTAGCAGCAGCTTATGGAAACCTATCATTTAGCGGCACTACAGGAGCTGTTGTAAAAACCATGCCTGCCACGGCAATCACAATATCAGGAAATTTAACAAGCACTGTCGGGACAGGTACAAGTGTTACATTTTTTGCTGCACAAAACATTACTGTAAACGGGAACGTGGTTCTGGATGCTGCATCCACATTTGATGGAGGGACATTTACTCATAAATTCATCAGCAATTGGAACAATTCCGGAACTTTTAATGGAAACACTTCCACAGTTACATTTTCAGGAACAAATGTTGTACTGAGTGGTACAGGAACGAATAATTTCTATAATCTTGCTTTCACAGCCACAGGAATAAATGCTTCCGGAAATACTTCCATAAATGTCTCCGGGAATATAAGTACCTCCCTTACCGCAAATTTCATTCATTCAACAGGAGGCTCACTTACAATGTCGGGAACAGGAAAAACAATATCAGGCCCTGGTCTTTTATTATATAATTGCATCATTACAGGCAGCATAACGACAGCATCAAACATTACTATTTCCGGGAACCTTAGTGTAAATAATTCATTTGCTGCAAGTGCAGGAACAATCACTTTTAATGGTGTTACAAAAACAATTTCAGGAAATGGCGCAATTACTTTTTTTGCTTTAAGTATTTTGGGAACAATTTCAACAGCAAGTAATTATACTTTATTGTCGAATCTTTCTGTAGCAAGTTCAGGAAGCTTTACTGCAACGGCAGGAACAACAACAATGAATGGAACTACAGCTCTTTCGGGAACAGCAAATTTATTTAATGTTACGATTAACGCAACCAAAACAGTACTTCTTGGAAGTAATGCAACTTTATGTATTGCTAATGTATTCACTAAAACCGGGACATTAAATGTAACTACAAATATTCCTAACACAGTGGTGTATAATTCACCTACAGCTCAGTCACTTGTTAATACTACTTATCACAACCTTATACTTTCCAACGGAGGCATAAAAACTCCTATTGATGAGCTTATAATTAACAATGACTTTACAATTAATTTCGGTGTGACATTCGATGCTTCCTCTTTCACACATACCATATATCGCCATTTTACAAACAGCGGAACTTTTACTGATGGAACATCAACCATTCAATTGTTAGGAGGCAATTCGGCAACGATAGCGGGAGCAACCGAATTTAATAATCTTATCGTAAATAAAAATAGCTTATTCATTAATTTGACACTGTCAAATAATATTACAGTTACAAATTTAACAGTAACGAATGGCACCATACAGACAGGAACTAATGCGGTAACAATTACAGACACACGCATTGGTGCAGGTATTATTATTGGTACAATCACTCACAATCATACTTTTATTGACGGCACTGCTTATTATTTTGAAAGTGCACAAAATGCAATTACATTCATCAACCCATCAGTATCTCTGACTTCTGTTACAGAGGTTGTAACTCTTGCAAATGTACCCGACTTTAATGTCGGACAAGAATGTCTTAACCGGGAATATAACATTACAATACCTGCAGGGACTTTCAGCTCCTCCACATTGCGTCTGCATTACGACCACAACGAATTGAATGCTGTGAACGAACCTAACTTAAACGAATTTAATTACAATTCGGATAGTAATGTTTGGGATAGTATTGGTTATACTACAAAAGATACAGCCTTAAATTTTGTAGAAAAAACCGGAATTTCAGCTCTTGAAGGAAGGTGGACATTGGCCGGGATAAAAAATGTTGTCCGTTGGAATGGTTCTGTAAGTTCAGCATGGGAAAATGCCGCAAACTGGACTACCATTTCAGGAGAATCAATGGCAAACAGAATTCCAACGTCAACGGATGAGGCACAAATAGGGCAAACGGGCTTTATCTATAATCCGACAATTAGCTCAACCAGAACAGTTAGTGTTTTGCAATATGGAAGTATACAGGCAAGCACACTTACCTTAATCAGTGGTTCACTGAGCATTCTTGGAGCTGTGAATGGAAATTGGATTGATCCTGCATCGCATGTGATTGATGTCTCCTCAAATGCATTAATAATAGGAACAAACATTAATTTAAGTGATGGAACGAATGGCCATGATATTCAATTGAAAATTGGAAACGGCTCTGTTATGATTAATAATGATCTAAACCAAAGTGCGACCGGTTCGATTAATTTTACAGGAAACGGGACACTTACAATAAATGGAGCTTACAACTATACTTCAGGAAGCTTTACGGCAGGGTCGGGTACTGTTATTTATTCGGGAACAGAAAGGCAAATTGTAGCACCTGTTATCTATAATAATTTATCAATCGAAAAGTCTACTGAACGGGCAAAAATTAATTTCCCGACAGTTATTAATGGAAATTTAAGCACCGGCATAGGAGGTGAACTGGCAATTTCTGATACACTGACAGTTGCCGGAAATATTTCAATTGGTTCCAATACCAATTTCATTGAATTCGGAGCCAGGATTAATTTAATGGGAAGCTGGACGAACAACGGAACATTTACAACCAACTCCGGATCTGTAAATTTTAATGGAACAACCGATCAATTTGTAAATGCGAATACATTTAATATTCTAATTGTAAACAAACCCTCAGGTTCCTTATCTCTTAGTGGAAATTTAATAATAAACAGCGACCTGCTGATCAGTAAAGGAACAATGGACCTGGCAATGTATAATGCAAACAGAAGCAATCCCGGTGGTACATTTATGCTTGATTCTGCTTCCTACCTGAAAGTGGGAGGAGCAACTAATTTTCCAACCAACTTTATAACCAATGTTATGCATGCATCAAGTACGGTCGAATTTAACGGTACAATGCACCAGCATATTTTAGCAACTGAATTTGGAAATCTACTCATATCCAATGGTGGAAGTAACAAAAAACATTTTCATTTGCGAACTGTACTGATTAAAGGGGATCTTACAATAAACTCAGGTGCAACAATTTATTGTGATTCAAACATTGTCACTGTATATGGAAATTTAACAAATAATGGTACTTATTCTACTTATAAAAGCACACTTATATTAAGTGGCATATCTAAAACATTTTCGGGAAATGCTACTCTGGATAACCTGGTAGCTTCAGGCGGTTCATATACTTTTTTAAATTCTAACATATCCATTTCAGGTGATTTTTTTGTGGATACTTTAAGCTCAGTTAATTGGGGATCATCTACTGTTAGTTTTAATGGTGATTGCACAAATAAGGGAACTTTGTTTAGCAGTGGTGCGGTAACATTTACTGGAACAAGAGTCCAAACATTGCAGTTAATAAACGCAATGACATCCACTTCAACCGGAGTAATTAATTTTAATGGAACTGTTGCTCCCATTCTAAACAGTAATACTCCTCCTATATTTGCTACTGTAAACATTAATAACACAGCAGGAATAACAGCATCAGAACCTTGGTCTGTTTACGGTTCTTTCACAGTAGGAGCAGGAGCTACTTTTAATGGTGGTTCTTTAAAACATACATTTTATGGGAATTTTACTAATAATGGAAATGTAATAAGTAATTACAAAATCTATTTTATGCCTCAGCCCCCGTTTTCTGCTGAAGCCACTATCCGGCTTGATGACGTTGGAGGAAGTTTTTTAAGTACAGGAGAAGTTGAATTTGGAGGAACAGAGCCCATTACCATTTTGGATAATGCCCCTGTTTTCAATTTTTTAGAAATATCAAATACCAATACAACCGGCATCACTCCACCTAACTCCTGGAATCTTCAGGATGTATTAATAGGAACAGGTTCAACTTTTAATGCAGGAACAAGTCTTAGTCATACAATTGCAGGGAACTTTACAAACAATGGTGTATTTAACGGAAATACTTCTACGGTAACATTTACAGGGAATCCTGTTGTTGTTGATGGAACCGGTATAGGTAATTATTATAACCTAACTATTGCAACAGGAGCTGATTTAACTTATAATAAACCACTAACTATTGGAGGTAATCTTATTTTGAATGGGAATTTAACAACCACAGGACAAGTAGTTACTTTTTTTAGTAGTACACCAGCTACAATTAACAGTACATTAGGTTCCATAACTTTTGATCATCTTGAACAAAACAAACCTGGATCAACAACAACACTTTTAATTCCTCTTACGGTTACCGGAAGCTTGACAATGACCGATGGAATAATAAACACAACATCAACAAATATTTTAACACTAACAGACAACGCCACCTCTACAGCGGGAACAAACACAAGTTTTGTAAATGGGCCAATGAAAAAAATTGGAAACCAAGCCTTTGTATTTCCAATTGGGAAAGGCAGTACCTGGGCTCGATTGGGAATAGGGACCCCTTCAGATGCAACAGACGCATTTACTGCTCAATATTTTGACACACCCTATGTTGACTTTTTATCTATGGCAACCATTCCGGCACCGGTATTAAATAATGTAAGTATAGTTGAATATTGGACATGTGATAGAAACACAGGAACTTCAGATGTGCCGGTACAATTATTTTGGGAAGATGCTGCCAGAAGCTTTATAAATAATTACTCTTCCGATTTGAATGTTGCCCACTGGAATGGTAGTGCATGGGAAAATGCAGGGCAATCATCTATTACTGCAGCAAGTCCTGGAAATATAACATCTGATGTTATGAACTCATTCAGTCCGTTTACATTTGGATCACGTATTGGATTAAACCCTTTGCCAATAAAATTATTAACTTTTGATGCAAAATTAAATTCATCAAAAACAGTTGATTTAGCCTGGAGTACAGCTTCTGAAAAAAACAATGATTACTTCACAATAGAAAAAAGTATTGACGCAGCCAATTTTGAATCTGTCATAACCATTGATGGAGCAGGAACAAGTACAAACACATTGTATTATTCAGAGGTGGATTTAAATCCTTATGCCGGGACTTCTTATTACAGATTAAAACAAACAGATTATGATGGGAATAGGAATTACTCCAATATAGTTTCAATAGATTATAAGAAAGCAGGAACTTCTGTAAATATATTTCCAAATCCAAACGATGGAAATGGATTTAATATTTTGTTAACAGGAAATGAAAATGAAGAAATTTTGGTTGTTCTTTATGATGCAACAGGGCAAGAGGTTTATTCTAAAATTATTACAAAAACCACTGACCAAACTATTACCGCAATAGATCCTTTAACAAGACTGTCTTCAGGTGTTTATATGGTAACAGCAACAAGTAAAAACGAAATAATACATAAACGATTAGTAGTAAAATAATTCTTTAGTAGTCTTCAGAATAAATTTAATATTCATTAGACTTTACATATGAAAAATCATAATAGATAAAAATCAAAAATATCATAAAAAAAGCCCTTGAAATCAAGGGCTTTAATTTTTGTGACCGCGAAGGGATTCAAATCTTCCGTATAATTTCCTGTACATACTGATATTGCTATATTTTGTGTTTTCATTTTTGGCGCACTCGTGGCGCACTTGACTCACTTGGCGCATTTTATTTAGTGCGTTAATTCGGGTTAAAATCCATTTTTAATTGTTGATTCTTGGTAAGCAGTTTTATTGCTTTTTTCTGGTTCTTTATTGTTTTCTCCAGAGCTTTATTTAGTTCTATCAATAAATCGAATAGTTCGCAACCTTTACACGCACTCATAAGCTTTTAAAAAATCAGCGTGAGCTAGAACTATACCCATGCCGTTAACGTACCGCGAAGCACGCATCACACACAAATAAGCCTGCCCACGCTTTGCGTGAACGTTTGGGCTTGTTCTTGTGTGATTTTAAAAGTTCGCGGTTTTTAACGGACAAGATCAGCTAACGCTGTATGAATTCAATCTTTTTATTATTTCTTTTTACTATAAGTTATTTGGCGTGCTTCTTCCTTTTGAAGCATGTTAATTGTTACCTGCATTGCCTCCATTGCAATTTCTTGCGCCTTTATTGTTCGTTTCAATGTTTTTACAATTTCGGTGTCATTCCCAGAATCAGCTTTCGGCTCCGTCAGATTATTGTCATTTTCGGTAAAAAATTGGCAAATGGAGACTGAAAGAGCTTTTGCAATTTTCTGCAGTGTAATTACTTTCATACTATCATTTCTGATAGCAGCATAATAACCGGCCTCTGTCATTCCAATCTCTGGAAGTATATCCTTTATTGTCTTTCCACGCTTCTTTAGATATAAATCTATTGCTTCTTTCATGGCGGTTGTTGAAATCGTGTTAACAACTCGACTAAAATATATTTTAGTCGTAACTATAATTTCGTTTAGTTTGCATTATAAATATATGACATAATTATAAAATCACAATACAACAATGACGAAAATCAAGGAAATAATTGAAAAGCCACATTTTGAAACTAAACTGAAGGAAAAATATATGTTGCTTTCACGAATTGACGCACCCATCATTAAAAAAAAGGTGATGGATGAATGCGGTGTTAATTCAACAGTATTTTTCAATTGGTGCCAGGGCATAACTCCTGTTCCGAAATTATGCCGTGCAGTGCTTTGTGAAATTTTTGCTGAGCCTGAGTATATCCTGTTTAAAGAACAGTTAGAAAAGAAAAAATAATCACTCCCCCCGGAGCAAACTTTAATACTAACCCTTAAACGCAAAACAATTATGAGTAAAAAAACAATTTACATCTCTGGCCCGATTTCCAAAGTGATAGGCGGAAACTTCGTAACATTTGAAGAAGCACAAAAAAACCTCGAAACGCTGGGATACATTGTGTTAAATCCACATGAGATCTGCCAATCGATTCCACGGGAATTTTACACAAGCGATCACGAACACTGGTTAGCTTGTATGCGTGCTTGTTTTCAAGTATTACCTGTTGCTGATGTATTGGTAACTCTAAATGATTGGGATCAATCAGAAGGTGCAAAAATGGAAGTTGATACTGCACGCAGATGGGGCTTTATTGCCGTTCACCCCTACTCCATATTTATTGAAAAACATTTACACCTAAACTTCTAATGATACCTACCATGACAGAAATAAACAGACTACAACCGGAAAAGAAAATTATTGAAATAATTTTTGATGTGACCGGAACACCGGTTTCACAAATTACCGAAACATCACGCTTTGCAGAAGACATTGGAGCTGATTCATTAGATATGATGACCATAGGTTATGAAGTAGAAAGCGCATTTGAAATAGCATTGGCATACGATGATGTAAATAAATTAAAAACCGTAAACGACCTTATTCAATTAGTTGTAAACCTTACTAATTCTATCGAAAATGAATCAGCCACTAACTAAACAGCAATTTGCTTTTAAAATACAATTGTGGATAAACCATAAGCGTGTATTGGAAAAATTAAGCGATCACTATAAAAAACCACAGGTTGCAAGATCGATGGCTAAGGTGTATGATTTGTATAAATCGGTTGGAAAGGATTGTTCGAAATATACTATGTTTCAAATATGCTGGCTGGTTAATTTTCATGAAGAGGATCTGAAAAATATTCTTCCGGTGATGACTAATAGATCTTATGCCGGTGAGTTGGAAAAATTAAATATGATCATTGATGTTGCCAGATCTTATAAACGATGAAAAAGAAATCTGACATCGAAAAAGCATTAGACGAAATTATATTTCAATGGCAGTGCTACCTGACTTTAAGCCGTCCGCATTATAAACCATTTATAGCCCATGACAGTATTCACCAACAAACAGCGCTGGCATCAGCAAAAGAAAATTAAACAAAAAAGATTACTGCAGCATGTTCATCAGAAATTAAAAGTGATTGAAAAGCGCGCTAATGTAATGCTTCAACTAATAGAATTATATAACTAAAAATTATAACAATGGCAGGATTATCAGCAAAAGAAAAACAAAGCCTTATAAATTATTTAAAACATAATTTAAACAGAGCAGAGGAAAATAGCCGCGAATATAATGCTGCGGTAGCTTATGGTTACTTGAAAGCAGGCGTAGAAAGTGCAATTGAAGATTTAGAAGGAAAATCACATAACGGAATATTAAAAATTTATTAAACCATGACTGAGATATCCGATTTTACAAAAAAAGCAATGGAGCTTGCCCGCCAAAAAGAATATAGTTCGGGTATTTATAGTTCGCCAATTGAAAGAGAAAATGACCGCTCAATTAATTTAAGATTAACTGCTACAGATGAAAAATTGATTATTGAAGGACTTGAGGCATTAAGAATAAAAAGCAAAGCAATTGTTTTGCGTGCTAAAAATTTTCCTTCGGAAACAATAAAAAGTTCAATGACAATTGAAAAACATGAAGACTTATTAGATCAAATAGATCATGCCTTGTCAAACTTTTGTGATGGACTAACCTAATTATAAATTATTTATGACCTATATAACCGAAAATTGTAAAATAGAAATTGAAACCAAAGGAGCTATCCTGGATGTGATTGGTGATTATGTTACCCTGTCAAATAAAGGAGTTGGGGATTGTCCGTTTTGCAATTCAAAAAAGAAATTTAATGTAAGTAAGCAAAAAGGAATATGGAAGTGTTGGAGCTGTGATACTGCCGGTGTTGGTTATGTTGGTTTTGTAACGAAAGTTAAAAACTTGGATTGGTTGCAAACCATGAAGTTTTTAGCAGACAGACTAAATATAAATCTGGAATACGAACAAGCAGAATTACCATTAATACAACCAAAGCAGCCAGCTAAAAAAGAAAAGAAAGCTGAGAAACAAAGTAGTTTCCGCGATCAACAATTAGCGGCTTCCGGATTAAATGATGCTGATCAGCGTGATGAGAAAAAAGGGAATAACGATGAAACTACCATTGAAATTGACCGATATCAAAAAGGAACACTGAACGAGCGTTGGGAAATTGATCCCAGTGGTGATGATATGATTTTGCATTACATGGATTTGAATAACAATCCGATGTTGTATAATCGAAAAGGAACATCTAAAGATTTTCCGCTTATTCGAATCCGCTACCAACATCCTGAGTTATGGCCTGATAAAAACGGACGGCCCACTAAATATAAAAGCCCCTACAATTCGGGATCCCGAATTTGGATTAATAAAACCATCCGCACTAAATATAAAAACAGAATTAAAATAAAATGCCTGGCTACTCAGGAAGGCGAAAAAAAAGCCGACAAAAGCACGAAACACGGTTTAGATAGTGTTGGCATCATGGGTATTCACAATATCGCTAACAGCGGACAGTTAGCACACGAATACCAACTGATTGTAAAGCAATGCGAAGTAGAAGAAGTGGTATTTTTTGTTGATGCTGACTTTTGCGATATCGGATCAAGTATTGATGCTCCGGTAGATCAGCGGCCAAGAAGCTTCGTTGCTGCTATTATGAATTTCCGTAAATATTTTCATGCGTTAAACAGTTCCGGGATCCACTTGCAAATTTATTTTGCGTATGTGCGCAAAGAACATAAACAAAAGGGCGTTGATGATTTATTGAAATACACACTAGAGGGCCAGGAAGATCTGTTCCTGAAAGATTTTGAAGATGCAAAATTGCATCCGCAAGGAATTGGACATTACGTGAATTGCCACAATATTACAGCGTATAACGAATTTAAATTACGCAAAGAATTCTTTCACCTGGATAGTAATGTGGAGTTTGCCAAACATCACATGGACTTATTGAAGGAACGAAAAGTGTTTTTGATTGGCCGTGAAAAATTTCATTTTAATGAAGAAAACGAACTGGAGCTTGCGCAACCAATTTCGCATGAAGAACAGTTCTGGGAAGAATACACCAAGAAAAAAGGCGATGGTACCGAAACTGTAACCACTTTTAAATATGTAGAGTGCTGCATGTTCCTTCAAAATAAAAAGTTTGGCCGGTACGCATTACAGGGAGATGGTGAATTTAATTTTATCCGCGTTGAAGATAACGTTGTGCGAGTTGTAAAGCCTTCGCAAATCAAAGATTATTTAAGTGATTTTGTAAAGTTTGCTTTGCAGAAAAAGAATGTTCAGGAAATGTTTTTCAGAGGATATCGCATGTACCTGGACAATTTTAACAACCTCGATTTTATTACACTAAAATTTCACAAATCGGATAAAGGAATCCAGTTTATGTATTTTAACAAAGTGTACTGGAAAATTACATCTGAAGGAGTTGAAGAAAAACAAATAACCGAACTGGATGGCCATGTATGGAAAGATAAGATAAAAGATTTCAGCGCAACAATAAAACCTTTAAACATAAGAGTAAAACAGGATGCAGATAAAAAATTCAGCATTGAATACCCGCAAGGAAAAGAAGAAGCTGAGAAATGTATGTTTTATCAATATTACATGAACACCAGTAATTTCCACTGGCGCGATACGCATGAAGGCATTTTTAAAATCAAAAAACCGAATACTCCAAAAACAGAATTGTCGGATCTGAAAAAAGAAGATCTGATGATGCACTTTATAAATAAATGCTGTGGCTTCGGTTTTTTACTTCATGATTATTTTGATGCAAACAGAGCAAAAGCAGTAATTGCCATGGATGGCGTTCAATCGGAAGTTGGAGATAGTAATGGACGCAGCGGAAAATCATTAAACGGTACAGCTCTTGAAAAACTTATTCCGACTGTTATTATCCCGGGAAAACAAAAGGATATCGCTGAAGATAAATTTATCCTGGAAGAAGTAAACGAGCGAACACGCGTTGTGAATATTGATGACGTGCGAGTGAATTTCGATTTCGAAAACTGGTTTAGTCACATTGGCGGAAACTGGAAAATAAATCCAAAAGGTAAGCCTTCCTTCAGATTAACACCTGAAGAATCACCAAAGATTTTAATAACGACTAACCATGCGCTGAATGGCGAAGGTGGAAGTTTTGAAGCGCGTCAGTTTAAAATGGCTTTCAGTGATTATTACAGTGCAAAATATCAACCGGTTGATGAACACGGCTGCATGTTTTTTAGCGAGTGGAGCGATGACCAGTGGAATCGATTTTACAATTTCGCTGCCAACTGTGTACAAATTTATTTTGAACACGGTTTGGTTGAAGCTCCAATGGAACGTTTGGAAAAACGCAGGTTACGTCAGCAAATTGGTGAGATCTTTCTTGAGTGGGCAGAATCGTATTATGATCACGATAACGAGGATGATGCACAAACAGGAAAAATTAATTACCACTTAAATAAACCGTTCGATAGAAAAATAATGCTCGAAGATTTCTATGCAGCATTCCCAGAACAAAAACAAAATAAATACATGGATACGCGTGTATTCAAGCGTTCGATAAAAAGATATTGCTTATACAAAGGATATGTATTTAATCCAACCATTGCAAATAACGATACCGGTGATAAAGATGGCGGCCGCGATAAACGAAATAATGTAGAATACTTTACGGTGTTTGATTCGAAAGTTGGTGTATTGCCTAAGAAGAGTGATGATATGCCGTTTTGAGTTTTATGAAAAGCAAATTTTCAAAAATGAATATTAAATAAATATAAACCTTAAACAAAAAACCAAAATGGGAACAATCAACATTAAAAAATCAAATGCCTTAAAAGCATACAGATCCGCTGACAAAAGCGGAAAATCTTTGCTTGAAAATTTAATCGGCAAAGAGATCCTTTCACAAAACATTATGGATCGAATAAAAACATTTGAAGATGCATGTGATGAAGTTGGAACTACAGAAAGCCAGTCAATATTATTGAATTATAGTGGAGTTGATGAAGAATTATTGGCTGCGCAAGCATTTCTGAAAATTTCAATCATCAATAGATCATTGAACGAAGGGTGGAAGCCGGATTGGAACAACTCCAGTGAATATAAATATTACCCTTGGTTTGAAGCAAACAAGTCGGGCTTCGGCTTCTCGTACTCGGATTACGGTATTTGGTTCACGCATTCGACTTGCGGCTCCCGCCTTTGCTTTAAAAATAAAGAGTTAGCCATTTATGCCGGGACACAATTCATCGACTTATACAATCAATTTTTAACAATCAAATAATAAACAAATGAACAAAATCAAAACATTTGAAGATGCGTGCAAAGCATTAAACACTTCTGAAACATTACCTGATGTAAGTGCGCTTCCTGAAAAGCATCAGAAAGCTTTGTTATCCCATTATAAACTTATCATCATCACTCAGGCATTGAATGAAGGATGGGAACCAAACTGGAATAATAAAAATGAATGGAAATACTTCCCATGGTTTGAAGTAGATGCCTCTAACGAAAAGCCATCGGGCTTCGGCGTCTCGGACTCGGCTTACGCTGGTTGGAGCACGCTTACGTATTGCGGCTCCCGCCTTTGCTTTAAATCAAGTGATTTATGCTTATATGCGGTAGAGCAATTTAAACAACTATACATTGATTATTATTTAATGTAATGAAATTGGGTTGTGCATTGGATGAGCTGTTTGATGTGTCGGGCTTCGGCTTCTCGTACTCGAATTACGATGGTTGGCACACGGGTACGGATTGCGGCTCCCACCTATGCTGGGAATAATTTAATAACAATGCAAACCTTGCCAACAGGGCAAAAAATAAAGTTTAAAAGATTGGGCGTTGGTAGTGAAAACGAAAACGACCGTGAAAGCAAAGGAATGAAAAGAACAGGAAACATATACGATAAGATCATCAGCATTGAAAATTTATATGCTGCTGATGCAAATGCCAGAAAAGGCAAAAAACATCAATACGGTGTTCAGCTATTTGATAAGAATCGTGAAGAAAAAATACTACAGCTTCATGAATCGCTGAAAAACAAAACCTATAAAACATCCGAGTATAAAACTTTTATGATTACAGATCCTAAGCCACGCGAAATATTTTGTTTGCCATACTTTCCTGATCGAATTGTTCATCATGCGATTATGAATGTAATGGAAAAGATTTTTGTTTCAACATTTACTGCGGATACATATAGCTGTATAAAAGGGAAAGGAATACATGCAGCCGTACGTTCATTCAAAAAAGCATTAGTTGATAAGCAGGGAACAAAATATTGCTTAAAACTTGACGTAACGAAGTTTTATCCGAATGTGAATCATGATATTTTAAAATACATGCTTCGAAAAAAAATAAAGGATGTTGATTTATTGATTTTGCTTGATGAAATTATTGATAGCGCACCGGGACTACCAATTGGAAATTATTTAAGTCAATATTTTGCAAATTTCTATCTCACCTATCTCGATCACTGGATAAAAGAAGATAAAGCAGTGAAGTATTATTTCCGGTATGCTGATGATATTGTGATCCTTTCTGATAATAAACCCTATTTACACGCCATCCTTGCTGATATAAAAAAATACATGCAGGAACATTTAAAATTAACAGTTAAAAAAAACTACCAGGTATTTCCGGTTGAATATCGCGGAGTTGATTTTGTTGGTTATGTATTTTACCACACACATGTTCGATTAAGGAAGCGAATAAAACAAAACTGTTTCCGGATGATATCCAAAAACAAAAACCGGCAATCATTAGCATCCTATAATGGATGGTTAAATCACGCCAATTGTATTAATCTAAAAAAGAAAATAGCAAATGAAAAAGTTTAGCGAATTCGGTATCGAAACTGCTTCAAAATCTTTTATCGGAACCAAAATAGAAATGGATAACATCCTGAATAATAAAATAATGGTGCACGCTTTCCGGATTGTAGAATCAAAATACGCAAAGGATAAAAGCAATGGAAAGTGTTTGCATTTACAAATTATGATTGGTGCAGCATATCATGTTGTATTTACCGGTTCGGGCGCCTTGATGGATCAGATCCAGCAGGTCCCTGAAAATGGATTTCCTTTTGAATCAAAAATTATCAAAGAAAATAAACGATTAATATTTACATAGTATGCCATATAAAAACGGGAAATACGTGTACAATGAAACTGTCTGGACAGATGATATGCTTTGCTTTTTAAAAGCAAATTATCAATCGATGACAAATAGCGAGTTGGCTAATGCTTTGAATTTAAGACTTACTACAACCCGGACAAAACTTTATGAACTTGGATTGAAAAGAATGGATCTGGAATACTGGAATGATGATCAGATTTATTTCCTGAAGAAGTTTTATAAAGTTTTGGGTGACACGGAAATCGCTGAACTATTCAATGTTTTCTACAATAAAAATAAAGGATGGAGGCAAAAACATGTTGAGAAGAAAAGAAGGTATCTGCAACTGAAACGAACAGAAATTGAAAAATCTGAAATTAAAGTACGAAATGTTGATATGCGCAGATATGCTGATAGTCATTGGAAATGCTGGGAAGGAAGAGTTTTGAAAGTTGGTGATATTCGCACCTGGTACGATCGCGATTATAACAGGCCATTTAAAGTAATAAAAACAGGATCCGGATTTGTTCATTATGGACCATGGTTATTTGAACAACATTTCGGACCGGTACCTGAAGGATTTGTTTTGAGATTTTTAGATGAAGACACAACCAATGTTACACTTGAAAATTTATCATTAATTACCAGGGCGGAAAACGCAATGCTAAATGCAGCATCATCAAATATGGCCTTAAGTGATAGATACGTAGCCGGATTGCTGGCATTTAAAAAACCGGAATTGAAAAAAGAATTATTAAAATATCCCGAATTAATTGAACTAAAAAGAAATGAATTAATGTTAAACCGACAAATTAAAAAACATGAGCAACGACAAAATTAAAAAGCTGCAATCCATGATGGGGAAGCACTTTAAAAACAAAAAAAACGATCAGATATTATTATTTCAATCCTTCAGGCAGGATAATGACGTGATTCATATTGCCACAGATTCAGAGTGGATCATGACAACATTATTTGATTTAAATATTTTATTTCAGAATCACATTGAAGTTGAAGTGGCGATCTCCGGTGATGTTACTGAACTAAATAAAAACACGGCAGTAATTCTCAAATCACAAACTATTCCATTAAGCATAATGTCGAAGCTCAGGGATACTCTATTAGATAATATCGAAAAAGTGAAAGCCGATAAAGAATACGTGCCTCAGGCAAAAGAAATATCCAGTTCAATCGGACAAATAATTAACCTGGCCAAAATAGAAATTGAAATGCGTACTAAATTATAAACCATGAAAAACTTCAAAAAACGAAATACACGCAGCTATTCTAACAGCAGCATTAATAACAGATAAAAACTCAACTGAGTTAATTACAATTGGCAATAATCTGAATAAGAAAATTGCTGCTGAGCAAGCTGAATATATTCAAAAAATAATTGAGTTAAAAGAGAAAATTGAGATACTAACCTTAAACGAAAAAAAATGAAAAATTTAAATCAAACAGAAGCACTAAGATTTGTTCACTTGCAGCCCATGATGACTATAAAAAAACCGTATATCGACTTATACTGTCCAGTGCTAAGATTTGGAAAAAAGAAATCCGGAGAGTTTAAATTTCCAATTGTCTTTAAAAACAGAAAACAAGCCGATAAGCTTTATGATGAGCTGGAAAAATTAAAAGGAAAAACAATTGATGAAGTGAGAGCAGCTGCTGATGTACTTTATGAGAAATTCAAGAAATACCACTATAAATAATAATCAATATAAACCCTTAAACGCAAAACAAAATGGACTTCATTAAAATACCCATTCACCATTTAATAAAAGAATCGATGGATTCAAGGTTTTCTCACCCGGGATTTACAAGGAAAATTCCAAAAGGAATTACACCATGTGATTACGATAAAAATGAAAAGTTGATAGAGGTAGAATATTCCGATGGGAATAGAAACTGGATTGACATAAAAGAATTTTTCGGAAAAGTAATCAGTGAAGCAAAAGAAATATTATTGCTTCATCCTGATGGCGCAACAGAAAGAATGAATATCATAGGAATAGAATGTTCGAAAGTAAAACGAACTGAATACTGGAGATTAATTTTTGAAAAAGTTAACTAATTAATAACCCTTAAACGCAAAGCAATGAAAAAAGAAATTCCAATATTATTCAGCACACCAATGGTGATTGCTGTTGATAACGAAACAAAATCAAAGACCAGGAGAACAAGAGGATTAGAAAAAATAAATATAAAAGCAACTGAAATTGTAAAAAGCAATAACTGGCAAAAACAAGGAGACTTTGTTGCAAGGTTTGTAGTTCCTGGAGAAGTGGAAAGATATGAAGTAACTGATGTAATCAAATGCCCTTACGGCAAAATTGGTGATTTGCTTTGGGTGCGAGAAACTTTCGCAATAGGATTGACATCAGGGTTTCATTTTTTTAAAGCCAACTATGTAAACAGAGAAGTTCCATCCGGACTGTCTAAATGGAAGCCATCTATTCATATGCCTAAATCATATGCCCGTATATGGCTTGAAATCACTAATATCAGAGTTGAACGATTACATGATATTACAGAAGAAGATGCGAAAGCTGAAGGAGTATTATTATTTCCACAGGATGACGACCTGAAAGATATTCAGGTTTGGGATGGAAATAAATGGGGGAATACAAAAACTATTAATACATATAAAAATTACCTTAAAAACTCAGTTAGCGAATGCTATACTGCAAGGGATTCGTTTGAATCATTGTGGTATGAAACAAATGGAGTAGCGTCATGGTTTGCAAATCCCTGGGTATGGGTAATTGAATTCAAAAAAATTACGCGATGAAAACAATCAACATACAAAACATAAATAATAAGCTGCAGGCAGATATTATTTACAGCCTCAATTTGGCTCCGGAACATTTAATTCCTCAAAAAGATTTACCAATGGATGTGATCATTTGTGATCCGGATACGAATAATAAGTTTTACGCAAAATTAATTGATGTGGCCAGGATCCATATTTTTGATCTGGGAAGCATTGTGACTTATGCATCAAATGGAGTTTCCGCCAGCGAGTTTTTAACTGAGTTTAAATCGGGGTCTAATAGCGAATATTTAATGCTGTTGATCTATAAAAAAATAAAAGATGGAATCTAACTTGTTTATATCGGAATCAGGGAAACTGATTTATATTTCGAAACTAGGCACTTATGAAATTGTAGGCATCTGGCAGTTTGCAGAACACCCGGGAGTAGAGCAAATTGATTTTACATGTATTGAAATTGGTAAATAATTAATAAATTTGAAATATGGAAACAAGAAGTATTATTTATACAGAAGGCATTACCGAACAGCTTTTGCACAAACTATACCATTCAGCGCACATCACTTTGCGTAATTTCTGCGACATGGAAAGAGTGAAAATATTTGCGCCTGAGTATTTTATCGGAATGCACATTGATTACTTGCGAAAATTTTACAGAGAACCTGAAACTGTTGAAATTAAAAAAGGATTACAATACAGAGGAATTACAGTTGTGCCCGGCTATGAAGATAAATTAGTGATTGCCCATGAATATTGTACCAGGCTAAAAAGAAAGGATCTTATATTCGAGTTGCAATTAAATTTTGATAAGGGGCAGCTCATTGAAGAGCTTCCTTTCCAATGTCCGGATTGCCGTGGCAATGGAAAAGACAGAGGTTTTGAACAAACAAGATCAACAAGCATAGAACCATACCCGGGAGCCTGCAAAAGTTGTGGCGGGACTGGAAAACTAACAAATGGAAACAAGATTTAAACTTGAATCAAACACAGTAATGTAACTTCTTAGCGCGTATCTCACACAATGGGATGTATCTTATTAATTTGGCTCAACAGTACATTGTTGAGCCTTTTTTATGCCTTTAATTTACCTTCCTCTCCCCTTTACCCCTCTCCCCTGAAAGGTTGTTTTTAGCGCAGGGGTGTCAAAAGAAGCCCGCCAATGCAATAAGTCCACTTGTGATGTTTTCTGATGTAAATTTTTAGATCAGCGCATACAGTATATATATTCTTTTTTATTCCTTATTTCTTTGTTTAATAGTCACCTATAAAAGATGTAAAAAAGTGGACTTTTGGACTGAATGTTTATGTGCTGCAATAATGGCAGTGCTTTTAAGTGGTTTTTAAAATAGTACTAATTAGTCCTATTGTGGACTAAGCGAAAATAGTCCACTTTTTTTATGATCGGAATACTTAGAGCATCAATATATTTAATTGAATATCGTCAATTGGACTGTTTAACAGTGCTTTTCAAAAAAAATCGTCTGGACTATTGCAAAGTCCAGTGTTTATTGGTAAATTACTATGTATAAATGTATTCAGTCCAGTAGTCCAGAAAAAAAACAGATACTAACCTAACTCGCTATTTATGTTTACAGCATCTATTCCGGCAAAACCATACGTAAGAAAACATATTGAAAATTGTTTTGGAACTCCTGCATTGATGAGGAGAGACAGCGCAATAGGAAAGTATTTTTACCAACTTGTGGGTGATCCGAAAACTACAAAGGATAAACGCATTGCTGATTGCAATGCGTATTACTCGGATCTGATCACGGTTAAAATTGTGGAAGAAGTTTTTCTGAGGAAGGGTTGTGTGCTCACAAAAACAAATATTGTTGAGTTCAACCGTTTTGTGGAGTGTCATTTAAAAATGCAAATGCGAATTATGATCGATACATTGATGGAAATAAAAAAGATAAAAAAGAAAGAAGCGATCCTGTTTGCATACGACAAATTTAACATGGATGAGACCGTTCTGCCGTACGAAACTATCAAAAAAGATTACTACCGACACGAGAAAGGCTTAGAGCCTTTGGTATCATTGATATAATTAATTTATGGGACATGTGTCCCGAAAAACAGTACAAAAACTCAATAAAAATGGACGATATAACCCTATTTGAAGATGATAATTTAGGCGGAATAATCCGCTTTAAAATTGCTAAAGCTGATGATGTTGAAAGTATAGATGACGCTATTGATGGCGCTATTACTACCGAAATAACATTAAAAGCAAATTGCAGATGGTACGAAGTGTATGCAACTTTAGGTACCATCGGTTATGCGGAGCCTACTGAAGATACCAATAGTGGTACTGTTTACAAAAGAAACATTTCAGCATTTTCGCCAAAAGATACCATTGAAAAAACAAAAATATTTAATGAAATGCGCAATGGTAAATTCATTGTTGACTATACTGATAGCAATAAGTTGCGCAAAATAATTGGTTCTATTGAAGAGCCTGTCCGTTTCAAATATTCGTTAAATACAAAATCAAACATTCCGGAGCTTGCAGGTTATAACATCAGCTTCTTCGGTGATGGAACACATCCGGCTTATGTGTATGATATATAGTCGTTTTTCTGTCCTTTAATAAACCTTCCGGTTGTTAGAATTTTGGCATAGTTCAATAATGAAGCTATGTCAAAACATAATATTTTTTTAGAAATTACAAATGGTATCTGGTTGATTGAAAAGTCATACGCAGATTCTCAGTTTCTTTTAATAGATAGTATTCTAAAAGGAAACTTCAATGTATTAGATAAAGAAAATGTCGTTGCAAAATACTTTTCAATAGATAACGTTGGAGCCGTTTCTTTTTCTTCAAAAGACACAAAACCATTTAGCAACTCTTCTTCCCGTTCAACAGCTGTAATATATGTTTCTGGTCCGATCATGAAACACGATAATTGCGGAGCTCCTGGAACACAAACATATATTTCATTAGTTCAGTCTGCTGCTGCTAATCCTAATATTGGTTCTATCCTGATGGTAGATGATACTCCCGGAGGGACAGTAAATGGAACAGAAGGGCTTCACGAGGCTGTTCTCGCAGCGAAAACTCAAAAACCTGTACTTACTCTTGTCGATGGATTGCTCGCAAGCGCAGGCTATTGGTTTGCTTCTGCATCAACTGAAATTTACGCATCCAACAAAACGGACCGTATAGGAAGCATTGGTACAATGGTAAGTTTTGCAGATCTCCAAGCGATGTATGAAAAGCAAGGTGTCGTTTTTCATGAAATATATGCTGATGCAAGTACTCAAAAAAATCAAGAGTTTATACAAGCCAGGCAGGGTAAATACGATGCGCTTAAAGCAACGCTGAATTCTATCAATGATGTATTTGTAGGAGCTGTAAAATCAAACAGGGGCGATAGACTAAATCAAAAAGAAACTTTATCAGGGAAAATGTTTATGGCTCAGGACGCAATCAGTGTCGGGCTTATAGATGGATTTAAAACATTCGATGAAGCTATTGCGCGCGCTCAGGAGCTTGCCAATTCACAAGAGTTCAATCAATCAAGTAATACAAACCAAAATCAATCAAACATGAAATCAAAATTAAGTTGGGCTGCAATTACGGCCTTTTTTTCTGGTAAAGATTCCACTTTTAAAGCCGATGAAACGGTTTTGACTGAAGATCATTTAAGTCAGATGAACGCGGAGCTTGCAACGCTTGCTCAAGCAAAAACAGATTTAACGGCAGCTATTGCACGCGCTGAAAAAGCTGAAGGAGAATTGGCAACCGCCAACACTTCTATTCAAACACTAACTACAGCAAAAACAAGTGCCGATACTGAGTTAGCTGATTTGAAAGCGAAACATCCGGGTGCAACAGCTCCTATAAAAAAAGTTACCGACACCACGACTGCAGAAGAAAAAGAATCCGATTTCTCCTGTGATGTGGATGATGAAGTACGCGCTTCACGCGAAAAGCTTTACGGTCCACGCAAATAAAATAGCCTTAAACGCAATCAGTAAAAAAGTAAAAAAATAGTATTCACAATTAATTAAAAAAATAATGGCAACAAAAGCAACAACATTTGATGCAATCCTAAAATACGCTGGTCAGTTCGACAAGCAATTGATTGCACAAGCATTGAACGGAATGGATTTCATTCCACAAGTTCGTGTATTACGTAACGTATCATCATTTGGTATGTTATTACCAAAAATGACTGTAAACAAAGGAATCCGTCCTTTGAACCTGAACGTGGAAACTCCGAAAGGAACTAATCGTGATTTTTCAGGCAGAAAATTATTGGTGTATGAAGGAATGAAAATCATTACCATCATCCCGGAAGAGGCCCGCGGAACTTTTGCAGGAGATCAGTTGGACCCAAACGCGAAAGACATTCCGTTTTCTCAATGGATCTGGGAACAGGAAATGAAAAAAATTGCTCAGGAAATAAATGACAACATTTATTTGAGTGACTACAACGGAAATGCTGCTGCGTTTGACGCTTTGTTAGCGTATGCTGTAGGTGATTATGTAAATTATGGAGAAGTAGTTTACAAATGTGCAGTGATCACTGCTGCTGGTGAATCTCCTGCTACTCACCCTGCAAAATGGGTTGATGCGGATGATGTTGTGATTTCTTCAGGATGGGGAACCATCATTGCTGATGAAATTACCGGAGGTGGAATTGCAGGTGCAAACCTGATTGCTACCGGTGCAATCACCAATGCAAACGCATTAACAAAACTGGAGTTGATGTACAATGGAATGACTGTTACTCACCGTAATTTGGGTGGTACATTCCGTGTTGCACCTGATGTATTCCGCGCGTATGTTGAACATGAGCGTACTACTTATGGTACAGTTGCTACATCCGATATGGGTGATGGTAAAAAGTACATCTACGGAAGCGGTAAAAAATGGGGTATTGAAGAATGCACCTGGATGGGAGACAGCGGACGTGTTATTGTAACACAACGCGAGAACCTTGCTTTCGGTACCAACATGGAAGGCGACTTTAACAAGATTGGTAAAGTGGTTGATACCTTGCATGGCTACAAAGCTATTGTTAAGTGGAGACAAGGTTGCGAAATATCTGACCTTGAAACACTTTACGTTAACGATCAGGCGTAAGAAAAAAAATTCTAAGCGAAGCATATTGCTTCGCTTAGTTTTATTGCAGTTCACGGAATTAAAACAATTTTATTTTTATAAAAATGGCAAAAACAAAAAACGCTCCAACTGAATTAACTGAGGTTGAAGAATTACAAAAACAGTGTGACGAAAAAGACGCTGTAATTGCTGAATTAAGCAAGAAGCTAGGCAGCCTTTCAAGCTCTGCTAAATTAAAGCATGTGGTAGAACATGACGAAAAGAAATACGAAGTAGTTCCGAAATCTTTTTTCCACAATAAAAAAGAAGTAAAAGCCGAAGACCTGTCTGCCAATAAAAAATTAGTGGCTGAGTTGGTTGAGTCCGGCAGCAGTTTTCTTAAAGAGATTTAAGGAAATTTTTTTGACAATTCAATAAAGTATTTAAACATAAAAAATTTTTAATCATGGTAATAGCATATGAAGATTTAGGAACACCGGATGGTCAAGAAGACAACATGGGTGGTACCAAACAAAAAATATTTTTTGCGCCAATCAGGGATTTTTTGGCCATTCAGGTTCCAAATCCTGCAGCGGTAACTCCGGGTGCAAAAGTCGAAATTGCAACTGCACATACTTTTGTTGTCGGCAAATGCTGGAACCAATTGTATTGCACACTTGACAAAGGAAGTGTTGAATTCAACGTTCAAGGAGAGCGCGATGGTCACAGTTTTGGCCAACTTGCAAAAATTTTCCATCCGGGAGCGAAAAAAGAAGCGATCGGTTTTGCAAGCTTAGTAAAAAATGACCAAATGCTCGTTCTTGTTCCCTTAGCAGATGGAACAATGATTCAAATCGGAAGCGCTGATTTTTACGCACAGTTCAAGCCGAAATTTAATTCCGGTACAAACAGTGGCGGAGTTCGCGGACACGAGTTTGAGATCAGCAGCATGGCTCCTGTAAACTATGTTTACACAAGCACTGTTTCGTTGGTTCCTGCAGTTTAGTAATTCAATCAAGTATTCATTTAATATCTATTTAAAATGGCAGAACCATTAAAATTATCGACAAAGCTTGAAGGGAAATTCAAGATGTCGCCAGGCTACGGACCCGGAAAATATGTTCACGGAAACGTGAGCATTGATTTAAGCACATGCAGCGTAGCGCAGGCAGATGCTTTTATTAAAGCCGGAGCGGAAGTGATTAGCAGGGTTGAACCCCCTGTAACAAAAAGGGTTTAGTTTAGGGTTTTAAATTATTTTTAAAAAAGGCCATGCAGTAATGCGTGGCTTTTTTTATTAGTTTTGTCCTGTCTATAATTTTACCGCTTAAAATTGATAATTAAAAATGCCAGGATGGAAGATGTGGTAACACTCTTCGATATTTATTACTTCGGTATTAATTATAGACACATCCTGGCACCATACTTCCGCAACCATGTCTATAAACGAAGAAAAACAATCCCCTGAAGAAATAAATTTCAGAGCCGAATTAGAAGATATCATGTTTGCGATAAAGGAAAAGTATATTCCTGTTGCAAGTATAAGAGAAGCTGATTTATGTTTGTCAACAGTTGATTTCATTGAACGCATTACACAACATTATCCGCTTGCCGCTATGCTGGATAGCAGTGAAATGTATAAATTATTAAAAGATAACGGATATAGTTATTCGGCCATTGGTGATGATGCAAAATTACAATGGTTAGTTAAGTTGGCTTAAGGTTGTCCTCTGATTGGAAATTTCCATACTGTAAGTTTACGGTATGGAAATTTCTTTTTATACCAAATGGGTTGCATCCGGAAGAGAATACAAGCAGGGTGTTGATTTTTACCTGAAATACGGTTCAAACAATACACTGAAAGCTTTGTTTCAATCAGGTGCTAATATTTACACAAAAGAAAAATTAGACTCTGAGCTTCGCGCAATTTCCGTCCTGGTCCCGGAGCGGAAAATTTCAAAATACAATCGTGATGATTTTCCTCTGCAGCTGCAAACCGAATTTGATAAACTTGGTGAGCTGATTCGTAAGATCGGTTATCTACATGCACAATTAGCTATTGTACGAACAAATTCTGATCGCTTTAAAATTGCGAAGGATGTATTGAAGCTTGTGGAACAGCGTAGGAATATTTTTAACCGCCTGGACGAATTTAAAACAACCGGGAAAGATCTTCTTCCGATTGAAATCAAAAAAGAAATTCCCGAATACAACACTGAAAATGTTGCGCTTAAAGCGCTTCAATTGAAAGATGAAGCACGAAGGCTTCGCGTGCAAAGAAGTAAACTGAAATCAAATAAAAAGCGGGTAGCTGATTATAATTATACCGTTACCAGAATAGCGGAAATAGATATGGAACTAATAAAACTTACAAATGGCGCTGTTTGAGATAAGTGATATTGATAAAAAACTTTCTGAAAAAGCTACGAAGCTGGAAGCTTCTGCTTCGGATAATTCATTTGAATTGTCCTATCAAATACGTTGCAAAGCATCGGAATTGCTGACAAAACTAATTGGACGAAATTTGTCCAATCGGTTTGTTGAATTTTGTACTGCAGGTGAATTTAGCATGCACGAGTTACTTACTTATTTGCTTGAACAATCGGGACCAGCAGATGTTTATATTAGTACCTGGACACTGAAAGAAGAGCCTGCGCGCATCCTGTATGCGCTCAAGCAATCAGGCGCTATCCGCAATTTATATTTTGTTTTCGATTATCGGATCCGGACACTGGATGCCAAACACTTTGATTTTATTGAAAAGTTTGCAACCGGCTATGTGCTTACCAAGTGTCATGCAAAGGTGATGGTAATTGATGGTGAGCGGTTAAAGGCTTCTGTTGTTAGCTCAGCCAACATGAGCAACAATCCGCGCATTGAATGCGGTTACATTATGGGAAATGAGCATAGCATGAATTTTCACAAGCAATGGATTATGGATGTAATTAATGGTAAAAAAGTTTACTAAAAGTTTAAAAACATGAATACAGAAGTTCAAAACCAAGTTGAGCAGTATGCCGGACTTTTCTTTTCTCCAAAAGAAATTGCGATTATCCTTGAATTAGAAGAGAAATCTATTGATAATAAAGACTTCAAGATTCATTATCAGCGCGGAAGATTAAAGCAAGAAGCTTTGGTAAGAAGAAGTGTATTTGAGCTGGCAATTAATGGTTCGTCACCGGCACAAATTTCAGCCCTGCAGATAATTGAAAACACAAAACTTCATGGTATCAGCGTATGAAAAAAAACAGAAAATTAATTCCTTCAGCTAAAAATTTAAAAGGCTTCCGGGAAGCAGATCTGATCATTGCATTCCTGGAGAATCCGGATGATAGCAAATTGCCTGCAAAAACGCGCGAGAATTACGAACGGTATATTATTATCAATAACATGCTGATGCGCTATAATCAGCATTCAGCGGTGATTGGATTCCTGAAAGATAAATACGAAATGTCCGAACGTAAGGCCAGGTATTGCATTGCTGAAACGCAATATATTTTTGGTCAGATGATTAAGGTTAATCGACCGTATGAAATTGCATATCTGTTGGAGTTAAGTCGTAAAAACCTTGAGATAGCACTTAATTCAAGGGATAACAAAAAAATAAGTATGGCATTGAAATGTCATCTTGAAATTGTTGGTCCTGAATTAGACATGAACGACATGCCTGATTTCAGCGACTTTGAGCCACACAAATACAGCATTGTTTTACCTTCCGACCTACAAAAACAACTGGTTTCATTACTGAAAGATGGAGCAATTAATCTATCTGCAAAAATGCCATCAAAGATGTTGAATTTCAAGGATGTTGAAGATGTAGAGTCGGAGGAGGTTAAATAATGGCAGTACACTACTCAAAATATATTATTGGCGAACAGGATCCAATTGAATACAATATTCCACAGGTATTGGCAATCATGGCTCCACAGCCTCATATATTTCTGGAGTGGGCGCGCGGAACAGGTAAGAGTACCGTAATTGCTAAGAAGGCAGTTGACTTTGTTACAGAGCTTCCGCGTTCTAAAATTGCCCTGGTTGGTGCAACTTATTCCCAAATGCTTACGCGAACACTACCATCTACCATTCAGGGATTCGCGCGCTTAGGATATTATAAAGACAAGCATTATTTTGTTGGGCGAAGAGCACCGGCAAAATGGAAATGGAAAGAAGCTTATGAGCCTATTTTAGATTATACCAATGCGATCCACTGGTTTAATGGGACAACGTTTGTGATGGTTTCTTTAGACATGGTTGATGGTGGTCGTGGTAATAATGTGGATGGCGCCATAGGTGATGAGGCCGCATTGTTTGATTACGATCGGTTATTCAACAATGTTGGTGCGACCATAAGGGGGAATAAAGATATATTCGGAAAGTCACCGCTTCATGAAAATACGCTGTACGCAACATCTGTTCCAATGACTGCAAAAGGAAAGTGGTTGTTTAAAATGGAAGAGGAAGCGATCAAGGATCCGGCAAGTATCATGTATCTGCGTGCTGATGCGTTCCACAACTTTAAAAATCTTGGTGCTAAATGGTTTAAGGAAAATAAGCGCGTACTTACTAAAATGATTTATGATGCGGAAATTCTAAACATTCGCCCGGGAAGAATCGAAGGAGGCTTTTATCCGCAATTTAAAGAGGATAAACATTGTCGTGATGCTTTCAATAACTCATTCCTGATATCGCTTGATTATAACTTTGCAAAAGCGAAAGCAGCTAATTGCTTAGCCGATGGCGACCGTGTTCATTCAGAGCCACTGGATATCGCATGTGATTATGGTGCGTCATTCAATGGCGTGGTTACATGCCAGGAGGTAGGCCGTGAGTTCAGATACCTCAGTGCATTGCACAGACTTTCGCCATTCAACATTGACACTACTATACAGGATTGGTGCGACTATTATAAGGAGCACGGTTGCAAGGTAGTTAACTACTACTATGATCAATCTGCTAAAGGCAGAGGACATACTGAGACATTCAGGGATATGGTAGTTAGAGTGCTTACGGCTAATAAGTGGACTATCAATGAGCATGATATAGGGCCTATTCCTGATCATAAGGATAGATATAACTTCTGGTACCTGGCACATCAGGAGAATGACAGTAGGTTGCCTGTGTTCAGGTATAACGAGTCTAACTGTAAGCACCTGATACTATCCATGAACAATGCCGGTATAGTTGAAGGTAAGAATGGATTTGAGAAAGATAAGCGCCCTGAGCGCGTAAAGAAATTAGATCAGTCCGAGACTACACACTTTAGTGATGCACATGATACACTTGGATTCGCTAAGTATGCAGGAAGTTTAAGTACATCATCCGGAGACTACAACTTACCACAATAAACTTTCACAGCATCACTACCCTAAGGACTGTTTTTTTATGTGCAACCCTGTAACACCTATCAAATAAGGCGTTCAAAGGCTTTAAACCCCTCTACTATCAATAGATACGGCTCATATAACGTTTTTAAATTTTGGAAACTTCCATTTCTTCCATAGCGCGTGACGGGCTCTATCGAGATATTTTTGTGTTTTTGAAAAGAAAAAATTATTTAAGGCTCTAAAAATCAAAAAGTTATGCAATTTATTTGCGTAAAAGGTGATATAAATCATGTTAAAATAGTTGTAAGCGTCTGTGTATCAGGTTATTAAAGTTTGTAAAAATTTGGAAAACGTTTTGTTGTTTTGTATCTTTATGGTGTTAAATAATTAATAATCAAATACTTAAACGCAAAAAAAAATGATTGTAACAAAAGAAAAAAATGCAAGTGCGCCTAAAATGGAAGCATCTACAAATGGAAAAAATGGTTTAGTAACTGTAATTACAAAACCTTTAAACGAAGTAATAGCGGAAGAAAAAAAGGTTTCAGCGATTGACCGAATTAAAAAGGCTGAACAGTTTGAAATCTTGGCGAAACGTCATGAGGTTTTGACGGACAAAAAAAGCCAGTTAGCAAAATTCATCATTGCGGATGATGGCACTCAGGGTTGCACTATTGTTTTTAAAAGTGGTATGAAATCCTTTGAAATTGCTAACAATGGAGTGATTAAAGAACTTTTGACGTATGCAAAAGTGAAGCTTGATTCTTTAATTGATGTTTCAGAAGCGGAAGTATTAAGTTTCGTTATCTAAAAGCAAACGCCCCTTTGGCTGTAACCATCGGGGCGTTTTTTCCAAATTACCTCAAACGCAAATTCAAACTAATCGGAGTACAAATATATGAAATCTATTGTTATTGAACAATTGAGCCAGCGTGGCTTAAATAATATTTTTAATGAAAAAGATTTTTTAACCTACCTAAGAAAAATAAGAAGAAATGCACCAGGAGCAAATAACTACTATGTTGCACTTTCTATTTTTGATATGTTTATTACGAATGGGAAAATTTAAATTTTCCTTGCAGACCTTCCCAAACAAAATGAGTTTAACACCATGTTTCTATATTCAATCTAAAGGCTTACATAGTGGGCGACCATTACGGCAACCAATAAAAAATTGCGTGGCCGTTTATTCTGATGCTCCTCACCTGTTTGATATTGTGCATTTGTTGTACAAGGGTAGAAAGTTTGATATTCATATTGGCGGTTCTGTTGTTCCATTCATTAGGATTGGAGATATTCAAACCGTAATTTTTGAAGGGATAGAAAAACACAAGCCTGAAAAGGATAAGTATTTAAAAAATACGGCACTGATTGACGAAGTGATACGCAATTGCAACGACAAAATAAAAGTGCTTAAATCCTTACAGATGGCTATGTGTAACGAGTTTTTAAAGTAGTACATTATCTGCTTACCAACAAGCGGAGAAAGGGCGCCCGCCCTACTTTTTGTCTTGATACAAAAAGTAGCAAAAAAATCAAGTGTAAACGGTACACATCCGGATAAATACCTGTCCTTTAAATATGCCTGCCCTCTTAATAGTTTTGGTTTATGAAAAAACAAGTATTAATTTCTATCTCATTCTTACTATTGTTTGGATGTTTTAGCGTGATCAGCGCAGATACGGGCGCAAAGAAGGTCCCGAAAATTGAAAGTTCGTATGAGTTACCGATGGTTGATGTTAGTTACCTGATTGTTTACGAAGCGCCAGTTCAGCTTCATAATGGAACTGTTCCATTATTTATGGGTACGCTTTCAGATAATACGTTTGTACCGAAGGGAACGATCATCTATCTGAGTATTCTAAAACCGTTGTATGTGGATCCTGATGTTGACCGGAAATGGGTATGGTGGAATTCCATTGTGACAAATTCATAAGAAATAAAAAGCATCTCTAACCGGGATGCTTTTTGTTTTCATAACCTGTCCTTTATTTATTTGCGCTGTGTTCGCAAATTCGTAATATGATAACACTGGGCGATGCACTAAGACAAATGGAAGCTTCAAAAAAAGCTTTTCAACTCAAATTTGTTACCTGCAATTTATCGAAAAACACAGGCGGTGAACTCATTGAGTTAACAGCTGCTTTTAAAACCGGTGCGAAATACAACATGAAGCGTAATGACCTGATCACTGTTCGCCAGGAGAATAGCGCTGACCACCCTTATCCTGTACACATTCACCTTATAACCGAACTCAATCACAAAAAAGTAATTATCTAATGGAAAATAAAGAAGTATTATTCAGTGAGGATTATCGTTTTAGTTACATGCCTGGCGTTAGTGCATCGATATCTACCGATGTAATCAATACCACACGGCCATCTTCCTCAATAAATAAACTTGCTGCAAAAAATGAAATATTATTTTGGGGCGAAGACAATGATTTTCCACAACTGGTAATTGCTGATGTACGCAAAAACACGGAGCTTGGAATGTTACTGGAGAAACAAGCTGGTTTACTTTATGCCGGTGGTTTGATCTGGGGAACTCCTGATCCGGAAGATGACAGCAAATTGGTACCGGTTGATAAAGCAAACAATGTGGAAATCAAAGCATGGTTGAAGCATTCTAATATCAATCGCTACCTGCAGGAATCGGCAACCGATGTGTATTGGTTTTATAATGTTTTCCCTGAAATAGTTTTGAATATCGGAGGAACGGAAATACTTCAGATCTGTTCGCAAGCTGCTGAAGAATGCAGGTGGGGCGTTCAGAACAGCAAATCGGGAATGATTGATAATTGCTACATCAATGCGCAATGGCCTGATGGAAAAGCGAACGATCCGTTTACAAAAAAACTTCCGGTACTGGATGCATACTACAATCCTGCACAACAACTAAAAGAAAATTTAAAAGGGACCAACTATATCTATCCGCTGAATTATGCGCAGCCTGGAAATAAATTTTATCAGCTTGCCAGTTGGAACTCGCTGCGTGAAAGCGGATGGTTAGCGGTTGCGGAAGCTATTCCGAAATTTAAAAAAGCTTTGTTGGCGAATCAAATGACTATCAAATATCACATCCGGATCAGCAACATGTATTGGGAAAAGAAGTTTGACGGCTGGGCGAAAATGCCGGACAAGGATAAGACAAACATTAAGAAAAAAGAAATAGAGTCGATGCAAGATACATTGATGGGAGCTGAAAAAGCAGGGCGATCACTTATCAGTGTTGTGCATCATGAGTTTAATGGCGGTAATGGTGGAAAAGAATTTAATTTGATTCAGATCGAAGCCATTGACGATAAAATTAAAGATGGAAAGTATCTGGAAGATGGTAAAGATGCTTCGCTTAGAACGATGTCAGCCATCGGACTACATCCGGCATTAGTTGGGACCATGCCAAACAATGGAATGGGCGGTGCAGGTTCAAACATCCGCGAAGCTTACAACTTGCATGTGATGACTAATAAATCCCGTCAGGATTTGATTTTAGAGCCGCTGAACAATTTAATTATTGAATTCAACGGTTGGGATCCGGAAATAGAATTTCGTTTCAGAAATCAATTTATGACTACGCTGGATAAAGGAAGTGAAACTAAAAAAATTGCATAACCTAATACCTATAAAAACCATGTTCAATCTAAGCCTGACTGATACGCGTAATCAAAGCAAAATAAACTCTTTGACTTCTTACTCTAATTTAATGGATTACCTACAAAAACGAGAATTAGGAAAACATGGAGGTACGGTAGTATTTCTAATGGATGGTAATGTTGCAATAAACGCTACGGATAAAAAGAATCATGTAATAACAGGCACAGCAACTAAAATAAAAAATACTTAAAACCATGTTACTAAAATCGATAGCTGATATTAAAAAAGTGGTGCCAATTATTGGTTCATCCTCCTTCACATCATTTACGCCATACATCAAGCAAGCGGAGCGTGATTTCCTTATTCCGAACATGAGTAAGACAGAATACGATGCATTGAGTGCGGCTTACAATGTTACTACTCCAACCTTATCAGCCAAACAAACTGAATTGCTGGAGAAATGCCAGGAAGTAATTGTGCATTACATGCTTTTCCTGTGGATCCCAACCGGACAAGTTTCCATGGGTGATAATGGTATCCGGATTAACACCACTGAAACTTTAAAGACGGCTTTTCAGTGGCAAATTGATGATCTATCCCGCAGCGTTTTACGCTCTTCGGGTAGTGCAATGGATGCGTTGCTGGATTACCTGGAAGAAAACAAGGCAACATTTGCTTTATGGGCTGCATCATCCGCTTATACAGTATTTAAAGAGTGTTTTATTACTACTACAAAACAGTTTTCGGACTTGTTTTCGCCCATCGGAAATTCACGTTTGAATTTTATTGCCTTGCGAAGTGCTATGAAAAAGGCACAGGAATTTGATATTACAGCGATAATCGGTGAAAGTTTTTACAATGAGCTGATGACTCAGCACATTGCTAATAATTTATCTGCAAATAACCTGAAAGTGGTTGCATTAATTCAAAAGGCTTTAGTGCCATTCACGATGAAACGCGCATTTACCGAATTATCGGTAAGTATTGATGAACGAGGCATTTTGAATTTTAACAATACCGGGAACGCCCAGGTTGTTTCGCAAAAACAACCGGCTAAAGATGCCATGATCTTTAAACTTGAAATGGCTGCCGAAAATGACGCAAAAACATATAGTAAAAAACTGAAAGAATTTTTAGCGACTAACATTGCTGACTATGCGACTTATGCCGCCAGTGATGTATATGATAGTGATACAACGGATCATTCGTTTACAAATGATAGTGAGAGTGGTAACTTTTTTATGGGATAAATAAAATAATAAAACATGAGCAATCAAACTAAAATAACAATCATTGGATGGGCAGGATTTGCGATCATGCTTGTATTGTTTTTGCAGCGCTGCGGAACAGGGAATTGTCCGGAAGTAAAAAACACATCGGATACTATTAGCATTACTACTTACGATACCATCCCGAAAAATATTCCCGTACCAAAACCATTTCCGGTACCGGGCGCAACTGTAATTGTAGAACTTCCTGCACACGTTGATACCGCTGCAATACTGCAAAAGTATTTCAACATCAACTATTACAAACAAGTTATTGCAGATACAAATTTACGAGCCGTCATCTGCGATTCGGTTTCGCAAAATAGTATCATCAACCGCACATTCACTTATCAGTGGCTTAAGCCAATAACGAGTACAACAATTATCAACAAGCCTGTTGAAGTGCCTAAAAAACGGATGGCTTTGTATCCGGGAATATTTGCAGGCGCTAATACAATAGGTAATAATGCAGGTTGTGGGGTATCTATTTTACTTCAGACGAAAAAAAATACGTTGTATGATGTTCGCTATGATCTTATCCAAAAGCGAATAGAACTTGGGGCATATTTTAAATTAAAATTTAAGAAATAAATGGCAAAGGTAAAGCTATACGACAAGGATCATGGAACATATTACTTCCGTTGCCCAGCTGGGCATGATCATTATATCAATACAATAGTTCCAAATCAGCAAAATGCACAATGGGGATTTAATGGAGACGTAAATAATCCAACATTTACGCCTTCTATAAATGAAAAAGCCGGAAGGTTTGTCGATGTAAATGTTAAAGGTAACGAAGAGTGGTTGTCAAATCCAGAGAACTCATATCACTGCCACTTCATAATAACTAATGGTAAAATAAAGTTCTGCGGAGATTGCTCTCATGAATTAAAAAATCTAACAATTGAATTACCAGAAATATGATATCATTCGAATTAAAATATTTCAGAAAAGGAAAACCGGTGAGCGAAACTATTTCGCTCCCGTCTTCCTGGAATGAATTGAGCAAAAAACAATTGCTTTATGTTGCCGAATACTGGGAAGCCTGGCAACTGTTAGCACAAAATAATATGACGCTGATAAAAGCAAAGTCATTGCTATTCCTTAAGTTGATGGATGGAAATAAAATATGGGATTATGCACGAAGATTGTATTACATCAAACAACTCTCCAATGAATCGTTGTATGATCTGGCATCGCTTACTAATTTTATTTTCGATGCAAATGCCTTAACTAAAAATCCTTTCCCGGAAGTAAAAATACACTTCCGGACTTTTTACGGTCCGCCTGATAAACTTTCCGGAATCCGCGCTGATGAATTTAGTTTTGCGGATAGCATGTATCTGCATTACAACACCACAAAAGACACTTTGTTTTTAGATCAACTGATTGCAGTGCTTTACCGACAAGGAAGTGAAAAAAATGGCGATGATAAACGTGATGCATTCGATAAAAATAGAATTGAACAAACGGCCAACTATGTTAGCCGCTTAAAGCATACTGAAAAGCATGCAATACTATTGTTCTATATCGGTTGCAGGACTTTAATTGTAAGCCGTTATCCCGAAATATTTACCAAAGAGACAGAAGCGGCCGCTTCAAAATCAACCTGGATAGATGTGATTGTTGCCATGAGTGGCGGGAAATTTGGAAACTTCAGCGAAACAAGTACTACCGATCTATCATTAATATTTAAAGAAATAGTTAATCTGAAAAACCCTAAAAAATGAATCCATCAGAACACAAAACTTATTGGAAAAACGCTGCCATCAGGCATAAGTCGATAGCGCATGTTGATGAAACGAGTATTCATTTTTGCACGTTTGGTCCTGAAGCTGTGTTGACTGAATTAAAAAATATTAATTCTCCGATGATTGCATTGCAAGAGCCTGAATATAGTCCAATTGACAATGATTCGGACAATGTGATGCTTCAATTAAATGGCGGAGCACTTATTTTAAAAAAATGCAATTCAGCTGACTGGACTCAAATTGAAGCGGCCGGAAATGAAATGTTTGAAATAGCCTGGGACATGGTTACGAAACTGAAAAATGATCGGAGAAAAGCATTTGACTCAGCACAACCTTCTCCTGAAAACCTGATCAAACATTTGCAATTAAATAGCATCCGGTTAACGCCTGTAGGACCCGTGTTCGATGGATGGTTCGGATGGATTGTAAATCATGTGATCAGCACGAACAAATCGGATCAGTTGGATGAAAGTAAATGGGAAGATGAAACCAAGTGGACGTTTTAGGGCTGTCCTTTTTATTCGGATGTTTGAAAATTAATTTTAAATAAAAATTTTACAATGAACGAGCGTGAAGAAATAGTTTATCGGAACGAGGATAAAACCTTTAGGTTGACTGTAAAAAATGCCCTTGGAGCTCCTCTTGATTTTTCCATCGGATATAATAATATTGTGATTGTAATTTATAATCAGGACAACTCTGTTTTTCAAAAATATTCGCGTACCGTTTCAGCCGGATGGAAGAGCATTGACGTTACAGATCAGGCTACCGGTATTTTAATAATTGCCATCGATAGTACCGATACAAAAACCGGAAGTTTGAGTAAAAAAAACATTGAGGTATTAGTTAGGAAGACAGACGCAGGCGTAACAGATGATTCAAAATACGACAGCATTACAAAAAAATATTTATTCACGCTGAAAGATTCAATTACTTCTACACTAACACTTCCATAATGGCTGATACAGTTGACATAGAAATTGTAAATAACATTGAAATAGCTGTTGACTTAGTTATGGAAAAAGCTTTGGTTGCTACCGGTGGAGGAACCGTTAATGTTTTTTTGAATGGTGTATTGCAAGGCTCAGTTATTTCAAGCGCATTAGATGCGGAAGTTGTAAATATAAATTGGTAAGAAAATGGATTTTTATATACAAAGTCAGATAGTAGTTCAAACAGCAGCGGCATGGGCAGCTGATACAACTGTTTATTCTGAAAAAAGAATTTTAATAACTTCTGATCTTTTATATTCCGGAACAAATCAACGAAGATTTAAATTTGCTGATGGGGTTCTTGCATGGAGCGCATTGAATTATGTTCCTGCAGGTTCAATTAATCCTACATCCGGAGTTCTTCCTTATAATAATGCAGGGTCGTTGGGTGATAGTCATTTAAGCCAGGACGCAAATAAAATTTATATAGCGAATAGCAAAACTTTTTCTTCTTTGGATGGCAAATCATATATTGACCTATATAATCAAGCCAATATTGTCAGAACTTTTTTGCTGGGATTCTCACAACTTAGTGCTTACGACACCGGAATTTTACTTAAATATTTTGCAGATACGAATTATGGATGGCTTGAAATAAATGATGCTGTTGCCGCTTTGCGGCATACCGGCATGATATCCCTAAATGCTCCGATTATCAACTTACCACAGTTAGCGCCTTCTAAAATGGCAGTAATTGACGCATCGAGCAATATGGTTGCTGGAGCTCACGCTGAATCAGATTTTGAATTAATAACAAATAAAGGCGCAGCGAGTGGCTATGCTCCGTTAAATTCTTCATCAAAAATAGATGCAGCTTATTTGCCAAGTTATGTGGATGATGTACTGGAATATGCTAATTACGCAGCATTGCCAGGTGCCGGAGAAACAGGGAAAATATATATTACCATTGATGATAATTTGCAATATCGATGGACTGGAACGGTTTATACTGCCATTACTGCAAGCCCTGGAACAACGGATGATGTGCCAGAAGGGTTAACCAATCTGTATTTTACCGTTGCCCGTGTTTTGGCTGCTGTTTGGGATGCTTTCAAAATAAAATTTGTTAATACAGCCGGTACATTTACTTCATTCTTTGTAAATGCTAATACGGCTGCTCGTACTTACACCTATCCTGATAAGGATGGGATGGTTGCTATGTTAAGCGACATTGTCCCTGATGGCACATCCTCCTGGTTAGATCCTGTAATAAGTAATTCAATTACAGCGCCTCCGGCATTTGTTGAAGGCGAAAGATACTTATTGCCGGCAGCCGGTTTATCAGGTGCTTGGGTTGGAAGCGAAAATAAAATTGCACAATCGGTAAGTGCCGCATGGGTTTATACTACACCTGTAGCAGGTAATGTCGTAGTTGTAAATTCTTTATCTGCACCTAATAATCAATTTACCTATACCGGGGCATACAACACAGGGGCTTGGACTGCATCAAGTGTTGTTAATGCATTTACTCAAGGTGGTAATAGTTTTGGAGGCAATGCAATTATCGGTACAAATGATAATAAGAGTTTTCTTATTAAAGTATATAATGTTATAAAAGCAACATTGGACACTTCCGGTAACTGGTCATTCCTTGGAAATTTAGGGGTTGGAGGAGCTGGCGCACCTACTAATGCTTTTATAGCGATGCCTGCTTCCACAGCATCCGTAGCACATCAACGGTATATCGCAGGAGTTGATGTAACATCGGGATTACTAAACGGAATGGAATGGTATAACGGTTCGGCAAAGAAATTCAGAGATGCCTCCATTACTAAAACTTTTGTTTTTGATTACGATTCCAGAGGTATTGCTAAGTCAGCAGGTTGGACAGTTGCAGCCACAGAGAATGGAGTAACATATAATGTAACAACAGGTGCAAGTGCATTAACTTGTACCTATCCAACAGGTGTTGCAGGGTTTGTGTTTTACATAAGAAAAGTTGATACTGGTGCAGGTGTAATTATAACATCGGTAGCATCTATTACAATGACTCGCCAATATCAAGTGGCTCAGTTCGCATATAATGGTTCTACATGGGATGCAACTATTGTGGATGAAGGATTAATTCCTACTGATTCAGTAATGGGTAACATGAGTGGTGTTACTGATTATGCGCAAGAGATAAGTACTGTTGATATTCATGACGTTAATCAGAAAGCATTTAATTACGCTCAAAACGGTTTTACTTTCGATTGGTTAAGTGGTGTTTTCTTTCGACAATACAGAGCGAAAACAGTTACAGGAGTTACGAAGACATCCATACTTTCTACAACAGCAGGTGATTATATCGGTGCAACAGCTACACCGTTAAGAGTATTCGCAAATAGCATGACAAGCGGAAAAGTATTGCGTTTAAAAATACGTGGTAAATATACGTCCATCAGTAGTGTTGACACTTTATTAATTGAAATAAAAATAGGAGGAGTTACATTAACATCTGCTACGCCATTAGCTGTTAATTCAATATACACAGATGATTATTTTGAGATAGATTATGAAATTCAAATTGTTGATACCGGAGCTTCTGGAAGTGTTTTGGGGTTAGGAACGTTTAACATTGTTCAATTAGGAGCGTTAGCGCCTTACCAATTGGTAAGTTCTTTCGCAGCGCAAACACTAGACACAACAATTGATAATGATATAGTAGTTAATGCTCAGCATAGTGACGCATCAGGTAGCATAACAAATTGTTCCACCACATTTGAAAGACTTGCATAATGGGAACGATAGGCGCACAATTTCCAAATAAGATAAGTGGACTTGCCGGATGGTGGGATGCTTCTGACTACAAATCATTAGCTGTGAATACTGTTGTTAGTACCTTCAAAGATAAAACCGGAAATAATGATTTGACATTGACAGGAACAGAGGGGAAAACAGGAGTTGATGCATCCGGTTATCCTTTCCTGACTATAAAAGGCACTTACAGTTCCTATTCAAAAACAGGAATAACAAGTTTAGTCGGTGTATCCGAATTAACAGCATTCTCAGTAGGTGCGCATTGTAATTATGTTTCGGGAGGTTCAGCTAATGAGTTGATTTTCGGAATGAACTACACCGCTACATTAACGGCATTGTTGCATCAGGTACGTGGCGATTCAAATACTGGTACGCAAGTTCTTACTTATGATTCATCCGGTGGCGCTGTTGGGAATTTGCGTGACAATACGATGGTTACTAATAAGAGGTTGTATATGATGAATCAAACAGGTATCGCTGGTTACCCACTTGTTTTTAGGAGTAACAGAAAGGTTCCATTATTAGTATCTCAGTCATCAAACCCTTCTTACAGTGCTGCAAGAATTTACATGGGTAATGGTGGATTTTCGTCCGTTACAACTCCAAATAGAGTATATGAGGTAATAATTTTTAATAGAAGATTGAGTATTCCTGAAATATTAGAAGTAGAATACTATTTGAAAACTAAATGGGGGATAGCATAAATGCCAGTTTATAGAGCAACAAATAAAATAATTATCGCATCAAAGCTGCCGAATAAAATTGCAGGTGTAAATCTGTGGTTGGATGGAAACGATATGAGCACTATCAATTCGGGAGGAATTATTGCAGATGGAACAGCGGTAACAACAATTAAAGATAAGATAGGTGGAGTTGTTTTCACAGGAACAGGAACTTTCAAAAAAGATACGGTTGTTAGTGGGAAGAATACGATTTTACTTAATGGCACGTCCGATTATATTGAGGCAGCAAATGTAGCAGGAGTGACAGGGACAACAAAAACAGTTTTTTTGGTAATTAAAAACTTAACACTGACGCCTGTTGGATATGATCTAAACATAGTTAATTCGGCATGGGCATCCACAGTTGTTCCGAATTTTACTATTGCTAATTGGGCAAATGGGGCTGGTTGGAGATGTATGGGCAGCAATAATTCTGTTTCGCCTTCATGGTCATACTTCCCTATTACAACACCAGCAACTGTAAAGATGATTTGTTTTGTCGTAAGAAAAGACACATCTAAAATGAAAGTTGCTTGCGATGGAGTTAATAGCGCCCTTGCATCGGCAGCTATGACAGATTGCACATCTTCTAATTATTTTACAATTGGTGGAAAAGCTAGTGGACTTGCTTTATCAAGTTTTAATTTATGTGAAGTGATTCATGCCAATACTTTTTTATCAGATGCCAATTACAATGCAATTCGTCAATATCTTTTTAATAAATGGGGCGTTTAATTTAAAACTAAAATATTTATCATGCCTTTAAACATCGAAAAAAATATTTCAAACTGCCCTGTTAGCGGATTGAAAAGAAAAGCAAAACATTTATCATTCAAACAAGATGACGAAAGTTTTTCTGTTGAACATAAAATACAAGTGCGTTACTTCAATGCTGATGGAACTCCTGTTGTAGGAACATCACGATTTAATCCTTATCCGGTTACATTAACAGCAGATAACGAAACAAAAGTAAATGCGCAAACAGGAGTGATTGTTGATAAAGATCAGGAGGGTTATGACACTGCTATTGGTCAAGAAGAGTTTTTAATTTGGGCAACTGATAACGGTGTAAGTATTAGATCATTATTGGAAGTATCCATTGCAACTGGTGACAGCAGAAAGAAATTTGATATTTAAAAATATATATTTATGAAACAAATATTCATTCAATTAGCGGATAAACATTCCGAAGAAATAAAAGCTGCCGTAGTTGGTGCAGGTGGTTTAACTGCATTATTTACAAGTTTAGATATTGTTCTGAAATGCGCTGTATCAGCTATTATTTTATTATATTACGGAATTAAAATTCATGCACATTATAAAAACAAATCAAATAAAAAAAGCGAGGAGATCTGATCATGCTAACATTTATTTCGCAACGTAAAATTTACAATACCGGAGCTCACAGAAACATCATCAGTGATGTGTTTGCTGATAGCAAATGGTTGTGTTATCAATTGGAAGATGAAATAAGAGGTGATGGCGTTAAGGTTGATGGAATGACGTGTATTCCTGCTGACATATATGATGTGATACTTACGTTTTCACCACATTTTAAACGCGTTATGCCGCTTATTTATAACCAGCCTGACTTTAGTATTCTTAGTCATGGAAAACGGTTTAGCGGAGTTCGTTGCCATGGCGGCCAAACCGAACTTGATACGCACGCATGTTTGCTTGCCGCTTATAATATTGATAAGGAGCAAACGCGCATACAAGGTTCAGCTGAGCGTGATATCACAGCAATGATACAAGCACATGGGGGCAAAGCAAAATGGATAATTGAGGACCGCGGACTAAGCGGTGGAGGATTAAATAAAATATTAGCACTATGAAAAAACATGCAAGCAAATTAGCAACCATCGGAGGTTTATTAACCTCATTAGGCGTTGCTGCCGTAATTGATTGGGATACTTTTGATTTCAATAACCCGGCTCATATTTGTAAATTATTTTTTATCCTGGTGCCTGCAATTGGAGGCTGGTTGAGTACGATTAAACAAAAATAATATTTATGTCACTGACTCAGATCACCGATATCACTAACTACCAATTCAGCAAAAATCCAATTGTTGGACAATTTGAAACGGACGCATACGAAACGACAGCAGGAGTTGCCGCATCCATAAAAATTGATGCGTCCACAGCTGACGGTGCAAATGCAGTTGGTGGCACTATTTTGTTTCAGTGGGCGACCGATAGCGTTTTATTTACGGTTGCTACTACTCCGGATAATACAGGATACCAGGTAAGGCCAAAAGCAAGTTTAACCGACAGCCAATATGCCGATGCTCTGGTGATTGATTTTGCAAAGAACTATATATTTTCCGAAAATTATACTTGCAACCGAATTGGTTCCAGCATTACTATTGTTGCAAAAAACAAAGGGGTTGAATATGCGCTGTATGATAATTTTGATAGCAGCAATTTTGGTTTTGTAATTAATGCAACGCATAATGATGGCACAGATCCGGTGTATGCCGAAAATTATAAAATGAGAGCTGATTTATGGATGGAAAGCGCTATGTATTTGGGTGATTATGCGAAGCGCGGAACGATTGAGTTGGATCCATTAGATAATAAATGCGTTTTCTATTTTCAGGACGAAATTAATTCAAATTTACAATATGATCTACCAGCGTATACGCAAACAGATATAAGCAATTGCGATAACGTAATAAAACGATTTTATTTACGGTATCTCGAGAAATTTGGGAACCCGATTTTGAACAAACAGGTAAATACTACATCGTTAGGTTATGCAATTAAAGCCGGTATAAAAAAACATTTGTTTGTGGGCACCACTAATTTAATTGCTAGTAAATTCAGGACCACACCGGGTACATTTATGACCCGGCAGCCGCGTACAAAAAAGGTGCGTGAAGCACAAAAAGAGTTTCTTTATTTATGCACCAATGACATTGAAGATAGTGAAAGTAGCGCATTGAAAATAAAAGTTACTATTACCAAAAAAAATGATGCTACAGTAGTAGTGGAATCAAGTTCTTCAATTTATGCTTTGCCGTACCGGGTAGAATGTTTCCCTGTTGGATTCACACAGCTTGGTTTATCTTCTACAGTTGCCTGGGATGATGTAAAAAAATACACGATAGAAATTATTCACAAGCCGGATGACATCATTATTTCGGAGGCATTTACATTTGTTCCGGAAAGGGATTATTTTATTGACGAACATTATTTATTTTTTACGCAAAGCTTAGGAGGTTTTGATACTGTATGTTTGACAGGTGTTTTGGACGAAGCCATTGAAACAGAAAAAGACCTGGTTCAAACAACCAGACTATTTGATACACCTGTTGTAACCGGTGAATCATCAGAGATCGGACACCAAAAATCAGACAAGTATAAAGTAAATACCGGATGGATAAGCAAGGCACAAGTTGATTGGCTGGAAGATGTTTTTTTAGCAGAACATAAAGTTGTGGATAAGGATGGAATGTTTATCCCGATTATAATTACAACTTCCGCGCTCAAAAAGCACGATAGCAATTCAACACTGTTTTTTTATGAGTTCGAATATCAATTAGCATATAAAAACAATGTGGTATGATCAGAATAGTTTTAAACAGCACCGGAAACGATCTGGATCTTACAGAAACAACTTTACGCTGGGAAAGTGTTAATACATTGTTTGAGGACAATGCGCTGCAAAGCGATTATTCTTTCCCCTTCATTTTAAAATATTCTGATACCAATATGCGCGAACTTGGTTTTGCGCATAAAGCAGATGTTCCTAATGCAAGCGTTACGTTTCCAATAACATTATTTTTGGGTTCAAAAAGCATTAAAAGCAATCTGATTATTAACGGTACCGATGAAAAAGGCTTCAATACAAACATTGCAGCCGGAATAACCGGACTGGTAAATGCAGATAAAAAATTAAGCGAATTAAACTATAAGCCTGAAACTGAAGGAATCATTGATTTGGGAGTTGGTTTTGGTGAGATGGCAATATTTCAGGATGTTGATTGGCGATTAGCCATCGCGTTCCCTCCACATTATAATCCAGATTTTTATGGTGATACAAATCCCGATTTCTGTGGGATTGTGAATAGGATGGATGCGACCGTTGGTAATTTTTTGTTGAATACAACATACACAGATAATAAATATGCATTGGTACCATTCCTTTACAAGCACTTTATTATTAAAACCATTTGCGATGAAAACGGATTAACCCCAACGGGAGACTATTGGATGGATGCGGAACATGCTAGCGCCTTGCTTTATAATAATTATGCTTTGGATAAGGCCGAGGACCAAGGAGCAATAGTTAAAACAGGATATGACCGCACCTGGACATGGAACAGTGTGTGGAATCTTGTTTCGGGGGTATTATTAGTTTCGCATTCCCCGGCCACAAGTATTATTATTCGATTTGCAGATTATTTCCCGGGATGCTCCAATTTGGAAGGGAATTTTCATAATTCTGATTATAAATATTATGTGCCAACTGCAGGTGATTATGCTGCAAAATTTCCAGTAAGCATCTATACATCGGCAGGTTATTCCCGATCTGCACAAATCCAAATTATTTATAAATATGGTGGAGTTGAAACGGTTATTGGAAGTGAAGATTACACTTCTACTACAACAGGGGGAATAAGAACGTTCAATGTTTTAGGCGTAATTACAGGTGCGTCTTCCGGTGGTGAAATATTTGCCAGATTATTAAATACAACCGGTGATGTATTTGCTCCTAACACAGTTGATACATATTACGGACCAGGGTTAAGTATTGACTGGACCGTAAAGTATGATGGCATTATCACCATTTATCGTTACGATACATCATTCAATATCATGGATCGTTACGTGAAGCTTCAAAATCATTTGCCTGACATTACAGTTTCGGAGTTTTTAAATGCATTAAAAAACAGGGCTCAGTGCGAAATAAATATAGATTGGGATGAGCGTACGCTTTCGATGACCTTAGCAGAAAAAACTATCGCCAGTACTCCGGCAATAAATTTAACGGATTTAGCTGATCCAAACTATACGCAGATCTTCGATGAAAAAAGCAAGGGTTATACGTTGAATTATGACTTTGGCGGGAATGATGGATTGCTAACTGACAACTTTAAGCCTTACGATAAAACTAAAATTATTGGCGAATATATTAAAAAAAGTTTATTGCCAACAGCAGCTCCCATTGATGCATTAGCGATTGTAAAAAATAAAAATAAATTAATGAAATGGAGTGGCGCAGCATGGGTTGAGTATTCGGATTATTATTATCCGATTACAGTAGGTAAAGGTGCGCGTGAAAGAAAGATTGAACTTGCGCCAATGCTTATGACCGATGCGCAGGTAAATGAGAGCGCAACAAGTAATAGTGCTGATGTTATCTGCATTATGCCCGCGATATCTGAAACTGGTAGCAGCCCTTTATTTGATTTGGGGATAAACGCACCATCACTACGAACTGTATTTATGCGTGGAAAAATTACCGGAACGTATGGCGGAAATTATATTTACGCATCATCCACCAATTATGATGTGAATGGGAATAAAATTGGCGAATACACTTTAAAGATGGAAGGTGATGACGGTTGGTTTAAACGCTATCTGGAAAAAATATTTTTAGCAATCGATAATTCAGGAGTGTTTGAATTTAAAATAAAATTACCCACTTCCTATTTGAAATATAAAGGAAAAGTGCAGATAAAAAATGTGAACTATCTCGTAAAAAATGTGAGCATGATTTTAGGAAGCACTATCAAACAAAGTGTGGTAAAACTCCTCAAATTATAGCCTGTCCTTTATTGAGTTGATTGGTCGGGGTAATTTTAAATTAAAATTATCCCATGTCCGAATTTCAGCAAAAAAAGCAGTTGCCTTCCATGTACAAGATGATGTATGACTTTAGTCGTTACTTATCTGAAGACTTACGCGAAGCTATCCGGAAAAACAATATTGGCGTTACGCATAAGCTGCGCAATAGCATTTCGTTTACGTTGCGCAGAAACGGGAACGAAGTAAGCTCTATTATTTTAAAATACAACGACTACGGAAAATTTGTTGATATGGGCGTTGGGCGTGGGATGCCACTTGGCAGCCGAAAACAACTAGGCGCTTCCTTCTTTAAAAAACGTAATGAAAAAGGGCAGCTGTTACGCCACATGCGTAAGCCTAATCCATGGTATTCTAAAACAATTTACAGGCAAAATGTAAGGCTTGGCGATATGCTGGAAGAATATTACGGCATCACTTCTACAAACATCATCAAAGAAAATTTACCAACCACTATAACACTTCAAATGTAATGGCAAAGAGCGCAGAACAAAGAACCGTTGAGATTATCCTTAAAGGAAATCAGGCAAATGCTACGCTGAAAGAAATTCAGGATTCGGCAAAAAAATTACAAGGCCAGTTAAAAAACCTTCCTTCTGATTCGCAAGCGTTCGCTGATAAAACAAAGGAGTTTCAAGTAGTGAATAAACGCTTAAAATCAATACAGGATGATGTAAAAGGTGTTGGGGGAGTATTTAAGCAAATAAGTAAAGAGGTTAAAGCATTTGGACTTATTGCTGTTGCAGCAATGGGATTTCAATTTATGACCGATAAGGTTCGTGATCTGATAAAACAAAATTCGGAATTGTCGGATAGTTTTGCGGACATCCGCAAAACCACCGGAATGACAGAGGTTGAAGTGAAGCGCTTGAACAATGCCTTTTCTCAAATGAACACACGCACTTCTACTAAAGAATTACGAAATATTGCTATTGCTGCAGGGCAATTAGGTATTGCAAAAAAAGATGTTTTAAGCTTCACAGCTGCTACCGATAAATTAGTTGTGGCGTTGGGTGATGAGTTTCAGGGCGGTGCCGAACAAGTGACCAAAGAGATGGGCGCATTGCGAAACATTTTTACCGATATGAAATCGGATAATATTTCGGAAGACATGCTTCATATTGGTAATGCGATAAACGAGTTGGCAAGTTCGGGAGCTGCTACGGGACCGGTTGTATCTGATTTCGCTAATCGTATTGGAGGCGTTGGTATAAATTTAGGTTTAACATCCGGACAAGTACTTGGACTATCTGCTACTTTACAAGAATTAAATGTAAGCACAGAGCGCGGTGGCACAGCGGTTTCCAAAATCCTGATGAAGATGACACAGGATACCGACAAGTTTGCAAAAGTTGCCGGCATGAGTACCAAAGAGTTTACAGACCTTGTGAATAAAGATTTGTACGGAGCATTTGTAAAAGTTGCGGAAGGAAGTAAGAAAGGCGGAACCAGCGCCACTGAATTTTCGCATATTTTAGATGCGCTTGGCGTGGATGGTGCCGGAGCTTCTGAGGTGTTTGCAAAACTTGGAAGCAATACAAAATTACTTCAGGAAAAAGTTGACATGGCCAATGTTTCATTGCAAGGAACTGATTCCATCATGAATGAATTCAACATCAAAAACGATACTTTTGGCGCTAAAATAGATAAGATCGGTAAATCTCTTACCACTGCTTTTGTGAATGGCCCCATCATGAAAGGGTTAGACTGGATGGCTTCCGGAATACTTAAATTAACAACCAACACACATGCAGCATCGCAAGCGATGGCTGAAGAACAAACGCAGGTTGAATTATCAAAAATTAAAATTCTATCCTATAATGTGGGTAATACGGAACGAACAAAACTTTTAAAAGAATTAAAAGATCAGTATCCTGATTACCTGGCTAACCTTGATGCTGAAAAAGCAAGTAATGATCAGGTGCGCGAAGCGATTGATGGTGTAATAAATTCATTGGTAAGCAAAATTGTTGTTCAACGTAAGCAAGAAGAAATTGCGGATCAGGCTGAAAACATTGCCGATGCAAAAGAAAAACAATTATTACGCGAAGCTGAATTACTCGAATCTTTACGTAAAGCATATTCAGACAATACAAAAGCTTACTACAACAACAGCAATGGAAAGGTGGCTTTGATGGCAAAAGAAAACGAAGGCTTACCAATACAAGTTGCTGCCCAGGCATTACTTGATGCAAAAAATTCAGGGCTTTCCAGGATGAATGAAAACATTGTTGGTGTAGCTGATGCATTAGACGCATGGAAAAAAGCTGAAGTAGAATACAACAGCGAAGCCATGAAGGGGAACGATATCCAAAAAGAGAAAGATGAGTTAATGAAACGGCTTGGAATTGGATTACCCGGAGTTAACCCCAAAGTAGCTGAAAAAGCAAAGGCAGAAGGCAAGTTTAGAACTGATGAAGAAATTAAAGCGAATGAAAAAATAAACGAAGCTCGCAAAAAATTACTGGAAGACATTGGAAACCTTGAAATAGAATTCTATTTAAAAGGCCTTGATGCGGATACTAAAGAAATAGCCGAGATTGACAGGAAATACGGAAAATTATTAAAAGAGGCCGGTGATTTTGAAGAAGCAAAAGCTCGTATCCGCGCATTGTGGAGCAAGGAAATTGAAACCGCATTAGTAAATCAAGCGATTGAGGAACAGAAGAAAAACGCAGAAAAATTAAAGAAGGTACAGGAGTTACAGGATGAAATTTATTTGGTAACGCTATCTGCTAATGACAGAGAGCTGGTTGCTGAAATGCAAAAGTGGGATGCGCTTATTGAAAAGGCAAGCGCAGCCGGATTGGATGTAACTGCATTGCGCCAGGCGTCAGCCGATGCAATTGCCGCCATTGTAAAAAAACAAGGGGATAAGGAAGTCGCGGAAACAAAAAAAACTGAAGATGAAAAAGAGAAGCTCCGTAAAGAAAAGTTTAATAAAATAGTTGCATTAACACAAGCGTTTGCGAGCAAAGTTGATTCAATACTTTCATCTTACGATACGATCCAACGTAATAGAGAATCGGAAGAATTGAGGAGGAACGATGCGCGATTGACTGATTCCCAAAATAAAAATAATGAGTTTTTAAAGGCCAAGTTAATTAGCCAAAAGGAGTATGATAAACGTACTCTTGCAGAACAAAAGGCGCATGATAAACGGGAAGCGGATATTAAAAAGAAAGCATATGAGCGTGAACAAAAATTGGCAATTGCAAAAGCAATTATTAACGGTGCTATTGGTATTACTCAAATTTGGGGAACTTACGCCGCGACACCATATATAGCAGCAGCATTAACAATTATTGAAGCCGCTGCTATTGGCTTGGAAATAGCCGCTATAAAAAGCGCACCTAAGCCATATGCAAAAGGAGGTTTTAATAAAACAAGCGATGATCCACAAGGATATACGACCGATGCAACCTTATATACTAAGAGCGCTACCGGAACGCCATTTATTGCAGGCGAAAAAGGTGTTGAATGGATTTCGCCAAGCTGGATGGTGAAGGATCCGCAAATTGCTCCGATTATTGAACATCTGGAAACGATACGCCAAAGCCGTTCGTTTGCTTCAGGTGGAAGCACAAAAACGGCTACTGCAGCGCCTGTATTTACGAAAGGAAATAGTACGGCTGAAAGGGATATTGTTTTGATGAATTTAAGCAGACAGGTTGATCGATTATGTTCTGTTTTGGATGATGGAATTGAGGCTTATATGGATTATGATAGATATACACGAACAACATCTAAAATTGATAATGCGAAGAATGCTGCTAGGGTTGGGTAATTTTTATACATTTGCTTTAATTAAATACACCAGTTATGAAAAATCTGCTATTAATATTAATTGTTTTATCCGCTTGTACAAGCGCTGAACAACAGTTTAAAAACAAATATGATTTATTGTTAAAGGAGCAAAATAAAGTTACAGAACGTAATGATAAATTATTTGATGGTTACTGTTTTGGGATGACTGAAGATCAATTCAAAATAAAATCGGATAGTTTAGTGGGTGTTAATTTACTGTTTATCAATAAAGACAGTCTGTATTATATTCCTAAAAAAACAACAATAAATGGCATTTGCAATCTTACACTTTTCCCTAATTTTAAATTAAGGAAATTGTCAGGATTAAAGATTAAAACCAATTATGATGGTACTGAGGCGTCCTTTAGATTGTTGTTATATGATTTGCGAGACTTGGTGCAAAATAAATTTGTTACGCTTTTTTCCGAAAAAATAAATACTGTAAATTCTGAAGATTTTCAGGAATGCTTTTGGATTAATTCAAATAAAGAAATTCATCTGTTTAAATGGGGCAATAGTGCTAATATAGAGTTTACGGATTTAAGACCTCAGAATTAAAATTTTACAGAATAAAACTGGCTGACATCTTCAGCAGGTTCCAAATAAATACTTCTTGCATATTTCTCGAATGCTGCATGTGTTGTATGTCCGGTTAATTTCATGGCCTGGTATGTTGGTACGCCTGATCGTAACAACTGGCTTATGGTTGTATGCCGGAAGCCATAAATAGTATGCAATGGTGTTAATTTGAATTTCTTTTTCACTGCCTGGTACCGCTTAGAAAAATAACCTTCACCTACTGGTTTTGATCCCGGCTTCCCTCCTATTGAAAAAACATAGAAATCTTTTGGATAGTCAGCAATTTTTCGGGTAATGAATTCATCCATAAAATTATTTTGAATTACTTTTTTTATACGGTTGTTTACCTTGTTGTTATTGGCAGTTAGAAGAATAGTTTTGCCAGGTACATCAATATGTTTTATCTGAAGTAAGCGTACTTCATTTGTTCGCAAATAAGCGAATGCAACAAATTTTATATAAAACAACATATAAGGGTCCTGTTCCTTCAGGTAATCGAAAATCGTTTGCATTTCGGTATCGGTATAAGCCACATGGGTTTCTGATTGGAAAGGAAGATCTTCAATTGTTGCACACGGATTTTTATATACCATCCCATCTTCGCGTTTGATCATGTAATTGAAGAAGGCGCGCACTTCATCAATATTGTTGTTTACGCTGCGATTGCTTAATTTCTTTTCCAGCAGCCAATTGCGATAGGTAATAATATTTGCCCTGTTTATTTCACCTGGTTGTTTTCCTTCCAGATTATTTTTTAACAGCCATTCTTTAAATAGCTTGGCATGTTTTTGAATGGAATCATATGAAGAATCTTTTAGATATCCTTTTTTTTCGGAAACGATCTGAGTGATGGTTTTATAAATATTGGTTCCCTGGGTGTAAAGTTGCTCGCTGTACTCTTCGTTTGCTATTACGGAATGGTATACTTGCGTTTGCAATTCTAAAAGCAGCAGCATTCGTTTTTCGGGATCTTTCTCCACATTCACCCTGCCATATACACGGTGTCTGGTTTCTTTTCCGGAAATATCTTTGGAATAATAGTTTACATACCAGCGTTTGCCGGATGTGTGGATGGTGATTTTTTTGGTTGTCATTTGCTCATTTGTTGGGATTTCTCCCCCCGGAGCAAACCCTTCGAATGTAAGTGCGCCAAAAATTTGGCGCACTTGCAAATCTTCAAACCTCTGTAAGCCTTGTTGGTGGCTTAAACCTTTGTGACCGCGAAGGGATTCAAACCCCTAACCTTCTCATCCGTAGTGAGACACTCTATTCAGTTGAGCTACGCAGCCTTTTGTATTGTGTAATTTTGGCAAATATAAAGAAAAATATTTAAATATAAAACCAAAAATGAATGTAAAATAAAAAACTAATTCTCCTTTTTCTCAAGCTCTATTTGCTTTTCCAATTTATCAACGCGTTGCACAATGTTATCCAGATTACGGAAATGTACGTATGATTTTCGATATTTATTAATATCAAAGGATGGAGATCCTAATTGAATTTCGCCCGGCTTAGTAATACTTTTTGAAACACCTCCCTGTGCTCCTATCACTGTATTATCAGCAATCTGAAGATGACCAACAATACCTACCTGTCCGCTAAACATACAATTTTTACCAATTTTTGTTGAACCTGCTATAACAACACAAGCAGCTAAAAATGAATTTTCGCCTACTTCCACATTATGAGCAATGTGTATCAGGTTATCCATTTTTACCCCTTTACGGATAATTGTCGAACCTAATGTAGCCCTGTCAATTGCGCAATTAGCTCCAATTTCAACATCATCTTCTATAAGCACATTTCCAATTTGAGCAATTTTTTGATTATGACCTTCCTGAGGTGCAAATCTAAAACCATCGCTTCCGATCACTGTTCCTGAATGTATAATGCAATCTTTCCCAATAAGTGTTTCTGAATAGATTTTAACACCCGAAAATAAAGTTGTGTTATCTCCTATCACTGAATTGTCGCCAATATAAACCTGAGGATAAATCTTTACATTATTTCCTATTTTCACATTTTCGCCCACAAATGAAAATTCCCCTGCATAAATGTTGTTCCCCACTTTTGCGGATTCTGAAATAAAAGAAAGCTTAGAAATACCTGATTTATTAAGCTTCACCTGATTATACATCTCTAATATCTTTCCGAAAGCCTGATCTGCACTTTCCACTCTCAAAAGAGTTGTAGAAACGGGCCCGGTTAATACCAGATCTTTGTTTACAATAACCAATGAGGCCTTTGTTGTATAAAGAAAGTGATTGTATTTAGGATTCGCTAAAAATGAAATTGAGCCGGGTTCTCCTTCTTCAATTTTTGATAATTTGGAAATTTTTGCATTTTCATCTCCTTCAATCTGTCCTTGTAATAGTTCGGCTATTTGCTTTGCGGAAAACTCCATTTCAATTTGAATTAATTTTTACTATTTAATAATTATGATTTTATCAGATATATAAAGGTAAAAAAAAATAATTTAATCTTTATTTTTATTTTCTGAACTCGCTTTGAAGTTATTTTAAATTATTTAGAGAATGTTTAGATTTGGTTCGAATTACATACTAATCGTGCTTTTGTCAGTTCGAGTAACCTTCCTTTTTCTGGAAGGTGTATCGAGAATGTGTGCGGGCTAGCTATCTCTCATTCTCGATACGCTCCTTTTAGTCGCACTCGAATTGACCACGCTTATATTCTCTCCAGTATTTAATCACAATCAAATTTAAACAATTATCTTAGTTTAAGCTTTCACACGTTTCTCGACAAGCTCGAAATGACTTCACACACCATCCAATCTGAACTTAAAAAAAACAATTGCGCGATATACTTTTTTTGAAATAAAAGCAAAACACTTATTCTTCCAGTGCATTTGAAATGGTGTATCCACGCCATTTTTGAATAACAGCTTGCATATCCTCCGGCAATTCTGAATCAAAATGAATGTATTTTCCTGTAACAGGATGATTGAATCCCAATGACTTTGCATGTAAAGCCTGACGAGGCAATAAGGTAAAGCAATTTTCTACGAACTGTTTGTATTTTGCAAATGTTGTTCCTTTCAAAATTCTGTTTCCGCCATAGGTATCATCATTGAACAAGGAATGGCCAATATGTTGCAGGTGAGCACGTATCTGGTGCGTACGACCTGTTTCCAACTTACATTCAATAAGCGTAACATATCCAAAACGTTCCAGCACTTTATAATGTGTTACAGCATGTTTTCCAAATTCGCTATCCGGTGGAAACACATCCATTAATTTTCTATCCTTTAAATGTCTTCCAATATTCCCGGTTATTGTACCTTCATTTTCTTCAAAATCTCCCCAAACAAGCGCATTGTATTTTCTATCCAGGTTACGGTCAAAAAAATCCTTTGCGAGTTTCATCATCGCAATTTCACTTTTTGCAACTACCATTATTCCGGTGGTATTTTTATCTAAACGATGCACCAGCCCTGGTCGTAAAAGAGCTTGCTCCTTCGATTTTTCGCTAACATTTAATGTTGCACCTGATTTACTTACCGGTAATTGCTGAAAATGATACACCAAGGCATTTACCAAAGTGCCTTTATAATTGCCATATCCGGGATGTACAACCATTCCAGATTGTTTATTGACAATGATTATATCCTCATCTTCATAAACAATATCAATCGGGATATTTTGGGGGATAAGTTCTATTTCACGTGGTGGATGAGCAAAAACAACCGTAATAACATCAAAGGGTTTTACTTTGTAATTTGATTTAACAGGTTTATCATTTACCAATACATTTCCATTCTCAGCTGCCTGTTGTATTTTTGAACGAGTCGCATTTTCTATTCGATTCATCAAAAATTTATCAATGCGTAGTGGGGCTTGTCCTTTATCCGCACTTACTCTATAATGTTCATAGAGCTCCTGGTCATCATCTTGTTCTTCGGGGTTTTCAGTTTCTTGGTTCATGCTTAATTAAATTCCTCCATACCAAAGGTGTTTTTGTTTATCCGGTTTATTTCCGCTACCATCTATTTGTAGCAACGGCAATAGGTTCCTTTCAGAAAACTATTTTACTTTTATAAATTTATTGGTGGAAATATTCAACCCTTCAACAATGCGAATAAAATAAATTCCATCAGAAAGAGCAGAGATATCAATTGATTCGGAAATATCTGATTTGTTTTCAAGAATCGTTCTTCCAAAAACATCCAGAATAAAATAGGATATTTTCTGATCTTGATTTATGGCGTTCGACTTTATAAATAGTTTATCATTAGCAGGATTAGGATAAATGGTAATAACATTTTTTTCTTTCTGAAAATTATTTACACCAACAAAATCAGCAGCACTTCCAAACACAGGATGCATCATCAATGAACCTGTATTTGGAGAAGTAATCCAGGTACCTGTTACATTATAAAATGTTTTAGATTGTGTATTGATATTTTTATCAACCCCTACATTTAAAAACTGATTTGTTTTTTGAGTAAAACCAATATAAAAAGTGCTTGCACTCAGATACAATGGTTGTTTTATAAAATAACGGATAAATTGATTTTGTCCGGTTTGTGTATAATCCGGATACAAGGTCGTATCACTTGTATAAATGGCCATACCCGGTGAGCCCGAATTGTCTGACCACACATTTAATAAAAATGTATATAGATTAGCATTCGTCATAATGGGATTAAAATAAATATCGATATAACGTAATGTATCGGCAACTGTTGATGTAAATTTTTCGGCCATCTGGCCATTTAAAGTACTCAGTCCAAAAGCCGTTTCGGCACTTCCATCATCGTAGGAAAAGTAATTTGACAAATTTAATTGCCACTTTAATGTATCGTTAGACTTAACAAAATCAGGTGTTGTTATTGCATGTGTTATAGAAAATTTTGCAGGAGCAGAAATAGTTACAGGAAAAGCAAAATCAATACTATCTGCTGTTTTTTTACAACCCTGAGGAACATCACATTCGGTATAAATATGTGTTAAATCGAAAGACTGAATATTAAAATTTCCACCTGAAGAAAATAAAATACCCGGAGGGAAAGCTAAATCATCAGTAATTTTATATACATACGAAATATTTTTATCTGCTCCGGAATAATTGTTTCTTATCAAATTTGGAACACTGGTTCTTAATTGGGATTTCTGATATTGTTTCCAAGGCATAGCAGTATAGTTTTTCAACAGCGAAGTCCCGTTATATACATATGCTATGTCATCCACATTTATATCATTATAATGCCGTATTTTATTCAAATAGACATAATCAACATTCCAATGATCAAGATTTCCGCTAAGTGTGGCCTGATTTCTGAATCTGAATTGGAAACCATCTTTCAAAAATGCAGTATCCTTTATCGGAATCATCACCAAAGTCCAGCTGCTATCATTGAGTGCTAATGTTGTTCCTTTTTTTGCCCAAATATGTTTCCATGCTCCTGTTCCTTTAAACTCAAGCACCAGTGAATCGTTTGTTTCCGGTGCATTACCAAGTCCCTGAGGTTGATAATAAAAACTAAAATAAAGGGAATCACTTGCCGGCAAATTCAAATGAATAGGCTTGGAAGTTAAATAATCAGCCTGAGCTGAAGATGTAGGAGTAGCTAAAAAACTATATGGATACCCCTTTTCATTTAATCCGTCAAAAGTTGCTACGCCAAGTGTTATAGGTGCTTTGCCATATCCACGATTAATAAACACATAATTATCTAACCACAAAGCAGTATCAGGATAAGTCCTGTCGTAGGAAAAATCATCTAAAATACCTTTTGTTCCTAAACTCAAGGTATCATAAACGGAAGGTGTTCTCAAGGCAGGTGTTGCTTGTAACTCATTCCATTTGCTAACAAGAACATGGTTAGTTGTTAATGGATTTTCAACCAGGCCCTGAGAAAAAAGGATGGTTGTATAACTAAATAGAAATAAAAACAAACTATTTTTTTTAGTCATCGAAATTTTCAGTTTTTGCTGTACTACCTGAATCAATAGGCATTGAAGGTATTTTCTCTTTATCAGCAGTTAAAAATAAGTCAACGCTCGAACCCATATTAATACTTGTTTCTTTTCCGCAGGAAGGCGATTGACGATATACTTTTGCTTTTAAAGAATCTTTAGGCTCATCATATTTTATAAAACCAACGCTTAGTGATGCTTCTGCTAATTTTTCTGTTGCATCTTTTCGGGTCAATCCATATAAACATGGTACGCCTACTTCTTCATCACTCAAACCTTTTCCAACAACTAATTGTATTACTGTCCCTTTTTCAACCATTTCGCCAGGAGCTATTTTTTTTCCTTTTACTAACTGATCCAACACACAATTAGCACATTGGTCGGCAACAAATTTGGGAGGAGCCATCTTTAATCCATACGTTGTGATCATGGTAACAGCCTGACGTAATGAACGGTCGATCAGTTTAGGCATTTGAATACTTGGAGGTAAAATGGAGGTGACATATAAATATACAATCCGTCCTTCCTTCACTTCTGCATTAGGCTCCGGTTCCTGCATTACCACGGTACCTTTTTCTGCTTTAGGATTATAAATAGAATCAATTACCAGATAACGTAAGTTCTTTTCGGCAACAAATTTATCCAGTGCTGAAAGTTTGAGTCCGGAAAAATCAGGAACAGAAATCACTTTTCCGTGGTGGGTAAAAGAGCTAAGTGAGAACAATACAATGCCAATAAGCAAGCTCAAAAATCCAATATAGATCAATAAGTGCTTTAAAAATGTTTTACTCTTAATAAATTGAAAAATACCCTTTATCATAAACTTAAAAAAATGAATACGAATGTACGAATTTTAGGTAAACGTTGGAATGAAGAAATAATTGCTTTTTGAAAAAAAATTTCAGAAGCTATAAAATTCAGAGGAGTGTACGTTCATTACTTCTCGATACTCTCCCTTCGGTCGAACTCGAAGTGACCACAATGTCAGTTCGAGTGTTTTTCTTTTTCGGAAAACGTATCGAGAACATTGGATAGACCTCTATTGATGAAGTATATCATAATTACTTCTCGATACTCTCCCTTTGGTCGAACTCGAAGTGACCACAATGTCAGTTCGAGTGTTTTTCTTTTTCGAAAAATGTATCGAGAACATTGGATAGACCTCTATTGATGAAGTATATCATAATTACTTCTCGATACTCTCCCTTCGGTCGAACTCGAAGTGACCACAATGTCAGTTCGAGTGGTTTTCCTTTTTGAAAAATGTATCGAGAACATTGGATAGACCTCTATTGATGAAGTATATCATAATTACTTCTCGATACTCTCCCTTTGGTCGAACTCGAAGTGACCAGGTTGTGCTCCCTCTGGTCGAAATGACAAAAAATATTTTTTCGAGTTTATTTCAAACCTGGATTCAATTTTCTTTTCTGAAAACCAAAATCTAAAATACGATCAATAAAAGCATAAGGATTATAGCCATTGATCGCACTTTGATGGAAGATACATGTTGCAGGGGTCATTCCAGGGAGCGAGTTTACTTCAATAAAGATTACTTCAACTTTCACTCCATCTCCGAGTTTATCCTGAGCATTTGTCGAAGGAGAGAGGGCTGGGGTGAGGTCATCATAAATCCTGACAAATGCATCAATACGTGTGTAGCCATTGATATTTAACAATTTTGCAGCAGCACCTAATAGTTGTTTCACCTGATCAGAAATTTGCTGACGCTCCTTCTGATCTTTTGAATAACGTGCAGGTGTTATATTTTGGCCTTGACCGGCTAAAAATTTTTCTTCCAATGATAATACTTCTCCTTCACTCAGCGCTTCGGATGCTTCAAAAACTTCATAAACAACATTTCCTTTATCATCATATTTTGTAAGCATTCCGCCTGTTATTTCTAAAAAATGTTTAGCATCCTTTCTGGAGATCAATTCCTCTATCAATATCACTCTCTTTCGAGGAAACTCTTCTTTCTCTTTTAGATGTAATAATTTTGCAGCAGCTTTGTCAAGGTCTTCCTGTTTCCGGAAAATCAATTTCGCAAATGCCTCCAACTCTTCTCCTGATTTTATTTTTCGCACTGCTGATGAACAGCCATCATCCACCGGTTTGGCAATAAAAGGGAATTTAATTTTTTCTTTTATTGTAGTTAACACCTCCTCTTTATTGGCGTTCCATTCTTCTTCGGTGATCAACAAATGTTCGGCAATTAAAAATCCATTTTGCCTTAAAAGTTCGTTGGTACGGAATTTATCTATTGTGATCTGTGAACTCTCTACTCCGGATCCATTATATGGTAATCCTACTTTTTCTAATTGTGCTTGTACAGCACCATCTTCACCCGGACGACCATGTAAAGCAATAAATACACAATCCACTGTTTTTGCAAGATCCTGATACGTTAATCGTTTTGGTTTTGCCAAGTTATCAATGCCTGAATATTTTTTTGTGATTGCCGAAGTTTCTTCTATAATTTGTTTTACCAGTTCATGGATCTTGTAATTCTCTATCTTCTCTTTTATATCATCGGCATTATCTTTCAATAAAATATTAATTGGGATTTGATATAAAATATGCTCATCATCATTACCTGTAAGGAAAACAGGAACAGGTTCATATTTAGAAGAGGAGGCAAGTTTCTCATAAATATTTCTTCCACTTTCTACTGAAATATGTCTTTCGGAAGAATATCCACCTAATATCACAGCTACTTTTATTTTTTTTGTTGCTGCGGTTTTATCATGTTTTATGGAAGAATCTAATGAGGTTAACAGGTTATCGAATGTGCCACTGTTCTTGCAAGCTATGATTCGTTGTGCAATTGACGTACGTATTATATACGTCAGGAATTGAGATGGATTTAATCCAATTTCAGCTGCCTGATGAAAGAAGAAAGAAGAAGGCATCATTCCGGATGTGGTATTCGGATCATTCAAAAATATCTTTCCATCGGTGGATAAAAAACCATCAATACGGGCATACACATCAAACCTTAATTCCTTGAATAAACGTTCACACTCCTTCCGGATAGCTTGAATTTGTTCATTTGGCAAATCAATTGGAGTGATCTTTCGCGATAATCCGGGTAAATATTTAGACCGATAATCAAATAATTCTTTTCCTTTTCGAATTTCAGTTGGTGGAAGTGCAATAGGTTCTCCGTTTTCGTCCTGAGCCACAATGCATGAAAATTCTTTTCCATCGATAAAACCTTCCACCAATACTTTACTTTCGGCATCCAATGCAGCCAATATTACTCCTTCTTCTTCTATTTCAAAAACTTCATTGAGAAAAACAACAAGATCATGCGGATGGTAAATCACAGGTTGAACTTGTAACGTTGAACTTTGAACTTGTAACGGCATACCAATTCCTTCACGAATATCAGCAAGTATGCGAACAAATTCGTTTTTTTCTTCGATACTTAATTTTTTCCAATCTTCTGCCGAAAGCCATTTTGTAAAAAAAGCTTCTTCTACAGCTTGCATAAACAGGAATTCATCCGCTTCATGCAAAATGCTGACACCAATGGATGAACCTTGGTTAGCAGGTTTTATGACTAATGGAAAACCAATTTCGTGTTTCGCATTTTCAAAAGCACTTTTACAATTTCCAGAAATATAGGCTTCTCTTTCGATGGAAAAAAACTTCGGACTATTAAATCCGGCATTTACCATCAGCTTTTTTTGGACACTTTTATCAATGCCGATAGCCGATGGCAAAATGCCGGAACCGGAATATGGCATTCCTAAATATTCAAATAATCCTTGAATTTTACCGTCTTCGCCAAAAGGCCCGTGTAAACATAAAAATGCAAAATCGAAATGTAATTTTAGTTCGTTTGGCTCCAGCTTCTTACCTATTTTATTAATAAGTTCGAGTTGTTGTTCTTCTGATAATTTTCCAATTTGCTCTGCATAAATTTGAAAATCACCTTCTTTATTTGGAATATATTCTGCCGGAGGATAAAAATCACGAATACTTCCTTTGTAAACGTATTCCCAGTTGAGTAAAACAAAATTACCAAAGCTGTCGACAAACACAGGAACAGCCTCAAACAGTGATTTATTTAAATTATCATAGACTGTTCGTCCACCGGCAAATGATATTTCTCGCTCTTTTGAAAAACCTCCAAAAATGATTCCTATTCTGATCTTCATAGTATAGCTAAATGGTTTAAATCTTCAGCAATCCTGTCATTCCGCATCCATAATGAGTAAAAAACTCAAAAAAAAATTGCTCCAAAAGTCGAAATGCAAAGATATTAAACACAAAAATATAATTAAGAAAGCTGATTTGAGGATAGATTGCCGCAAGTATTCAACAAGGTTATTAACTATAAGGAAATAACCCGCACCAGGATATGAATACGTAAATCTGAAAAGTGTTTTTTGATGTTATTTTGTGATCACATGCTGGTTATGCTGACTAATAATTTTTTTTAATCCTTCCAGATTTGCGATGGCAATTTTTTTCCCTTGCTTAATGATCAGTCCTTCGCTGGTAAAGTCGCTCAGCTGCCTGGTAACTTGTTCCACATTTGTGCCTGCTGTGTTAGCAATATCTTCGCGGTTAAATAAAACATCTATTTCATTATCGGCATTTATGCCAAAATTTTCTATCAGTAATAATAAGGTATCTGCAACTTTTTCTCTCACATTCATCTGAGCAATATTTTTCATTCTATTTTCCATTTTTCTTAACTCACGGGAATAGAACATCATCATGTCAAATGTAAATTTAGGATTGCTTAAGAACATTTCATTCAATGTTTCATTATCAATAAAACAAATGGTTGAATCTTCCATTGCAACAGCGCTGATAGGATAAATATCATTTCCAAAGCCACGGTGCCCCAAAATATGTCCATCATTTGCAAAACGAACGATCTGATGCTTTCCATTGATCCCGGTAAAGAAAACTTTCACTTTCCCTGATTGGATAAAATAAATGCCCAATACAGGAGAGCCTTCCACAATAATATGTTGTCCTTGTTTAAATGAAATTTGAAATTTCACATAACTTTTTATCCACTCCGGACTTAAGTTCTTATGTATAAAACAGTGGATATTTATACAAGATTTACAATCTACAGTTCCCATTGCTTTTATATTTTAATTAATTATTTATGAAAAACTTACAATCACATTTTTACAAAAAAACAGAAAACCAATAAAATAGATTGTTTTTGGGTAGGTTTTTGTTTGCTTTTTGTGAATCCGAGTGCAAGGTAGGTATTAAAGTTTAGGGAAAATATGACATAAATTAGGTCTTCGACACTTTCTTGAATACTCGATTTAAATTTTAAGTAATCTGCTAAACAAAAATTAAGTGGAAGCTGATTCATTTAAGTGTTTTTATGATGAAAAATGAATAACCCTGCAGCAGCGTTGCGAGGTATAGAATTAATCATATAAAATCACAACAAATTGATTCACTCTTTGAAGAACCCTAAAGAAACAGCCGCAGATTCGCTGATTTTAAAAAGATTAATTTTCAAGGGCAATAATTTTAATACTTAAAAAAAGAGCCTGTAAATCTGCGGCAAAAAAACTACAACGGTGCCGGGGAAATTCTTTTGATTAAAGGCAAAAATTGATTCCTTACAATTCAGGAAATTAATTTCAAATACTCAACTAGTTTAATTACTGCTAAAGCACGATGGCTCATTTTGTTTTTTTCTGCTAATTCCATTTCAGCGTATGAACTCCCCCCTTTCCCGATTTCAAAATCGGGTTGAAAAATCGGATCATAACCAAATCCTTTTGAACCGCGTTTCTCCAGTAATATTGTTCCATTTACAATTCCTTCGAATTGCATTTCTTTTCCATCTATTACAAGTGAAATAACTGTTTTAAATCTTGCTTTCCGATTTGTTTCACCAAGTAATTCCTCCAACACTTTATTCATGTTATCCTCCCCGTTTTTTTGCTCCCCGGCATATCGGGCAGACATCACACCGGGCATTCCATTCAAAGCTTCAATTTCCAGACCTGTATCATCTGCAAAACAATTATGCTTGTATTTTTCGAAAACATAAAATGCTTTTTGAGATGCATTTCCTTCAATAGTTGATTGTGTTTCAGGGATATCTTCGGTGCAACCAATATCTTTTAACCCTAAAAGCTTTATAGAATCCGGAATAAGTGATTGAATTTCATTCACTTTATTTTTATTAGCTGTAGCGAAAACTAATTGCATATTTTTTTGCACAAAATTACTATTAAATATCTATTTTTGAGTGCATTTTCAGTATCTTTATAGAAGAATTAGACACATTCAATAATGCCCAAAAAAAGCAAAACAAGAGAGCAATTTATTGATGAAAATGCAATATTATTTTGGTATATCCGAAAAGACAAACTGCATGCGATAAGTGATGAAGTATTAGTGGAGTTTATATTAAATTACGGCAGTTTAAAAGCTCTAAAAGAATTATTTGAAATTATTGGCATAAAAAAGTTAGCTAAGATTTATAGCCAAATACAAGGCAGAAAAAAAGGAAATTATTTCCCTGAATTATATAATTATTTTGGATTATTGATTAAAACATACAATGCATAAACAAATCCTAAATAAAGACCAATTAGATGTATTACCCCTTATATCTCAATTTAATCGTGAATTTTATTTGGTTGGAGGCACTGCAATTGCATTACATATAGGTCATAGGCAATCCATAGACTTTGATCTATTTAAACAAAAAAAATTACACCGAAAAAAAATTATTGATAAAATCAGAACATTCTCTAAAAGCTTCACAATTACAAGAAATGTTGATGAGCAATTGAATTTAATTATTCAAAATGTAAAATTTACTTTCTTTGAATATCCGTATGAAATAAAGGCGTCTTGTAATTTTGATAGTATTATTAAAATGCCCGACTTGCTGACACTTGCTGCGATGAAGGCATTTGCATTAGGCCGGAGGTCGAAATGGAAAGACTATGTTGATATCTATTTTATTATAAAAGAGCATTATTCAATCAATGAAATTGCAGAAAAAGCTATCTCTATTTTTGAGGATAGCTTTTCGGAAAAACAATTTAGAGCACAATTAAGTTTTTTTGACGATATAGATTATTCTGAAGAAATAACTTATTTAAAGCAAGCTGTTTCAAATGGTGAAATAAAATTATTTTTGACTGAAAAAGCAGTAGCTATATTTTGATGAAAATCAATTATAAGACAGAAAAAACATTCCTTTTACTTCTTAATAAATTTCTTTACAAAAGATTCGTTACCATATTCGACCTTACAACCATAAAATCCGGAATTCAATTCCATAACATTAATTGTTATCAATTGTAATCCTTTATCAATGTTTCCAGAATAAACCGATTTCACTTTTTTTCCGTTGGCATCATAAATCGTAATGTTGAGATTTTTTAACTCCGGAATAATAAGCGGAATGGTAATTACTTCGTTAGATGGGTTTGGATACATATCCAGAATCTGAAAAACAGACAAATCCAAGGCTTCACATAATTTATTGTTTGCAGGATTTTCATCAGCTACATGATTCGGGTTTTCAATAGTAAGACAAACATAATGTCCTGCATCCTTTAAATAAACGGATGAAGTGGATTTGTAAGAAATAATAGTTGAACTTGGAAGCACACCTGTCCAGTTCTCTTTAATAGCGGGTCCATTATTTACAGTGATATAAATTTCCATACTGGTAATATCTGTTGTTCCTAAATTTACAAGCTGTGCAGAGGTATTTAAATAGTTGTTTTGCAAAGTATCGTAAATAGCGATTATCGCAACATCAACCAACCTTCTTAAAATTGGAATTGTTTTGATCTTTGTATGCTCACACCCGAAATTATTCATTGCCGTTAATGAAATTGCAAATGAACCGGTATCAATGTAGGTATGAAGGGGATTCGTAATCGTAGTAGTCGCTGAACCATCGCCAAAATCCCACAAATAAGAACTTGCGCCAGAACTAATATTTGTAAAACTCACTGCTAATGGCGGATTTCCATATTGTGGAGTAAAAGTAAAATCTGCTACCGGTAAAGGATGTACCGCAAAAGTTTGCATCAGGGAATCTTTACATCCCTGGTTGGATGTTACCACCAACCCTACATTTACATTCCCGGTTGCATTAAAAGTATATTGCGGGTTCTGAAGACCGGATGTTGCAACAGTGTTAAAATCCCATTGCCAGTTTGTGATCGAACCACTTGAAATAACAGAAAGATCTGTAAAATCAGTTGGAGAATTGATACATGAATTACCGATTGAAAAATAAGCATCTGGTACCGGATTAACCTGAACAGTTTTAATTACACTGTCTTTGCAATTATAATTATCAGTCACCACATGAATCACCTGGTAGCCCACATTGGAACCATAAGTATGAATTGGATTTGCCGGAGATGTTATTGTTATTCCATCACCAAAACTCCAAAGAGTGCCGGCTATAACCGAAGAATAAAATGTTGAACTATCAGTAAATTGGATCGCCTGATCTTTACAAGCCAAGGAATAATTAAAATCGGCAATCGGGGATTTTTTTATGCCAATACCACTTATAATCGTATCAGCACAGCCATACATATTTTGAACTATTAACTGCACCGGATATGCAAGCCCACCGGTTAGAAAAATATGGGAAGGATTTTGCAATATAGAAGTGTTGTTGATACCACTGGAGGCATCTCCAAAATTCCAATTCCAATTTGTAACAGGCTCTCCAAATGTTGTTACGGAAGGGGTAAAATTAACATTGGAATTTGAACAAAGATTTGTTGGCGATAAACTGACAATTGAAGGTTTGGTGTGAACAGTTATTAATTTATTGATAGCCGCTTCACAACCTGCATTGGTTCTAACTATTAATCGTACTGTATATGTCCCTGAAACAGCATAATTATGTTGTGGATTTTGAAAAGTAGAAGTATCCAATACTCCACTTGATGGATCACCGAAATCCCAAAGCCAGGAAACAATCGTGTCTCCTCCAGGAGGTAACGACAAATCTGTAAACTGAGTAGTATTTCCTAAACAGGTGGTATTAAACGTAAAATCAGCGGTTGGAGCTAAACCAAGCACTGTAACATCTATTGAATCTGTTTTTGTACAGCTATTGCTATCACTTACGGTTACCCAATACGTATAAGTACCCATTGGCTGTATTACTTGCAAGGAATCATTATTGCTTGTATCTGACCAAATGTAGTTGGTAGCTTGTGTAGCACCGTTTGTTAAGTAAATGTAATTGCCGGAGCATAAGTTTACATCGGGGCCTAAAGTGGTAATGTTTGAAAAATTATCAATAGAAATAGTAATTGTATCTGAATATTTAAAACAACCTAACCTATCTGTTATTTTTACCCAGTACTGACCGGCACTTGTTATTGAAAACAATGAATCAGTTGTACTATTTTGCCACTCAAAATCATAAATTGTTTTATCTAAACCGATATTCCATGTGATTATATTACCCAAACACAATACACTATCATTTAGTTGAGTATAAATTGGTCTATTGATTTGCAGATGTATCGTATCCGTTGTTGTAAATCCAAAATTATCGGTGACTGTTAAATAATAGGTTCCACTTGTATCTGTAGAAATAGTCTTAGTAATGTCTCCTGTACTCCACAAATAAGAAACAAAATCCTTTTGTGGGTATAATGTAGTTGAACAAAAATAATTATTTTCCGAAGCTTGAAT
>MEPB01000005.1 GCA_001769385.1 Bacteroidetes bacterium RIFCSPLOWO2_12_FULL_35_15 | reverse complement strand
CGCATAGAGCAGACTTTTTACAAATTTTTAGTCCTATTGAAAACTTAATTTATATTGCAAAAAAAAGAGGCTGCCCTTTTGAGACAGCCTCGTTTTTTTATACCGATAAAACTAAAATTGCTATCAACCTGGTAAGAACAATATCTACAAACATCAGGAGTATTTATAAATCCAAATCAGTGTTGTACGATAATTTTTTGAGAATACCTTTTTGTGGAAGTCTGTAATACAAGAATGTAAACTCCTTGAGGAAGATCTTGTAGATCGAATTGTAATACCACATTTCCTTCGTTCAATGTTTTTAAGGAAGATTGTATCATATTACCTAACATGTCAAGTATGGAAATCTGATAGTTGTCTTCTTTTAAATTATCGAAACTTACATTTATTATTCCTGTGGTAGGATTAGGATAAACAACCAATTTAGCAATTCCTTCTTTTTGAATTTCAGATGATGCAAAGTCCTGAATAGTTATTGGTACAATCTGAGAATAGGTATAATTCCCATCATAATCCACTTGTTTAAGACGATAATAAGATAAACCCATTTTAGGATTATTGTCGATGGCTGAATAATTTAGTGTTTGGTTGCTGTTGCCTGCTCCTTGTACTGTTGCGATGGATTCAAAAGTAGTTGCGTCTATGCTTCGTTCCACGTTAAAATAATCATTATTGAGTTCACTGGAAGTGGTCCAGAATAAATCAACCTGACTGCCATTTGGTTTTGCAGTAAAAGAAAGCAATTCAATTGGCAAAGGATTTAAAGAAGAGCGGGAACCAAATGTAAACGGACTAAAGGAGTTGTTAGCACTTGATGTTATCCAACCTGCAGGAGCAGTATTGCCGCTGTTATTATTGCTGGTAGGGTTATCAATATCATCCCATTTTGTACCGTTCCAATGAGCAACCGTTAAATCGACATTGTTAAAAGCCGTAATTACACTTCTGGTTTTATCTTCAGAATAAAGTCGAACTTTTTTATTCAAGGTGGCATCTCCCGAATTTTTTGCAAGATCCCAATATTCGATTATACTAACATGATTTAACGGGGCATTCACTGCATAATTTCCATAACCGGCATCAAAATATTCGCAGGTAAATGCATCCGTAGTAGCAGTTGTGCCGCTCCAATGAAGCGAATTTAATCTTGCCCAGATCGAATTTTTTCCGATCGGGAAAAGAAAACTATAACTACCGGCAACTCCTTCACGACCAATTTTTTTAACCGGACCTCTTACAAAACTACCAGACTGCCCACCAGCGGGTGTTACACTTGATTGATCAGCCATTATTAAAAGCTTAACCGGATTGGTAACAATATATCCACCGGATAACGACATCAGGTTTGTTACCGTTCCTGCATTGGCGAAAGTTACTTCAGAGCTGCTGCTTTTGTTTATCGTTAAATTATAAAATGTTGTTGCAGTAGAACCACCCATTGTTTGTGCACCGCTACCGGTAAAAGAAACGGTATCTGAATGTGGAATAAAGGCTCCATTGTTGGTCCAGGCAGAAGTAGTGCCGGAAAGAACAATTGATGCGTTATTCACACCCACAGCCGGACTAATACTACCACCACTGGAGGTGGTTCCCGAATTAATGGCATCCAATGTGCCCGATTGTATCACTAAATTCCCTGAAACAGAAATACGTTGCCTTAATTCACGAACATTCCCTGCACCGGCAATAACATTTATATCTCCAAAATTATAGATTGGATTGGCTGCAGTGGCTTTCAGAAAAATATGGCGAAGGGCTCCTGTTTGGTAAAAATTAAAAATACTATTATTGATAGAAACTGTATTTGGGTTGAAGAATGTCGTACTGCCACTTGTAAAATCCCTGTAACAGTTCACTGTTCCGTTATGAGTAAGATTATAATACATGTAAAAATTGCCTCGTACGGTAAGTACATTATTGGGGTTGGTATTGATAAAACTTGTATTGTCCTGGACGATAAGATCGCCTTGAATATCAACCGGTCCAACTTGTGTAGCCGACAAAGCTGTTTCAACCTGAAAATCCACACCAAATTCATTTGCTACTCCTGTTCCGGATATTCGCGCTCCGGCTAGTTTTATATCCATGTATGCGCTAATTATGGGGCGGTTGGTCCTTACGTTCCCATAATTATAAAAATCACCTTTAAAAACGGGTACATTTAAAGAGTCTGTATTACAGCAACCACAAAATGCATTGCTCAGACCTTCATCAGGATTAGAACAGGCTTTCCGATATCCAACAAAAAAAGTACTGCCTGCACCAATGGTTGCAAAACCTAAAACAGTAAGTCGCCTGTTGTTTCCTGCGTTCCCGTTTGATTGTGTATGCCATCCTGTAGAAAATATTCCTCCTGTTAAAGTAAAATCGTGCAAAATTTTCATGGGAGTATTTTTCATTGCAAGAGTATCAGCACTACGATCAACAATCACATTATAAAAATCAGCTGTTGTTTTATTCGAACCATTGTAATTACCGTTTGCTTCTATAATGCCCGGAACACTACCGGTGAATTTAACAGTACCTGTACCTGAATTAAAAGTATTAAAATTCTGCCAGGAACCTCCAATGGTAAGGTTTTGTGTAGTCATGGTAAAAGTACCTGGTCCTAAATTGCTAATAATAAAGTCGCCATTAAGTATGAAGTCGGAAGCGAGTGTAGTTGTTCCTCCGTAAATTCTAATATCGGCTGTTGTAGAACCTGTTCCGGAAAGCGAAACTGTATTGTTAATATCAATGTCTTTCGTTAGGTTATTAACGGAAGAGGCGATAATAGTTCCATCCAATACAATGGATTCTCCATCAACAGTTGCTGAATAAATGTCGAAGTATTTATTGGCAGCAATATTCACAGTTCCTGCGTTATTAAATGAACCATAGATGTTCCAGTTGGAAACTGTTGGATTAAAAGTATAAGAAGCACCGGTTTGGATAGTTAGATTATTGAATTGAGATGTTGCTCCGTCAGCTGAGGTTCCTGTAATATTTTTAGTACTTCCTCCAAGAACAACGGTTCCTGTCCCGCTGGTAAATGTTCCGTTGTTGGTCCAGCTTCCATTAACAGTAAATGTATGGGTTGACATACTAAAAGTTCCGGTGTTCATGAAAAAATCACCATTAAGAGTAAAATTATTCATCAGTGTTGTTGCGCCTGAACTTACCTGCAGATCGGCATTGACGCTGCCTGTTCCTGATAGCTGACCTGCAGCGTTATTGAGTCCGATGTCCCTGGTGCCATCATAAGCATTTACAGCAGAAAGCGTTCCGTTTATAACATCAGAAGCGCCTGCAAGACTTATTACATTCCCTGCAGCAAGGGCAAAAGAAGCATTCGTGTTCAATGTAAAAGTTCCGTTGAATGTTGCTTGTGGTACAGCAGCAGCAGAGTTGAGTGTGTAATTTGCGGCACTGTTAAAATTTACCGTATTGAAAACTGTTGCACTATTTCCACTGATCGTTTTCGAAGCCCCGGTAAAGGTAACAGATCCAGTCCCCGCAGTATATGTTCCACTGTTTGCCCAATTACCTGCGGCTGTAATATTAAATCCATTGGCATTGAAAGTTCCGGCAGAAATTGTTATATCACTGTTTGTTGTTACGTTGTAACCATCCAGCAATACTGATTTTCCGGTTTTGTTTATTATAAGATTATTTAATGAAGTTGCCTGAGCAAATGACAAGGTAAAATCATTTGCCGTGGTTCCATTTGATAATTCTATCGTACCGCCTTGAATATCAATAGTAGAACCTGCTCCAAACCATATCGCATCCCAGGTAGAAACAGTACCATCATTATCTCCGGAAACCCTGAAAGTGCCGTCAAGCATTTTAAAGGTTGCACCGCTGGAAACAGATACTTTATCTGATGCATCACCAACTCCATTTAAAGCAACACTAACAATACCATTTTTCTGATAAAATGTTCCGCTTGAAACTTTCAATGCATCCTGCACATATACGGTTCCTCCGGGATCAACAGTAAGTTGTCCCCCGCTAATTTGTAAATCGTTACTTCCGTTTATTGTTCCTGCAGGTACACCACCGGAAATAAGGGTGCTGCCAATATTTAAGTAGGCACCATTTTTTACAGTTACTGCTCCTCCTGAATTTACCTGAAAAATATTCGAACTACTGCCGGGTTGATGATTAAATGTTCCAGACAAATCGAAAGTACCCTGAATATCAACAGAAAGCGTTGAAGTAATGGTCATAGATGCACCGACATTAATAGTTAGTGTTTTACAAAGATTTGTTCTTACAGAATTATTAATACTGAATCCTCCAGCTCCAATTAATGGATAATTAGGTCTTCCGGCAGGTATCTGAACATTATCATTTATCCCGGGAATTGAACCTGCGGTGAATGTTGGGGGTGCTGTTGTGGACCAGTTGGAGGCTGTATTCCAATCAGTATTTGTATTCCCAAACCAGTATTGGGTAATAGTTATAGTTGAGGTTGCAAAACTAATTGCTGCTGCATTAGCCGATTCTGTTGCATTACACGAAGTGACAGCCCTTACGGTCCACCAATAAGTGGTTCCAGGTGTTAATCCAAAAATATTTACAGAAGTAGAAGTAGTTATACCTTGCTGAATTTGATTTCCACCATAAGAAACGGTATTGTTTGTATATACAGCCCATTTATAACTGATGGTTGGAGAACCTGCACTTGCTGACCAGTTTAATGTTGAGCTTGTTGTGGAAATATTAGTTGTATTAAGTGCGGTAGGTGAACTTGGTGTTGTACACGATGTTGTAAACGAAATTGCTGCAGCATAAGCAGAAATAGTTCCATCGCAGGACGTGATCGCTTTCACTGTCCAGTAATAGGTTGTACCCGGATTTAAACCTGTAAGTGCCCCTGAATTTAAGGATGTTGTAGTGCCTCTTTGAAGATAGTTTGCTTCATACGTTACATTACTTGCTGAACCCAGCGCCCAATAATAGGTAACTGTTGCCGAGCCGGCCGGAGTTCCGGCACTCCAATTTAGTGTTCCACCATTTATTCCAATTGCACTCGTACTCAAACTTGCCGGGGTTCCCGGAGTAGTACAGGCAGCTGTAATATTTATTTTATAATCTTCGGCTTCTCCATAAGCATAAGAAGCGCAAGGATCAAGTGTCGTGGTGGACCAGGCAGTTCTTATCCGCATCCTTTTTGCACCAGCAGCGGTTCCCGAAGGGATGGTAAAATTAAGAATCCCGGCAGCGCTTGTTGCAATATTTGCAATTTCGCCTAAATTTTCTCCTGCATCCGAATAATCTCCATCATTATTATAATCGATCCAGGCGGCAACTGTTTGTCCGCCATACGTTCCAACGGTAACGGTCAGGTTTTGATTTGTACCTGCCTGTAATGTGGTGCTGACTATTGAATAATAATCATTGTAAGAAGCACCTCCTGTACTGCCTGTACCGGCAGGAGTATTATCAATTGTACCAAGCTGAACACGATTAATAAAATCACCTGAACTTGTTCCAGAAGAATAATAAGGGGAACAACTTGAAGGGGTAGTCACACAAATTGTAAAAGTGGAAGTAGCAGGAGCCCCTGAACCATAATCATACACTCTGACATAATAAACAGAACTTACAGTTAATCCTGTAAGATTTATTACTTCCGTACCTCCTGAACCTGTAATATCAGCGCAATTAATGTTTGCTCCATTGCAGGCACCTGAACGGACATCAATAACTGCGTCAAAACTTGCTGAGCCGACAACAGTAACTGCATGAAGAGTGGCTGTTGCAGTAAATTTATACCATACATCATCATTTGCATCCCCGGTAAATCCGCTACAGGTAAGTGCGGAAACAGATTGTGTTGCACCGGTTACATTTCCGGCAGTGGGTGTACAGGAAGCTCCTGGTGTCAATACTGTCGCACCGGAACAATTATCATTTGCAGGGGCAGAGCCGGAACCGCAACTGGAACAGTGCCAAACAATGGTAGTGGATAGTGTATTTGTCTGGCATCCACTACCACTGTATGCATTCAATAAAACTCTTACCGTACCTGTAAAAGTTGCTGTCCATTGAATTTTTGGTAATAGACCCGAATAGTCATCGCTGAAACAAATTATAGTGGAACCGGTGCTATTTAATAAAGTTAGTTGCGCGTCATAACTTGCCGAACCTCCATCTGCAGCTAATAACGACCATTCATAAGTTGATCCGTTTGTAACATTATATACTGCATATTCACCCGCCCAGCTTACGGTAGATACTGTTGTCCACGAATTTGTGTTTGATGATTGTGTTGAACTTGGGTATTGAGATCCACCGGTACAGCCACCTCCAAGACATTGTCCTTGTGCGTACAATTGAATTGGGATGCAGTATAAAGAAAAAATCAATATCCACAAATAATATTTACGGAGGAGTAGTCCCATAAAAGTATTGAGTTTTTTTACCTTTACCGACTGTTTCAGTCAGAAATAGCGAATAAATATATAATTTTTTTGTCAAAAAAAATAAAAACAGCCCGCTATTTTCAGTTTTAACTACTATTAAAGCCTAATCAAAGTTTAAATTTTTTTTAAAAAACTATATTTCATGCACCTATAAATGAATAGTTGGCAATTTTTTTTTCACTACCCAAAATGCTAAGGTATTTTATATTGCATTTTTTTATAAATCTAATTTTTTGCTTTGATCCTTTATCAATAAGGAGTATCTCCTTACAGGTAAATAATACTTTGTAATCCCTTACTTATTTTGAAAATTAGGCAAGAAAGATAATGGTATGTAAAGAAAAAAACTCCGAAAGATCCGGAGCTTTTTTCTTTACATATTTTTACTTTTGCAAACTAAAAAGAGTTCTCGATAGTATCGAAATAAAAAAAAGAGTGAAAGATGAATATTTCTTATTTATCCAGATCTTCAAAACTTACATCAGAAAAGCCTGATTCAGATTTTGGTGCCTCAGAAGTATATTCAGTTGTTTCTTCAACAATAGGCGAAATAGATTTTATATGAGCGATGGCTTCAGAAAAGCCTTCCGCAAATTTTTCGAAATCTTCTTTATACAAAAACAATTTGTGTTTTTCGTAAAAGAATTTACCATCATCACCAAAACGCTTTTTGCTCTCTGTGATTGTTAAATAGTAATCATTTCCTTTTGTACTTTTTACATCAAAGAAATAAGTTCTTTTCCCTGCTCTAACGGCTTTTGAGAAAATTTCTTCTCTATCCATTCCGTTTTTTTCAAATCCTTCTTCCATCGTCATAATGATATTGTTTATCGTTTTTATTACAGTTCTTGGCAAATGTTTACAAAATAAAAATCAAAAACAAGGCTTGTTAATAACTTTTTATAGCTTGTCCTTTATGACTGTTCTTGTTTTTCGAGTTGTTGCATTTTAAAAAGTTCGAAATATACTTTTTGTTTCTCCATCAATTGCTGGTGATTTCCCTGTTCAACAATTTGACCATGATCAAGTACTATGATGTTATTTGCGTTCTTTACGGAGGATACACGATGGCTGATAATGATGGATGTTTTATTTTTCATAACCTCTTTTAAATTGCTAAGAATTTCTTCTTCTGTTTCTGTATCAACAGCTGACAGGCAATCATCAAAAATCAGGATCTGCGGTTGTTTTAAAATGGCACGGGCAATGGAGATACGTTGTTTTTGTCCGCCCGAAAGCGTTATTCCCCGCTCTCCAACAATGGTTTCAAATTTTTCGGGAAAATCTTTGATATTCGAATAAATAGCCGCATTTCTTGCTGCTATTTCAATGTCGGAACTATTTTGTTTGTTTTTATCAAGGCCAAATCCAATATTATGCGAAATGGTATCGGAAAACAAAAAAACTTCCTGAGGGACATATCCAATTTGACTTCTGAGATCAAATAAATTTACATTTTTTATATTCTTTTCATCCAGCAGGATCTCCCCGGAACTAACATCGTATAAACGACAAAGAAGATTTGCGATGGTTGATTTTCCTGAGCCTGTTCGTCCAATAATAGCAAGAGTATCTCCTTTTTTTAGCTGGAAAGAAATATTATTTAATGCTTTTATTTTTGAATCGGAATAGGAGAAACATACCTCTTTAAATTCTATGGCACCTTCCAGTTTTGAGGGGCTGTTTATCGGATTATAGATTTCAGGTTGTGTCTGCAAAAATTCATTAATCCTTGTTTGAGATGCCGCAGCGCGCTGGATCAGTGATGTAACCCAGCCTAAAGAAGCTATTGGCCATGACAGGGCATTTACATAAAGTATAAATTCAACTATATTTCCGTAACTGATTTTATGTTCAATAGCCAATTTCCCCCCAATATAAATGATGAAAATATTACTTAATCCTATTAGGAAAATAATAAAAGGTTGAAACAAGGATTCTACTTTTACCAAGCCCATTGTACGTTTTCGGTATTCGGAACTTTGTTTTTCAAATTCGGAAGCAGAATGATCTTCACGTCCATACGCTTTTAATACCCTGATCCCTGAAAAAGCTTCCTGAGCCATGGTGGTAATACCGGAAAGCTGTTCCTGGATTTTTGTTCCTTTTTTATTAATGGTATTACTGACAAAATAAATAGCAACCGCTAAAATTGGTAATGGGATCAAAACATAGAGTGTAAGGGTTACATCAACTCTTAACATGGCTGTGATTACTAATGCAAAACGGAAAGAAGTATTTAAAATATACATTACCGCGGGTCCGATATACATACGTACTTTGCTAACATCTTCGCTGATACGATTCATCAGATCACCTGTATTGTTACGTCTGTAAAAAGAAATATCCAGTTTTTGATAATGCCCGTATATTTCATTTTTGAGATCATATTCAATTAACCGTGACATAACGATGATGCTTTGTCGGGTAAGAAATAAAAACACTCCGCTTAATACTGCCAATCCTAAAATGATACCTCCATAAATCACCAATTCGTGCATTATTGTGGCATTGTCAGTAATATTGATATTGTTTTTAATATAATCAATGGCTTTACGTGCATAGGTAAAGCTATCTATTGCATAATAATTTGAAATCCCAACAAAAACAAATCCCAATAGAAGTCTCCACTTATATTTGAAAAAATATTTATTTATGTGTTTTAGTGATCTCATTTTTTGTTTAAGTCAATTGGTTGATTAGGTTAATTAGGTTGAATTCGAAAACATTTAATCAAACCTTCTTTCTGTATAATTTTTAACCTGTTTCCTCCCAATTTACATAATTTCTCAATTTTTTTTTCACCTATTTATCCCCGTTTTATCAATTTACTTATCAACCAATTTTGTGCACTCGGAAAATAAATATAATTTTGCCGGCAATTAAAATACAGGTGCTATTTTTAGCGCGTTAAAAGTACTTAAATAAATAAAGAAAATAGTGTACAAATTGTTAAAACAAAAAGTATGGAAGTTCTAGATATTAAAAAATCACCATTGGCAGAAAACCCTGTAATAGCACAAATGGCGTTGAATAATCACGAACAAGTGGTTTTTTGCAATGACAATGAAACAGGATTAAAAGCAATTATTGCAATTCATAATACAGTGCTTGGACCAAGTTTAGGTGGAACAAGAATGTGGGCATATAACAATGAGATGGAAGCTCTTACTGACGCTTTGCGTCTTTCAAGAGGAATGTCATACAAATCCGCTGTTGCCGGTTTGAATTTAGGTGGCGGCAAAGCAGTAATTATCGGAGATTCAAAAACTCAGAAAAATGAAGCCTTGATGCGCAGATTCGGGAAGTTTATCAATAGTCTTTCCGGAAAATACATTACTGCTGAAGATGTTGGAGTAGGCACAAAAGATATGGAGTATATAAAAATGGAAACCGATTTTGTAGCCGGATTGCCGGAAAGTATGGGCGGAAGTGGTGATCCTTCACCTGTTACAGCTTATGGTGTTTATATCTCCATGAAAGCTTCAGCAAAAGAAAAATGGGGAAGCGATAGTCTTGCCGGAAAAAAAGTTGTTGTTCAGGGGATTGGCCATGTTGGTGAGAGCCTCGTAAAACACCTGGTGAAAGATGGAGCCAAAGTATCCATTTTTGATATCAATACAGAACGTGTAAATTCAGTTGCTAAAGAAACCGGCGCTACCGTAATTACAGATGGTAATACATTATACGATATGGATATGGATATTTATGCTCCATGTGCATTAGGTGCAACTGTAAATACAGATTCATTAAACCGTTTGAAATGTTCCATCATCTGTGGTGCAGCAAACAACCAACTGGCGGATGAAAATGTACATGGAAAGATGGTGATTGAAAAAGGAATAATATATGCTCCCGATTTTGTTGTGAATGCAGGTGGTATTATTAATGTATATTATGAATTAGAAGGTTATAATCGTGAACGTGCATTGTCACATGCCGAAAAAATTTATGATACAACCTTAAATATCTTTAAGATCTCAAAAGAGCAAAATATTCCAACATACATGGCTGCTAATCGCATTGCTGAAAAGCGTATTGCTGATATTGGAAAGATCAAGGTTAGTTTTTAATCAACGAATACGGATTTTTACGAATATACGAATCGGTGTTGCTTGGAAAGTTTGGTTATTATTAAATTTTTCTTTATTTGTACATTCGTAAAAATTCGTAATTCGTAATTCGTAGATACGTAAAGATTCGTAATTCGTACATTCGCAAAAATTCGAATTCGTAGATAAGTAAAATTCGTAGATAAGTAAAAATTCGTAATTCGTAGAAATGTTAAACAGGAGATTTATTAGAATAAAGGTAATGCAGGCGCTATACGGATTTTTTCAATCTGATTCACAAGATCTGGCAAAAGCGGAACGAGAATTATTTAAAGGGATAGATAAGATCTACGACTTATATATATATCAATTGGCTTTTCTTATCGAATTGCGTCATGTGGCTTCCATTTTAATGGAGGATGCAAAAAACAAACGGTTACCGACCAAAGACGATCTGGATCCTAATTTAAAATTTATTGAAAATAAATTTATTGCTCAGTTAGCTGAAAACATTCATTTGCAACGCGAAATGAATAACAGGAAAATTAATTGGAACAACGAATTTGAATTCGTAAAAAAGGTTTACAATATCATCAAAGCAAGCGATGAGTTTGGTAAATACATGAATGTTTCTGATAATTCATACAAAACAGATCGCGATTTTATTGCCGATATCTTCAAAGAATACATTGCTGATTATGAATTGATCAATCATATTTACGAAGAACGGAATTTACACTGGGGGGATGATATTTACATTGTAAACCCAATGATCGTTAAAACGATAGAATCATTTAAAGAAAGTTCAAATCCTGATTTTCAATTATTACCTTTATACAAAGATGAAGAAGAGGATGAACAATTTATTAAGGATCTGTTTCGTCAAACCATTTTAAAAACTGATGAAACAGAAAAACTAATTGGCGACAAAACACAAAACTGGGAAGTGGAACGAATTGCCATGATGGATGTGTTATTAATGAAAATGGCTATTACTGAAATCCTTCATTTTTCAAATATTCCGGTAAAAGTTACATTGAATGAATTTATTGAGATTTCGAAAATGTACAGTACACCCAAAAGTAAAATATTTATTAATGGGATCTTAGATAAGCTGTTGGTGGATTTTAAATCAGGAAATATGCTTAATAAAATGGGCAGGGGATTGATGGAGTAGTGGATTTGTTTGGTTTGAGAGTATTAAAAAAATCGGAATTCAAAGAAAACACATGAGAACACGTTTGATTTCAAAATTATTGATGATTGTATTTTTTGGTACAATAACAGCTTGTCAGCAGGAAGAGAAGAAGGATGCAGCAACTTCTATTTCAACAGATGTAATTAATGTGCCATCAACAGCATCCGGGGAGCCTGCAACACCGGGATCAGCACCTTTGATGGTTTTTAATGAGGCATTACATGATTTTGGAACGATCACTCAGGGCGAAAAGGTTACGTATTCTTTTGTTTTTAAAAATACAGGAGGATCTGATCTGGTAATTTCTTCCGCTCAAGGAAGTTGTGGATGTACCGTTCCATCCTATCCGAAAGAACCAATTAAAGCAGGACAGGAATCAAAAATTGATATCCTTTTTAACAGTGAAGGGAAATCAGGATTGGTGCAAAAAACAGTAACTTTGGTTACAAATTGTAATCCCAGCACAAAAATTTTGACGATTAGTGCTACTATTATTGTCCCGGAAGAAGAATAAGCAATTTGCTGATTTGGAAATTCCATAATTTGAGAAGAAAAAATATAGTTTACAATAGATAATTAATAATAAAACAATTTAACAATTAAATTTTAAAAATGATGAACACTTTATTAATGACAGGCGCAGCCGGTGGAGGAAATGCATTAGGTCAATTTATTCCGTTAATCTTAATTATCGTAGTATTTTATTTTTTCATGATCCGTCCTCAGATGAAAAAAGCAAAAGATCAAAAAAAGTTTCGTGAAAATATTAAAAAAGGTGATAAAATTGTTACCATTGGTGGGATTCATGGAAAAATTTCAGAAGTTCAGGAAACAACTTTTCTGATCGAAGTAGAGGGCGGACATAAATTGAAGCTTGAAAAAAGTGCTGTATCAATGGATTCTTCAACATTAATTGGTGCAGATCAAAAATAATTTTCGAATCGTTTTATAAAAAAACAGCGTTGGATTAACAGGTTCAACGCTGTTTTTTATTGGTAAACCACCTTGGCTATAAGTTATCGAATCCATAGAGGAAATCGTCAAAAAAATTATTCCAAGAACCTGTGCAAAATTTATTAAAGAAGTAATTGTTAATTTTGTTTGTTGAAATATGTTTTTAATCTAAAAATCATTGAAATCTCCACTCTTTAAAAAAGTAAATAGATCTGCTGAGAAAGCAAGCATCCGTTTTAATAAACGTATGATCAGTTTTTTTACTTGTATTTTAGTGTCGGTATTTTTTTGGTTATTAATGGCTCTTTCAAAGGATTATTCCATCACAGCAACTTTCCCCGTTAAATATACAAACTTACCAAAGGACAAAGTTCTTGCTAATACTTTACCCGAAAGCATTGCTATCGAAATAAAATCGAGTGGTTTTAATTTATTAAAATATAAATTTAAGCGACAAAGAGATACCGTTTTAATCGATATAAATGATGCCAGGTCCTTAAGCTCAAGGAACCGTTATTATTTACTTACCAATTCGAAGATCGATAAGATCACTGGTCAATTTAACAATGATATTAAAATTGTAAAAATTGAACCGGACTCAATACTTTTGAATTTTAATAAAAAAATCTCTAAAGTAGTTCCTGTAATTGCGAAGCTTAATTTAAGTTTCGAAAACCAATACCAACAAGCTGATTCCGTTAAATTAATACCTGCATTTATTACTGTTTCTGGAGCTTCTGATGTTATTGAAAAAATTAAACAAGTAGAAACTGTACCAATGAACATTAAAAACATTAATAGTTCTGTTAATGTGAAATTAGCTGTTTCAATAACTTCTGATTTAAAATTTGTCGAGTTCTCGCAAACAACCATTCAAGCATTGGTGAATGTTACAAAATTTACGGAAGGGAGCATTGATTTGCCAATCGAAGTAGATAATTTACCATCCGGTTTGGGGTTAAAAACACTTCCTGATAAAGTTTCTGTAAAATATATAGTTGCTTTTGAAAATTATGAAAAAATTAATTCACTTCAGTTTCGGGCAATTGTTGATTATAAAAAAATTGAAGAAGGGAATAATAAATTAAAAGTACAAATAGTGAAGTCTCCATCGGAAGTTCATTCAATAAAAGTAAGTCCTGAGAAAGTAGAGTATATTATCAGAAAGTAAAAGTAAAATTCAGGCAATGGAATAAAACTTCCTTTGGTTACTAATAAATGAATGGTTGCTTATTATACTAATACGTGTTATGATTTGGTCCAATAATTATATTTTAAAATCAACCACATGATCATAGAAAAATTTAATACTATTGTAAAACATAGGCAGAACTTAATCATAGCCTATGTGAAACCCTTCTTTGAAGGGCTATCAATTTCTTAAAATCGATGTTCCTATGTGGTTATTTTTGAATTAAAATATATTAGGTAATGGTATTAACATCAAAAAATATAATTCATACTAATCAGCGTTATATTTATTTGTTCATCTACTGAGCAGTTTTAATAAAAAAAAGTCATGTTAAAAATTGGTATTACAGGAGGTATCGGCAGTGGAAAAACAACTGTTTGCAGGTTGTTTGAATTACTTGGTGCGCATATTTTTAATGCTGATCTGGAAGCAAAAAAAATGCTGGATAACGATCCTGAAGTAAAAGATGCTGTTTTAAATAAATTTGGTTCTGCAATCATTGATAATACAGGTATAATTGATAAGAAAAAACTGGGAACCCTTGTTTTTAACGATAAGGAAAAACTCGAAGAACTTAATTCGATTGTTCATCCTGCTGTGGCGAAACATTTTGAGGATTGGTGTTTGCAACAAAAGTCGAGCAATTATATTTTACAGGAAGCTGCGATTTTATTTGAAAGTGGCGCATTCAAACAAGTAGAAAAAGTAATTACAGTGGTTGCACCTTTAGAATTAAAAATTAAAAGGGCCATGCAACGAGATGCTGTTTCGCGAGAACAAGTAGAAGAACGCATTAAAAATCAAATGAGTGAGGATGAAAAAATAAAACGATCGCAATTTATAATTTATAATGATGAGCAACAATTATTGATTCCCCAAGTCATTGCCATTCATGAGCAATTGATGAATTCATAAATTTTTTTTGGTGAATCCGAATTCTTTCTTAATTTCGATGCAGATTTAAACAAACACAAAAACTAATATGGAAAATCAAAATCAGGGACCTTCAAATCCTCAACAAGTTAATCAGCAATTTACACAACAATTCGGACAGCAACCATTGCCAAATGCAACAGCAGTTTTGGTTTTAGGTATTATTTCAATAGTAGGTTGTTTCTGTTATGGTATCATCGGTTTAATTCTTGGAATTATTGCTATTGTTTTAGCGGGGAAAGCTGCTAAATTATATCAGGCGAATCCTGAAATGTATTCTGAATCATCGTTTAAAAATATGAAAGCCGGAAAAATATGTGCGATTATCGGGCTTTGTTTATCTGCCGTATATTTCATCATCATCATTATTTACATTGCAATCCTTGGAACTGTTTTAACTGCAATGCCTTGGAATATGATGGGAAACTAAAAATAAAATTAATTGTTTTGAAAAGGACGCTTGCGTCCTTTTTTTATTCCTGAATAAATGAATTCATTCTTACATTGGCTTGAAAATCACATGATGGCTTGTCCTTACAAGGCGCTATCAGGTATTGATTGTCCGGGATGTGGAATGCAGCGTTCATTCATCGAATTATTGAAAGGGAATTTATTTCAAAGTTTCCAATTGTATCCTGCATTAATTCCAGTTATTTTTACACTCGGATTAACTATGGCACATTTGTTCTTCAAATTTAAGAATGGCGCAAACTATATTAAATATTCGTTCATCACCACCATTTGTATCGTAGTTATCAGTTACATTATTAAATTGTTTCATTAAACAATTCATAACATGAAGATCTTATCCATTGAACAAATTCGTGAAGCTGATAGATATACTATTCAACACGAACCAATTGCATCTGCTGATCTGATGGAACGTGCCGCAAAGCGATGTGTAAATTGGATAATGGAACGATTTGATCTAACAACAAAATTTAAAATTGTTTGTGGTTTAGGAAACAATGGTGGCGATGGATTGGCAATTGCACGTTTACTTACCGAAAAAAATTATAATGTTGAAGTATTTATTATCGCCCCTATTGATACCGGGGTTAATAAACGTTCTGCTGATTTTTCAACGAATTACCAACGATTGAAATTGATTCAAAATAACAATTGTGTTATCGATGAGATCAATTCCATAGTATCTTTTCAAACAGCTTTAGTTTCAAACAAAGAAAGTGTTTTAATTGATGCTTTATTTGGTTCCGGTTTAAACAGATCAATCGAAGGATTAGCAGCTCAGGTAATTGATGTGATGAATAATAGTAATTGCAAAATAATATCAATTGATATTCCTTCCGGATTATATGGTGATACATTAAATGAACCAGCTGATAAAATAATTTCTGCTGATCATACCCTTACATTTCAATTTCCGAAAATCTCTTTTATGTTTCCTGAAAATGCTAATTACCTGGGAGAGTTTACGATTTTAGATATCGGTTTGCATCCTAATTACATTGATCAGACACAAACAAAAAATTACTTTACAACTAAAACAGATGTAAAAAGTTTTTTGAAAACCAGAAGTAAAGCTGCTCATAAAGGTAATTTTGGTTATGCACTAATAATTGCCGGAAGTTATGGTAAAATGGGCGCTGCTGTTTTATCAGCAAAAGCTTGTATGCATTCCGGTGCAGGTCTTTTAACGATTCATATTCCGAAGTGCGGATACGAAATTTTGCAAACAACCATTCCTGAAGTAATGTGTGAAACGGATACTGAAACAAATTTTATCACAGATTCTATACGAGTAGAAAAATACAATGCAATAGGGATTGGCCCTGGAATTGGTACAGAAAAAGAAACTCAGAATGTTGTAAAAAATCTGATTCAAAGTAGTTCCATCCCATTAGTGTTTGATGCGGATGCGATCAATTGCATTGCTGAAAATAAAACCTGGCTATCCTTTATTCCTGCTAATTCCATATTTACTCCACATCCCAAAGAGTTTGAACGACTTGTTGGTAAAGCAAAAAACAGTATGGAACGTTTGCAGTTGCAACGCGATTTTTCAATTAAATACAATGCATATGTTGTTTTAAAAGGGGCGCATACTTCAATTTCTTCACCTGATGGCGATGTTTTTTTTAATTCAACCGGCAATCCCGGAATGGCTACTGCAGGAAGTGGCGATGTGCTTACCGGCAGTATTACTTCCTTATTAGCCCAAGGTTATAACTCAAAACAAGCTTGTATTTTAGGAGTTTATCTTCATGGATTAGCAGGAGATTTTGCTTCCCACGAAAAATCAGAAGAAAGCATGATCGCATCAGATATCATCGAACATTTATCGGATGCATATAAGTTTTTGAGAACGTAATTGTGGTTTTCAGGAACTGAATCATCTATTTTACAGGAAACAAGGTTTTCAATTTATTGATCGTAAAATCAACTTCTTCTTTCGTATTGTATTTACTAAATGAAAAACGAACAGATGGGCGGGTAATATCAGCTCCAATACCTTCTAATACATGAGAACCTTTGTCGCTGCCCGAAGTGCAGGCACTTCCTCCGGATGCAGCAATACCGGCAATGTCTAAATTAAATAATAACATTTCGGCATTTTCAGTTTTTGGGAAATGTACATTTAAAACGGTGTATAAAGAATTGCCTGCAGATGCGCCATTAAATTCAATTCCCGGAATAGAAGCTGTTAATTGCTGCTTCATATAATTTTTAATTTCCAAAATATGGTTTTGATGATCAGATAAATCTCTCATGGCAATTTCTAAGGATTTTGCCAAACCAATAATTCCATACAGATTTTCTGTTCCTCCGCGCATATCGCGCTCTTGAGAACCTCCATATAGTAAAGGATTTATTTTAATACTTCCGTTTATATAAAGAAACCCAACTCCTTTTGGACCATGAAACTTATGTGCCGCACCGGAAATAAAATGAATCTTTATTTTTTGAAGATCAATATCATAATGCCCAACTGTTTGCACGGTATCCGAATGAAAAATAGCATTGTTAGCAGAACAAATCTCTCCGACTTCCTTTATTGGCAATAAGTTCCCGATCTCATTATTTGCATGCATCAATGAAACAAAAGAACGTTCATTATTTTTTAATAATGCTTCCAGATCACCCAGATTAATATGTCCATCCGGATGGAGATTCACAAAGCTTAATGTAATAATTCCTTCGTCAGCTAATTTTTCCAACGTATGCAACACCGCATGATGTTCAATTTTACTGGTAATGGCGTGTTTAATGCCAAAATCAGATATGCTGCAACGAATAGCCATATTATCAGCTTCTGTTCCTCCAGAGGTAAAGAAAATTTCGGAAGGAGAAACATTTAAAAGTCTGGCAATTTTTTTACGTGCTCCTTCAATCGCTGAACGTGTTTTACGACCAAAAGAATGTATGGAGGAAGGATTACCAAAATGCTCTGTTAAATAAGGCAGCATTTCATCTAATACTTCTTTATCTAATGGAGTAGTGGCGGCATTATCAAAATAAACTTTCATTAATTAAACTGCAATTTGCTGCGTTTTTATGATCTCACGAATATCGGCCATTATTTTTTTTGCCAGATTATCGGCAGTCGTTTCTGATTCACTTTCAGAATATATTCGAATAATGGGCTCTGTATTTGACCTGCGGAGATGAACCCACTCTTTATTAAATTCAATCTTGACACCATCAAGGATATTGATCGGCTGTTTTTTGTATTTCTCTTGTATATCTTCTAAAATTTTTCCAACATCAATTTCAGGTGTCAGTTCAATTTTATTTTTTGATATATGATAATTCGGATAAGAGGAACGAAGCATAGAAACACTTTTTCCAAATTTTGCAAGATGCGATAAAAATAAAGCGATACCTACCAATGCATCTCGTCCATAATGTAATTCCGGTAAGATCACTCCTCCATTACCTTCCCCACCAATCACGGCATTTGTTTCTTTCATTAATGTTACCACATTTACTTCACCAACAGCGGAAGCGCTGTATTTCCCTCCGTGTTTTTCTGTAATATCACGTAAAGCACGTGTTGATGACATATTGGAAACAGTATTGCCTTTTTTATCGGAAGCTTTTTCGGCAGGAGAGCGTTTGTTCAACACATATTCAGCACAAGCAACTAATGTGTATTCTTCGCCAAACATTTCACCATCTTCACAAACCAGCGCCAAACGGTCAACATCAGGATCAACAACAATTCCTAAATGAGCTTTTTCTTTCACTACTAACTTAGCAATATCTCTTAAATTTTCAGGTAATGGCTCAGGGTTATGTGGAAATTCACCTGTTGGTTCGCAATATAATTTTACTACTTTTTCAACGCCCAATGCTTCCAGTAATTGAGGAAGAACAATTCCTCCGGTAGAATTTACACAATCAATTACCACCTTAAATTTTGCAGCTTTTATTGCTGCAACATCTACTAATGATAAAGCTAAAATTTTATCGATGTGTTTTTTAAAATAGGTATCATTTTTTGTGACTTTTCCTAATGTATTTACATCCGCAAATAAATAGGATTCTTTGGCAGCAATGTCTAATACTTCAGCGCCATCTTTTTCAGAGATAAATTCCCCTTTTTCATTCAGTAATTTTAAAGCGTTCCATTGTTTAGGATTATGGCTTGCAGTAAGAATAATTCCACCGTCCGCTTTTTCTTCGGGAACAGCAATTTCAACTGTTGGAGTAGTGGAGAGGCCAATATCAATGATATCAACACCCATCCCTTGTAACGTGCCGATCACCAAATTATTTACCATTTCACCGGAAATACGGGCATCGCGACCAATAACGATCTTAATTTTTTTGTTTTTCGAATGACTACGAATAAATGTGGCATAAGCCGCAGTAAATTTTACGATATCCAAAGGACTAAACCCTTCTCCCGGCTTTCCGCCAATGGTTCCTCTAATACCCGAAATCGATTTAATTAATGCCATACCTTACTTTCTATCTTTCTTTGTTTAGTTTTTTTATTATTTAAGCCCACAAATATAGGGTTTTTAAGCTAAAAAATTTAATAAATAATTCTTAACAATCAGTCAATATACTGTTGAAAACAATAGGTTATATCTATCAAATTTTATTACTTTTGTTTTTATCGGGAAAAACAATTGTTTTATCGATTTTATTAATTTAATAAATAGGCTGATGAGCAGTGAAGAGTTTGGAGAAAACGATGAAAATGGGAACAAAGCGCAAGATCTTTTAATTCTGGTCAACCGTTTTGAAGAAATGATCAATAATGGAAAACAATACTTTTTTGATACAGAGGAGCTGGAGGAAGTTATCGATTATTATATTGAGAAAAATAATTCAAAAAAATCATTACAGGCAATAGATTTTGCTTCCAATCAATATCCGTTTTCAACGGTATTTCTTTTACGTAAGGCACAAATATTAGGCGCCATCAATCAAAGCCAAAAAGCTCTGGAGATACTTTCCATTGTCGAAAGCATGGAACCTTCCAATGCTGAATTATACATGACCAAAGGTTCCATTTACAGTCAGATGGGACTTACCGAGCAGGCAATCGAAAATTTCAAAAAAGCGGCAGAAAATGCAGAAGATATAGATGAGATCTATCTTGCTATGGCTTTTGAATTTGAGAATACCGGTAAATTTGAAGATGCTATTTTTTACTTAAAAAAAGCCATACTCGAAAATCCTGAAAATGAAGTTGCTCTGTACGAATTAGCATTTTGTTATGAACTGAGCGGACAATCAGAGGAAAGCGTAAAATATTATACCGATTTTTTAGACAGGCATCCATATACCGCAACAGCATGGTTTAACTTAGGTGTGGCTTATAACAGATTAGGATTGTTTGAAAAAGCTATAGATTCTTATGATTATGCGATTGCCATTCAGGAACAATTTGCCTCTGCTTATTTTAATAAAGCAAATTCACTGGCTAATTTAAACCGTTTTGATGAAGCTATTGAAGTTTACAAAGAAACAATAAAGTTTGAAGAGCCTGAAGCCATTACGTATTATTACATTGGAGAGTGTTATGAGAAAAAAGAGGATATGGAACATGCCTTGATTTTTTACAATAAGGCAATAAAATTAAACAACCAGTTAGCTGATGCCTGGATTGGGATTGGAATTGTTTTAGATGCTCAAAATAAAGTGAGTGAAGGAATTCACTATATCAAAAAAGCGGTAGAACTTGAAAAGGAAAATGCTGAATACTGGTATATTTTAGGGGAGTTTCAGGAGAAAATGCAATTTTATGAAGACGCTGAGGAATCCTTCAAAAAAGTAATTGAACTGGATCCCGATAATTCAGAAATTTGGTTGGATTATGCCAATTTGCTTTTCGAACAGGAAAACAAAAATGGATCATTAGAAATATTGGCTGAAGGAATAAAACATCATCCGCAAAATGCTGAACTACATTACCGAATATCCGCTTGTTTGATGAGTATCGGACAGAAACAGGAAGCTTTGAGTTTTTTGCAAAAGGCGCTAAAATTAAATTACGATAAGCACAATGAACTTTTTGACTATTTACCCGATCTGAAAGAAAATACCAGCATCACCGATCTGATCGAAGCATATAAAAAATAAGTGGAAATTATAGGCTATTATAGCAATATAGAAATAAATAAGAACAACTATCCCGAAAAAATTTCAGGGTAAGAAATAAAACAAATGAAAATAAATTTATGAATTTTACATTACCGCATATCCCAGAACGTCCGGCAAAGCCACGTAACAAAGGAATAACAATGATGATGGACAAAGGCTTGAGCATCCGTCAGGTAGAGGATTTTATATCCGTAAGTGCTGAATTGACCGATATAGTAAAACTTGGTTTCGGAACATCATACCTTGCAAAAGATGTTGAACTGAAAATTAAACTTTATAAAGAAGCAGGTTTAAAGGTTTATTTAGGTGGGACGCTTTTCGAAGCGTTTATTATCAGAGGTATGTTCAAAGATTATATGAAGCTATTGGATAAGTGGAAACTGGATTGTGCTGAAGTATCTGATGGATCCATTGTAATGCCTCATGACAAAAAATGCGAATACATACAAACGCTTTCTAAGAACTTTACGGTATTATCCGAAGTTGGGTCGAAGGAAGCCGGCATTATTATTCGTCCGGCATTGTGGACATCCATGATGAACAAAGAATTACAAGCCGGTTCATGGAAAGTGATCGCTGAAGCTCGCGAAAGCGGTAATGTTGGGATTTATAGAACCAATGGAACAGCACATACTTTGTTAATTAATAAAATATTAGCAAAAGTAGATAAAGACAATATTTTATGGGAAGCACCTCAGAAAGGACAGCAAGTTTGGTTTTTGAAATTGCTGGGAGAAAATGTAAATTTGGGTAATATTGCATACGATGATGTTATTCCATTAGAAACATTACGTATCGGTTTAAGAGGAGATACTTTTTTTAGTTATTTACCAAATAAACTAAAACATGCCAGTGAAGCATAAGATTTAAACTTTATATTTAAGTAAAAACATTAAATACTTGAAAATGAAAGAGATAAACGCGTTAGAATTAAAAAAATTAATTGATAAAAAAGAAGATATTCAATTAATTGATGTTCGGGAAGAGCATGAGTTAGAACTCTGTTCTATTGGTGGCGAATTAATTCCGATGGGTGAGGTCATGGATAACCTTGACAAGATTTCAAAAACTAAACAAGTGATATTTTATTGCCGCACCGGAGCCCGTTCCGGAGCAGTTTGCCAGATATTAGTTGCCGAAGGTTATACAAATGTTTATAACCTGGTTGGTGGAATCATTTCTTGGTCGAATGAAATTGACCCTTCTGTAACTAAGTATTAATTAATGGATTACATTAATTGTATTTATTTAAATCCCAGGCAGAAAACTTTTCTATTTTTATAAATCCTCAATTTACATTTTAACCTAATAAAGAAATGATCGAACTCTTTAAACATATTTTACACCTGGATTTTGAATGGCTTTTTCTAAATTATAATGATGCCGTTTACATTATTTTATTTCTGGTAATTTTTATAGAAACAGGAGTGGTTATTATGCCTTTTTTACCGGGTGATTCGCTCTTATTTACTGCCGGTTTATTTGCCCGTCTTGGTTATTTGAATATGGCATTTTTAACCACATTGCTTTTTATTGCTGCCGTAATTGGAGATAATACAAATTACTGGATCGGTAGAAAAATTGGATTGCGTGTTTTACATATAAAATTAAGAGGCAAAAAACTGGTAAAACAGGAGTATTTAGATAAGACGCATACCTTCTTCGAAAAGTATGGACCAAAAACTATAATCATGGCGCGCTTTGTTCCAATCGTCAGAACTTTTTCACCTTTTGTAGCAGGCATTGCAGAAATGAATTACAAAAAGTTTCTTTCATTTGATATTCTGGGTGGAGCAGTGTGGATATTCAGTTTAACTTTTGCCGGATATTTTTTAGGTGAAATTCCATGGATCCGCAAAAATATTGAGATCGTAGCATTATTGATAATTTTTATTTCTGTCCTTCCTATCCTTCTTCAGATAGTTAAAGCAAAAATGAATAAGCAAAAAACGAATTAAACTATCGGTTACTAATAAACGAATGATTACTAATTTACTAAATTTTATTTTTTCGTTTTTTCGTAAATTCGTTTTGATTCGCTTATTCGTAACCCAAATAATCTAAAATGTGAATCAGAAAAAATTATTCGGCCTTATCGGTTATCCATTAACACATTCATTTTCGAAAAAATATTTCACTGAAAAGTTTGAAAAAGAAGGCATCACAGATTGTTCCTATGAGCTATTTCCAATTGAAGATATAAATCAATTTCCACATCTTATTTCTGAATATTCTTCGCTTGGTGGTTTAAGTGTTACCATTCCGTATAAAGAAAAAATAATCCCCTATTTAACTGAATTGGATGAAACAGCAAAAGCGGTTGGTGCGGTTAATTGTATAAAAATTAAAAGAAGCGTTGGACAAGGGGACGAAAGCAATCTTAAATTAATTGGATATAACACGGATGTTTTCGGTTTCAAGCAAAGCATTAAACCTTTTCTGGAATCGCATCATCAACGTGCATTAATACTAGGAACCGGTGGTGCATCAAAAGCGGTTGCCTATGTTTTAAAAGAAATTGGTATTGATTGTTATTTTGTAAGCAGAAACAAACATCATGATTCGGGAACGAATATTTTTTTATATGAAGAAATAAATGAATATGTAATTAATGCATTTCATCTGATCATTAATACCACTCCCATTGGAATGTTTCCCAACGTGAATGAAGTTCCTGAGATTCCTTTTGAATTTATTACCGATAAACATTTGCTTTATGATCTGGTTTATAATCCAACCGAAACCAATTTTTTAAAGCATGGAAAAGAAAAGGGCGCTATCTGTATCAATGGGCTTTCCATGCTTTATTTGCAAGCAGAAAAAACTTGGGAGATATGGAATGAAGGATAATTTTTAAATCGTTTTTTACTTCCTGATGACCTGTTTTTTGAGATTTCAATTGGTATTAACAGTTGCAGAACCATAAGATAAACTATTATTTAGGGTTCACTCTAACACTAAGAAAAGCAATGTTGTCGGATCATTTAAGCCTTTTTTGTTTTATTTGGTGCAAACATTTCTATTAAAAACATGAAATTTCTTTTCACCTTTTTTCTTTTTTCATGATAAAAAAGAAACAAAAAATCTAGAGCAAACGATTCCTCCCCGCCTCTCTCCATTTTTCTGAATGTCTATGTGCGCGGCTAAAGCTCGCACCAAGACCTTCATAAAAAATGGAGTTCACCCCGACTCTGCACCGCGTTTGCTCATTCCTCACGCGCATTTTCAAAATAGAATTTTTCTGAAAATTATGCACCATTGATTTGCGCTTGCTTTACGGGACTTTTTGAGTGAACCCTATTTAATTCCTTAAACAATATCCTTCCCCTGCTTTCAGTTAATAAACAATGAAAGCCAAGAAGTATTTTTTATTACTGCTGGGGTTTTTACACTCTCCAATAATTTTAGTATCACAACCTGCTGTGCCCCTAACTTCCAATCAAGCAGGCTTTGAACGAACCATTAGAAGTGACAATAATTGGGATTGGGGAACATGTGGCCATGGAAGTTTTGATGATGCTGTAATATTATTCGGTGCAGAAAAAGAAGTGATGACCTATACAGATGGTCGAGTCACTTACCGCGTGTTTACAAGAGGAAACAAAAATTATGTGGAAATGAACAGTGATTGGTTTGGTGGAGTTTTTACCTATACCACAAACGCTGACTCAACACTTAAACCTGTGAAGGTGCCTGATGTTATTGACACAAAACAAACAACGATCACAAGCGACATACAAAATAAGGTAATTCGAAAAAATGGTAATTGGTCCTGGGGAACCTATGGACATGGAAACTTTGATCAGGCGGCACGTATTTTAGCAGAAATAGATAACGTTGTTAGTTTTACCGACCCCACTAATATTAAAATAAAATACCGGGTGTTCTCTCATGGCTCCTTAAACTATGTTGAAGTTGATTACGGATGGAGCGGTGGTGTATTCACCTATACAATTAATCGGTAAATCTTTTTGAGAATTATTAGTTCTTTTCAAAAAAAATTTTCACCTCCTATTACGACTTTGAGAAAATTTAAAATTCTGTGTAACTTTACTTTCTCTTAAATCGTCCTAACACAGAATCGCACAAATAATGCTACCATGACAGTCGAGGAATTCAATAAAACTGTTGATCTATATGCTGATAACCTTTACCGGTTCATCCTTAAGAATGTTAAGGATTCGGAAAAGGCGCGTGACATTGTGCAGGACACGTATGAAAAATTGTGGTTGAAAGTTTCGGATGTTGAAAGTACCAATGCAAAATCGTATATGTTCACTACCGCTTACCGCACCATGATCGATAAAATAAGGAGAGAGAAAAAGCAAGGCGATATGTCAGAGGCAAACATGCACAGCTTAAGTCACAACAGACAATACAGCGATCTGAAAGAAATACTGAATGAAGCATTAACAAAGTTGCCCGAGATACAACGTTCGGTTATTTTATTACGCGATTACGAAGGTTATAATTATGCCGAAATAGGTGAAATAACCAGCCTGAACGAATCACAAGTGAAAGTATATATTTTCAGAGCACGGACATTTCTGAAGAATTATATCGGTGCAATGGAAAATGTGATTTAAAAAGACCCCCCTTTATCCCCTCTCCACAAGAGAGGGGGCATTAGGTGAGAGACTTGTTAAAATGAAAATTAAAAATAAATAAACGAATTAAAAAGTCTCTCTCAAGAGGAGAATAAAAAGAAAATGAGCATTAACAAAAATAACTATGAAGCGTTTTTCCTTGATTACCACGAAGGAAATCTTTCACCTCAACAGGTGGCGGACTTGTTATTATTTGTTGAACAACATCCTGAATTAAAAGAAGAATTCGAAAGTTTTGAGAATTTTGTTTTGGAAGATTTTTCTTCTTTTGAATTTGAAAATAAATCCAGTTTAAAAAAACAGATCACTCTTGAGAATAAAGACGATTATTTTATTCGTTCCGTTGAAAACACATTAAATGCTACTGAAAAAGACCTGCTGAACAATTTCATAAAACAACATCCCCACTATTTAATCGATCTCGAATTATTCAAGAAAACAAAACTTTCTGTTGATGATTCTATAAAATTCGAAAATAAAAATGAATTAAAACGCATTGCTATAACTACTGATAATTTGCTAATTTCGTCTTTGGAAGGATTGTTATCAAAGGAAGAAACAGTATTATTAAATCAACAACTAGTTTCTGATGCAAAAATGAAACATGAATTTTATTTGTATCAACATACAAAAGTAATAGCGGAAACCTCCATTGTTTTTGAAAATAAAGAAGAACTAAAACGCAAAGAAAAAAAAGTAATTCCTTTGTTTTATTTTGTTGCGATTGCTGCTTCCTTATTATTGTTATTTGGGTTATCATACATGTATAACAGCAACAACAAGGAGAAAAATTTTGCGAATGAACTCGTTCTTCCTAAAAAACAAATTCAAAACAACACCAACAACACAAGCACCATTGTTAAAGAAAACAATCAGGAAACAAAAATTGAAAACTCGAAAAAGAATGTTGCTGTGGTCATAAAAAACAAGAACATAAAAAAACAAAAAAACACTCCGGTTCCAGATTCGAAAAACAATTCTTCCAATTTAAACCCTGCAAATTTTACAGAAGAACAGAAAGAACATGTGGCTCAAAACAATGATGAAAAAAAGAAGATAGAAATTATTGCTGATAACGCGATAAATAAATCGTTAAAACAACCAGCACCCATTGATAAGAAAAACACCCGTTTGAATGATGATATCTTGCAGGAAAACACAAAATCTCCAGAGTATCTTTCTTTACGTCAATTGGCCGCAGAAAAAATTAAAGAAAAAACATTGGATGAAAAGACACTTGCCATAGAAAAGAAAAGCGGACGATTGAAAAAATTCAGCGGCTGGGATGTGGCACAAATCATTACAAAAGGAATCAGCAAAATCATCGGACGCAATGTTGAAGTTAAACCAACTTATAACGATGAAGGCGAAGTTACCGCATACGCTTTGGGAAATGGGATTGAGGTTACGAGAGGAAGGTATCAAGTAATTACCGATTATCAGATTCGGTAATATATGTCCTCTTTTTACATTATTTTTAATAACACTAAAACGAAAATCCAATTTTTAAATAAACATTATCAACAACGTTGAAATAGCTGCTTTCTCCCGTGATTAATAATTTAGTGAAAGTGCCTTCGTTTTCTCTTTCGGTATTGGACTGCGACCACCAACTAATCACTTTATAGTTCCATGAAAATTTTCCGTAAGTATATGAGAGTGTGTTAAAACGCACCCCCGATTTTAAATAAATACATCGGCCAAAATTCAGCCTGATACCTGCATCCGGAATAAAGGAAAATTGATTAGATGTGACAGTGGAATTCAGGGTTTGAGAATCATAGCGGCCTCCTCCTGCGTTGAAGTGGTAATAATAAAATTCTCTGTCTTTATGTATAAATTGCAAGTTTGCACCTATGTATAGATTTACTCGATTTAACTTTTTTATCCTGTTCAGCAAACCGGTATATGCATAACCAATCAGATACGAATATTCTTTACTTTTAAAATGTGCATCCTTCCCGAAATCTTCTGCATATGCATATAAACTATTGGTTTTCGTATAGGCAAATTCTGCCTTAAATTCATGATTATTGAAATATACTCCTGTACTCAGACTTGGAAGCATCCTTCTGTTCACCACTAAAGAATTTATATACAAAGCTGAAGTATCGATAGGAAACCCAATTGCGTCATAATAAGAAGATGATCCGTTACCATTATTGCTGTATTTCGAAATTTCATGTTGTTTTCCTGTTAAAAAATGTGTCCCTAACTCGATGAAAAATCTTTTGCGTGTATTTAATGTATCAGAATAATTTGATTTCGGTTTTACTGTTCTGTTTTTACTGTTAAAACTATATCCTATTCCTATTTTAGCCCAAGGTATTACTTGTAAGTTATCGTGTTTTTCAATGTCAATAATTGGAGAAATGGCTACACTAAAAGACATGGACTTTGATAGGAAATTTTGATACCTGTAACCAATTGAAGGACTAATAACGACTAATTTAAAACCTTTATTATACATAACAGAACTGTTCAAACCTAACTCTAAATGATGTTTATTACCGTTTAAATAATAAATTCCAATCGGAAACAGTTCAAAATAGTTATTACCGAAATCTTTGTAAGGGACTGTGGCGCCAACCCTAAGCAGTAATTTATTATAGGAATTGTAATACACCAAATGTTCGTAGTTAACCGAACCAAAAAATCCTGCACCACCAATTTCAAGCGTAACATTACTTCTATTAACAGGTTTTACGCTTGCTGAGTCCTGTCCATAAATTTGTCCGGCTTTAAAAAAAATGATCAGTACCAGAATGAAAAGTTGTTTTGTCATAAATAATGTCTTATTGGAAATTTACAACCAAGTAGTCTTGCATGCTAATCTGTTTTCCTCTGTCTTATTATTTTTTTTATTGACATTGGTATTAATATTCTTTTTGTCTCGGGTAATTCACATTATAATGCAAGCCCCTGCTCTCTTTACGCTCTTGTGCATGTTTAATGATGATGTATGCTACATTTATCAAATTGCGCAATTCACATAATTTGGGAGATATCGTAGTTTTTTCATACAAGGCTTCATTCTCTTTATAAATTATTTCCAGCCTGTCAAATGCTCTTTGTAAGCGAATGTTTGAACGAACAATGCCCACATAATTTGTCATAATGGATTGTACTTCACGCATGGATTGTATAAGCAAAACCATTTCTTCGGGATAATGGGTTCCTTCTGCATCCCAGTCAGGAATCGACTCACAGAAACTTGTTGTTTTTGTTAAAGCCATTGCTTCGTTAGCCGCATGATGTGCATAAACAATTGCTTCTAACAACGAATTGGATGCTAACCGATTGGCACCATGCAAACCGGTACAGGAACACTCTCCAATTGCATACAAATTATCAATAGAGCTTTTTCCGGTTTTGTCCACCTTGATTCCACCGCACATGTAGTGCGCTGCAGGCACAACAGGAATATAATCTTTCATCAGATCAATTCCTAAACTCAAACACTTTTCATAAATATTTGGGAAATGTTTTATCATTTCTTCTTTATCAAAATGGCGACAATCCAAATACACATAATCATCACCGCGTGTTTTCATTTCGTTGTCAATTGCACGGGCAACAATATCACGTGGCGCCAATGATTTGCGCTCATCGTATTTCTGCATGAACTCTTTCCCATCAATCGTTTTTAAAATTCCACCGAAACCTCGAACAGCCTCGGAGATAAGGAATGACGGGCTTTCCCCTGGATTGAATAAAGATGTTGGATGAAACTGATAAAACTCCATTCCTTCAACTTTGCCTTTTGCCCGATATACCATTGCTACCCCATCACCTGTTGCAATTGTTGGATTGGTGGTGGTTCCATATACTTGTCCTGCACCACCGGTTGCCATCAATGTACTTTTTGCAAGAATGGTATCTATCACATTGGTTTTTAAATTCAGAACATAAGCGCCATAACATTTAATATCCGGCCTGCGACTATTCACCTCTTCACCTAAATGATGCTGCGTTAAAATATCAATTGCAAAATGATGATCAAGAATTTCAATATTAGGATGTTTGTGAACAGCTACTAACAAAGCGCGTTCAATTTCAAAACCCGTATTATCCTTATGATGCAGGATGCGGTGTTCAGAGTGTCCGCCTTCTTTTGCCAGATCATATTCACCACTTTTAGTTTTATCGAATTTTGCTCCCCATTCAATTAATTCTTTGATCCGGTCGGTTGATTCGGTTATTACCATTCGCACAACATCTTCATCACAAATTCCATCTCCTGCGATCAACGTATCTTTAATATGTTTTTCATAACTATCCGGACTATACATCACAGCAGCTATTCCCCCTTGAGCATATTTTGTGTTGCTCTCGTCTTCGTTTGCTTTTGTGATCATACAAACTGAGCCGTACTGTGCCACTTTAAGTGCATAACTTAATCCTGCAACACCGGATCCGATAATTAAAAAATCAACTTTCTTTTTCAAAATGCAAATTTATTTTATGAATATTATTAATAAAGCTATTACTATTTTTTCTTCTTTTCTTTTTTCATGACAAAAAACAAAAAGTCAAGAAAAGATCATCGGCAGACGCACAAGCTGACAATCCCCCGCTACCTTTTCCGGCTTACGCGCCTCACTATATTCTGTGCGGTGCGGCTGATGTCCACGAAAAGTGCGAACCGCAAGTTTTGTGGAGATGTGGCGTAAGGCTTTTGCAGGTAAAACAAAAGCTTGAGGTTGGTTTTCGTGGTGTCTTTTTCTTTGTTTCTTTCTTTTGGACAAACAAAAGAAAGAAAAATTTGACAAAATCAACCGGCATTACATTTTTGTATTGAAGTTTGCTATTGTTCTTATCTTTGTTAAACAAAATTCAAGCAAAGGTGCAAAGAATTTCTAATTAACAAAAATGAACCCCTTAGTAAAAAGACCAACCGTAATATACGCTGAAAGCACACCAAATCCTTCTTCCATGAAATTTGTTGCCAATCATTTATTGGTGCATAACGGTGCAACAGCCCAATATCTTTCAAAAGAAGAAACCAAAGGCGCTCCCCTTGCCGCAAAACTTTTTGAATTCCCTTTTGTGAAAGCGGTTTTTATGGCGGCAAATTTTGTGACCGTATCAAAAACAGATGCTGTTCAGTGGGAAGATATCACACTTGAATTGCGTGATTTTATTCGTACTTACATTAGCGCAGGAAATGAAATAATTACCGACCTGCCGAAAACAGAAGTTGCTGTTGACAACACATTCACTGAAAAAAAAGAAGTTTTTACTGAACATGTTTCACCAACAACCGACATTGAAGTAAAAATTGTGGAAACGCTGGAACAATATATCCGTCCTGCTGTTGAAGGCGATGGCGGCAGCATCACGTTTAAAAGTTTTAAGGATGGAATTGTAATCGTTCAAATGCGTGGCGCCTGCAGTGGTTGTCCTTCATCAACGGTCACGCTAAAAGCCGGTATAGAAGGCTTGTTGAAAAGAATGATACCGGAGGTTAAGGAAGTTATTTCTGAGGCTCTTTAGAAATCAAATTCAAATTCATGAAATGTAAGAACACACCTTAATTCCTCAGAGGTGAGAATAATTTCATGATTAATCAATCAAAAAAAACAATCTTTTAACATGATGATCTTTATAAATAAAAGGATTTTTTAACTTTCGCCAAGTCGTGTGTTTTAAAAAAATATTATATTTGTTGCAATTGAAATAATCTAAAGTTAAGAATGAAACACTTTTACTTCCGAATTTTCTTAATAATTTCCACAGTATTTTTCAATCAATCCATTGTTTTTGCACAACTTTGTGATTCCATCGTTCCTGAATTTCCCATTGATTTTACAGGCCATCCGGATACAACCTGGACAATTGCCAATATTGTAAGAGACGGCTTATGTTGTGCTGCAACAAACCCTAACAGATGCGTTGAATTCACTATTACCATGGACGTTAACCAGCAGGGGATCGCATTAAATTCCAGCGGTGGGCCTGCTTTGGGAGCAGGTGGTATTCAGCTTGAATGTGATACCACGATCTATAGTTTTCTGGATACGATCTGCCTTTCCGGTATAGGTCCTCATCATGTAACTTTGTGTAAACCGGGTGGAAACGCGTATGATTATTATATAACCTCCATCCCAAAACCTGGTGCCGGACCTCCAATTGCAGTTAGCGATGGTTGTACAGGGATTATCTATGCAAATGGATATGTTCAATCTACACTTGTATGGACATCCGTATCACCTGGTATTCCGGGGGCATATAATACTTACTTAAGTTGTACAAATGGCTGCGACACAACTATTGTAACAGCCCAACTTGGTTATCCTGATTCAGTATTATATCAGGTAACAGGCACACCAATTGGAGGCTGCAATTCTTCAACAGTAACAGATTCTGTTTGGGTGTTTTTTGTAACTGAAAAAACGGCAACAATTTTACCGGTGAATCCTGTAGTTTGTGCCGGAGCAACCAATTCAATTCTAACCGCTACTTCGAACGGAGGGTATCCTCCGTATGTTTATTTATGGAGTACAGGAGAAACAAGTCAGACAATTGCGGTCGGGGTAGGATCTTATTGGGTTAAAATAAGTGATCAAACTAATTGTCCTCCCGTTTTTGATACTGTCATTGTTAATGCCAGTCCTAAACCTGTTGCTGATTTTTCTTATATGCCGGCTTGTTTAAACACTCCGGTTATGTTCTTTGATTCTTCAACTGTCTCTGCAGGAACTATAAACGGCTGGAACTGGAATTTTGGTGACGGAAACACTTCCACCTTGCAAAACCCTTCTCATCCATATAATGCCGGAGGTACTTATACGGTAACATTAATTTCCTCTTCGGCAGATGGATGTCAAGACACGGTAGTCCATACAGAGAGCATACAGGCGGCCCCTATTGCAAATGCAGGAAATGATACTGTTAGTTGCAGTAACAATCCAACCGTTGACTTAACAGGAACGGTAGTGAATGCAGGTGGAGGAATGTGGAGCGGCTCAGGAGTTTTTAATCCAAACAATTTTGTTTTAAATACTACCTATACAGCATCTGCTGCTGCTGTGGCAAATGGTGCAGATACGTTATTGTTGATAACAACCAGCAATGCGCTTTGTCCCGCTGATACTGACCAGGTAATAATCAGCTTTTACGCAGGTCCTACAGTAAATGCAGGAACAGATATTGTTGCTTGCAAAGACACTACGAGTATTCCAATTTGTGCAGCCATTACGGTTGCATCAGGTGGGATTTGGCAAACAACCGGAACCGGAACATTTGTAGATTCACTGTTAACTTGTACTCAATATGTGCCTAGCTCTGCTGATACTGCTGCCGGCTCTGTTATCCTTTATAATTATACTACCGGAAACGGAAATTGTTTGTCTTCGAGCGATTCTGTAACTATTACCTTTACGCCATTACATGTTATTGATGTCAAGGTTATTGATAGTATTTGTGCAGGTACGCCTATTCCGCTTTTTGCCTCTTCAACAACAAATGCAGGTATTTGGGCCTCCAGCGGCAGCGGAAATTTTCTTCCAAACAATACTACATTACCTAACTCATTTTATAATCCAAGTGCCGCGGATAACGCATCCGGCATTATTTCTCTGTTTTTTACTACCACTAACAACACCGGTTGCAAAGCCAAAAAAGACACTTCTACCGTTATTTTGATTCCGGCTCCAACACCTTTGTTTACAAGTGTAAGTGCATGTCCGTTTGCAAATGTGGTATTTACAGATGCCTCTGTTTCTATTGGTCAGATCATTACCTGGAACTGGAATTTTGGTGATGCAACTACCAGTCCGATTCAAAACCCGACACATATTTATGCTGCCGGTGGTCCTTATCCTGTTTCCTTAATCGTTACTTCAATTAATGGATGTGTTGACACAACGCTGCAAATCCTTAATGTGTATGATAAACCGAATGCTGACTTTTCAGCAGATGGAATTTGTTTAGGAAGCGGAACATCCTTTTTAGATTCATCAACAGTGAACGGGGCAAGCATTTTCTCCTGGAACTGGAATTTTGGTGACGCAACAACCGGGGTGAACCAAAATCAGATACACGTTTATGCTGCCGGAGGCACCTATCTTACCACACTAATTGTTCAATCAACACAGGGTTGTATTGATACTGTTTCACAAACAGTAAATGTGCTGCCTGGACCTGTTGCAGGGTTTTCTTCCGATGATTATTCGGCTGTATTATTTCAAAACGTTCACTTCACAGATCAATCAAATGGCGCTGTTTCGTGGGTATGGAATTTTGGTGACTCTTCTGATGATTCTACATCAACGGTTCAAAACCCAACCCATGTTTATAACAAAGGCGGCTTCTATGATGTATGTTTATACGTTACTGATGCAAGTGGTTGTACCGACACTGTTTGTCGAACAGAAATTGTTTCATCGCCACCAACTGTTCCTAGCGGATTTTCACCAAACGGAGATGGGCAAAATGATGTGTTTTATGTTTATGGCGGACCGTTTAAAAAATTATCATTCCGGATCTATAATAACTGGGGCGAGTTGATCTTTGAATCTGATGATCAGGCAAAAGGTTGGGATGGCAAACGAAATGGAATTGATCAGGCAATCGGTGTTTATGTGTACACCGTTGCAGGGATAACCCAGGATGATGAAGAACACAACTTGTCGGGCGATGTAACATTGTTGAGATAAGGCCTCTCCTTTTTATCTCCTCTCCACAGGGAGGAGGCGATAGGTGAGATTCTATAAAAGATAAAAAAGAAATGAAAAAAAGGATAACAAATAAAACCGGCATTAATCTGTTCCCTCTTCTATGGAGAAGGTTAGGAAGAGGTTTTTTGTTTTTATTTTTGTTTTTGCCTTCTGTTGTTTTTGCTCAGGATTTTCATCTTTCGCAATACGATGCTCCTCCTCTATTATTAAATCCGGCCATGACAGGAATGTTTGATGGATATTATCGTATTCATGGACAATATAGAACCCAGTGGGCCGCTGTTGCAACAAATCCTTTTACCACAGCCGGTTTATCATTTGATATGCCTATAAAAAAATTCGGTGCCGGATTACAGATCTTTAATTATCGTGCCGGAGCCGGTAATTACAATGCATTAAGTGCATTACTTTCTGTAGGGTATGATCTGGTATTAGACAAAGAAAACAGTCACCATATTGCAGTTGGCGCGCAAGGTGGTATCATTCAAAAAAGTGTGCATGTTGACCAACTTACCTTTGGAAATCAATACACAACCAACAATGGCGGAAGCTTTGATACGGATATTAACAGCGGTGAAACATTCGCAAACAGAAGCTTTATTACGCATGATATTAATGCAGGACTGATCTATTATTACGCAAAAGAAAATTCACCCGTAAATCCTTTCATTGGTTTTTCTGCATTTCACTTAACACAACCTACTGAATCGTTTTATGGCGCCACCAATAAATTACCGATCAGGTATTACATTCATGGTGGAGCAAAACTGAACATAAACGAAAAAATTCAGTTGCAACCGAAGTTTATATACATGCGGCAATTAAACGACAAAGAACTTACATTCAGTCTTTTGTTAAACTACTTCTTAAAAGATGCTGATACCTATCTTATTTTCGGACCAACATACAGAAGTAAAGACGCAGCCATCATTGAAGCCGGAATAAAAAAAGGAAAATACATTTGCAGAGTAAGTTATGATATCAATACATCTTCCTTAAAAACAGCGACAAGTCATCGTGGAGGTTTTGAGGTATCGTTCACCTACATTGCAAGAAGAATAAAACCAAACCCATTAGCTAATTGTCCGAGATTATAAATGTACTACGAATTACAAATTTTACGAATTACGAATCCGGGTTGGTTAATAGCCAACTATTAAATTGTTTTGTATGAAACGCATTGTTGCATTAGTATTTTTATTTTCTGTTTCTATCGCTGTTTTTGCACAAAGCAAAAGAGAGTGGTTAGAATATGGAGATGCGGCATTTAAGAACGGAGATTATTTTACAGCTGTTACATTTTATTTAAGAGTGGTTGACAAAGCTACCCCACCGGATATTACACGTCCTTACGAAATCCGGCCCTACTCTCCTCCTGCAAAGGTAAAAAAGGATAGTCTTTCGGTAAATGACACCTTAAAAAAAGTAAATAAATTAAGTGAAAAAGAGCAATATGTGATTCATCAGATCGCTGAATCGTATCGATTGAACCGTGATTATAAAAATGCAGAAATCTGGTTCCAAAAGTCATTAGAAAATAATTCCCCGCTTTATCCTTTCGAAAGTTATTGGTATGGCGATGCTTTAATGAAAAACAAAAAATATGCTGCTGCAAATCTTCAGTTTGAAACAGCAATGAATGCTTCTGAAAAAAAAGATCCTTCTATTTTCAGGCTTTCCAAATATAAAATTGCCGGATGTTACATGGCCTTTGATACCAATTTTACACATACCGATATTTTTGCAAGTGAGCTCGACACACTTTTTAATGCAGGATTATCAAGTTTTGCGCTTAATTATTATGGTGATCCGAATACGCTTCAATTCACATCTGCACGCGCTACTAATACCATCACTGATGCTAAAACACAAAAACCACAATACACTACCGACCTCTACACCATTAATAAAACGGAAAATGTTTGGGGGAACGTAAAAAAAATAGACCTGGCAATTAATACTGAAAAAAATGAAGGTTCCGGGTTTTTAACTTTTGATCGTAATAATTATTTTTTTACACGTTGGTCCACAACAAATAAAAATGAATGTTCCATTTATTTTATGAAGTTTATGAGTGAAAAATGGTATGCTGCCGGACAAATGAATGATAAAATAAATCTGGAAGGATACAAAAGCATGAGCCCGACACTTTCTGCTGATGGTAGCATTCTTTATTTTTCATCCGACCGCCCGGGAGGATACGGAAAAATGGATATCTGGTACGAATCTATTGATGACGAGGGCAGAACATACGGAGAACCTATCAATATGGGACCGATGATCAATACAGCAGAAGATGAAATAAGCCCCTTCTTTCATTCTTACACCAACACCTTGTATTTTAGTTCGAACGGGTTACCGGGCTTTGGCGGACTTGATGTTTTAAGAACAACGTTTAATGAAGATGATTCTGTTTGGTCGGCACCAAAAAATATGGGACAACCAATCAACTCAAGTACCGATGATGCTTACTTTGTAATGGAGCACAATCAAAGACACGGGTATTTTTCTTCCGACCGAAAAGAGTGTGCTGATTGTAAAGATGGCGCCTGCTACAAATTGTATGCATTCGATAAAGCACCTAACACATTTGACCTGAGCGGTGTTGTTTATAATGCAGAAAACAATACAGTGATCCCAAATTCCTTACTTACCTTCAAAGATATACGTGGTGAAAAAGAGCCATTTTATTTAATTACCGACTCTGTGGGAGCTTATTTTACAGTACTTGACGAAGGTGTTGAATTGTATGTAAAAGCACAAAAAAATAAATATTTTGGTGATGCCGGAAACTTCTCTTCCCTGGGAATAACTGAATCGCAACATTTTGTAAAGGATTTCTTTTTATCTCCCATACCTTCCGGAGATATTGTAATACCGGGTATCGAGTATGATTATGACAAAGCAACTTTACGTCCTGCATCCAAAATAATACTGGATGACTTAACAGCGTTTTTAGTGCTTAACAACAACTTAAGTGTGGAAATTAGTTCTCATACCGATGATCGCGGAAGCGATGTGTATAACCTGAAACTTTCGCATGAACGTGCCAAATCCTGTGTTGATTATTTAATTTCGAAAGGTATTGCTGCTGATCGTTTATTAGCCCATGGTTATGGGGAAACAAAACTTTTGGTTGTAAATGCCCAAACCGAAGAAGAACACCAGAAAAACAGAAGAACAGCCTTCCGCCCTATTAAAGAAAGCGATATTAAAAATAAGAAGTAGTTTTTTTGAACTTTATTTTCTACTATTTTTCAGATGTTTTTTCAGATGCAAATTGCACCAGGAAAACTATTATACTAATTACACTCCGGTTTAGATAAAATTTTAAAATATGATATACTGCTCCACCAATGCTTGTGCCACCTCTAATAGAATTATTCTGGCAATCTTTATTTTTACAAGTATTTTATCTTCCTGCACCTCTAAGAAAGGCGAGCAAAAGGAAGAACAAATTCGCATTAATGCTTCAGAATCATCAACAGATACTGATTCACTTTTGAATTCTATTCAAGGAAATGTTTCCTTAAATAAAATTGCTACCAAACCAAACTCTGTTATCCTCACAGGACTTCCAGACCACAGATTGGTGACGGTTTATAAATCAAGAGAAGAAAACATTGCTGCAAGAGGAAATACCGGCTATTCAAAATACTTTAATGATTACGGTGGAACAGAGAGTGAAGGGGAGGAACATTTTATGCCCGGCATCGATATTCTGTATGGTTATAATCTATTGAACATAGCGCATTATGATTTGAAAACAGAGAAACTCCACTTTCTTTTTGATCATCCTGCATTAATAAAAACCTTGTATTATCCTGCATTTGAACAAGACTCTTTAAATAAAATGCCCATCAATCGTGACTATTATTTGATTTCCGTTTATGATGAAGACACAAACAAGGACACCCTCATCAACAAGAAAGACTTGCGGAAATTTTATTATTTTGATGCAAGCAGCAATGTAAAAACTCAACTTATACCGGCTGATTACTCTGTTGTACGTTCACAATATGACTCTCAAAATGATGTCATGTATATTTTTGCAAGACAGGATACGAATAAAAACGGAACGGTGGATCTGAAAGAACCGATTCATATTTTTTGGATCAGCCTCAAAGCTCCGCTTCAGGCAAAACGCATGTATTAATAACCTTAGCTCGATTACTAATTGATTTTAAAAAATGAGAGCAACACTTTATTTACAAGCACCTGTCATTTTGAGCCCTTCAGCTGAGCTTAGGATAAACTCTGCAAAAAAAAATTTTTTATTAGCAAGATGCTTCATTCCATTCAGCATGACAAAACAACAAACACATAATTTCATAAATAGCTCTGTTTGTTGATGTTTTCGAGGCATTATTAATCGAACTCAGGTAATAATATCAGTCGGGTACTCTACTTCAACGTAGAATACCCGCACCGACAGCCAAACCATTACCATTTATTTTTAATTGTTTTTTTACAAGCAATTTAGACTACAACCCAGCAATTATTTTATTTTTCGGATAATGAATTTCATAACTGAAAGTTAATTTTTTCGAATCTTTCACTTTCAGATTTACATCCCATGTCAGCTTTCCGGTAGCTTCATCAAGTGTGGCACCATCACTTTTTAATAAAACTATTTTGATATCATTTGTTCCCCTTACAACCGGAATCTGATCTTCAATGCTTATTTCAATAGGACTGTTTTTTGTATTACGAACCATCAATTCAATGGTTCTGGTTTCCACTTTTTCTTCCGATAATATTTTTTCTTTGTAATTTTCCTTGATCTTTTTGCGGGTTAAAGCAATGCTTTTATCCCTTCCTAAATTAATGCTTAATGTATCGGATGTGGAAGATGCATTTAAATAAATTTCTCCGATGTATCCGTTATCAAAATATAAACGGGCTTTTCCGGGGATGATATTCATGTCTTCCCATCCGGTAATTTTGGCCAATAAAAACGCATCGGTACAAATTTTTGGTACAGCAGCAAATTGCATGGTCATGGGAACATCCCGTTGATTTATTAACACCTTATGCATTTTACCATCCGTAGCAATGCTGTAATTTAATTTTATTTCATACTCTGTTCGTATCATGTTTTCGGTGATCTGTACATAATTTTTTAAATAAACAGCATCATCCTGCTCCTTTGTTTTTGTATTCTTACTATAAGAATCTAAGGTAATTGTTTCAGCTGCCATCGGAGCATAAGCATTCGATACTGAATTATAATTTCTATTAACTTTCATGTATTCAATAAAACTCAAGTACCAGGGACTTAACTCGGGTTTGGTATTGGTTTCATTGGGGTTGCTGGTGCTGAGCGTTAATGGAACGTTACCCCATTCAATTCCCGTTTTTTGGGTTACGTTGGCAAAATATTTTAAGGCTAAACTATTGTTGGTTGAAGTTGCCTGCAGATCATAAACAGGAACCCAGTTGGCGTTTTGTACAAAATAATTAAAGCTCACATTGGTAGTAACCTGCTCTTCAGCATACAGTGTAACAATAACCTGGTGGATAGGCTGAGCAGCCAGATTGTTGGTGTTATCGTTTCCGCTTTGCAATAAGATCAAGGCATTCTGCCGGTTTTCCAGTTTCGATTGTTGCTTTACTATTTTATTCTTGGAACGTTCCAGTTTCAACTCTTGTTCATAAATTGAATTTAATTTTTCTTTCAGATACACCATACCGTCTTTTAATAATGCAAGCGAATCTTTTAATGACTCACCTTTTATGATCCGGTTGTTTAAGAGCATATTTTTTTCTTTGGCCAGAACATTGAATTTGTTTTCAATATCTTTTAACTGATAACCGATCTCTTCCAACGAATCAGATACATTTTCTATCATTTTATCGTATTTGCGTGTTACCTCCACCCTTTCTTTATATTTTAGATTGTGTTTGATGTCCATTACCACAGCGCCTTTGCTGCTTGACTGCAAGCTGGTTTCAACCAGATAAGGGGAAATGTTTTCGAAAACAATTTCATTATTTCCCGGTTGCAGACTTACATTTTCATTGTAATACAAATGAGCTCCCTGAATATAAACCGTAACCTTTTGAAGTTTTGGTATAACTGTTTTTGTCGTTTCCGCAACGCTTGAGAAACTGCATATCAGCAGTAAAATACAAAGTCTGCTGCTGAAGACAAAGTTTGTGTAATGAAGCAAAACACTTGTTTTAGCTTGTCCGAAATTGATAGAATGTGTTTTCATAATTTTTGATTTTACAAGATAGATGCGATGCTTTTCATTTTCCACAAAACCGGTTCGTCCAATTTTTAATTCGTGTTGAAGCTTTTGTTAAAACGGGAATGAAATTTTACTTTAATTCAAAGCCTTTTTTTGAAGCCTGTCTTTTTAAAGCCGCTATCATTTTTTCAGCTCCCTTCCCTTTGCAACTTGGACACTGACAATTGCCATTTTTTTCATGGCTTTATGTTTTTTTTTATTAAAATGGATTAATTGATGATTTTTCAAATCGGATCAAATAACCGGATTGAGCTACCAGGCAAAGCAGGTATAATCGGCTTTAATTTTTATATGTCTTGCGAAAGTGCTGTCCAGTTTTCGTGAAACCCTGAAAAAATATCGTTTGATGTCCTGATTTATCTTTTTTCGCTTCGAAATTTTAAAGGAATATTTTTCGCTTTTTTGTTTTCTCACTAATTTTTTAATTTCACCTAAACCTAAATTAATTTTGGGGTAAACACTGTTTGTATTTGCCTCCACCTGTTCGTTTCCCCGATTTAAATTATCGTTCACTATTGGCCGGTTGTCAAAATTGACATTTTCAAGAATTATTACCTGTTGCATACTACTTTGATTGCCGTTTGCAATTTGGTTCTGAACCTGTTCATTTACTTCCGGTAAATTATTTATTTTATTACTTGTTACTTCCAGTGGAATCTTTTGAACTGTTTGCCGATTCACTGTTTTGTTTGTTTTCATATTTCCTGAACCGTTTTGTTTTGGAGGTTTATTGGTATTTACCACAACCGTTTTTTGTTGGATAACTGGGGTGGCAACCGTTTTTTGTTGGTTGTTCCAATTAAAATTGTTTCTTGTTACTTGTTGAGGAATAAAGTTTTCATTCCTGTTGCTAAGTTGATTCTGTACCTGCTGGTTCAGGTTTTGAGCGTGCGTATTCATTATTACTAAGAAAATAAATGCGCTAATCAGTTTACGTTTTTTCATCGGTTTAAGGTTTTTGATTTATGATTCAAAAGTAGATTTGAAATTCCGGGATATTTACACCAATGGGTGAAACTGCCTTTTGAATTGGTGAAATGGGTAGGTTTATTCTCTATTTTTAATTTACTTTACAGTGAGAAAAAACAGAAAAATTCTGATGTATAATCACAGATCCCTTATTTATTTATTTTCACTTTTTACGATGCTCATCACTTGTCAACAAGGTGTAGCGCAGGACTCTGTTGATTACGAAATGGGTACTAATAAAAAAGTAAATTCCATTTCAACAAAGCTGGAACAATCCTATAGATCAAATGATGAACCGAACATTGCAAAAAATTATGAAGAATTGGCAGAAACCTTTTCAAAGCAATTGGATTATTTAAAAGCGGAAGACTATTATAAAAAATCATTAGCTATTTATACAAAGCTCAAGCGGAAAGAAGACAAAGCAAGAGTTAGCCGAAACTTAGCCAAGGTGCAGGAAGAGCAAGGAAAAACCAACGATGCTATTAAAAATTACGAATTGGCAAAAGAGGAATCCATAGATAAAACAGGAAACACGATCAATTCCAACGATGCAAACCGTTTGCTAAACAGCACCAATCAGGCAGTACAAACCAGCTACTCCAACTCTAATATTCAAATATTTAAAAATAAGGGTGACAAACAAGAGGTGGTAGACGCCTATATTCAACAAGCAAAATCAAACATTCAGCAAAAAGACAACACAAGCGCATTAGGAAATTATAACGATGCATTAAATTATACGGACAAAAACTCTGTTGAGCAAATAAAGATAAAAGATGAACTCGCTAATCTATATTTAGAGAATAACAACACAGACAAGGCAAAAGAAATAAAAAACGAGCTTATTGCGGATGCCCAACAGGCCAAGGATGCGAATACTGAAATAACTCAAAAGCAGTCCTTGGCAACAATTTATTTTTCAGAAAAAAATAATACCCAAGCTATTTTACTGCTTCAGGAGAGTTATGATAAAGCAATAGAAAGTTTCAATACCATGGAGGCGAAAAAAAGTTTAGAGGCGCTTATAAAGTACTATCAGGAGGTGGGAGATTATAAAAAAAGTATTGAATTATATGGCCAGTTTTTTAAAATTTTAGAACATCTGGTAAAATCAGACAGCTCCTTGGTGGATATTAAATTACTTGCTGCCACCGAAGAAAAAATAAGCCAGTTAGAAAAAGAAAAAGGCCTGCAAGACCAGCTAATTGAAAAGAAAAATACCTTTAATTACATGCTTATCGGAGGCATTTTTTTAGCGTTCACCTTTTTAGCGTTTTTGATAAAAGCGTTTTATTCGGTGAAAACAAAGAACAAAGAAATTGCTTTGCAATCACTCCGCAGAGAAATGAATCCGCATTTTATTTTCAATAGTTTAAATAGTGTCAACCAATTTATTGCCGAAAACAATGAATTGGAAGCCAACAAATACCTTAGCTCCTACTCTAATTTGATGCGACAGACTATGGAAAATTCAAATAAAGATTTTATTTCTTTAAGCAACGAAATCGAATTGATAAAAAAATACCTTGACCTGGAACATTTACGATTCAAAGAAAAATTCGATTACCAATTAATTATTGATGAAAAAATAGATACCGAAACAACGCTTGTTCCAAATATGATTATTCAACCGCAACTGGAAAATGCCATTTGGCACGGGCTTCGTTACAAAGAAGAAAAAGGTATTTTGGAAATTAAATTTTCACTGGAAGACAAGAACATTTGTATTGAAATATCCGATGATGGAATTGGCCTTAAAAAAAGTAAAGAATTAAAAACCTTAAATCAAAAGTCGCACGAATCAAGAGGTTTAAACAATACGTTGGAACGCATAAAATTGCTTAACCAATTATATCATAAAAACATACAGCTGAAAATTTCAGAAAAAACAGAAAAAGGCTCTTCAGGAACCATTGTTAAAATTCTATTTCCTTTAATTTACAAGACATGATGCAATTAGATAAAATAAGAAGCGTAATTGTGGAGGATGAAACGGCAGCAAGAGAAGCGCTGAAAAATTATATAAAAAAATATTGTCCTCAGGTAGAGATCATTGGAGAAGCGCAAAATATTAAAGAGGCTGTGCCTTTGTTACATGAAGTAAAACCACAACTTGTTTTTCTGGATGTAGAAATGCCATTTGGAAATGCATTTGATGTGTTAGAGGCTTGTCAGGACCTTCAGTTCGAGACCATTTTTGTTACCGCTTTTTCTGAATATTCCCTCAAAGCATTAAACACCAGCGCAGCCTATTATCTTTTAAAACCAATAAGTATAGAGGAGCTGATTGTTGCTGTGGCGAAAGTTCAACAACAATTATTGAAGAACGAATTTTTTGATCGTAACAAAGTTATTCTCGAAAATTTCAAAGAAAAACAACCTGAAAAACAACAGGTAATTCTTCCAACACTGGAAGGGTTTGAAGTGGTTATGGCCGAAGATATTGTTAGATTACAAGGCAATGGAAATTTTACGGATGTATATCTGAAAAACGGACAAAAGAAAATGATCTGTCGGTTTTTAAAACATTTTTCTGAAATCCTTTCCTTCCCTTTTTTACGTGTACATAAATCACATATTATAAATAGTCGATTTATAAAATCATATCAAAAAGGAAACGGAGGTTTTGTTACTCTTGTGGATGGCTCAGAAATTGATGTTTCTCCAAGCTATAAAGAAGAATTCATAAGGATGTTTAAGTATTAAATAGAGTTCGATTAATAGGAGGATGTCATTTCGACTCCTTCGACTTTGCTCAGGATAAACTCCGGGAGAAATCTCAAAAACGATGTTAACCGTTAGGAAAAAAAACATCCGTCCCAAGAACTTTAAAAACCTCATCCGCCCTACGGACACCTTCTCCTTAAAAAAGGAGAAGGGAAAAAATAATTCGTTTTTTAGAGTCTGTTCAATCAACTGTGTTAATCTTTCTTTCATCATTGCCTTTAGCAATAAATCTCTTTTTAAAATCTGCGAATCTGCGGCTACCTCTAAAACTTAATACCAATTGAAATATCAAATAGTCCATTTTTAAAACCTCACCCAAACCCTCTCCTTGAAAAAAGGAGAGGATGATTGGACAATTTTATATTTCAATTGGTATAAGAACAATAAAACCATGAGTCTTAACATGCTTTTTGCACGAAAAACTACCATTGGATAAATAAACCTGCCAATTTGAATAATAAATTTGCTTTTTATAAATACTTGAACTAGGTTAGCCAAAGTATAATTATTACTCCTAATTATGTAAAAAGCATCAATGAAGATGGAGAAACAGAGGTGCAGAAATTAATTAAACAATAAAATTTTATTAAGAATTTTAATAAACATCGTTTTAAAAAAATTTGTTTATTCTTTTGTCATGCTGAATAAAATGAAGCATCTTGCTAATCAAAAAAAGATTTCCCTCTTCAATCGAAATGACAATATCCCGTTCCCCTTGCTGAAGTAGAACAATACATTAAAAAGAATGGCCACTTACCTGAAATACCAAGCGCAACCGAAATAGAAAAAAATGGTGTTGATGTAGGTGAACAATTAAAATTACAAATGCAAAAAATTGAAGAGCTTACACTTTATGTAATACAATTAAATAAGGAGTTAGAGGATTTAAAAAAGGAATCATTTTTTTTGAACTCTATTTAATCATTAAATAATATGAAAGCATTAAAATTTATTTTCGCTCTGTTTTTTTTGTTTGGAATTTCTTCCTGCAAAAAAACGGAGAACACTTCTGCAAAAGTAACGGTGTTTGATAAAACAACTCAAATGGGAGTTTCAAATATGAAGGTTGTTCTTACGGAGATCTATAATACCAGTTCATTGGGATCTGCTAATTATACTTTTAATGTATTAAAAACCGGATACACGGATGCTAACGGAAAGTATGATTTCGGAGAGTTTGTTACCCCAAAAAAAGGAAAGTATACATATAGTGTGGATACAGATTGGGCAAATCCGAATGGTTCAAGTAACATTCAAAAAGGAGAAAGTAATGATATAATACTTAAAAATGTGTATATGTGTGATGTTATAATTAAATTTTTACCTCCACCTCCATACAATGCAGGAGATTCGTTATCCTTTAATATAATTAGTGCATCTTACCCTAATAATCATTGGACAATAACAAATTATAATTATTCATATTTCCCTTCTGTTGGTATATCTTCTGGGTATAGTTTTATAAATATTGATAAATACAAATCGGGGATTTATACCAATATAAAGGATACTGTATTCTATGATCCCAAAAGCAGTAATGAATATGATTTATATTGGTAAACTGGGATAAACAATTACTAATTTTAAAATATGTAAATCAATAATTAAAAAAAATAAAAACAAATATTTTCTTTTCCCGCTAATCGGGATATAAAATCCCGACTTTTTTTATCAATTTACTTCATCCCCTTTCGCTCTCGCCAGATCTGATTAAATGATTTTTGTGCAACAACAGGTAGATCCCTTCGTTCACCCCATTGTTTTTTAAAGAATTGTTTAAGCATAAAATTTTTCAGCTTCGCTCCTCCTTTATCCATTTTACTGCGTTTTAACATGGCTTTTTTCCAAAAGTGCCAAACCCAGTTTTCTGTTTTTGATGAAAATCCTTTGCTGATTGAATCCCTACGGTTGTATAATAAAAGTTTGTGAATATCAATTTTTACAGGACATACTTCGGTACATTTTCCGCATAAGCTGGAAGCAAAACTTAAATGTTTGAACTCTTCCATTCCTTTGAAATGTGGAGTGATGATAGAACCAATTGGTCCGCTGTAAGTAGTACCATAGGAATGGCCGCCAATGGTGTTATAAACAGGACACACATTTAAACAGGCGCCACAGCGGATACAGGAAAGGGCCCTTCTTTGTTCTGTTTCAGCCAAGAGATCCGAACGGCCATTGTCTAATAAAATAACATACATCTCTTCCGGTCCATCCGCTTCTCCCGCTTGTTTTGGTCCGGTATAAATGGTATTATAAACAGTCAGATTTTGTCCGGTGCCATGAGTAGCTAATAGCGGCCAAAAAAGATCCAGGTCAGCCATGGATGGTAAAATTTTTTCGATCCCTACAATCGCTATCTGAACTTTCGGAAATGCCATTGACATTAATCCATTGCCTTCATTTTCGGTGACTGCAATAGCACCAACATCAGCAATTAAAAAATTGGCTCCACTTACACCCACATCGGCTTTACTGTATTTGAGTCGTAATTCCTGGCGGACAAAATTGGTGATTTGTTCAGGGTTCCAATCCAGTGGTGTTCCCTTTTTTTCATTAAATGTTTTTGCCACCTCTTCTTTTGAAAGATGCATGGCAGGAGTTACAATATGGTATGGTGGCTCGTTACGAAGCTGTACAATGTATTCGCCCAGATCCGTTTCAATACTTTCTATTCCTTGTTTTTCGAGTGCGGGATTAAAATGAATTTCTTCGGTAACCATTGATTTGGCTTTCACTACCGTTTTAGCATTTACCTTTTGCATGATCTGTAAAGCTTCTTTTACAGCCTCTTCAGCATCTACGGCCCAAATAACTTTACCACCGCGTTTAATAAAAGCGGCTTCAAATTCGATCAGATATTTTTCGAGATTTTCAATTGCTTTTTGCTTTCTTGCAGCAGCACGCGTTTTGGCGAGTTCCAGATTACTGAACTGTTCTTTTCCTTCAATAACTTTTTTATTATACTGCCCGATGTTATAACGCAATGTTTTGCGATGATCCAGATCAAAGGCTTTTTTTTCTGAAGCTGCTAAAAATGTTTCCAGTGTTTTCGACATACCAATTATTTTTTGCCGCGAAGACGCAAAGACGCGGAAGTTTATTTTTTTTATTAAAATTTCTGTTTCTCTTTTTTCACCTCTTACCACCCTCCTCTTTATTTTTTTCCGCCCTTCGACTTCTCTCAGGATAAACTCCGAATGCAAAGGCGCGGAGTTTATGTTTCTTTTATTAAAAAAAATTTGTTCTTTTTTTACGCCTCGCACCCTCTCTTGTGGAGAGGGGATAAAGGGGTGAGGTCTTTATTTTTTATTCGAATCCACAACTATCCTCTCCGTCCTGTTTGCAAGCTCCCAGGCTGTAAAAAAAACAAGCCGGGTTATCTTTTCCATCTTCTCGAAATTTATTTTTTCTATATCATCCGTTGGCTTGTGATAATCCACATGCACACCATTGAAATAAAATATTACAGGGATTCCCTTCTTCGCAAAGTTATAATGATCGGACCTATAATAATAACGATTCTTATCTTTCACATCATTATAGGTATAATCTAATTCCAGGTTAGTATATTTTTTATTTGCGTTTTCGTTGATGCTGTGAAGCTCTGAACTTAATTTATCCGACCCGATCAAATAAATATAATTTGCATTGTTTTCGTGCTTTTCATCGATACGGCCTATCATATCAATGTTCAGATCACAAACTGTGTTTTTTAAAGGAAACACGGGGTTTTCAACATAGTAGGCGGAGCCTAACAATCCTTTTTCTTCGCCCGAAACTGTCATGCATAAAATACTTCTGCGCGGACCATTTCCTTCTTTTTTTGCTTTCGCAAACGTTTTTGCAAGCTCCATAACTGCAACAGTTCCCGAACCATCATCATCGGCACCATTAAAAACAATATTGCCATCTTTTCCAAGATGATCGTAGTGAGCAGAGATCACAATAACTTCATTTTTCAAATCACTTCCTTCAATATAAGCCAATACATTTTCGGAGCTGTTTTTTTGAACTTTATTTTTAATATCAATACTAATAGTTGTTTTTGCTACCAGTTTTACCGGCTTTTGTTTGGGCCTGATCTTTTCAATATTTTCAATTTTTAAGATCTTACACGCCATTTCTTTGGAAATATAAATAATCGGCATTTCTATTTTCGACTGGTCTAATTTCAAGGAAGGTGTTTCCAGCCGGTGTTTTTTTTCTACTACATCTTTCGCTACATCATCCACAATAACTAATAATGCTTTGATCCCTTTTTCTTTTGCCTTTTCAATTTTTAATTTATAATAAGTGCTCCAAAGGGAAGCTGTTTTTTTTCCGGAAATGATCGAAACAGAATCTTTCGAATAAGGTTCTCCCGAAAGTATTAGTACTACTTTATCTTTTACATTCACTCCCTTATAATCATTGTATTTTTTTTCTTCTATTCCATAACCACAAAAAAGAACACTGTATTCTTCGATGCGCTGTTCAATGAGTCCCGGAAAATTATAGTAATCTTTTTTTGCTGTGAATTTTTTTCCATCAACGATCACTTCAGCAGATGTTGGCAAAATCACATTTAAGGGATACGATTGATAATAGGTGCTGTCTTTATAGGGAGGAATTCCATAGGATCTGAATTGTGATGAAATAAAGTCGGCAGCCATTTTTTGACCAGGTTCACCGGTTTCTCTACCTTCCATTGCATCATCAGCAAGAATAGTCAAATTCCCTTTCAGATCCTCTTTTGAAATGCTTTTTGAATAGCGGATAGCGGTAGTATCTTTTCCTCCTGAAGGAAGGGATGCATCCTTTTGTGCCGGCTGTTGTGCAAAAAGCAGTGTAGGAAATAAGAGGAAAAGTAGTATTTTTTTAGTCATATTTTTTGCCACTAAGGCGCGAAGACGCAAAGTTTTTTAAACACAGTTTCGGAGATTCGTACTCATTCGTATTTCGTAGATTAACAATCATTCGTTTATTCGTAACTTATCGCTTTTTTGCCGCTAAGGCGCGAAGACGCAAAGTTTTTTTTAAACACAGTTTCGTAAATTCGTACTCATTCGTATTTCGTAGATTAGCAACCATTTGTTTATTCGTAACCCATCATTTTTTTTGCCGCTAAGCCGCGAAGGCGCAAAGTTTTTTCCAACACTTAGTTTAGTAAATTAGTTTCCATTCGTTTATTCGTAACTCATAATTTTTTTTGCCTCACTTCGACTTCGCTCAGGATAAACTCCGGGTGCAAAGGCGCAAAGTTATATTAAACACAGTTTCGTAGATTCGTATTCATTCGTTTATTCGTAACTTATCGTTTTTTTGCCGCTAAGGCGCGAAGGCGCAAAGTTTTTTTAACACAGTTTCGGAGATTCATACTCATTCGTATTTCGTAGATTAACAACCATTTGAAATTTTCTTCACCCGGTCCGTATGTCTTCCTCCTTCAAAAGCGGTGGTATAAAAAACATCTGTGCATTTTTTTGCTTCTTCTTCACTGATGCAACGTGCAGGAAGTGTTAATATATTAGCATCGTTATGCAATCGGGCTAATTCTGCTATTTCCGGCTTCCAACACAATGCAGCACGTATTCCTCCATGTTTATTTGCCGCCATGTTAATTCCGTTGCCGGTGCCACACATTAATAAACCAAAATCAACTTCTTTATTTTCTACTGCATTTGCAACAGGATGTGCAAAATCAGGATAATCTGCGCGTTCCTCTGAATAACAACCAAAATCTTTCACCTCATATCCTTGGGATTGCAGATAAGGTATTAGCTTTTGTTTTAATTCAAATCCGGCATGGTCAGAACCTATTGCTATTTTCATTTTTTATTTTTTATAATTTATAGTGTTGCACTTTATATTATGGTACGCTGATCTTCGCTGATCCTTTATGATTTTAAAATTTTATGATTTAGTTGATTCTCTATTGATATTAGGATAACATTTTAAAAAATATTAAATCCTTAATCTTTCCTACTAAATCTGCGTTCCATTTACTATATCCTACTAAATCAGTAAAACTTAAAATCATTTTTCTTTCTTAATCTTTCTTAATAAATCTGCGTTCCAATAAACCTTCTATATTAAATATCAAGCAATTCCAACGTAATTAACAGCTTTTTCACCTTATTAACAGTTTTGTAAAGTTCAAAAATAATAGCTTGATAAACAGCACTCTAATTTTTATTTTATTAACACTAATTTTGTTGAAAAAGGGTTATTCTGTTAGTAATCTTTAAAAGATTTCCATAGGATTGTTAAGTATTTAATTTGCATGGATATTTTTTTGGATAATCAGCTATAATCTTATTATTTTTTAATAGAATAAATGAACAATTTAATAACATAAAGTTGCTTGTTTATTCCTATTACTTATCATCTCATAACTTAATTAACACATTGTTTATAAAGCTCGAATAATCTATTTTTCAGCTATTTATAGCCTAAGAACTTTTTAATTACGTTTTACAGTATGTTAAAAGTCAAAAAGTCAATACTTTTGTAAAGTATTTTTACACTGAACTAACAGACCAATAACAACAACAATTTTTTAAATTTTAATTAAAATAAATATATTATTATTATGGATAGTGATTTGTTGACAAAAGGCTTTTTAGATATTCCAATTGATTTTTCTCTAGATTTGTTCTCCGAAATAAACAAACTCAAAAAAGAAAAAAATGCCATCATACTTGCCCACTATTACCAGGATGCCGACATACAGGACATTGCCGATTACATTGGCGATAGTTTGGGATTATCCCAGGAAGCAGCCAGAACCGATGCCGACATTATTGTTTTTGCAGGCGTTCATTTCATGGCCGAAACTGCAAAAATTCTTTCACCTCACAAAAAAGTTTTATTACCAGATTTAAACGCAGGTTGTTCATTAGCAGATTCCTGTCCGGCAGATAAATTTGCAACATTCAAAAAACTACACCCCGATCATTTAGTAATTTCTTACATTAATTGCACTGCTGAATTAAAAACATTAACTGATATTGTTTGTACCTCCACCAATGCAGTTCAAATTGTTGAGAGCCTTCCAATTGATCAAAAGATCATATTTGCGCCCGATAAGAATTTAGGTGCTTATATCAATAAAAAAACGGGTCGTAATATGATTTTATGGGATGGGGCGTGTATGGTTCACGAAATATTTTCATTAGAGAAAATCACCAAACTTAAAAATCAACATCCGAATGCAAAATTATTAGCGCATCCTGAATGTGAAGCTAACTTATTAGAAATAGCTGATTATATTGGTAGTACAACAGGTATTTTAAAATATTCCACCCAATCACCTGCTACCGAATTTATTGTTGCTACCGAAGCAGGCATCATCCATCAGATGCAAAAAGCAAATCCATTAAAGACCTTTATACCCGCTCCACCTAATAATTCCTGTGCTTGCAACGATTGCCCCCACATGAAATTAAACACGCTGGAAAAGCTTTATAATTGCCTTAAATACGAACAGCCCGAAATACTATTATCAGAAGAATTAATACGGGAAGCTAAAAAACCAATTATCAGAATGTTGGAATTATCAGCTCAGTTTGGTTTGTAAGTTTTAAAACTTTTTAAATTGATTGAAAGAGGTGAAGCAAATGTTTTACCTCTTTTTTTATATTAAAGAATAAGTACATTTGATATAATTCACAAAAAATCTTTGATAGTATAATTAAATGCAACATATAACTTCGATAAAATATAAAAATTACAAAAGCTTCAGTCAATTTACGGTTTCATTAAATAGTTTTAATATTCTTGTAGGACCAAATAATGCAGGAAAATCTACCATTATTGGTTCCTTAAAAATTCTCGCTGAAGGTATCCGAAAAGCAAAATCTAAAAAACCAATTTTTATTAACGATCCTATCGGTAATCAAGTTTTAGGGTATGAAATTGATTTAAGTCAAGTTCCAGTTGCGACAGAAAATGTTTTTCATAATTATGATGACGAAACACCAGCAATAATAAGGTTTCGACTATCTGATGGTGCATACCTACAAGTTTTTTTTCCAAAAAAAGGGGAATGTTATCTTAACTATGAATCAGAATCTTCTATAGTTAAATCTCCCAAAGAATTTAAAGAATTAGTAAATATTGAAATAGGATTTGTTCCGATATTAGGACCGGTTGATCATAAAGAAAGGCTTTATCAAAAAGAAGCTGCCAGATTAGCTCTATTAACTTATACAGCATCAAGAAATTTTAGAAATATTTGGTATCATTACAATGAAGATTTTCTTGAGTTTAAGGAATTAATAAAAAGGACTTGGCCCGGGATGGATATTGATAGACCAGAAGTAAATCAATCTGAAAAAGAACCTACACTCGATATGTTTTGTCCAGAAGAAAGAATTCCTAGAGAAATTTTCTGGGCAGGTTATGGATTTCAAGTTTGGTGTCAAATGCTAACATACATTATTAAAAATAAAAATGCATCAATCTTTCTTATAGACGAACCTGACATATATTTACATTCTGATTTACAACGACAGTTACTTGCTGTTCTTAAAACGATTGGGCCCGATATTATTATAGCTACACACTCAACAGAACTTATTAGTGAAGCAGAATTAAATGATATTCTACTAATAAATAAAGTGAATCAATCAGCCAAAAGAATAAAAGACCCTTCACAATTAAGGGATATATTTCAAGTGTTAGGTTCAAATTTAAATCCTATTTTGACACAAATAGCTAAGTCAAAAAGAGTGTTATTTGTCGAAGGAAAAGATTTTTCGATTCTTTCAAAAATTGCTAGAATACTCAATAAAGAACAAGTAGCAAATAGAACTGATTTCGCGGTTGTACCTATTGAAGGGTTCAATCCCACGCGACTTAGAGCTTTCAAAGAAGGAATTGAAAAAACAATAGGATCTAAAATTCTTTCAGCAGTTATATTTGATAGAGATTATAGATCTGAAAAAGAAGTAACAGGTGAACTGGAAGATTTAAATAAAGGAAACAATTTTGCACATATTCATAGTTGTAAGGAAATAGAAAATTTTCTTCTTGTACCAGAAGCCATAGAAAAAGCAATACATGATCGTATTAAGGAAGCAAATATTAGAAGTGGAAAATCTATATCATTTAATAAAGATATTAATCTAGTATTAAATTCTATATCGGATAATTTTAAATATAAAACGCAAGCTCAATTGCAGTCATATAGATTAAAATTTGAAAAAGGAAATACTCCTAGAAATGATGAATCAACAATAACTGAATCAATTCTAAGAGAATTTGAGCAACAATGGAATGATTTAAATGAAAGATTAAAAATTCTACCTGGAAAAGATTTTCTATCCGAATTAAACATGTATTTGCAGAATGAACTAAAAATTACAATAACTCAATCTAACATAATAAATAGCTTACAACAAATATCTGTGCCATCCGAACTTAAGGATATTATAGAAAAAATAGATTGTTTTAGAAAGTTACCTGTCGTATTTAACAAGGCATAGGGAAAATTTTTGTCCCTGTTGGTGCTGCATTAACCAAGTCATTGCAGGTGTTATTTCACCTGCAATCTGCCGTCTGTAAATTTATCAGCAAACCTACATAACATCCAAATAGTTAACAAGGAAACTAAAATCATAATTTTTAGATTTATAAAACTTGGCACTGGAAAAAAAACAGTCCTCTGCGTTGTTTGCCAGTAGCCATTTTTCGTGTAAAGGATTAAAAAACCAATTATCAGAATGTTGGAATTATCAGCTCAGTTTGGTTTGTAATAGTTTATTTTGTTTTCTAATAAAATCACTTAAACTCCATGTTCCTTCATGATCTTATTCAGCCATCTGATCATTAATAAAATTATAACAGAGGTGATTAATGCAAGAATAAAATTCACCAGAAAAAAATTTGCTTTATTTTCATAACCATCCCATAAACTGGCAAGCACTCCACTCATTTTATTTCCAATAGAAGTAGAAAGAAACCAGCCTCCCATCATTAAACCGGTTAGTCGGGGAGGAGATAGTTTTGAAACCAGTGATAATGCCATTGGACTTAAACATAATTCGCCCACCGTTATAACACCATAACTGGCAACGAGCCACCACATCGAACTTTTTTCCTGTCCGTTATAGCACATATAAGTGGCAACTACCATAACAAGTGTAGATAAAGCGGTGATCAATAATCCATAAAAAATTTTGTATGGAGTGGTTGGTTCTTTGTTTTTCCTTTTCAGAAATACCCAGAATAATACAATCAGAGGAGTTAATATAATTACCCAGAATGGATTTATGGATTGCATCAATTCAGTGGAAACAAGCGTTACTTTTTCACCCTCTGCAGGCAGTTTTTCAGGAGCAAGATTTTTAAAATATAATGGATAAGAAAAAGTTTTCAGAGGTTTATTATTTGCATCGCGTACAACACGGAATTTTTCATCCACAAGCGGAACAGAGTCCTTCACAAATTTTGGTTCCTGTATCATCCCAAGAACTTTTGCAGGTTTCACCAGCATGGTAGGAATTTCCCTATCCGTATAGCTTTCGGCCCATGTTGTTAATGCTGTTCCATTTTGTTTAAAAATTGCCCAAAATATAATTGCAACGGCAAACACTGCAAGTAAGGCCGAAATAGGTCTTTTGTCTTCGGCATTGGAGCGTAACATCAGAGAAACATAATATCCGGCAACAGGTAAGGCACCAAAAATAAATGCATCGGTACTGTCACTTCCGAAAATATTCCCGGGAATGATCCAACCGATGTACCCTACAATAAGCGCTGGAAGAAGGGTTAAGCCTAAAATTTTTACCACAGGCATATCTTCTGATTTTGTTTCTTTACGAACATCCGCATGTTTGTAGTGCTTCGATCCAATCCAGAAAATAATTACCCCAATAAACATTCCTATTCCTGCAGCTGAAAATGCAGCACCCCAACTAAATGTATTTCGCAGATAAGCACCAAAAAAATTACAAATAAAAGCTCCGATGTTAATTCCCATGTAAAAAATATTATAACCCGCATCTTTATAAGGTTTGTATTTTTCATCGTTATAAACATTTCCTAAAAGGGTTGAAATATTAGGTTTAAAAAAGCCGTTGCCTATGCAAATGGTAAGTAGCGATACATAAAAAGCTGTTGTGCCGGGCAGTGCAAGCCCGATATACCCCAGGCCCATTAAAATTCCTCCGATGGTAATTGAAAGCCGGTAACCTAAAATCCGGTCGGCTAACAAACCACCGATAAATGGTGTCAGATAAACAAGCGCAATATAAGTTCCGAAAATATCAGCCGCTTCCTTCCTGTCCATGCCTAAACCCCCTCGTTCAGTATCGGTCATATAAAGGAAAAATATGCCGAGCATAAGATAAAATCCAAAACGTTCCCACATTTCAGAAAGAAATAAATAAGGTAGTGCCTTAGGATGTTTTTTTGCCATGTGAAAATTGGTTTTAAGAATTTGCGAGGAAAGATAAAAAATGTTTCTCATTAAAAAGTTAAATGTTGTTTTTGGTTTTTAGAATTATCAGTTCAGTTTAGCTTGTATGATTTAAAAATAAAATATAGGAAACGAAGCAAAAGTTTTTTTATAGAAAATTAATGAAATTAGAATGTTTCGAATTTTATAGCGCCCTATGTCTGACACATCAAGGTGTTCCGCCTGAAATAGAATTTTTTCTATTTCAATAATAATTTTTTTTCAATAATAGGTTATAATCTTGTTAAAAGTAACAAAGTGGGACTATGCGTACAAATCTGTATTTTAAATTCCATTGAGTAATTTTTTATAAATTTATATCGGATAAAATTTTGCACAATTAATTGGTTTCTTGGTCAATTCGTTTCACATTTTACAAAAAAACATCAAACAATATGCAAAAACGAATCATTACTCTCTGTGTTGCATTGTGTTTAACAACATCTTTGTTTTCACAATCCTTTAATGGTAAATTGGGTTACGGGGTTTCTCCGGTTGGTCACCCAACCGACTATTCACAATTCGGGACTTTTTTACTTGAAGTTGCTAATACATGTAATGGCGGTGCTGTAATGGCAAACGGAAGCTGGAGAGATAACATTGCTAATTCAGGAAATATTCCAACGCTTCAAAAAACAATAGCTCAACTCCAGCCTGTGCCATATAATTATACCGACATACTGGTATTTGGCTGGGCAACCTATCCTACGCTCTACTTAAATACAAATAATGATTCCACCAACAATTGGACAAACAGCACGATGCGTAATTTATTTATAAAAACATTGGTTCATGCAGCCGATTCATTAAATCCTGCTTATATTTTTATTGGGAATGAAGTTAATTTTTATTTCGCACAAGATTCATCTGATTATGCCAATTGGGCCTCCTTTTACAGCATGGCTTACGATTCAATTAAATTTTATTCTCCAACTACTAAAGTGGGTACTATTTTCAATTATGAGCATTTATCCGGACAAGGAATAAATACAGGATGGAACACTCCTCTCTGGAATGCTTTACTGGATCTGGATACATCAAAAATGGATATCGTTGGATTAACGCTATACCCTTTCTTTAATGCACAACAAGCAAACAGTGTATCACTGAATTATTTAGATGCATTATTTTCCAAAATTGGAAATATACCCTTAGCGATAACAGAAACAGGTTGGCCAGGTGATTCCTTATATGGAAATTGGAACGCTTCGCCACAGGAACAAGTTGATTGGGTAAATAAACTCTTTAATATCCTGAATGGCAGAAACGTGGAGGTTGTAAATTGGTTGTTTTTAAATTATATGATGGATAATTCCAATACACCGGAATCGTTAATTTTTAAAAGCATAGCAATGCGTGATTCTATAGGAAATGACCGACCGGCTTTCTCTGTTTGGCAATCTTATTGTCCCGCTACATCCCTTAATGAAAACACCTACACAGAAGAACAAGTTAAGATCTACCCAAATCCCGCGGCTAACAATTTTACCTTGCAAATTGATAATTTTAAAAATGAACAATGCGATTTGAAGATCAGTGATTTGTTAGGCAGAGAAGTAAAACAAATTCAGATCACAGATCCGAAAACGGAAATCACAATAGCAAATTTGCCGGATGGTATTTATTTTTATCAGTTAAAAAATAATACAGGAAAACTAATCATCCAACAAAAGAAATAATAAGAGAAAAATTATAACTTTTTCGGTATTGTATTGCGGATGAAATAGAACCTGCAAGGGCTGCACGTCATTAATTTTCTTAGCTTTACCCAATGGACGATAAAAAGCCGGAACGTGTTTGCAGGCAATGATACAAAGGCACACACAGTAAGCGTTAAGTTCTACTTTGTGACACTTGAAAAAGTATATTATGAATAATAAAAAAACAGCTAAAATTTTTCTAGGAATTTTACTTATAGTAAGTTTTACAAAGGAAGGGTATACTGGATATAAGGAAACAGGAAACATCTGGTTCTTTACGATTATTACTTCTTTATCAATTATCGGTTGCGGTTTATTATTCAGAAGCGCTTTTAAGCCAAAACAAATAATAGAGGAAGAAAACAAGTATTCAAATTACACGTGGGGATTTTTAAAAATCTTTTCCATTATGGCATTGTTTGGTATATTAATTACCCCAGCTGCTCAAAACAACACGATAAATAGCAGATCAACTCATCCAGAATTGCAATGGAATGACTCATTAAAAAGTTATGTTAAACAAGGGTTATTAGAAGAATATAGAAATTCTGATGGAGACACGACAATTAATATTGATATATTTTGTAATTGTATGGTTGAAAAATTTGCACAATTACCTGCAAGACAATTTTTTTCAAGAGAGTTTGGACAATCAAAGGAATTAAAAGAGTTTGTAGCCACCTGTAAATTTCAAAGCAAAAAATAAATACGTCAACACGAGTGTTACGCAGGAGCGAGTTTCTAACCTTTACTGTTCGAAATCTTGTAAGTTTTTGTATTTTGTTCTTTTTGCTTGATCAAAAAGAACGAAAAAATCAAGAACAAACGATTTCTCCACACTGGCAACTCGGCATCGCGTTTGTTCAAGCCTTACCCGCTCTTACCAAATTAAATTTTGCACAAAGAAAATTAGCAGCGGTGCGGCTGATGTCCACAAAAAGTGCGAACCACAAGTTTCGTGGAGATATGGCGTAAGGCTTTTGTGGGTAAAACGAAGACTTGGGGTTGGTTTTTGTGGTGGCTTTTCTTTGTTACTTTCTTTTTGCGGCAGAAAAAGAAAGTAAAAGAATAAAATGTTTCGAACAGTTATAGTTTCTAAACGTTCCAATTATAAAGAAGCATCTTGCTTCAATAGTATGTTAATAATTAAATTTATTATTTTTACCAAATGGAAGATAAAAAGCCGGAACGTGTTCGCAGGCAACGATACAAAGGCACACACCCAAAATCTTTTAAAGAAAAATACAAAGAACTTCAACCGGAGGTCTATAAAGAGGATATTGCAAAAGTGATGGAACAAGGGCGCACACCGGCAGGGATGCACCGTTCTATTTGTGTGGATGAAATACTAAAATTCCTTTCTATTGTTCCCGGACAAATAGGATTGGATGCCACGCTTGGTTATGGTGGTCATAGTTTAGAAATGCTGAAACACTTGGTTCCCAATGGGAGATTATATGCCATTGATGTAGATCCTATCGAATTACCACGTACCAGAGATCGTTTGGCGGCTTTAGGTTTTGGACCTGAAGTGTTAATAATTAAAAAAATGAATTTTTCAGGCATCGATCAAATAGCTGGCGAAGTCGGACCCTTGAATTTTGTACTCGCAGACCTTGGTGTTTCTTCCATGCAAATAGATAATCCCGAAAGAGGATTTTCATTTAAGATCGAAGGCCCCTTAGATTTGAGGCTTAATCCTAAAAGCGGAAAGCCCGCTTCAGAGTTATTAAAAAATATTTCTCAACAAAAATTACAAGAGTTGTTTCTGGAAAATGCTGATGAACCCTACTCCGAGCTTATCGCGAAAGCAATCATTTCAAAAAAACAAAAAGGAATTTCCATAGCCACAACAACACATTTGCAGCAAATAATTACAGAAACGCTGGAATTTCTTCCGGCAAATACCCGCAAGGATCTCACTAAAAAATCTTGTCAGCGCTGCTTTCAGGCATTACGAATAGCCGTAAATGACGAATTTGGTGTATTGGATAAATTCCTTGAGAAGCTTCCTGATGCGCTGGCAGCAGGTGGTCGGGTGGCCATACTATCTTTTCATTCAGGCGAAGACAGGCGCGTTAAAAAATCATTTCAAAATTTATTTCGTGAAGGTATTTACAGTTCTATTGCCCCAGATCCGATCCGGCCATCCGCAGAGGAATGTAATACCAATCCTCGTGCACGTTCAGCAAAATTGCGTTGGGCCATAAAAGCCTGAGTTCGAGTGATGGGTGCTTCAGTTCGAGCCTGCCTGCGGTAGGCAGTATTTTTCTTTTATGAAAAATATATCGAGAACGTGTGAAAGGACCAGTTAATAATGAGATTTACGAATTTTTTTTGTTGCATGACAAAGAAAAAATGAAAATTTGTTTTCATGATTTCTAACTCCCCCAAAAAAAACTATTTCAGCTTCTTAATAAAATTCACCAATTCAGCAACAAACTCTTTATTTAAAGGAAGATCAGGATTCGAATAAATAGGTTTTTGTTTTTCTTTATCGGAAGTATCACAATCTTTCAATACATGATTCATATTTTTGATCAACTTTAATTCAGCCTTTGGTTGAGCTTTTGATAAAAGGTTTGCATCTGTTTCTGTGACCTGAACATCTGTTGTCCCCTGTAAAATTAAAACAGGAATTTCTAATTTTTTAATTTCCGTTTGAGGATTATATTTCAACCAGGAGATCATATATGGCTGAACACTTGGGCGAAACAAAGCATAAAATATGACAGGAACATTAGCAACTGTATCGCCATGTTTTAAGGAATCAATCACTGGAAAAATAAAATCCTTTACATCTTTTGGAACTTTATCCAATTGTTCTTTTAAAATTTCATCTGCCGGACGGCCTGCACCTGCAATAGAAATAAATGCATTTACATTTTTATTATTCTCAGCAGCGATCATTCCAAGCAAGGAACCTTCACTATGTCCGGCAATACTAATTTTATTAAATCGCTTATCTTTTGATAATAGACTTATCCACTCCTTTACATCATTAATATACGTTTCGAAACGTAGATCCTTTTCTGCGGTCATGGCATCTTCACTTTTCGCAATGCCACGTTTATCGTATCGAACAGACGCTATTCCATTTTTTCGTAATTCTTCTGCAATAAATTTTAATGAATTATTTTCAGTCGATTCCTGATTTCCGTTTCTGTCTGTTGGTCCGGAACCTGCTATGATCAATACAACGGAGATATTTGTCCTGGTATCCGGCAATGTTAAGGTGCCGGCAAGATCTCCGCTTGCAGTTTTTAAAATTATTGATTCTTCCTGTGCATGAATCCCTGTGAACGCAAAGAGTAAAAATAGTATTAGAAAATATTTTTTCATTTTTTTTAGATGAGAAATGGTGTGTTTTCGCTGAGGCATTCAGACTTTGATTCCCTATTTCTTTGGGACATTTTCCTTACTCTTTTTCTACAAAATTTTTAAAGTCAATTAAATATTTCATCGATTGTTTTTTAAACATCCCGGGCATTAAGAAGCCAATAATTTTCATAAAACCATTAAACTGAAATTCTTGTTCAGATATATATTTTGTTCTGTTCTCAGTGAGTGGAATAAACTTATTTTTAACAATATTAAATACCCCTTGTGCTTCATAAGTCCCGCTGAATTCTTCAGGTAAATTTCTTACTGTAACTGTTTCAATCATTTCAATTTCGCGCTTTCCCATTTTAAATTTAAGTCGTGATTTTGAACCGACCTCCCCAGGTTTACCGCTGATTGCTTCAAAACTCTGAAGCCCTTCCATCCATTTTTTCATATTATCCGGATTGTCGAATAATTCAATTACTTTGTCTAATGGCTTGTTGATTTCAATTTCTGATTTGTATTTCATAAGATCATGTATTAAAATAAAAATTGTCTTTTGTCAGTTTAAACAAAAATCGCTTAATCAGCCATATTTGGTTATTTGGCGAAAGTAACCAGTGTATTTCTTCAAAGGTATTAATGTTTTATTAAAGAGGATGAATTGTACTTTACTCCAAATACATTCCTCAAAAATTAATAACTTTGCAGAATTTTTCAATTTAATATGAGAATCTATTTTCCCGTTTTATTAATTATTGCTGGTTTAATTTGGGCTGTCTATAATTATTTTATAAAAAAGGATACAAAAACAGCAAAGGAAATTTTAAGTTTCACAATATTTTTTGGATTAATCTGGTTGAGTCTTTTCTATTTTATTTTTAATAAATAATGTTTAAGGAATACGATGTAATAGTAGTAGGCGCGGGTCATGCAGGTTGTGAAGCCGCTGCTGCAGCAGCAAATATGGGCTCATCCACTCTGCTCGTTACCATGAATATGCAAACCATTGCACAAATGAGTTGTAATCCTGCTATGGGTGGGATTGCAAAAGGGCAAATTGTGAGGGAGATAGATGCATTGGGCGGATATTCAGGAATTGTTACCGATAAAACTGCTGTTCAGTTTCGTATGCTGAACCGCTCAAAAGGTCCTGCCATGTGGAGTCCCAGGGCACAAAGTGATCGGTGGAAATTTGCTGAAGAATGGCGCTTAATGCTGGAAGCCACACCAAACCTGGATTTTTGGCAGGATATGGTTAAAGGGTTGATGATTGAAGATGGAAAAGTATGCGGGGTAATTACCGGCATGGATATTAAAATACGAGCAAAATCAGTGGTTCTAACCAATGGAACTTTTTTAAATGGCATCATCCATTTGGGTGAAAAGCAATATGGTGGCGGGAGAGCAGGCGAAAGCGCATCCAAAGGAATTACCGAACAATTAGTAGAATTAGGTTTTGAAGCAGGCAGAATGAAAACAGGAACACCTCCCCGTATCGATGGGCGTTCCTTGGATTATTCAAAAATGGAAGTACAACATGGGGATGAAAATCCTAACAAATTTTCCTATCTGAATAGCGAGCAATTTGCCTTTAAAACGAAACGAGAGGGACCACTTGGGAACGGACCGGAAGGACAAATTCCATGTTATGTGACCTATACCAATGAAGAGGTCCATGCAATTTTAAGGACAGGTTTTGAAAAATCGCCTATGTTTTCTGGTCGGATTCAAGGTTTAGGACCAAGGTATTGTCCGAGTATAGAAGATAAAATTACACGCTTTGCGGAGCGCGACAGGCACCAGATATTTGTGGAACCGGAAGGATGGAATACGGTAGAAATTTATGTGAATGGGTTCTCCACTTCACTACCGGAAGATGTTCAATACAAAGCTTTGAAAAAGATACCCGGTTTCGAAAATGTAAAAATGTTTCGTCCTGGGTATGCTATCGAATATGATTATTTTCCACCACAACAATTGAGTCTTACGCTTGAAACAAAGTTAATAGAGAATTTATATTTTGCCGGACAAATTAATGGGACAACCGGATATGAAGAAGCCGCTTGTCAGGGTTTGATGGCCGGCATCAATGCGCATTTAAAAGTGAATAAAAAAGAAGCATTTATACTTCAGCGGTCCGAAGCATATATCGGAGTTTTGATTGACGATCTTGTTACAAAGGGAACAAATGAACCATATCGGATGTTTACTTCCCGTGCTGAATATCGTATTTTATTGCGTCAGGATAATGCAGATATTCGCTTAACTCCTAAAGCATATGAAATAGGTTTAGCGAAAAAAGAAAGATTAGACCGGGTTCAATTAAAACAAAAACAGACTACGGAAATCATTGCTTATTTCAAAAAAGAGAGTATAGATCCTTCAGAAATAAATCCAGCTTTAGAGGCAATTGGCTCCGCTCCTATTTCTCAGAAAGTAAAAATGTTTGGAGTTTTAGCGCGTCCGGGTGTTACACTTTTGGACTTCGCAATTTATTCCCAAAAGGTAAAAGAATTCATTTCTAAATATGATTTAGAGAGTATTGAACAAGCTGAAATTTTAATGAAATATGAAGGATATATTTCAAAAGAACATGAGTTAGCGGATAAGCAAACGCGATTAGAAGATCTTGTTTTGCATGATGATTTTGATTATAAAAGACTGACTTCTTTATCAGCAGAAGCGCGTGAAAAATTGACCAAAATAAAACCCAGAACAATTGGACAAGCTTCCAGAATTTCAGGGATCACTCCTTCCGATATTTCTATTTTGATGATCTATTTAGGAAGATAAGTTTATATGTTTCACGTGAAACAAATATAAAAAAAAGAGAATCCAATCACCCTCTCATTTTGGCAATGTCATATGATAAGGTAGAATTATTATATTTGTAAAATGGAACTAATAGAAATTACAAAAAAACTGAATACACAAAAGCGTTGTATCACGTAT
>MEPB01000004.1 GCA_001769385.1 Bacteroidetes bacterium RIFCSPLOWO2_12_FULL_35_15 | reverse complement strand
TTGCTCTCCAGCAGAGCCGATATCCTCTTCTGATTTACAGCTGAATTATACAATTATTTTAAATCAAATCCACCAACTATTTTTTGCACCATTACCCTAAAATTAGAATGTTTTTTAAGAACATTAGCTTATATAAAAACAGTTTTTTTTCTGACCTCACCCTTAATCCCTCTCCGAAAGAGAGGGAAATAATTGGTATATTTTATTTAAGCTAATGGTATAAGAACCTGTTTAAAACTTAAACAGGTTCTTAATATACTACAAGCTTCTTACTTACAACACCCTTCGAGTTTTTTAAAGAAAGCAAATAAAGTCCTTTCCCAAAACCGGAAACGTCAATACTGCTTTCTTGACGACCATTAAAAGAATCATATTTTTTTGTGTACACGTCCCTTCCAATAATATCTGTTATTTCAATTGTTAAATTACTTGTAAAGTTTGTCTGCACAATAAGATTAACAAATCCATTGCATGGGTTCGGAAAAACTGAATAATTGATTCCATTCTCCCCTATCTCATCAACACCTACAAAAGCGGAGGAAGTCGAATAACAACCGGAGGCAATATCAGTTTGACGAACGGTAATCGTTAAACCAAACGTTGGCAAAACATAAAACGAAGCGGTTGCACCCGGAATAAGAACACCATTATTATACCACTGGTTCCCACCGGAATAACTTGAAAATAATGTATCGTTACTCAAGGTAATAATTGGTGTTAGTGGCAATGGTGCAACAAAGATTTTTACTGTATCAGATGGTACAGCGCAACCAAAAGCATCGGTGACTGTTACAAAACGGTAGCCTGTTGCATTAACATTTATTGATACTGAAGCTTGATTTGTTGGATGCCACAAATAGGAACTGCCAAAGGTTGTTGATAATGAAACAGATTGTCCCTGGCAAATTGTATCGTTTTTATTTAAACTTACTACCGGTTTTGATTGCGGGCTAACAGCAATGTAACTGTATTTTGTTACTGAATCTGTTCCGAATGAATTTGTAACAACCAGCGTTACATTATAGTAGGTTCCGGAAGTATTGTAAGTAACAATAGGGTTTTGCAAGGTAGAGGAAGAAGGCGTTCCTCCCGGAAATGTCCAATACCAATCTGTTGGTGAATTAATTGTACTATCGGAATACTGCACATTAAACCCTGGGCATCCACTCAAGGTATCACCTGCAAAATTTGCAAAAGGCAAATTGGATAAAGGATCATGAATGTTTGTTTGCCATAACCCACGACCATAACTTGCTGCCCGCAATTTGTTGCTGCCATACTGAATTTCCAATTCATCAATAATTACATTTGGTAACCCATTTGAGAATGGCATCCATGAGCTTAGATCATTATCAATATAATAAACGCCAATATCGGTACCAACATAAATCCCATCATTTGTTCCTGTTTGATTAAGGACACAATTCATCGGAATGTTTGGTAAATTTCCTGATAAATTTGTCCAGCTAACACCACCATCAACAGACTTATATACTTTTATTCCGGCAGAATACCCTGAACGGGTCAGCCAAATTTTATCAGGATCGGTTGTACAGATTTCAATGGCTGAAATAGCACCACTACCACCGGAAGGATACGAAATTGTTGTCCATGATGCTCCACCATCGGTGGTTTTAAAAATAGTAGATGTTGTAGCAGCATAAATATAAAGAGGATTGGATTCAGCTACTTCCAGAATTGTTAAACCGCTGGAATTAAATGTTGAAATTTGAGTCCAGGAGTTTCCTTTGTTTGTGGATTTCCAAACATTTTCAAAACCGGCATAAATGGTTGCCGGGATAATTGGATCCTGCATCCATGGTGTGATCCATTCTCCGGGTTCAGAAATATTATTTACAATATCATTAAAACTTGAGCCACCATTTGAAGAACGTTGCAGGGCACCATTTTGAGATTCGCCATACATATAAGCAGGATTACTCCAATCGATAAAACATTCCATCCCATCACCACCAAGTACCCGATCAAATACTCCTGTATTATATAGACTGCAACCATTGTCCTGCCATCCCTGAATAACCAAATTTGTATTTGTAACCGAATTCCCTAAACGGTACATTTGACCAATTTGTAATCCATCGCTTTTATCTTGCCATGAATTCCCTCCGTTTGCTGATACATAAATACCACCATCACAAGCAGCATACGCTTCTGATCCATCAGTGCGATATACTAAATTATGAATATCAGCATGAACATAAGGTAAACCTGCAGCCCCATACCAATGTGCAATACAGTTCCAACTCATCCCGGCATCAAATGATTTCCAGATGTTTACTCCACCAACCATAATTTCGTTAGCATCATTGGGCGAAGCAGCAATAGAAAGCGTGTACCAACCGTTTCCTCCTGAATCCGTTCCATCAGGATCATAACCCAATAAATTAGGAGAAGCAGTTTGTAATGCAAAAGAGGTCCCGGAATTTGTTGAAAGATATAAACCTTTAAAACCACTATCAGAACTTGCTGAATACAACAGATAAACATATGCCGGATTAGCCGGAGTAACGGCAATTGCCATACGGTTAACCAAGGAGCTTGAAAGCAATCCTCCTGCAGTAGAAACCAAAGTAAATGAGGAACCTGTATTTGTTGATTTATAAAAACCTGAAGATGATGCCGCATAAACAACAGACGGATCACCGGGTTTTAATTCCAGATCTTTTACATTTCCTGAACTTAAAACTCTTGTCCAGGTATCACCTGCATCAATTGATTTAAAAACACCTGTACTTGTAGCAGCAAATATCATGTTAGGATCGTTCGGGTTGATCAAAACTCTTCCAATGCTTCTTCCTTGAGCTATCCTCCAATTTAATCCTGAGATGTTCCATGTTACTCCGCCATCGATTGATTTTAAAAGACCAACACCGTATGTATCACTGGCATCCTGATCTCCTGTTCCAATATAGAGTATGTTTGAATTTGTTGGATCAATAGCTATATCATTCACTCCAAGGGTAGGTAAATTATCAGTATTAGTTGACCAGGTTAATCCGGCATCAATAGATTTCCATAAGCCACCGGCAGGAGCACCAACCCAAATAATATCAGAATTTAAAGGATCAAACGCAATACAATTTAACCTTCCGGCTCCTCCTCCATTTGTCGGGACATCAAATGCACCCATTGGCGACCAGTTACCGCCAACCATTCGCGAACTTTTATTCGCATGACTTTTAATGATTTTGTGTAATTCTTCACTTCCATTGTTGAGTAAACTTCTATCACCACTAGGATAAACGCGAGGCTCCATATATTGCTCCCATCGTTTATACATCATATATCCTTCATTTTCTTTTTCAGAATTGTTACTGAAACTAAAAAAACTTTTGAATTTCTCTTTTTTTTCTTCTTTTTTCCAATAGTTATTGAAAGATTGTTGAACATCATAAAAGTTCACATTTGGATCTTGCATTTTTTTTACCCAATCTTGAGAAAAAGAAACAGAAGAAAACATGAAAACAAATGTCAATAGGGCGATTAGTTTGCGTAGCATTTTATAATAATTAAGAGAACAATGTACGAATTAATGAAAATTAATCAAACTTATATTTGGCAACAATTAGCATTCAGTGGTGCAATTCCGCTTTGGATTCATCCAACGATCAATTCCAACTATATTATAGTTTAAAATTTTCCCGACAGAATTCTCGACCCCACTCGAAGACCAAACCAAACTTGTTGTTATGTTGAGTTTGTCGAAAAATGTGTGAGAGCCTTCCGCACCCTTCGACAAAACCAGGATGACAGCCATACACAAATACCTATTGGGGGCGACATGTTGAAAACATTCAAAGTCGAACTCGGAGTATTAATAAAAAGGGAATACTATAAATGTTTTACCATCACAAAATCATTCATAAAATACCCTTCTCCAATATGTTGATCGACTACTTTTTTTATAACAAATCCTTTTTTGAAATAAAAATTGATGGCAATAAAATTCATTCTGTTTACAAACAATTCTATGGTCGAGGCATTTGGAATTTCTTTTAATAAATGTGCAAATAACTCAGATCCGATACCTTTTCCTTGTTCGGTTGATTCAATATAAAACTTATGAAGAAAATAATCAGAAGTATCCTTTGTGCTCCATGAATAATATCCTATTGGGGTTTCTGAATTATATACTATTGTAAACTGATGACCTTCATTCATCTGTTGTAAAAGGCTTTCAGATGAATACATTTTTTGAAGCATGTAATTTATTTGCTCCATGGAGATGATTGTGATGTAATGTTTTTTCCAGATCCTATCAGCCAATTGAGCGATAACACCAACATCTTCCTGCACGGCTTTTTTAAATGTAAGTTTCTTATTCAAGATGTACCCAGTTTTTAATAAGTTGCAATCCGTGTTCAGTTAAAATACTTTCCGGGTGAAACTGAACAGCACGTATATCATATGTTTTATGACGAAGTGCCATTATTTCTCCTGATTCATCAATAGCCAGAACTTCCAATTCTTTAGGAAAATCATCGTTGTTCGCTACCCATGAATGATAACGGCCTACATTTATTTTTTTGGGAATATTTTTAAATAATATATCATCATCAATTATTTTTATTGGTGATGAAGTGCCATGAAAAACTTTATCCATATTTTTTAATGAACCACCAAATGCTTCAACAATAGCTTGTTGTCCCAGACAAATACCCAATATACTTTTTGTTGGTGCAAATGTTTTTATTACTTCCAATAAATTTCCTGCATCAGAAGGTAATCCCGGCCCGGGAGAAAGTACAATTTTATCAAATTCTTCAATTTTTTTCAAACTTATTTTATCATTGCGATGCACTTCAATGATGGAATCAGTGTGCATTTCAAGGTAATGAACTAAATTATATGTAAAACTGTCGTAATTATCGAAAACTAAAATTTTCATTTAACCGGAATTGACAAAGGGATTATTTTTTTCTGAACAATTGTTCTAACGAGGCGGTGGTACTTTTCCAATTAAAGTTTTTGATCACAAATTGGTAGCCATTCATTGCAATTTTTTTTGCTTTGGCACTATCTTGAAGCAATTCAATAATATAGTGTGCATATTGTTCAGGTGTTTCAGCAACCATGATCTGTTCGTTATGGATGGCTCCTAATGCATTGTTTGCAAGGGCAGATGTAACACATGGGACTTGCATTGCCATAGCTTCCAATAATTTATTTTGCAAGCCAATACTAATTTGCATAGGTGCAACAAGGATTTTTGATTTCGCAAAATTTTCACGGATATCATCAACCCAGCCACTGATAATTACATTTTTTGACGCAAGCGCCAGAACTTTATTATTAGGCGATGCACCTGAAATCAGTAATCGGACATCCGGTTTTTTAGTCCAAACTAATGGCATAATTTTATTTACTAAATATTCAACACTTTCAACATTTGGTGGATAATCCATATTTCCATTGAACAATAATTCGTATTCTTTTTCATGTGAAATGGCTTTGAAATAATCTGTGTCCACACCATTGGGGATAATACTAATCTCTTGCTTTTTAGGATGAGGAATTAAATTTCTGTCTTGTTCAGAGATAATAGTTTTGTGATTAAAATAAGTAAATACTTTATTTTCGTATTTCAATAAACGTTTGTATTCCATCCTTAAGATCGGTTTCATATAAAACGGATCGGTCTTTATTCTACGCTCCATTCCTTTTGAAAAGACATCCATATAATCTAAAGTTTTTGGAATAGATGCATGTGATTTAGCATATTCTGCGGTACGGATCAACTGACAGTAAATATGGTCGGGCTTGTGTTTTTTTATCAATTCATCAATTTTTTTCTGTGCCTTCCGGAAATAAAAATAACCAACCTGCAAAGGCATCCCACAGAAAAAGGCCCGTATAAGATTAAAGAAAATGGTGAATTTTGAAAATTTCATAATAGAAATTGCCACACAATATTTTTTTAATTCTTCCAATGCATTCTCATCTAATTCAGTATCGTTCAAAGCAAATAAAATGATCTGATTTGTTTTCGAAAGCTGTTTTAGTTGATTGAATGCACGAAGCTTGTCCCCTTTTTCAAGAGGATAGGGAACACGTGATAAGATGACAAATAGTTTCACCGGGTAATTAATATTTGGTAAAAATCGGATAATTTTTTACAAATTTTCAGATTATCATATTTATTTTCAACTAAACTTTTTGCATTTTGAGCCATATTATCAGAAAAAGATCTATCAGAGATACATTTATTTAATGCTTCTATAAATTCAGTTTCAGTATTCGCAATTAAGATGTTTTTATTGTTTTCATAATCTATTCCTTCTGCTCCAACAGCTGTAGAAATAATTGTTTTCCCTAATGCCATTCCTTCAATTATTTTAACTCTCATGCCACCACCGGATGTAAGCGGAACGATCATAATTGATTTAGAATTTATGAATTTATGAGAATCCTCCACTTCACCTACTACCACTATATTTTTTATTTTCAACTGTTTCATCCAGTCCGGCATATTCCTACCTGCAAGATACAGTTTTACATTCGGATGTTGAATTTGAACTTTCTCCCACACTTTTTCTAAAAACCATTTTACGGCATCTGAATTCGGCATCCAATCCATTGCACCAATATGAAAAACAGAGGGGAATTCTGTTGTTGAAGTATCTGCTTTATATTTTTTTGTGTCTATCCCAAATGGAATATGAATTATCGGACTTTTACATCCTGAATTTTTAAATGAAACAGCATCCAATTCGGTAATAGTAGCAATTCCATCATATTTGTTCAACATTCCTAATTCATATTTTTTCAACCTTTTTGCTAACAATTTCAAATATGCTTTTTTCAAAGGATTACCCGATGCTTCTGCTAATCGCTCCCAAATTGCATATTCCACATTTTGCGAACGTAAAACAATTTTTGCTTTTGAATGTTTACGGATTGTTTCCACATAAGGCGCAACCCATAAGGTTTCGAGCTGAACAACATCATACTGTTGTGAGGACAAAAGTTCGATTAATACTTTTTCAAATTCTTTAGAATAAAACCGGGAGATATTATATGATTTTCCGGAAAATAAATTTAAAAATGCAGCAAGTGGCTTTACAGCAGTATCAATAAATACCAGCTGATAGGAAGTTTTATTTTTATACTCCTGATCAATATCCGCTTCATTAATAAAATGTTTTGGCGTATTAATAGCAAGTACTTTAACTTCGTTCCCACATTCGATAAGCCCATGAGTTAAAATGTCCATAGCAATGCTTCCTCCATCTTTTGGCGGGAAAGGAATTTTGCTACATATCTGTAAAATTTTCATACGTTTTTATATCACAAATCACTACTGATTAGTGGGCGCAAATATACTAAATAGCTTTCAACCTGATTTAGCCGTTTTATATTTAACAGGAATGCTTATTTTTGTTTGCAGAACTAAAAAATATGAGTGTTACAGAAAAATATTTAATTACCGGATTTTCCGGTTTTGTAAGTCAGCATTTTTTGAATTATTTAGAAACAAATTGTATTTCGGCTCAGATCTTAGGAATTGATATTAATACACCAGATTTCAGCTTCCGGCAATTTCAACACTTAAAATGTGATTTTCAAAAAGTCGATTTGTTAAATAAAATTCAGGTTGAAGAAATTGTTTGTGCATTTAAACCAAATTATGTCTTGCATCTGGCATCCTATAGCAGTGTGGCTTTTAGCTGGAAAAACCCTGTTGAAAGTTTTGCAAACAACACTACTATTTTTCTTAATTTAATTGAAACTATTCGTTTATCAGGAATTAAATGTAGAATTCTTTCCATTGGTTCATCAGAAGAATATGGCAATGTGAGTTCGGATGATCTGCCATTAAAGGAAGATCATAATTTAAAACCATTGAGCCCTTATGCTGTTGCCAGAGTATCACAAGAAATGTTATCCAAAGTATATGTTGATAGTTATGGAATGGATATTATTTTAACCCGTTCATTCAATCATATTGGCACTCATCAAAAAGATATTTTTGTTATATCTTCTTTTGCAAAACAATTGGTGGAACTAAAGAAATTAAATTCAACTGTGAAAGAATTAACTACCGGTGACACATCGATCATTCGGGATTTTGTTGATGTAAGAGATGTGGTATATGCATATTATCTTTTATTTAAAAAAGGTAAAAAAGGAGAAATTTACAATGTGTGTACCGGAAAAGGGACATCCTTAAATGAGATCATTCAGATGATGACCTCCCTTTTGGATATGGATGTTGCTCACCACATCAATCAACAGTTAGTTCGCCCTAATGACAATAAAATAATCATTGGTTCCAATCAAAAGATAAGGCAGGATACCGGTTGGGAAATTTCTTTTTCCCTGGAAAGAAGCTTAAAAGATATATTGGTTTATTATGAGGAACAAGTTCTAAATCCTAAATCCTTAAATCCTTAAATCCAAATTCTTCTATTCTTTTTTACGTACAAATAAATTCTTGATCGGATTGATATACGCATCAATGTCGAACAGTGTGCTATCCGATGTGGCTTTGAAAGTCAGAAAAATTCCGACAGGCAGTAAAACAACTGTTGCTAGCCACATTCCTTGATAGGCAGGCATTTCACCTTCTTTGGCCAGTTTCTCACCGGAAATTGACAGAACATGGAAAATAATAAAGAACACAACAGAAACCACAACCGGCATTCCTAAACCTCCTTTACGAATAATAGCACCAAGTGGTGCGCCAATAAAAAACAATACAATGCATGCTATTGAAAGGGTGAATTTCCTGTGCCATTCTACTTCGTATCTTATCAATGAAAATTCCTGAGATATATAATCACCGGCTACGGATTCAACATAATTTTTTGTGCTTCTGGTTGCATTCGTTGCATGTTCAATTACACTCAGTTGTTGTGATTTAGAAAGCTTATTAAAAAAAATCGTATCATTTGAAACAATTTTATTTGAATCAATATCTGTTAATATGCGTGTTGTTTTTGAGTAAAAGTTTTTTTTAAGCTGGGAAGTAAAAGCATTTTTTTGTTTGGTATTATTTTTTTCTAATGTATCAACAACTTCATTTAGTTGAGAAATATTAAGCATCTGGTAATTGCTTTTAAACAGATCTTCATTTGTTCTTGACATCTTAAATTCTGAAAGATCAAATCGAATAATCCGCTCTTTAAATGTATCTCTTATCAAAGGATGAGTTTGGGCATCCTTCGAATTGTCTGTAATATCTTTATAACTCACTCCATCAAATAAAGTAAGAACTAAAAACATTTTATCATTGGTTTGCTCCATTGTTCCTTCTTTTGCAGCCAATACAATGTTGTTTCCTTGCATTGCTCTGTGATCATAGATCATAATGTTTTTTAATGTTTTACCATCCGAAGCTTTTTTCCCGATACGGATACTAAACCCATCAATACTATTATTAAAAATACCTTCTTTAAACATTAATGCAGGTTTCGATTCCCGAACGTCATATAATAATGAACCAGCCTTTAAATTGGTATAAGGTAAAATATTATTTGAAAAATAAAACGCAGCAATTGCAAAACCAAAAGTTGTAATAATAAGAGGGGTCATTATTTTTTGCAAGGATAAGCCAGCGCTTTTCATTGCAGTTAACTCTAAATGTTCACCCAAATTTCCAAATGTCATAAGCGAGGACAGCAATATTGCAAGCGGCAAGGCCATTGGAATAGTGGTAAGTGAAAAATAAAAGAACAATTTCGACAATACTGCAAAACCTAATCCTTTGCCAACAAAATCATCAATATATTTAAAGATGAACATCATGAAAAACACAAACATTGCGATGAAAAATGTCATCACAAATGGCCCGATATAGGATTTTAAAATAAACTTATAAAGTGTTTTCATGGAAGCGCAAATATAACAATAAAGTGCTACTTTTGGTTGCACTAAAAAACAGAAAAAGCAGCTATTTATTTTATGTTAATGAAAAATATTTTTGGTTCAAAGACTTTACCATTCTGGTTATTCACTATTTCAGCAATATTGATCCTTACTATTTCGCAACTGATCCAAGATGGTGTATTTATGGATGGGATGTTGTATATCAGTGTTGCTAAAAACCTTGCAGATGGGCTTGGAACATTTTGGGAACCACATTTCAGTAAAACTATAATGACTGTTTTCCGGGAGCAACCACCACTCTATTTTGGTTTATTAGCATCATTCTTTAAAATATTTGGTACAAGTATGTATGTTGAACGATTGTTTTGTTTTGTATGTTTTGCATTAACACTTGTTTACATCCACAAAATCTGGAGGTCTTTATTTTTTGATGATAAGCTATCCATAAAAAACAGCTGGTTGCCTATTCTTTTCTTTGCTACTATTCCTATTTGTTTTTGGTCATACGCACATCATGTGGAGGAAACAGTGATGGCTTTATTTGCGACCATGTCAGTTTATTATTTAAGTGAGGCGCTTTTTGTAAAAGAAAAAGTAATTATAAACATAATAATTGCCGGTATTTGCATCTTCCTCTCCAGCTTAACAAAAGGGGTTCAAGGACTTTTCCCAATTACAGGCGTGGTTTTTTTCTGGGCCGTTAGTAAACAAATCTCCTTTAAGAAAAATATTATTTATTCTATTCTACTTGTTGGAACACCTTTTTTAATTTATGCCCTTCTCATTCTTTTTAATAATCATATTTATGATGTGTTTAAGTTATATTTTGAAAACCGTTTGGGTAAAGCATTTAATAGTACGGTTCATAACACAACAGATAATCGTTTTGAAATAGTTATTCGATTATTTACCGAATTGATCCCAATGTTTATTTTAATGTTAATTATTTATTTATTTCAACGCAAAAACGTATCCAAAGAAAATGAACAAAAAAATAACCGTATAAAAATTTATTGGTTATTATTAATTGGATTTTCAGGGTCGTTGCCTTTAATATCAACCCTGGAACAAAGAGGTTTTTATTTGCTTACCTCCTTACCTTTGTTCGCAATAGCCGGTGCTATTGCTGTTTCAGGCAGAATGAAACATCTGATCGAAAAAATAAATAGTTCAGGAAACTTTCTGAAGTATAGCAGATGGGGAACACTTAGTATATTTCTTTTTTCCTTAGTATTTACGATTTCAAAAGTTGGGGAAACAAAACGGGACAAAGAATTACTTTCAGATATTTATTCTTTCGGAAAATTTATCCCTCGTGGTGAAATTGTTAGTATCCCGCTTGAAATGTGGAACGATTGGAATTTGCAGACTTATTCTGTACGATATAACTATATCAGTCTTGATGGAATAAGCGGTTCTAAACATAAATATTTATTTATTCGTAAAAATTTACCTAAAAGTTTAGTTCCTGATTCTTATGAACCCTATCCTATAAAAACAGAATATTTAGACCTGTATATCCTTAAAAACAAAAATCAATAACATAAATTTTATTACTTTTGCCGCAAATAGTTTAACATGATCAGAAACAAAAAAATAGTAGTTGTATTACCTGCCTATAATGCGGCATTAACACTTGAAAAAACATACAATGAAATCCCTTTTGATATTGTTGATGAAGTGGTTCTGGTAGATGATGTGAGTAAAGATGATACCGTTGAAGTGGCTACTCGGATAGGCATTAAACATATTATTAAACATCAAAAAAACCGGGGTTATGGTGGCAATCAAAAATCATGTTATGATAAAGCGCTTGAATTAGGAGGCGATATTGTAATAATGCTTCATCCCGATTATCAATACACTCCTCTTTTAATTCAATCAATGGCCCACATCATTGCAAATGACCTGTATCCTGTGGTTTTTGGTTCCCGTATTCTCGGAAAAGGAGCAACAAAAGGAGGAATGCCTTTGTATAAATATGTTTTCAACCGTTGTTTAACACTTACTCAAAATATTTTACTCAATCAGAAACTTTCTGAATATCATACCGGTTACCGTGCATTTTCACGTGAAGTATTGGAAACAGTTGACTACGAAGCAAATAATGACGACTTTGTTTTTGACAACGAAATGATCTCCCAGATCTTTATGGCAGGTTTTGAAATTGCGGAAATTACTTGTCCGACAAAATACTTTCCGGAAGCTTCCTCCATTAACTTTAGTCGCAGTTCAAAATACGGAATGGGTGTATTACGTGTATCCTTCACGCATTTCTTTTATAAATTGGGGTTGAACAGATCCAAACTTTACAATAGGAAAAAGTAGAACTTTATTTTTCTCCGTTTTTCTTTTTGAATTCTTTTATTAATTCTTCGTCTGATTTACCCAGATTTTTTATAGCAGCTTTTGCATCGTTTGCATAAGCGCTTGCTGGATATTTTTGGATCACTTCTTCATAAATCAATTTTGCTTTTGCATCCTCATTCAAAAAGTTATCTAACAAATAACCTTGTAAATAAAGGCTTTCCTGGATTAATTTATAATTTGGATATTTACTTGTTATGTTTTGATAATAAATCAATGCTTGTGGGTATTGTTGAGTTGCGGTAGCGATTTCGGCAGCTTTAAATAAATAATCAGGAGCTACCGTATCGTTCGGAAAAAACAAAACGTAATCAGAATATGCTTTAATGGCTAAATTTCCTGTAACATTATTAAGTTGAGCAGATTTATGCATCTCCTCTTCCAGTTTTTTAATTTGATTCAAATACATTTCACGTGGTGGCTCTTTAGCCGTATTAGTCTGCTCCTCCACCGGCTTGTTTTCGTTTTTACATGATGCAATTGAAATTAATAAAAGACTATATGCTAAAATAAACTTAAGATTGTTTTTCATTTGTGGTTAATTTATATTTAAAGCTATTACCTATTCTTATTAACTATCCTTTGTTTGTTACTTATTCGGGAACCTCATTCTATAGCCAATCTGAATTTTTCCTTTTGAAATATCATTGAGTTTTCCTTTTAATAATCGTTTACGTAATGGGCTGATTTTATCGGTAAACAATTTCCCCTCAATATGATCGTATTCATGCTGGATAACCCGGGCTATCAGCCCTTCGAAAGTTTCGTCCAAAAAATTAAAGTGTTCATCATAATACTGAATACGGATCTTTGGTTTTCTTAAAACATCTTCCCGAATTTTAGGAATACTCAAACATCCTTCATTAAATATCCATTCTTTTCCATCTTCTTCAAGAATTTTCGCATTGATGAAAACCCTTCGAAAATCCTCTAACTGTGAGCGTTCTTCGGGAGAAAATTCATCTTCCTCATCGTCTTCATCTCGTTCAGCAAAAGGTTTAGTTTCAACAATAAATAAACGAATAGCTTTCCCAACTTGTGGAGCCGCCAAACCAACACCAAATGCATTGTTCATTGTTTCAAACATATCAGAAATCAATTGTTGCAAGTTAGGATGTTCTTTTGCAATCTCTACTCCTACCTTGCGCAATATCGGGTCGCCATACGCGACAATTGGTAATATCATTCTTTTAAAATTTGGGATTTTGGATATCAGATCTGGGATTAACCCCCTTCTTTATCCTACATCATTTTTATTTTTTTATTTAAGATCGTACTACAAATTTTATTTTTTTCTTTCCATATAACTTTGCAAAATAATCGTAGCGCTTATTTCGTCAACCAATGCTTTATTTTGTCTGGCTTTTTTCTTTAATCCGCTATCGATCATGGTTTGAAACGCCATTTTTGATGTAAAACGCTCATCAATCCTTTCTACTTTTATAGTTGGAAATGTACGTTTTAAATGGACTACAAAAGGTTCGATAAAACGGGCCGAATCAGATGGTTCATTATTCATTCGTTTCGGCTCACCAACAACAATACACTCCACTTCCTCTTTCTCAATATATTTTTTTAAGAAATCAATTAAATCTTTTGAATGAACTGTGGTTAATCCATTTGCGATAAGTTGGCAGGAATCTGTTACTGCAATTCCAACACGTTTGCTTCCATAATCAATTGCCATTATCCGAGCCATTTTGCAAAGTTAATAAAAAATATAAAAGTTCATCATCCTAATGAGCTATCTCAAAAGAGAACATATGGCGTAAAAAAATGAATATATTTGTGCCGAAATTTCAAAAAAAACAGTATTTGTAAATTAATAAAAATCACTTAGATACGATGCAACAGCTAATTGAAGCGGCTTGGGAAAACCGGGAATTGTTAAAAGAAAATAAGACTCAAACAACAATTCGGGAGGTGATCGAACAGCTTGATAAAGGTAAATTACGTGTTGCAGAGCCCAAGGGAAACGAATGGCAAGTGAATGAGTGGATAAAAAAAGCAGTAATACTTTATTTTCCGATTCAAAAAATGGAAACCTTTGAGGTAGGAATATTTGAGTATTATGATAAAATGAAACTAAAAACCAATTATGAGGCACTTGGCGTTCGTGTTGTACCTAATGCAGTAGCCCGTTATGGAGCTTATTTAGCAAAAGGGGTTATCATGATGCCCAGCTATGTAAATATTGGCGCCTATGTGGATAGTGGAACAATGGTGGATACCTGGGCTACCGTTGGTTCTTGTGCTCAGATTGGAAAAGATGTGCATTTGAGTGGTGGCGTTGGAATTGGTGGAGTATTAGAACCTGTTCAGGCAGCACCCGTAATTATTGAAGATGGTTGTTTTATAGGTTCCCGTTGCATTGTTGTAGAAGGGGTTCGGGTTCAGAAAGAAGCCGTACTTGGAGCCAATGTGGTACTTACAAAATCGACCAAGATAATTGATGTAACAGGTACTGAGCCGAAAGAATACAAAGGAATTGTTCCTCCCCGTTCGGTGGTGATTCCAGGCGCATATACCAAGAAATTTCCCGCAGGCGATTATCAGGTACCATGTGCATTAATAATTGGCCAACGAAAAGAAAGCACCGACTTAAAAACCTCTCTTAATAATGCATTGAGAGAATATGATGTAGCTGTATAACTAAGTTAAAAAGCTGAAATCAAAAATTGAATGTTAATAATCAAAATTTGAAATCAATCAATTTAGTATGAACATAGGTTTTGACGCAAAACGAGCATTTTTAAATACCAGTGGATTGGGTAATTATGCACGTACTCTTATCAAATCTTTAAATCAGTATTATCCCGAAAATCACTATACATTATATACCACCAGACAATCCGAAGGTGATTTTCAAAAACTTATTTCTACTCAAAAAAATATTTCTATACAGGAACCACAGAGTTTTATAGATAAAAAATTACGCTCCCGCTGGCGCACATACGGCATTTCTGAATTACTGGAAGAACAACATATTGATGTTTATCATGGTTTAAGCAACGAATTGCCCTTTAATATCAATCGTTTTAAAGGAAAAAAAATAGTTTCTACTCATGATCTGATCTTCCTGCGTTTTCCAAAATTATATCCTTATATCGATCGGAAGATTTACAACAAAAAGTTTCGTCATGCCTGTGATGTGTCTGATACGATTGTTGCCATCAGTGAAGAAACCAAACGCGATATTGAAAAATATTATTTTATTCCGGAAAGTAAGATCAAGGTAATTTATCAGAGTTGTGATGAGTCCTATTATCAAGAGCTTAGTAATGAACACATTGCTCAAGTAGTAATTAAACATCAACTACCGGAAAAATATTTGCTTTATGTTGGAACAATAGAGGAACGAAAAAACCTACTGACCATCGTAAAAGCATTGAAAAAAATAAAAGATATTCCTTTGGTTGTGGTTGGAACAAAAAAAAGCTATTATCAAAAAGTAAAAGAATACATCATTGCAAACAAATTGCAAAATCGTGTCATTTTTCTTAAAAATGTGGAAAATAGCGAATTGCCGGTAATTTACCGCAAAGCCCAACTGTTTATTTTTCCTTCTCTTTTCGAAGGATTTGGCATTCCGATCATAGAAGCGTTAACAAGCAAAACCCCTGTGATAACAAGTAAAGGAGGCTGTTTTCCGGAAGCTGCAGGTCCCGATTCAATTTATATCGACCCTGCCAATGAAAATGAACTTGCTGAACAAATTAATTTCCTATTGAATTCTGAGAGCAAACGTATCCATATTGCAAACAAAGGTTTTGATTTTGCTCAAAAGTTTCATCCAAAAAATGTTTCGGATCAACTAATGAAATTATACAAAAGTTAATACCGTATTCGTACATTCGTATAAATTCGTATTCGTAAATTTTATGGAAGAAGAAATCAAAAATGCATTAGCGGTATTACATAAAGGCGGCACAATCCTCTACCCTACTGATACCGTTTGGGGAATTGGTTGTGATGCAAGAAACAAAGAAGCTGTAAGCAAACTATTTAAAATCAAAGAACGGGCGGAATACAAAAGCATGGTAGTCTTAGTTTGCGATGAAAAAATGCTCAATAGATATGTAAAAGAAGTTCCTGAAATGGCTTGGGATCTTTTAGAAGCAGCTGAAACCCCACTCACCATTATTTATCCTGATGGCCGCTCCCTTGCCGAAAATATTATTGCAGCAGATGGTAGTGTTGGCATACGTTTAGTGAAAGATGAATTTTGTAAAAATCTTATTCATAAATTCGGGAAACCAATCGCTTCAACTTCAGCAAACATTAGTGGTGAAAAATCTCCATCTTCATTTAGTGATATTAAACTTGATATTTTAAACAAAGTTGATTATATCGTAAATTTAAGACAAAATGAAATTAATGATACTCAACCTTCTACAATTATTAAATTGGCCATGAACGGAGAGTTTAAAATAATCAGAAAGTAAATAAAAAGATTAATTATTAATTTAATAATCCTATTTTTTTATAAAAACTAATAAATTAAATCAAAAATAGTATGAAAAGTTTATTTAACACTCAGCACAATCAGGAAATAATAGACAGAATTAATTCATTAACTCCTGAATCCCGGGCACAATGGGGAAAAATGAATGTCGCTCAAATGTTTGTACATAACCAGGTTGGTTTAAAAGGTGCGTTTGGAGAAATGAAATTTAAACGTGGGTTAATTGCATTACTATTTGGTAAAATGGCAAAAAAAGTCCTGACCAACGAAAAACACTTTAAACATAACTTACCCACTGACAAAGCATTTCTTATTACGGAACAAAAACAGTTTAAGGAAGAACAACAAAAACTTATTCAACTTGTGACCCGTTTTTCAAATGATGGTCCAAAAGGATTAACTCAGGAACCACATCCTTTTTTTGGAAAACTAACATCCGAGGAATGGGATATTCTCCAATGGAAGCACATGGATCACCATTTAAGGCAATTCGGAGTATAATTTTTTATTAAATTTATTTGCTCCTTTCTGTATTGTTTCTCCCCCTTTCGATTCAATTTATCTGTTTTGATAATTAGTAGAAATTGAATTTGTGATATAAGTCACCAATATTCTAATTTATTCCCCATTTCTTTGCATCGTGAATTAATTCACACTCAAACAAATTTACATTTCAAAAACAAGAACAATGAAATATATTATTGTAGGTGCCGTTGCCGGAGGAGCAAGTACAGCCGCAAGGTTACGAAGAATGGACGAAAAAGCAGAAATCGTTATTTTCGAAAAAGGAGAATACATTTCCTATGCGAATTGCGGATTGCCATATTATATTGGAGAAGTAATAAAACAACGTGATAAATTATTTGTTCAAACTGCAGCTTCCTTTAATCAACGCTTTAATATTGATGTACGTGTAAAAACAGAAGTTCTTTCAATTGATGCTGCCAATAAAACGATCACAGCCAGAGAGCAGGATACAAATAAAGAATACACGGAGTCATATGATAAATTAGTTTTGTCACCGGGAGCAGATCCTATTCGTCCGCCATTGCCTGGTATTGGACTTGAAGGGATTTTCACGTTACGAAATGTTGCGGATACTGATTATATAAAAAATTATGTTGATCAACACAGATCCGGAAAAGCAGTAGTTGTTGGCGGAGGATTTATTGGATTGGAGATGGCTGAAAACCTGGTTCATTTAGGTCTTGATGTTAGTATTATTGAAATGGGAAACCAAATTCTTGCTCCTGTTGATTTTCCGATTGCAGCTATTGTTCAACAACATATCCGGTCAAAAGGTGTGGATCTGCGTTTAAACACAAGTGTTTCCGGATTTGAAAAAAATAATGACCGGTTAAAAGTACTGCTAAATAATGCAGAAACAATTGATGCGGATATCGTGATTTTATCTATTGGTGTTCGTCCGGATACTCACCTGGCAGTGCAAGCAGGTCTTCAGTTAGGGAGTGCAAAAGGAATATTTGTAAATGAATTTCTGCAAACATCTGATCCTGATATTTATGCAGTAGGCGATGCCATTGAATTTACAAATCCTATTACGGGGCAATCCATGAGTACCTATTTAGCCGGTCCGGCAAATAAACAGGGTCGGATCTGTGCAAACAATATTGTTTTAGGGAATAAAGAAAAATATCGTGGTTCAATAAATACTGCAATAGTTAAAGTTTTTGATATGACAGTGGCTACAGCTGGTACAGCATCCAAACATTTAAAATCTGCGAACATTGCACATCTTGTTTCTACAACACACAGCGGTTCTCACGCAGCATATTATCCCGGGTCACAACAAATGCATATTCAAATAGCATTTTCACCCGATAACGGACGTTTACTAAGTGCTCAAATTGCAGGATACGATGGTGTTGACAAGCGCATCGAAATGTTATCATCTGTTATTAAAAGGAACAGCACCATATATGAATTAATGGAAATAGAACATGCATATGCCCCACCTTATTCATCCGCTAAAGATCCTGTAAATATGGCCGGATTTGTTGCAGAAAATATTTTGCAAAAACAAATGATTCCATTTTACTGCGATCAAATTAATGAAATTGATACGAATGGAGTATTGATCGATGTACGTTCAAAAAAAGAAAATCTAGCCGGAACCATACCTAAATCAATAAATATCCCTATAGATGATCTCCGAAAAAATATAGATAAGATTCCAAAAGATAAAGCTATTTATCTATTTTGTGAAGTAGGGTTAAGAGGTTATTTATCGCAGCGTATCTTAAATCAAAATGGTTTTAAAAATGTTTACAACCTTTCTGGAGGTTATTCTTCCTGGAAATATTGTAATGTTGAATTAAAAATTGCTTCCGAAGCTATTTTGGAAAAATAAGATCATGTTTCAATTTTTAATTTTTTTAAAGTGATTCTTCAATTCATTCAGAATGACATTGCGTTAGTTTTGCAATAATAATGAGCATAGCGAAATAACTGTTTCAGACAGAATTTAGAAAAAAAGAAATAAATTAAACGACTTAATTTTTCCTTAACGGAATATATGTTTTTTCATTCTCAATAACAATATGCCCCTGATCACTCAGGCTTTTTGTTATTTCATGAAAAAGTTCTGTAATTAAAATTGGATCGGCTTTCCAAAATTGAACTATTGCAGCTTTTATCGAATCGTCAATTCTTTCAATCTTTTGAAAAGCCATGCGTCCTAAATAAAATACTACTAAATCAGATTTTAACTGAAGTCTTTCAATGTCGGAGGCTTTTTTTACAGAATTAATTACCTGAATTGTTTTATTTTCTTCGTCAATTCGTTTTATCGCCCATGCTCCTTCTTCGCCTGAAATGGAGGCACAAGCCAATTTCATTTTATGATTTTTTTCGATGTATCGAACCAATGTACTTGGGCCCGCTTTTCGGTTCCAATCTTTTTTCTCTATTAATAAAGCTTCTCCTACTTTTAGATTGACAATCGAATTAAATAAATGTGAACTTCTTCCCTTACCTTTTATTGATAATTGATCAAATTCATCTGCAGATAATTTTCTCATAAATAGCTAAATTTTAGTTGATAACTTTTCAAAAGTAGTAAAATTTGTTAATAAGTTACAATAAATGATGTTTAATTATTTATTTTTATTCATTAAACATCATAAAACACGATTAAATACTATTTAAATATTGCTTAACTACTGTTTAGCAATTCGAACAAAACAATGTATTTCATTCGATTTGAAGGACTTACATCTCAAAAGCATTTATCGCTCATCTATTATCATGTTATTTTATCCTTCAATTTCCTTAGAAAAACAAATACATCCGATTAGGATAATGTTCTAAATCAAAAAAAAGGATGATCTACTTCACTATAAATTGCCTATCAGGAATGTATTATTGTCAAATTATTTTATCAAAAAAATTTGAATAAACATGGGAACAAAAAATTTATCTGCAAAACCAGCTGCTACAGAATTGCCTTATGAGATTTCAGAATATTTAAAAGAAAACTTCAGGGAAGATTTTCTTACTGAAATAAAAAAAACTACCACAAATGATGGGAAGGTCATTTATAAAGTTGATGTAAGCAATGAAGATCAATTGTATCATTTAAAATTCAACTCTAAAGGCCTCCTGATGGAAAAAGAAATGGAACCTATCCTTGAATTAGATATTGATGAGTATGGAGTTGTAGATTAATAAAACATAATTTTATGAAAAAAACGTTCATCGGTTTAATTGTTGGAGCTATCATGCTCTTGACAGGAATGATTGTAAGTCAAGTGTTTCATGCGATTTTTCCTTCACTAAAAGCGGAATATGAAAATCCTGACTTATTTCGTCCATGGTCCGACCCTTTAATGTCACTCATGTTTGTTCAGCCCTTGTTAGTTGGAGTTATACTTGCATGGATATGGGATTTTACAAAAGAAATCCTCAAAGGAAATGCGCTGATGGAGAAAGGTTTGTTTTTCGGTTTTATTTATTGGATCACAACTATTCCCGGAATGATCATGTCATACAGTAGTTTCCCTACTTCATTAATTATGGTGATAAGCTGGAGCGTGAGTTTATTTGTTCAATCGCTCCTTGCCGGGGTTCTGTTTGCACGATTGATTAAATGATATTTAATTAAAATCACTTCGCCCTCAACATGCCACGCACCGTTTGCTTGTAACTATATTTAAACGTTTACATAAAAATGGAAAATAGCTGGAAATATGTTACTTGTTTTCAGATAAAACTAGTACTGCTATTTTTCCTTATTATTTCTTCTGCAACAGCACAGGAAGAATTACATCGCATCAATTTAAAGAAGCATCGATACTTAATTACAGCCGATACTATTATTTACTCCATCAGCGACACCGTTGTGAAGCTTCGCTATAATACAGAATTTAAGATCAGAAGAAATATTACCCCATTTATTTCCAGAAAATATCCCAAATTATTTATCCAGGAGTTTTATAAACCGGAAAGCGAAAGTTCAGTAAAAGAAGATACTGTTTTATATATTAAAAGTGAAGATCCATATATCCACTACGAGAAAAAAATTATCCGGAGCATTGTTATCCAACGAGTTGGAGTTAGCGGGCCAAAAGTACCCAATGGGTTTAGGAACTCCGGAAAATTAGATAGTATTATTGATAAATTGCACGAAAAAACCCGTGAATGGGTAATAAAAGATTATCTTTTTTTTGAACTAAATGACACGCTAAACTCTTTTCTTCTTGCAGATAATGAACGATTTCTACGCAATCAGCCTTTTATTCACGATGCCCGCATTATTATTGACACCTTAAATTCAAAAGGCGATTCAGTTGCTATCCTTGTTATAACAAAAGATGTCTGGAGTTTAAGTGGCTCTTCCATCGCTTATAATTTCGACATTAATAATCCACATTATTATAATAATTATGAAGCGGAAGTTTATGATGCTAATTTTCTGGGAGGCGGTCAACGGATTCAACTTAATATGCTATACGATTACAAGCGTAATCCTCCTGCTTACATAAGAGCATATTATAAAAAATATAATATTTTTCACACCTTTATTGATGGAACCATTGGTTATTCAACCAGTAATGGAGGAGCGAGCTTAGGAGGAGAAAAAGAGGAATCTTATTATTTGCAATTTTACCGACCGCTCTTTTCACCTGCTGCAAAATTTTCGGGTGGCTTGCAATTAAGTCAAAACCGAGCTATCAATGTTTTTGAAAAATCAGACTTGGATTTTCGAAAGTACAGTTATTTTTTACTCGATGCATGGTCGGCATACTCTCTTAAATCAACTAAAAAAATAATAGAGAAAGAGGAAAGCAGGCATGAGCGTTTTTTCTCTGCACGATTTGTAAGACAATATTTTGAAGATAAACCAATTCAAAATTCGGAAGCATTGAATCCAACTTATAATAACAGATGGATTGGCATCACCACCTTTTCTTTTTTTCGGGAAGATTTTTTCAAGACACGATATGTGCTCGGTTTTGGTAAAACAGAAGATATTTCGTACGGATATTTTATTTCCTTAAATGCCGGATATGACTATCGATTAAACAAAGACAGATATTATACCGGAATCGAATTCGAAAAGACGAATGTTTGGAAAAAAGGAAGGTTTTCAAGTATTCAACTAATTGCTGGCGGGTATTATCATAAAAAAAATGTAGAGGATATTGCTATTCATTTCAATGGTACATTATATAGCCGGCTTCATTCTTTAGTCCGTTTAAAATTCAGGCAACAACTATTTACGAAATATTCTATCGGATTGAATCCTGATTTTTATGCCCCTGTTGGTATTAATGGAGAAAATGGGATCTATGGATTTAACTCCTATACAATTTATGGATTTCAACGGTTCATTTTGCGTGCTCAAACTACCTGCTGGATACCACTCAAAATTTATGGTTTTCGTTTTGCATTCTTTGCTTCAGGAGAATTTGCCACGGTTGGATCCACTCAAAAATTGATTACAAACAATAAACTGTATTCAGGTATAGGAGGAGGATTAAAGGTGCGTAACGAAAACCTTATTTTTAAAATGATGCAATTCAAAGCCTACTATTATCCATATGCACCGATAGGAATGCAAAATTACTTTTTCGAATTGTCAACAAGTTTTGAAATGCGGATTACAAAACTTCAACTGCATACTCCTTCATTTGTTAGCTTTCAATAATAATTGTTTAAGTCTGGGAGCCTAGCGTTTGCAATTCCTTCTCCTTTTTTAGGGAGAAGGTGCCCGAAGGGCGGATGAGATTTGAATAAAAAATTTGCTAATCAAACTATCAAAAAAAATTCTAACTTTGGGCTTTGATGAGCTTCACGTATCCAGCCTTTCTTTTTGCACTTTCAGCAATAGCGATCCCAATCATCATTCATTTATTCAATTTCCGGAAATTTAAAACTGTTTATTTCAGCAATACCCGCTTTTTAAAAGAAGTAAAACAAGAAACTCAAGCCAAATCAAAACTGAAACATTTATTAGTTTTAGCCGCTCGTATCCTTGCTATTATCTTTATTGTATTAGCTTTTGCACAACCTTTTATTCCTGTCGAAAACAAACAAATAAGTATTGGCGATAAATCCATCAGTATATTTATTGATAATTCATTTAGTATGGATGCCATCAATAAAAATGGCACCCTGCTTGACGAAGCAAAGAAACGTGCAAAAGAAATTGTTGCCGCATTTAAGGTAACCGATCGTTTTCAAGTGCTTACAAATGATTTTGAAGCCAGTCATCAACGACTAGTCAATAAAGAAGAATTCAACGAATTTGTTGATGAAATTAAAATAAGTCCTGCCACACACAGTCTTTCTGAAATAGTATCCCGCCAAACAGATTTGTTGCAACAAAGCGGAATAAAAAATAAGACATCATTTATTATTTCTGATTTTCAGAAAAGCATTATTAATTTGGAGCACGTAAAGAATGATACGAGCATTTCTTTCAATTTTGTTCCTTTAACTGCAACAGAAAAGAATAACGTTTATATTGATACCTGTTGGTTTGAAACACCTGTCAGGCAATATAATCAGATTGAAAAATTACATGTCCGGATAAAAAACAGTTCGGATAAAGCGATTGAAAATAATCCTATAAAACTGTTCATTAACAATATCCAGAAAACGCCTTCCAGCTTTACGGTTGATAAAAATACAGAGACAGAAGTTGTTCTTTCTTTTGCTTCTAATCAAACAGGATTGCAGCATTGCAGAATCGAATTAAATGATTTTCCGGTTACGTTCGATGATAAATTTTACTTTAGTTTTGATGTGGCAAAAAGTATTCCGGTGATGTCTATCAATACTTCTGAGGTAAATTCAGAAAGTATCTATTTAAATAAACTTTTTGGTGCCGACTCTTTATTCACTTTAAATAATGCTTCCGAAAACAAGCTGGACTACTCCACCCTATCAACCAACAAGTTAATTGTTTTGAATGGATTAAAAACGATTTCATCCGGCATGGCACAGGAACTGAAACGTTTTATTCACAATGGTGGCAGCATATTAGTATTTCCGGGTGCGAATATTGATCTGAATTCATACAAAGAGTTTTTTATATCCTTAAAAGCAAATTATTACGAGCGACTGGATACTATTAATACGAAAGTTGATAAGATAAATTTTGAACATCCTATTTATAAAGATGTGTTCGATAAAAAAATATTCAGCGCTACCAACCTTGATCTGCCAATAGTTAGCGAACATTATGTATTTTCAAAAAACACCAGAAGTAATGAAGAGTATTTGCTGAAACTACAAAACGGAGATGTTTTTTTGAGTAAATATGATATCGAAAACCTGCATGCAGGACAGGCAGGAGGAAAATTATATATTTCTTCCGTTGCCTTAAATACTGATTTCAGCAACTTCACTAAACATGCAGTTTTTGTTCCTACATTATACAAAATCGGAATGTATAGTCAACGAACACAACCACTGTTTTACACGATTGGCATTGATAATGCCATTGAATTCGAAAAAATAAAAACAGGAGAAAATCCGATTCATATCCGAAGCTTAAACAATGATTTTGATGTTATTCCAGAACTTAGAACAATGGATCTAAAATCCGAAATTATTGTTCATGACCAGATCAGCAATGCAGGCAATTATAATTTATTTTCAGATAATGAGTCCTTAGGTGGATTTTCATTTAATTTCAACAGAAAAGAATCTGACCTGGGAAGCTATTCTTCAGATGAATTAATAGAATTGATAAATAAAAACAGCTTTACTAATATCAAAGTATTACTAGCAACAAGTCAAACATTAACTCAATCATTAAAAGAGATCGAACAAGGCAAGAAACTTTGGAAACTTTGCATTATTTTTGCCCTGATTTTTTTAGCGATAGAAGTTTTATTATTGAGATTAATGAAATAGGGATTTTATTTAAAAATAACGACCATCATTTAGTAAATTAGTAATAATTCGTTAATTAGATACCAATGAACTAATTAAACTTTAACAAATCAGCCAACTATGAATATACTTATCAAATCAGCGCAAATCATTGATTTCAACTCGCCATTCCATGGGAAAACAATGGATGTATTAATTGAAAATGGAATCATAAAATCTATAAAACCTAAAATTTCTTCCGACAAAAATGTAAAAGTCATTGAAGCTAAAAACCTTCATTTATCTACAGGCTGGTTTGATATGCAAGTCAATTTTTGTGATCCGGGATTTGAATTTAAGGAAGATCTGAATACAGGAATGAAAGCTGCTGCAAGTGGTGGCTTTACTGGTGTCGCTGTTGTTTCATCCACCAATCCTCCCATCCATTCAAAATCTGAGGTGCAATACATTTTGAATAAAACAGCTGCCTCCATAGTTGATGTTTACCCCATTGGAACACTTTCACACAAACAGGAAGGAAAAGATCTTTCTGAAATGTATGACATGCAACAAGCAGGAGCCGTTGCTTTTTCAGATGATAAAAAAACGGTGGAAAATGCAGGTCTATTGATGCGGGCATTATTATATGCACAAAATTTTGATGGATTAATTATCACACATTGTGATGAAAGATCCATTTCACTTGATGGAAAAATGAATGAAGGAATAACATCCACAAAACTTGGATTAAAAGGGATCCCGGCACTTGCAGAAGAAGTGATGGTGAATAGAAATATTTTTTTAGCTGATTATACCAACTCCAGTATTCATATTGCAAATGTTTCTACTCAACGATCTGTTGAATTGATCAAAAAAGCTAAAACATCAGGTTTGAAAGTTACTGCATCCATAAATGCATATAATATTGCTTTAGATGATTCTGTTTTAATGGGCTTCGAAAGTAATTATAAAACAAACCCTCCACTTCGTACTAAGGTTGATATGGAAGCATTACAAAAAGGAATTGCAGATGGAACCATTGATGCGATCACCAGTGATCATCGTCCTCAGGATAGTGAATCCAAAGATCTTGAGTTTGATCTTGCAGCCAATGGAATGATTGGTTTAGAAACAGCTTTCGCGCTTATCAATACCAATAAAGGCAAAATAAAACTGGAAACGATCATTGAAAAATTATCTAACAATCCACGCAAAATATTAAAACTGAAGCAACCTAAAATTGCAGAAGGTGAATTGGCAAACCTGACAATCTTTGACCCTGAATTAAAATGGGTGTTTGAAAAGAAAAACATTCAATCCAAATCTGTTAATTCTCCTTTTATAGGTTCAAAATTAACAGGAAAAGTTATTGGCATCATAAATAAAAAACAGGTACATATTAATAAATAAATCGTTTCTCGTTTTGTGAAATGATTATTTTTTGTAGTTTAGCCCTTGGAAATTTTTAAGCACCCTTTATAAACCCTTTATTAATAGAAAAGATGTTATTAAATAAAAAATCATTAGTACTAAAAGGCGTATTGTTTATTGCTGCAGGAGTGTTATTAGTAGCATGTGGTAGCGAAAAGCCGAAAGACGAAACCCTAACAACTGTAGAAGATACCACTGTAATTGTTGAAACCCCTACGGTTTCATATTCATTACCTTCTCCTTTGCAAGTTGCATCTATCTTTAAAAAATCAGGTTTAAAATATAAAGCCGGAGTTACAAATCAATTAAAGGACCCGTCAAAATATACAACAAATCTTAGCAAAGCTATCAATCTTGGTGTTTACAGTGCCGATCTATCTTACACTGTTTTAAACAAACAAAATCAAGAAGCAATGACTTATATGAAGCTTTCGCGTCAACTTGCCGATAACTTAGGTATGGGAACTGTATTTGATGAAGGAAATCTTTCGAAACGTTTCGAAAAAAATCTTGGAAATGAAGATTCATTAGCTTATATAATTGCCGAATTACAAATGGTAACGGATATGTATCTGGATGAAAATGAACAACAACAAATTACATCTATTGTATTTGCTGGTGCCTGGGTTGAAAGTTTACACATCGGAGCAAATGTTTATGAAAAAGGAAAAGATAAGTCGATGAATAATAAATTGGCAGAACAGATGACCATTTTAAGTAGTATTATCAATGCTTTAAAAGCAGAAGAAAAGAAAGATCCTGCAATTTCAGGTCTTATTGCTGATCTGCAATCTGTAAAGGATATTTATGACGTTTTGCCTTCCATAAAAAGCATTTCAGAAGATAGTGATAACACTGAAAAAGAATTGACTTTAACAGATGATGAAGTAAATCAATTGACAAAAAGAATTGAAGAGTTACGTGAAAAATTTATTAAAGGATAATTATCGTTAATGAAACAAATTTTAAATTAATGATTATGAAAAAGAAATTTCTTATTAGTCTTATATCTTTAACTTTTATACTTGGATTTACCACGATACAATCCTCTGATAATTGCGACAAAAAGACACTTACAGCAAATTGCAAAAAACGTCTGGAAGATTATAAATATGATAGCCAAAAATTTACTAAAATCAATTATAAAATTAAAGCACAACAATTAGAAGTGGAAGTGCCTATTTTTATTGGAGAAAAATACCGGTTAGTATTTAATACATCTGCATTACCTAAAGGAATTATCGTTAGCATTTATACTAAAGATAAAGAATCGAAAAAAAGAGATGCCATCTATACTAATAAAGATGCAAAAGAAGGTGAAACGGAATTTGTTTTTGATCCTCCCCGCGCTCGAAAAATGTTTGTTGACTATGATGTTCCATCAGACTCAACAAATCAGCAGTTATCAGGTTGTATGGTTTTTATGGTAGGTTATAAATAAAAATGGAAAAAAAATATCTAGCTAAAATAGTCTTTGTTTTTGCTGCATTATTATGCATCAATTTCACAGCATTCTCCCAATGCAAAGCAAAACAAATTGCAAAAGGATGTAAAGACAATATCAAGAAGCCGTATAAATACGATAGTTTCGCTGTAAACGAACTTCTCTTTGATACCAAATCAAAAGAAATTGAAGTTCAATTTACTGCTTTTCAGGGTCAGAGATATAAAATTGTATTTTGTTCCTCCGGATTTGATGAAAAAGTTACCATGAATGTTTTTGATAAAAGCAGAAGGATAAAAAACAATCGTCATAAACTATATGATAGCACACAAGGTATCGACAGTGATTTCTGGTCATTCGAGCCACCAAAATCAGGAAACTATTTTATTGTTTACAGTATTCCTCCGAGTGTTGACGGGAAACCAAAAACGGGTTGCATTGTAATGCTCATTGCCTATACTGAGCCCGATTCAGAGTAATTTCAGATTTTACGATCTTTCTGCCCTTTTGAATACTCAATCATTAAAACTATCTTTGTGCCCTAAAAAATTTCTGCGCCTGTTTGTATGGGTGTTTGAACAAAAAACCAACTATGATTAAAATTACCTTACCCGATGGTTCTATTCGTGAATACGAAAAAGGAACTTCCTCCCTTCAAATTGCACAATCTATTTCTGAAGGTTTGGCCCGAAACGTATTAGCTGCCAAAGTAAATGGTGAAGTTTGGGATGCAACCAGACCAATTGATACTGATGCGAATCTGGTATTATTGACAATCAATGATGTAGAAGGAAAATCAACCCTTTGGCACTCCTCTGCCCATCTTATGGCGGAAGCTATTGAAGCTATTTATCCAGGAACAAAATTTGGAATTGGCCCTCCTATCGAAAATGGTTTTTATTATGATATCGATCTGGGAGGAAAAACCATTTCATCAGAGGACTTCAAAAAAATTGAAGATAAAATTCTTGAATTAGCTCAGCAAAAAAACTCCTATATCCGTAAAGATGTTTCCAAAGCTGACGCTATAAGCTATTTCAAAGAAAAACAGGACGAATACAAATTAGATCTATTGGAAAATCTGACGGATGGAACAATTACCTTTTATGAAATAGGAAATTTTACTGATTTGTGTCGCGGGCCACATATTCCCAATACCAGTTTTATTAAAGCAGTTAAGCTGATGAGTGTTGCAGGTGCATATTGGCGCGGAGATGAAAAGAACAAAATGCTGACTCGTTTATATGCCATTACATTTACAAAACAAAAAGATTTAACCGATTATTTAATTTTATTAGAAGAAGCTAAGAAACGTGACCATCGCAAACTTGGTAAAGAATTGGAATTATTTGCTTTTTCAGAAAAAGTAGGAATGGGATTGCCTTTATGGTTGCCAAAAGGTGCTATGCTTCGTGAGCGATTGGTTCAGTTTTTACAAAAAGCACAGCTGAAGGCAGGCTATCTTCCAGTGGTAACACCACATATTGGAAATAAAAATCTTTACATTACTTCCGGACATTACGAAAAATATGGCGCTGATTCTTTTCAACCTATTCGTACACCGCATGAAGGCGAAGAGTTTTTCTTAAAGCCGATGAACTGCCCGCATCATTGTGAAATTTACAAGACTTCTCCCCGCTCCTACAAAGATCTACCTCTTCGGTTTGCTGAATTTGGTACCGTCTATCGTTATGAGCAGGCCGGTGAACTTCACGGATTAACCCGTGTACGTGGCTTTACACAAGATGATGCACATTTGTTTTGCCGGCCGGATCAGGTAAAAGAAGAGTTTTGTAAAGTTATTGACCTCGTGCTTTATGTATTTAAAGCATTGGATTTTCATGATTTCACCGCACAAATTTCATTACGTGATCCTGAAAATAAAACCAAATACATTGGTACTGATGAAAACTGGCATTTAGCCGAACAAGCAATTATTGAATCGGCTGCCGAAAAAGGGTTGATCACTGTTGTGGAACTGGGTGAAGCGGCTTTCTATGGCCCTAAACTCGATTTTATGGTAAAGGATGCCATTGGTCGCAAATGGCAATTAGGAACCATTCAGGTGGATTATAACTTACCGGAACGTTTTGAATTGGAATATACCGGTGCCGACAATCAAAAACACCGCCCGGTAATGATTCATCGTGCTCCTTTTGGATCATTAGAGAGATTCATAGCGGTTTTGATCGAACATTGTGCCGGTAAATTCCCTTTATGGCTCACTCCGGAACAAATTGCCATATTGCCGATAAGTGAAAAATATAACGATTACGCAAAAAAAGTTTTAGAATTGCTAAAAAATTACGATATTCGCGGCCTTGTTGATGACCGCAATGAGAAAATTGGCAAAAAAATACGTGATACCGAATTAAAAAAAGTTCCGTATATGCTGATTGTTGGAGAGAAAGAGGAGGCTGAAAATCAAGTATCGGTGCGTAAACAAGGTGATGGTGATTTAGGGATTTTTTCAATTGAAGATTTTGCTAAAATTATTAATACCGAAATTCAAAATAGAGTAAGCACATTTTAATAAAATAAAGTATTAACAAATTTAGGAGGAACAAACAATAGCAGCACCATTTAACACTAACAAACCGGCATTTAATAAGCCATTTGTAAAACCGGCAGCAACAGGTCCACGCCCAGATAATCGTTTTGGACGTGGTGGAAGAAGACAAAAAGAAGATTTACACAACATCAATGAGCGTATAAGAGCGCGTGAAGTTCGTGTTGTGGGTGAAGGAATTGAACCCGGAGTTTATCCAATTGCAAAAGCACTTGAAATTGCAAAAGATATGGGGTTGGATCTGGTTGAAATTTCCCCAAATGCAGAACCACCGGTTTGTAAAGTAGTTGATTATAAAAAGTTTTTATACGATCAAAAAAAGAAACAAAAAGAATTAAAAGCTAAAGCTGCTAAAACAGTAATTAAAGAGATACGTTTCGGCCCGCAAACTGATGATCATGATTTTACATTTAAGAAAAATCATGCAATTAAATTTTTGCAGGATGGTTCAAAAGTAAAAGCATTTGTATTTTTTAAAGGCCGTTCGATCATATTTAAGGAACAAGGTGAAATTTTATTATTGCGTTTTGCCAATGAGCTGGAAGAATACGGAAAAGCAGAGCAATTACCGCTTTTAGAAGGTAAAAAAATGATAATGGTGCTTGCACCAAGAAAAAAATAATAACAAGAATAAATACTAATAATTTATAATTAATTACGATGCCAAAAATGAAAACAATGTCCGGTGCAAAGAAGAGATTTTCTTTGACAGGAACTGGAAAAGTAAAAAGAAAACATGCTTTCAAAAGTCATATCCTGACCAAGAAATCAACAAAAGCTAAACGTGCATTAACTCACACCGGCTTAGTTGACAAAACAGATTTGCCTCGCGTAAAAGCAATGTTGACAATCGGTAAATAGATAGTAGATGTAAGATATTAGATTTAAGATTTGATATCATTGCAACACAAAATCTATCAAAACCAAAAATGTTCTTCTATTTAGAATTTAAATATTAGAATTTTGAATTTAAAATCACAGTTTAATTAATAATAACCAGGTACTCAGTCTTAAGATTCTTTTAACTGTAAGAACGCTGAAACCAAAAAAAACAAAAAGAAATGCCTAGATCGGTTAACTCGGTGGCTTCAAGAGCCAGAAGAAAAAAAATCCTGAAACAAACAAAAGGTTATTGGGGTGCAAGAAAAAACGTTCTTACAATTGCTAAAAACGTATTAGAAAAAGGTTTAACTTACGCTTACCGCGATAGAAAACAAAAGAAACGTAATTTCCGTGCTATTTGGATTCAACGTATCAACGCGGGTGTTCGTCCTTTTGGAATGTCTTACTCCGTATTTATGGGTAAGGTACATGCTAAAAACATCGACTTAAACCGTAAAGTATTAGCTGATTTAGCCATGAACAACCCTGAAGCTTTTAAAGCTGTTGTTGAGTCAGTAAAATAGAATAACATTGAATGCTACAAAAAAAGTCTCGCTACATCGCGGGACTTTTTTTTTGTTTAATTTTGTCTTTATGAGCAAACGCTATATTTTCCTGCTTTACACGGCATTTTTGCTCTTCGTTTTTTTGTTCCTGATTCTTTGTTTTCACAGCAGATTGGCAACAGATGATTATTATACAATTTGGAGTGTAAAAGACAACGGAATTTTAAATAATGTAAAAGTTATTTATGACAACTGGCTGGGAAGATTTACTGCCGTATTTTTTAATTCTGTAATTTTTGGGTTATTAAAAACCAATCAACCGTATTATTATTTTCTTCCTTTATTTTCATATTTGCTGCTGCTTATCTCTGTATTCTTGATTTTCAGAGAACTAAAACAAAAAATGTTTTATGAATTAAAAACACAAACACTGTTCATATTTTCAGGCTTATTTACAATTTTATTTTTTTTCCTGACTTTTGATATCGGAGAGAGTTGGTTTTGGTATTGCAGTTTAAGTTCCTATTTGTTAAGTATTATAGCATTCCTGTTTGGATTGTTTTTTATATTAAAAAGCAATAAATATATTTTAACCTTTATCGGAACAATGATTTGTTTCCTATATGTTGGTGGCGCTTCAGAAGTATATTCAAGTATTTTTATAACGCTTTTTCTTGTCGCTATCTTTTACAGGATCAAAAAAAGATCTGAATTCAGACAATTCTTTAAAAGCAGGATCAATCAAAAATTAATGATTGCCTTTTTTACATTAATTCTCTCGTTTATAATAACTCTAAGTTCACCCGGAAATTTAATGAAAGAGGCTTTAAACCCGGATTTTGATTTTCCTGTATTTCTATATTATTTTTTAAGGATGACTGGCAAACTTTTGTTTTGGTTCTTCCCACAAAAAATTCTCTATATCATAGCATTTGCTGTTCCTTTCATTGTCTTGGGTAATTATTTTAAAAACAGATCTTTCAATTTTCGAATAAAATTTGCAGTTGAATTCAAATTTTTAACAATCGTTTTACTTGCAGCTATTTTGATTGTATTTATTTCTATAGCCGGCCTGATTCAACAAAGCGGAGAATATCGGGTATGGACGATCCTTTCATTTTTATTGACAATTTACTTTTGTTACCTCTTTTTTAATATTGGTTATAAACAGGTATTTAAAGAAAATAAACTATTAAAAATTAAATATATAAGTGTTGTTCTAAGTTTAATTATTCTTTCCTATCATCTTATCAATCAATATACCCTTACAAAACACTATGCCAATGCAGTGGATGAAAGAATAAATTATTTGGTTTCATTAAATCAAAGGATTACAAAAGACACTTTAGTTTCCTTAACCCCATTGCCAAAATCCGGAATGCTATATTCTGCTGAAATATCAGCCGACACTACTCATTTTACAAATATGGAGTTACGTATGGGTTATAACTTAAAATATCATGTGATTTCTGAAAAGAAAAAGCAATAAATGCAATTTTTGTATTCAAAAATTGGGTAAAATTGTCCTCTTAAAATTCATTGAAATAAAAAAACATTAAAAAATGACCAAAGTTTTAATAGCCACTGAAAAACCTTTTGCAGCAGCAGCAATTGAAGGGATAAAAAAAATAAATGCAGAAGCCGGGTTTGAAACGATTCTACTGGAGAAATATACTGACCCGAATGATCTTGTTAAAGCTGTTGCAGATGTTGATGCATTGATCATTCGCAGTGATAAAGCAACACGCCAGGTTATTGAAGCAGGAAAAAATCTGAAAATAATTGTTCGTGCAGGTGCAGGATTTGACAATATTGACCTGGCAGCAGCAACCGAAAAAGGAATTGTTGCAATGAATACCCCCGGGCAAAATTCAAATGCTGTTGCTGAACTTACATTTGGAATGTTAGTTTTTATGGCCAGAGATAATTTTAAAGGAGGTTCCGGTACGGAATTAAAAGGAAAAAAATTGGGAATCCATGCGTATGGAAATGTTGGAAAAAATGTTGCACGCATTGCCAAAGGATTTAGTATGGAAGTTTATGCATTCGATCCTTTTGTTTCTAAAGAAATCATAGAAAAGGATGGGGTAACTGTTGTCAATACTGTTGAAGAGCTTTACAGTACTTGTCAGTATATTTCCTTAAATATTCCGGCAACTGAAAAAACAAAAAAATCGATCAACTTTGAACTTTTATCAAAAATGCCTAAAGGCGCAACAGTTATTAATACTGCCAGAAAAGAAGTAATTGATGAAGAAGGATTAAAGAAGTTTTTTGTTGAAAGACCTGATTTTAAATATGTTTCGGACATTGCCCCTGATTGCAACTCAGAACTTTTACAGTTTGGAAACAGGTGTTATTCGACACCTAAAAAACAAGGAGCAGAAACTTCTGAAGCCAATATCAACGCAGGTTTAGCGGCAGCAAACCAAATTGTAAAATTCATTAAAAATGGAGACCGAACATGCCAGGTGAATAAATAATTTGATTAACGACAATGTTGCGTTAAAGCCCGACCCGCAGGGGAACGCACAAAAAAGTATAAAACAATAATTAAAAATCAAAACTTTAAAAAAATGGCAATATTAAAAGCATTCAAAGGAATTCGCCCTCCAAAAGAAATCGTTAAAGCAGTAGCATCCCGTCCGTACGATGTATTAAATTCGAAAGAAGCACGAATTGAAGCTCAAGGAAACGAAGTATCGTTATTACACATTACAAAACCAGAAATTGATCTTCCGGAAAGTATGGATGAACATGATGATCAGGTGTATTCAAAAGCAAGAGAAAATTTTGAGAAATTTCAAATGAACGGATGGCTCCTTCCTGAAGAAAAAGAGTGTTTGTATATCTACGCACAAACTATGAACGACCGTACCCAATATGGGTTAATGGGTTCTGCAGGTGTAAGTGATTATATGAATGGGATTATCAAAAAACATGAATTAACCCGTCCTGATAAAGAGGAAGACCGAATGAAACATGTTAGAGCAACGGACGCAAATATTGAACCCGTGTTCTTTACCTACCCTGCTGTTAAGGAAATTGATGAGATAGTTGAACAAATTGTAAAAACTCAAAAACCGGAATATGATTTTGTTGCTGACGATGGCTTTGGACATCATTTTTGGGTAATTAAAGATGACTCAACTATTAAGAAGTTGATAGACTTATTTGCAAAAGTACCTTATACGTATGTTGCAGATGGGCATCACAGAACTGCTGCTGCTGCTTTAGTTGGTAATGAGAAAAAACAAAAAAATCCAAATCATACAGGAAACGAAGAATACAATTATTTTTTAGCCGTACATTTTCCGGGAAATCAATTAAGCATCATTGATTACAATCGTGTGGTTAAGGATTTAAATAGTTTAAGTCCTTCTGAATTGATTGAAAAACTTAAAATCGTTTTTGATATCGAAGAAAAAGGAACTGAGATATACAAACCAACGAAACTTCATAATTTCAGTATGTATCTGGAAGGAAAATGGTACTCCATGACAGCCAAGCCAGACACCTATAATGATAACGACCCAATTGGTGTGTTGGATGTTACTATTCTTTCGAAATTAATTTTGGAAAGTCATTTAGGAATAAAAGATCTGAGAACCGACAAGCGTATTGATTTTATTGGCGGAATAAGAGGATTAGGCGAATTGAAGAAACGTGTTGACAGTGGTGAAATGAAAGTTGCCTTTGCACTTTATCCTGTATCGATGCAGCAATTATTTGATATTGCAGATACTGGAAATATTATGCCCCCAAAAACAACCTGGTTTGAACCAAAACTTAGAAGTGGATTGGTGATTCATAAATTATCTTAAAACAAAGAGGTGTCTCAAAAGGAAGACTATAGCGATACTTCGAGCGAACCGCGTGTGGTCATGTTGAGTTTGTCGAAACATGTGTGTGGGCTTTCCTACCCCTTCGACAAACTCAGGGTGACCATGCACTTCAATATCCTACAACTTAGTTTGTATCAAAATGATACTTTTATGACGTCCTCTTTTGAAATTTAGCCTATGTCAATTGCCGAAAATTTCCATAAAATAAGATCATCGATACCCGGGGATGTCACATTAGTTGTTGTTACCAAAACACAGCCTGTTTCTAAAATAATGGAAGTATATACTGCCGGACAAAGAGTTTTTGGTGAAAATAAAGTTCAGGAACTGATAGATAAACAGGCACAACTTCCAAAAGACATTGAATGGCATTTGATTGGGCACTTACAAACAAATAAAGTAAAGTATATTGCACCCTTTGTATCACTTATCCATTCCGTTGATAGTTTTAAATTACTTCAGGAAATAAACAAACAAGCTTTTAAAAACAATAGAATAATAGCTTGTTTATTGCAAATTTACATTGCAAATGAAGATACCAAATTTGGGTTATCGTTCGATGAAGCTCAGGAATTGATAGGTTCGGAAGAATTGAAACAATTAAAAAACATAAAAATTGTTGGTTTGATGGGAATGGCTTCCAACACCGACAACAAAAACGTGATAATCAAAGAGTTACATTCATTAAAGTTGTTTTTTGAAAAAAACAAGGACCTTTCGGCAGCCAACTTTCAACTTTCCATTTTAAGCATGGGCATGAGTGCCGACTACCCTATTGCTATTGCAGAAGGTAGCACTATGATACGGGTTGGAAGTTCCATTTTTGGGGAACGGGATTAAGGATATGAACAAGTTTCGGTAAAGGATAGATAAAAATCGACCTTAACAACTTTAAAATCGACAAAAAAAATAAAAATTTGACTTCTTGGAAATTTAAATTTATATTTGTGCAATTAAATTATTAAAAAACAAATTTACATTTCAATGAAAACAGGTACAGTAAAATTTTTTAATGAATCAAAAGGTTTTGGTTTTATTAAAGACGAGTCAGGTCAGGAAATTTTTGTTCATGCAACAGGTTTAGCAGACAAAATTAAGGAAAACGACACAGTAACATTTGATGTTGCTGAAGGAAAAAAAGGTTTAAATGCGGTTAACGTAAAAAGAGCCTAATATAAAACTCTTCCTTTTATGAAAAAAGCCTCACAATTTTGCGAGGCTTTTTTGTTTTTGAATATTGTAAACGGATTCAATAATTTATGGAACAGAATTTTCCTTCCTATACTGAATTAGCAGTTTCTGAAATTCTTCAATTTGAATTCTATGCAGTTTTTCTACGCAGTGATAATATTATTCAAATTCAAACAAAAGATAATTTCGATTGCGAATTGCAGGACGCTAAAAATATATTGGATTGTATTCAAAAAGTTAGTAAGGGTAATAAATTCCCATTACTTGCAATTTATGCAAACTTCAATACCTTTAGTAAAGAAGTTAACACTTATATTGCAACGCATACCTTAACAAAAGCTGATGCATTGGTTGGCTTTAGTTTTGCATTTATTTTAGTCGGTAATTTTTACTTAAAAATTAATAAACCAATTAGACCAACAAAACTCTTTAATGATGTGGAGAGTGCATTAATTTGGCTAAAAAATATCCCTAATATTAATTGAGGCAGATCCCCTTCTGCCCTCTAAACAAAAAAAAGCCTCACAATTTTGCGAGGCTTTTTTGTTTTACTGTAGATATACATTATAACCAACCACCCATTTCAGTTTTACAGGTTTTCTTTTTTCCTCGACAATCACGATGTGAACATGAACTTAGTACAAGCAGAGTTAACATAATTACTGAAAATAATAGGAGTGGTTTTTTCATGTTTTTTTTCTTTTTTATAAACGTTAATTGGTTCAAAATATTAGAATGCTGCAATCTTATCTGAAATATATTGTCCGGATTTTAGCTTCCCAACAATTTTTGAGAATGCATCAATCGTATAATTCACATCTTCCATTGTATGTGTGGCTGTAGGTATGATACGTAGAATGATCATGCCTTTCGGAACAACCGGATACACGACCATTGAACAGAAAATATTGAAATTTTCACGTAAATCCAAAATTAAATTTGTTGCCTCAGGAATTGAACCATTCATAAATACAGGTGTTACAGGAGAGTTGGTTACTCCGATTTCAAATCCTGCTTCTCTCAAACCTTTTTGCAATGCATTTGTAATTTCCCAAAGTTTATTTTTTAATTCAGGTTTGGTACGCATCAGCTCTAAACGCTTTAAAGCTCCAATTACCAATGGTAATGGTAATGATTTTGCAAATATTTGTGAACGCATATTGTATCGCAAATATTCAACAACCTGCTCTTCACTGGAAATAAAACCGCCAATTGAAGCAAATGATTTTGCAAAAGTTCCAAAATAAATATCAATTCCATCCTGACAACCTTGCTCCTGACCGGTTCCACCACCTGTTGCGCCCATTGTTCCAATCCCATGCGCATCATCAACGAACAATCTGAATTTGAATTTTTTCTTCAGAGCAACGATCTCTTTTAATTTTCCCTGGTCTCCACGCATTCCAAAAACACCTTCGGTAATAACCAAAATAGAACCATTTTGTTCTTCAGCTAACTTTGTTGCACGTTGTAACTGTTTTTCGCAGTCTTCCATATCATTATGTTTGAACACATAACGCTTGCCCATGTGCAAACGAACACCGTCTAAAATACAAGCATGCGCCTCTGCATCATAAACAATTACATCATGACGATCAACCAAGCAATCAAGTGCGGAAACCATTGCCTGATAACCGAAATTACAAAGTATAGTATCTTCTTTTTTTACAAAATCAGATAATTCAGCTTCTAATTGTTCATGAAAATTTGAGTTTCCACTCATCATTCGGGCACCCATCGGATTTGCAAAACCGTATTCTTTAGCAGAATCAGCATCCGCTTTACGTACTTCAGGATGATTTGCTAAACCTAAATAATTATTCAAGCTCCAATTTAAACGCGGTCGGCCTCTAAATATCATATTTGGACCAATTTCGCCTTCCAATTTTGGAAAAGTAAAATATCCATGTGATTCTTTTGCATGCATCCCTATCGGACCACGGTTAGCTTTAATTTTTTCGAATAAATCTTTCATCGTATCGTTATAATTATATTTTACAAAAATTTAAGGCACGAAATTAATGCTTTATGGCTTAGTTTCAAAGGTTTTTTAATTAACAAAAGCCGGTTTAATGATTATTAGAAGGAATAATGCACTTATTTCAACCAAAAAACTTATCTTTGCCAACTTATTATGCTAATAAAACATTTAAAAATATCTTTCCTGGTAATTTTACTCTTAAGCATTGTTTCGTGTCATAACGAAAGAAAAGTTTACGAGTCAGATGCTAAATCCGGTAAACATAAACGTATTGATATTACACTTGGCAAGTTCAACAAACTTGTTAAAAGTAGCGATATGGATGCCAAATATGCTGCGGCAGTCAGGTATTTCGATAAGGAAGATTATACGAAAGCATTAACCCTTTTTGAAGAGTTAATGAGTATTTACAGAGGAACAGCTAAAGCAGAGGAAGTTCATTATTATTATGCTTATTGTAATTATAACCTGGAAGATTATTTAGTTGCAGGCTACCAATTTCGTAACTATGCAAAGATGTTTCCAAACAGCAAACATGCTGAAGAATGTGCCTATATGAATGCCTATTGCTTTTATTTGAATTCACCGGAATACAGTCTTGATCAGATTGATACAAAACTTGCTATTAAAGAGTTTCAACGCTTTACAAATCAATATCCCAAAAGCGAACGTATTCCTGAATGTAATGAAATATTAGATAAGTTGAGAGGGAAATTGGAACTGAAATCATATGAAAGCGCAATGCTTTATTATCGCATGAGCGATTACAAAGCTTCTATTGTTGCATTTAATAATCACCTTAAAGATTTTCCCGACACAAAACATGTGGAAGAATTAAACTATTTAACGATTAAATGTTATTATTTGTTAGCCTTAAATAGTATTGAATCAAAAAAACAGGAACGATTTAAATCTGCCGTGGATGCTTATTTTAAATTTGTTGACAATTTTCCAAAAAGTGAATATTTAAAAGCCGCTGAAATGATCTATTCCAGCGCACTGAAAAGTTTAGAAAAATATAATAAACCAACATCATAAAAAAATGGACTACAAAAAAACAAACGCTGATTTAACTACAACTACACGTGATTTAAGAGACCTGGATGGTAAAACAGGCAACATTTATGAAAGTATTGCCATTATTTCTAAACGTGCAAATCAAATTAGTTCTGAAATTAAAGAAGAATTAACAAGCAAGTTGGCTGAATTTGCTTCAAACACTGATAATTTAGAAGAGATCTTCGAAAATCGTGAGCAAATTGAAATTTCTAAATTTTATGAACGTTTACCAAAACCTTCATTGATCGCCATTCAGGAATTTTATGATGATAAAATTTATCATAGAAATCCACTTACTGAACCACAGAAATAATAAAAATTCATAATTTGTCATTTCGAACTAAAGTATTTTATCTTGTTCGAAATGACATTTTTATTTTTCTAAAAAAATGCTGAGCAATAAAAACATTATTATAGGTGTTACAGGCGGTATCGCTGCCTATAAATCAGCATTTTTAGTACGTTTGCTCATTAAAGCAGGTGCAAACGTAAGAGTAATTATGACCCCTGCATCTCTGGAGTTCGTCACTCCTTTAACTCTTTCCACTCTTTCAAAGAATCCCGTACTGACCAGTTTCGCAAATAAAACAAGCGAATGGAACAGTCATGTTGATCTTGGCCTTTGGGCTGATGTAATGGTAATTGCTCCGGCAACTGCCAATACAATTTCAAAAATGGCAAATGGAGCATGTGATAATTTATTGCTTGCCGTTTATTTATCTGCCCGTTGCAAGGTATTTATTGCACCATCAATGGATCTGGACATGTATAAACATCCTGCCACAACAGAAAATTTAAAACGTTTAAGATCATTTGGTAATGGAATTATCGATCCGAAGAATGGTGAATTAGCAAGTGGCTTACATGGTGAGGGCCGAATGGCTGAACCGGAAGAAATTATAGTTTTTCTTGAAAAGGAATTTTCAAAAAACTTACCATTTTCAGGAAAAAAAATAGTTATAACTGCAGGACCGACTTATGAAGCCATTGATCCAGTCAGATTTATTGGAAATCATTCAACAGGTAAAATGGGATTTGCTCTTGCCGAAGAATTTGCTGATCAAGGAGGAAAAGTAACATTGATCTGTGGTCCGAATGCATTATCCATATCAAATAAAAACATTAAACGAATTGATGTCACATCAGCCGAAGAACTTTATAATGCAACCTTAAAAGAATTTCACACCTCCGATATCGCTGTGCTTTCAGCTGCTGTGGCAGATTTTAAACCGGTAAAAATTGCAAATCAAAAAATTAAAAAATCTAAATCGTTAAGTAGTATCGCTCTAACACCAACAAAAGATACCTTAGCTGAGTTAGGAAAAATAAAAAAAAATAATCAAATACTGGTAGGTTTTGCACTTGAAACCGAGAAGGAGATCGAAAATGCAAAACTAAAACTAAAAAATAAAAATCTTGACCTTATTGTCTTGAATTCATTGAATGACATTGGAGCCGGTTTTAAAACAGAAACGAATAAAATTACAATTATAGACAAGCACAATAAAATCACAAAATTCGAGTTAAAAAGCAAGCCGGATGTGGCAAAAGATATTGTGAAAAAAATTGAAAAATATAAACTTAAAATAAAGAAGTAAAATTGCATAAACTCATCCTATTCCTACTTTTAGTTTCACTGAGATTTTCTTTGCCGGCACAGGAATTAAACTGCCAGGTGCAAGTTTTAACACAACAGATTTCCGGTACAGACAAACGAGTATTCGATGCTTTGCAAACCGCCATTTTTGAATTTTTGAATAATAAAAAATGGACCACAGAAACATTTAAAACAGAAGAAAGAATCGATTGCAGCATTTTAATAAACATAACAGAAAAAGTTTCTAATGATGAGTTTAAAGCAACTCTTCAGGTTCAGGCACGCAGGCCAATTTTCAAAACATCGTATAATTCTCCTCTATTAAATTTTAATGATAATGATATTCAATTTAAATATATCGAAAACCAGGCATTAGATTTTACTGAAAACACTTACACTTCGGAGCTTACCTCTATTCTCGCTTTTTATGCAAATCTGATCATCGGGATGGATTACGATACATTTTCAATGAATGGCGGCACTACTTATTTGCAAAAGGCATTAGCAGTGGTTAACAGCGCACAAAATGCATCCGGAAAAGGATGGAAAGCTTTTGATGGAGATAAAAATCGTTATTGGATCATCAATAATATGCTTGATGCGTCATTTGTGGCATTACGTGAAGGTATGTACAATTATCACCGCAAAGGGCTGGATGAAATGGTGGATAATAAAGAAAGCGGCAGGGCGGCAATTTTAGAAAGCCTGGCTGATCTTAAAAAAGTACACGAAGCAAAACCTTTATCATTTAGTTTACAAGTTTTTTTCAATGCCAAAGCGGATGAGATCATTAATATCTTTTCGGGAGGATTTTCTGATGAAAAATCACGGGCATTAAACATTTTAAACGAAATTGATCCCACCAATAGCAATAAATACCAAAAGATAATGGCTACCCAGTAGTCTGTTTTTTCAACAGTGAAAACTGTTAATTACTTTTCAATTAATTTTTTTTCAAAAGAATTTTTAATTCTAATTTAGCATCTGTTTAAATTTCCTAAAAGAATTTAGCAGAATCGAGAATATCATGACCACTTCGGCTCCGCTCAGTGTAAACTCCGCGGAGGAATCTTTATATTTTTCAGAAAAAATGTAAAATGAAAAATGATTTTTCTGCAGAGTTTATACGGAGTGAAGCTGAAATAGTAAAAAATGATAAAGAGCTTTAAATAGAATTTTTACTAAAATTAATACCATCGCTTTGCATCGGCTTTGATTAGAATAAATAAATTATGTTAAAAAAATTATCTGTACAGAATTACGCTTTAATAGATAAGCTCGAAATAGACCTTTCGGATGGCTTGACCATTATTACAGGAGAAACAGGTGCAGGGAAATCTATATTGTTAGGAGCTCTTGGACTTGTTGCCGGAAGTCGTGCTGATACACAGGCCTTACAGGATAAATCAAAAAAATGTATCGTTGAAGCTTCATTTAATATCAAAGAGTATGCTTTAAAAGAATTTTTCACTGCAAATGAATTGGATCATGAAGATATCACCAGTATTCGCAGAGAAATTAATCCGGAAGGTAAATCACGTGCATTTATTAACGATACTCCCGTTACACTTAATCAGCTGAAAGAATTAGGCAATCGATTAATCGATATACATTCCCAACACGAAACATTAACATTGAACGGGAGTGAATTTCAACTTTCTGTGCTTGATGCGTTTGCTGATCATGCAGAACTCTTAACAGATTATTCAACCAATTTTAAGCAGTTCAAATTAGTTGAGAAAAAATTATCAGAATTGATTGAGCAGGAATTAAAAGCGAAAAAAGAATTAGATTATTTTCAATTTCAGTTCAACGAATTGGAAGATGCTAATTTGAAAACTGAGGAACAATCCATACTGGAGCAGGAATTAGAAACATTGAACAATGCAGAAGACATCAAACTTAATTTATCAAAAGTTGCGTTAAGATTAAATGGTGGTGAACAAAATCTGATCTCTTCATTAACTGAAATAAAAGTTATACTTCATTCAATTTCAAAATTCAAGTCCGAGATAAACGAATTAGATAGCAGACTGAACAGTTCGTTTATTGAATTAAAAGATATCGCGAATGAGCTTGAAATGCTTGAACAGGAAATTAATTATGATCCAAAACGTATTGAAGAACTTACATTTCGCTTAGATACAATTTATCGTTTACAACAAAAGCATCAGGTTAAAACAGTAGCAGAATTAATTACTATTAAAGATGAATTAAGCAACAAACTACTTGATTTTAGCTCCTTAGAGACGAAGATTGAAAAAATAAAGAAAGAACTTGAAACACTTCAGAGAACATTAACATCTCTTGCAAAAAAAATTACTGCGAATCGTAAAAAAGTAATTCCTAAAATAGAAACAGAAATTGCTACTCTCCTATCCGCCTTAGCAATGCCAAATGCAAAACTGAAGATCGAACAAACTGAAACACTTGTATTTACTTCTACCGGAATGGATAAAGTAAATTTTGTTTTTTCGGCTAATAAAGGCAGCGATTTTAAAGAACTTAATAAAGTAGCTTCCGGTGGTGAATTATCGCGATTGATGCTGAGTATAAAATCTTTAATTGCCGAACGAACATCTTTACCAACTATTATTTTTGATGAGATCGATACAGGTGTTTCCGGTGATATTGCCGATAAAGTAGGGAGCATCATGACATTGATGTCGAAAAAAATTCAGGTAGTTGTGATCACTCATTTACCACAAATAGCAAGCAAAGGAGAAAATCACTTATTTGTTTACAAAGAAGAAAAAAACAATAAAACATTCTCCAACATCAAAAAACTTTCGCATCAAGAACGGGTTCTTGAAATTGCAAAAATGCTAAGTACAGGAAATCCAACTTCAGCTGCAATAAGTAATGCAAAAGAACTGCTTAAAAATTAAACAAATTACTATATTTGTATTTATCATTAACATTTCAAATCAAGATTTAAAATATGGCATACAATTTATTAAAAGGAAAAAGAGGAATAATAAGCGGAGCTTTAGATGAAAATTCGATCGCATGGAAAGTGGCTGAAAAAGCACATGAAGAAGGTGCAATATTTGTATTAACCAATGCTCCCATAGCAATGCGAATGGGGGAAATCAATGAATTGGCAAAAAAAACAAATTCAAAAATTATTCCTGCGGATGCTACCAATGTTGATGATATCACCAATTTGTTTACACAGTCACAAGAAATATTAGGAGGTAAAATTGATTTTGTTTTGCACTCAATTGGAATGAGTGTAAATATTCGTAAAAATGTCCCGTATCCTGAATTGGATTATGAATACTATACAAAAGGGATTGATGTATCAGCTTATTCATTACATAAAATGTTAAGTGTAGCGTATAAACTTGATGCAATCAGTGAATGGGGAAGTGTGGTGGCGCTATCTTTCATTGCAGCTCAACGAACCTATCCGTTCTATACCGATATGGCAGATATTAAAGCATTGTTAGAGTCTATCACGCGTAGTTTTGGTTATTACTATGGGAAACACAGGAATGTGCGTGTTAATACAATTTCTCAATCGCCTACAAAAACGACCGCTGGAAATGGAATAAAAGGATTTAGTGATCTATATGATTTTGCTGATTCTGTTTCACCGCTTGGTAATGCAAGTGCTGAATCTTGTGCCGACTATTGTATTACTTTATTTTCTGATCTTACAAAAATGGTAACTATGCAGAATTTATTTCATGATGGAGGTTATTCTTCAACAGGAGCAAGTGCTGAAGTAATAGAAAAAATTGGAAAGGGTAAATAAAAAAAATAATTAACGATCTTTTTATATAAAACAAAAACCTCACAGCGCTGCTGTGAGGTTTTTGTTTTAAGTAGATGTCTCTTCTTATATTCCAATTGAAATATAAAATTAGTATTAGAACGAAAAGAAGAAAAACACAACAGCTGCTGCTCCTTTTGATACTCCTTTTGCACTTCCGATACTATTTCCGGAACTGTTACGAACTGTACCGTCAGAATCGATCTTTCCTATGCTGTTCCCGGAACTGTTACGTACAGTTCCATCAGAATCAACTTTTCCAATACTGTTTCCTGAACCATTTCTGATCGTACCATCCGAATCAATTTTGCCAATGCTGTTACCGGAGCTATTTCTAACCGTTCCACCCGAATCAACTTTCCCAACACTATTGCCTGAACCATTTCTGATGGTTCCATCCGAATCAATTTTTCCTGTGCTGTTTCCTGAACTGTTTCTGAGTTCTTGTGCCTGCATAGTAGATAAGCTAAATAAAAGCATCATAATCATGGTAATACTAAGTGATAGTTTTTTCATTGTTTCCTGTTTTTATTGAATGCCTCTTTTCATAGGTTTTCGGCTGTCCTTTTTTTTGTGTTAAAATTTTTTTCTGCTAAAAAGAAAAGAAGAAAAACACAACAGCTGCTGCACCTTTTGAAACGCCATTCGCGCTTCCGATACTGCTTCCTGAAGCATTTCTAACTGTTCCATCAGAATCAATTTTTCCAATACTGCTTCCTGAACTGTTTCTTACTGTTCCATCAGAATCAACTTTTCCAATGCTGCTTCCTGATCCGTTTCTGATTGTTCCGTCCGAATCAATTTTTCCAATACTGCTTCCTGAGCCATTTCTTACTGTACCATCCGAATCAATTTTTCCAACGCTGCTTCCTGAGCCATTTCTGATAGTTCCATCTGAATCAATTTTTCCGGTACTGCTACCTGAACCATTTCTAAGTTCTTGTGCCTGAATCGTTGATACGCTAAATAATAGCATCATGATCATCGTAATACTAAGTGTGAGTTTTTTCATTGTTTCCTGTTTTTATTTAATGCCTCTTTTCATAGGTTTTCGGCTGTCCTGTTATGTTGATAACAAATATATAATAATTTTTAACAAATTGCATTTTAAGAACAAGTAGTTTTAGTAAATTCACATTAGATATTATATGCGTTAATTTTTTACTGAACCCTGATCGGGTTTTGATGCGCTGTGTATTATGGGAACGCGGATCCTCGCAAGATCTTTAAGATTAAAATGATTTTTATAACGAATAGGATTAAATTTCAGGAGTACTATAAGATCATAAAAACGGATAAAGCGCTTAAATCATTTTTTTTATAAGGATCTTAATAAATATGCGATCCTATAATACGTTAAGAAATTTAACTTTTATAAAGTCTATTAAAAAATTTAAAATGCGATACATTCTATTAACACTAATTAGCTCCTTATTTATTTATGGTTGCAATTCTTCAAATGCAAGATCTGATTCAGCTAAAACCATTAAAAAAAATAATTTTCCGACAGTTGATACCGCAACTTCAAACAAATATGCCTGGCTACCAAATTACGATATAAACAACTCAATTATTAATCGTATTCCAGTCCCTGAAGGTTTTAAAAGAGAAACTTTAACAGCAGGTTCTTTTGGAGATTGGCTGAGGCATTTGCCCTTGAAACCTGGAAATCCGGATGTTCATTTATACAATGGGAAATTAAAAAATTATCAGGAAGGACATTTTGCGGTTTTGGATATTGATGTGGGATCAACCGATCTGCAACAATGTGCTGATGCCGTAATGCGTATGAGGGCTGAATATTTATATTCTATAAAGGATTACGATAATTTGCATTTTAATTTCACAAGCGGACATACTATTGGTTTTAAAAAATGGACGGAAGGATATCGTACAAAGATACATGGCAATACTGTTTCTTATACTAAAACAGTTGCAAATGACGATAGTTACAAAACATTTAAAAATTACTTCAAAATGATTTTTAATTATGCAGGAACTTCATCACTAAGTAAAGAATTAAAATCAGTTTCTGATTTAAAGGAAATAGAAATTGGCGATGTCTTTATTGTTGGCGGATTCCCGGGGCATGCTGTTTTGGTGGTTGATGTATGCAAAAATGAAAAAACAGGAGAAACGTTATTTTTGATCCAGCAAAGTTATATGCCGGCTCAGGAAATTCATATTCTTACTAATTTCAACGCTGCTGAATTCAGTCCTTGGTACAGCATTAATTTTTCCGATGATCTGAAAACACCGGAATGGACATTCTCTAAGAACCAGCTGATGCGTTTTGAGAAGTAATTTTTTTATTACGTATAGTAAAATATACAACACCTGTAACACCAAGTAGGAAAATTATTGTAGAAATTAATTCGGCTTGTGTAAATCCAAAATTACCAATATGATACAATGTATTGACGCGGATCTTTTCAATAAAAAATCGTTCCACACCATTCAAAAGAAGGTAAACTGAAAACATCAACCCGGGAACAGTAAATCTCTTTCTTAAAATCCACAACAGCAAAAACAAAGAAATACATATAATTGATTCATACATAGGTGTAGGAAAAACGGATGGAACTAAATGATAACAATACCTATCATCATAACAATTTGGAAGCAACTCTCCTACTCCATTTACATTGTTTGGGTAATCATAGCTCCACAACCAATCAGGAGCCCAGCTTAACCAGGATGGTTTAGGTGCAGTATTGACAATTCCCCAATCCCCATCTCCTGCAACATGACATCCAATACGGCCGGTGCCATAAGCTAACATTAATCCGGGAGCACATGAATCTATCAAATGCGGTATTGCAATTTTATTTTTATAAGCATAATAGATCACAGCAGCAGAACCACAAATAAGTCCGCCATACATAGTTAAGCCATCAAATGAAATTAATGCATGAACAGGATCAACCATAAATTCATCCCAATTTTCGAGATTGTGAAAAATTTTTGCTCCCAGTAATCCGGCAAAAGCTGCAATCAATGTCATTGTTCCTACATGCTGATAAGGATGGATCACTTCATCAACTAATTCAGGGGTCGGTAATTTTGTTTTTTCTTTTTCGCGATACTTAAAATAGGCGGAAATGAGTGCACCAAGAATACCTCCAATAAAATTTCCTTGTGTTGAAAGTAAAAAACCTTGTGTATTTTCAGTGAATGCAGTAAAATTCAGAGCAACAAATACTAATTTATATCCTAGTAGAAAACCAATAAGTGCTGAAGTAGCCAGTTCCAGAGAGGTAGCTTTTGCTCCCTTTAATACTTTGGTAGTTCCGGGATTCACTAAACCTTGTTGTTCTTTTCTTTTTAATTCTCTGGTGAAAAAATAGGCTGCAACTAAAAAGGAAATTGCAACAAAAAAGCCAAAGCTCTGAATCATCTTTAATGCTGGCCAATCTAGTCCGAACAAATCTCTGAAAGCGTAATATAGTGATGGATACATATATAGATTTATAGTTGACGAAAAATTTTAGCGAATTTACGAATAATGAAGAAGTAATCACCCTGTTAATTTGAAAATCTAATCAAACAAAAATAAGATTCCATTGGACTTTATATAAATTAATTCGTTAACACGACCAACCGCAATTCTCGACAAGCTCGAAATGATTGCGCGCGTGGTCATTTCGAGCTTGTCGAAAATTGTGTGGAAGCATTTTTAACTCTAATCTCTGTGTAAACATTCGGATGTATTTTAAATATATAAAGACTATTAATTAGAAAAAAATTAAGAAAACAGTTAAAAAAACAGCGACAGACAGTTGGCCGGCACTCTTGATTGAAATTTCCGGGCTTTTTATTTTGCTTTCAATAAGCTGAATTAGCAGTCTTTTTGATAAAACTTAATTAATTAGCTCTAATTATCAAGTTTTGTATATTTGCTTGTATAAAAAATTCCTACCAATGAAATCAAGAACTCTTGCTTTGCAAATTTTTATTTTCTGTATTATTTCTCTAGCATCAATTGAGATACATGGCGCTACTTTTACGGTAATCAACACATCGGATGCCGGTGCAGGATCATTGCGTCAGGCAATTACTTCGGCAAATGCGAATCCGGCTGATGCCGATAATATAGTATTTAATATTCCAACAACGGACCCAAATTATAGTGTTGCTACAGGTGTTTTTACAATTACCTTATCAACTGTGTTACCTACAGTTAATAGCCTTTCCGTTTCCATTGATGGTAGCACACAAGCCGGAAATACAAATCCAAATGGACCGGAGATCTGCATTAAAAGCACAACTAACCTGACCTATGCCTTGTGTTTTCCTTTTTCGGGTGGTATTGCCAAAGGTTTGGTCATAAATGGATTTCAGTATGGAATTATCCTGACTAAATATGGTACTTATCCTAGCGGAACCTGTACTGTTTCCTCCTGTTATATCGGGGTAGATTGTTCAGGCAGCACTGCGATCGCAAATGATATTGGTATTGCATTGTATGGTGATGTGGCTAATAATACAATAAAAGACAATGTTATTTCAGGAAATACAACTTCAGGAATTGGCGTAAGAAAATCAAATTATAATGTTATCCAGGGCAATAAAATAGGATGTGATAGAACAGGAATGTTTGCGATAGCTAATTATTATGGTATTGCAATAGATTCGTCAACAAATAATACAGTTGGCGGAAATACATCTCTGCAAAGAAATATAATTTCTGGAAATGCATATGCCGGAGTTGCCATTAATACAAATATTTCCCATGATAATAGTATTAAAGGAAATTATATCGGTATCAATGTAAATGGAATAGCAAGAACCGACACCATTGCAAATTATTACGGCATCGCTATAAATGATTCCTACAATAACACTATTGGTGGTTCAACTGCTGCAGAAAGAAATATCATTTCGGGAAATTCAGATGCAGGAATTTCTATTTTAGGTTCGAACTCAAGAAACATGATCATCAAAGGAAACTATATTGGAACAAATGTTTCAGGAACGGATTCCATCCCGAATGCAAATGGAATTTTATTGAGTGGTGCGTCATCAAATACTATTGGCGGAAGTATTTCCGGTGAGGGCAATCTGATCTCGGGAAATAAATTAGCAGGAGTTGTACTGGTTTATACAGGAACGAGATTAAATACGATCATTGGAAATAAAATTGGAACTGATTATCAGGGAACACAAATATTAAGTAATCATACCGGAATTTACATTAAGAGCAATGCCAATAAAAATACTGTTGGAGGCTCAACTCCCGGTGAACGTAATATTCTTTCCGGGAATATTGAAATGGCTTTATGTATTGAATCATCAGATAGTAATGTTGTAAAAGGAAATTATATCGGACCAGATGTTACGGGATTAAATGCAATGAAATTATCAAATGATACACTCATTCAGGCCAATGGTCTGTATTTTAATTCCAATGCAAAATACAATACTGCCGGTGGATATGGAGCTGGTGAAGGAAATGTGATCTCCGGAAACAGAGTGTATGGTCATGATTATTATGGGAACTCTTCCTACAATGCCACCATCGGAAATTACATTGGCGTGGATGCAACCGGTAATACGGCAATGCCAAATGCAACCGGTATTTGTATGGATGGAGGTTCCAATCATAATCCCATCATTAACAATGTGCTCTCGGGCAACCGTGCTTACGGATTATTTATTGTTACAACGGGTACGAATTACAATGTACTGACAGGAAATAAAATAGGAACCAATGCAGCAGGTACAGATACAGTTCCAAATCAGATTGGTGTGATATTGGGCGGAGGAACAAAATACAATACCATTGGAGGAACAACAGCCGCAGATAGAAATATTATTTCGGGAAACCGTTTTGATGGAATCGAAATCGCAGATGTGTTTACCTCTTATAATGACATTAAAGGAAATTATATCGGGACCGACATTACCGGAACGCTTGCATTACCAAATTATATTGGCGTTGGTATCGCTACCAAGCCAACAGCCAACAATATAGAAAACAATGTAATCAGTGGAAACAACTATCTTGGAATTATTATTTATGAACAAAGCGATAGCAATACTATTTACAGCAATAAGATAGGTGTTGCTGCAGATGGCAGCTCTGCGCTACCTAACAAAGGAGCCGGAATAATCATTTCAAAAGCTTCTAAATACAATAAGATTGGAGCTTTATATAAAGAGAATATTATAGCGCATAATGATACAGTAGGTATTGCTATTGCAGATACAGGAACTGTTTTCAATACTATTTCTGCAAATCAAATTTATGGAAATGGAATGATGGGAATTGATCTTTACCCCTGGGGAGTTAATAACAACGATGCTACCGATAGCGATAATGGTTCTAACGAACGAATGAATTATCCCCTTATACAAAATGTTTTTTTAGATTGGCAAACAGGAATTACAACTATAAGCGGAACTATTGATTGTGCATCGTATGGAGGTCCGACAGGAATTACTGTTGAGCTTTTTAAATCTAACGGGACAAACATGTTTAATCATGGTGATGCTACTGCTTATCTTGGAAACACAATTGTTGCAGATGGTTCAGGGAACTGGAATTTTAACTGTACAGGCATAACTACAAGTGATATGGTAACTGCTACGGCAACTGATTTACAAGGCAATACTTCTGAGTTTGCACAAAACTCCGGTATTACAGTAGGTATTAAAGAAAATAATTCCAGCAATGAATACACCGTTTATCCAAATCCGTTAAGCGATCAATTAAGTATTGTATTTAATAATGTAAGTGAAAAGCAAGTAAAAATTGATCTTTATTCAATAACAGGAGAATTGATCAAAGTGATTGCTGATAAGAAATCGGGAATTGGAAAAGTGGAATTAAAATATGATATTTCTGAACTTATGTTGAATCAGGGCTTGTATTATCTTGCTATTACAATAGATGGAACAACAACTAAAACATGTAAAGTAATTATTACTAAATAAAAAATTCTTTTAATGATAATTAGCACCAAAATTTGAAAAAAAATTGCCACGGCCTTTAGGTCGTGGAAAAAGAATAAACAATAACCGGCTTTAGCCAAAATTAAATTCCAATATGCCTTATAACAAAGTCTTAATCCATTATATCTGGTCAACAAAAAACCGCGAGCAATTAATCAGTAAAGATTTGGCTAAAGCCTGTACTAATACTATTTAACCATCCACGACCTAAAGGTCGTGGCAATTTTAGCCCTACAAATAGCTTTAGAAAAAATATAAAATAAAGAGTAATAAAAATGGACATGACTTACAAAAATATTTTTTCGGCACTGCTACTCTTTCTTTTTATAACAGCAGCAAACGCAACTGTTTACACAGTTACCAACACCAATGATGCAGGTACAGGATCCTTACGGGCAGCAATTACCAATGTGAATATTTATCCCGGAACACATACCCTTGCATTTAATATTCCTACCACCGACCCTAATTACATTTCAGCACAAGGAGTTTGGAAGATCACACCGACATCAACATTACCAATTATAACAAGAAGTAATGTAACAATTGACGGAAGTACTCAAACCACAAATCAAGGAGATACTAATCCTTATGGGCCAGAAATACTGATTGATGGCGAACATTTGTATGGTTCAGATTTCGCATTTCATTTATATAATGTTTTAGGTGCAACAATAAAAAGTTTTATTATTGGCAGATTCACTGTAGGAATTGAAATTTCAGGCAGCAGCCACAATAATACCATTATCGGAAATTATGTGGGATGTAATTACAATGCTACCGACACCTTGAGTAATACACATGGAATTGAAATTTTAAGCGGCCCATACAATAATACTATTGGAGGTGCAACAGCAAGTGATCGAAATATTTTTTCAGGAAATAATCACGCTGGAATCCGTGTTGTTAATTCTAACAGTAATATTATCAAAGGAAATTATGTAGGACTCAATCGCATGGGTAATGCTGCTGTAAGAAACTATGACGGCATAAGCATTGAAGGAACTTCAAAATACAATTTGATTGGCGGTTATACTGCCGCTGAAAGAAATTATGTTTCAGGTAATGTGGCTTATGGTATTCCTGTTTTTGGGACAGGTTGTAACTTCAATATTATTATAGGCAATTTTGTAGGAACAGATATTACCGGAACAGATTCCATTCCAAATACCTATGGAGTATTATTTGATGATGGTGCAAGCTATAACTTACTTGGAGGAAGGGTTTCAGGAGCCGGCAATTTATTGTCGGGCAATTCAGGCTATGGTGTTTTTCTTTATAACCCGGGAACACAAAGAGATTCGGTAATTGGTAACTTCATTGGAACAGATGTTTCAGGCACTTTGCCTTTACCAAATTCGATCGGAATAGTAATAGATGGACCATCTTATAAGCATTATATCGACAGCAATGTGGTTTCAGCTAATCGGCAAAATGGAATAACTATTCATTTAGTGGGAACAGATAGCAACATAGTGATCCGGAATAAAATAGGAACAGATATCAGCGGAACATTACCGCTCGGCAACGCATTTGACGGGATCCGTATTGGCGAAGGTCCGCAAAAAAACGTGATAGGTTCAGCCGGCAAAGGAAATATAATTGCTAATAATGGCGGAAACGGAATTACCGTAATGACCTCTGCTGAATTATACAATCGGTTTACTGAAAACTCCATTTATAATAATGCAGAGTTGGGAATTGATCTTTTTCCTGCAGGACCTTCACCAAATGATATTGGAGATACTGATTCAGGAGCAAATGATCTTATGAACTTTCCGGTTTTTCAAAATGTAAACCTGAATACATTAAGCGGAATCACTACCATTTCCGGAACGATTGATTACACGGTATTTAGCGGAGCCAATGGAATAAAAATTGAAATATTTAAGTCGGATAATGATGCTTCGGGTTATGGACAAGGAAAAGAATTTATTGGTTCCGCTTTAGCAAATGCATCCGGTAATTGGACGTTTAGCTGTTCTTGTCTTGCCGCAACAGATATTATTACTGCCACAGCCACCGACCAATTAGGAAACACTTCCGAATTCTCATTAAACAGCAGCATCACGGTTGGAATAAATAATATCTCAAGGAATGAAAATGTAGTGGTATATCCAAACCCCGCTACTTCTATAATAGAAATAGAATTTCAGGATACAAATTTTCAGAATGCGGAATATAAAATTGTGAATTTATTAGGTGAACTTTTACAAACAGGATATTTAGAAGAAATGAAAAGCACTATCAGTATTAACACTTTGCCGCAAGGGATCTATTATTTGCAATTAAACAGCAAAAGTGATTTCATTATAAAAAAGATCGTGAAGCATTAAATAGGGTTCACTCAAAAAGTCCCGTAAGTAAGCGCAAATCAATGGTGCATAATTTTTAGAAAAATGCTATTTTGAAAACGCGCGTGAGGAATGAGCAAACGCGGTGCAGAGTCGGGGTGAACTCCATTTTTCATGAAGGTCTTGGTGCGAGCTTTAGCCGCGCACATAGACATTCAGAAAAATGGAGAGAGGCGGGGAGGAATCGTTTGCTCTAGATTTTTTGTTTCT
>MEPB01000003.1 GCA_001769385.1 Bacteroidetes bacterium RIFCSPLOWO2_12_FULL_35_15 | reverse complement strand
ATAAGCTCTCGCACTTTCTCGATATGCCTTCCTGAAAAAGGAAGGCTACTCGAAATGACAACCCGCATTGCAATAACAAATAATTTGAACAAAATTTAAACAGGCTCTTATATAAAGTCTAATACTATTTTCCTTTTACCTCTTCTTATAAATCAAATGGAAGAAAAATAATTTTCATTTGTAACAATTGATTAAAATCACCTCCAACGTTGTAGTTGGACACCCCCCTTTTTTTCAGTCCATATTAATTTTACAAAAAAATTTAAAATTACTATCTATGAAAACTGTCATCCAGAAAAGGGTGTTCCTTATGCTACAAATGGTACTATGTCCTGCTATGGCTTTTATTGCCCAAAGTCAAACATTGCTCAACCCTTCTTCGCAGGAAAAATTTGTTAATCCGCTTCCTGTTCCATCTGTCATGCAACCTATGATTCCGGGTGGAACTCAGTATGAAGTCAGCATGACTCAGTTTCAGCAATACCTCGGATTGAAAGATATAAATGGAGATTCCCTGTTTACAACCGTATGGGGTTATAATGGAAGTTACCCGGGGCCAACCATTGAGGCAAGACGGAATGTTCCGATAACTGTTAAGTGGAAAAATGAACTTACCGATAGCATGGGAATACCGCTTCCTCACTTGTTTCCGGTTGATACAACGCTGCATTGGGCAATGCCAACTAATTGGCCATCATCTGGAGTGCCATTAGTTACACACCTGCATGGCGGTCATGTTCAATCTGCCAGTGATGGAAATCCGAATGCATGGTTTACTCCCGGCTTTGAACAAACCGGCTCTTACTTTTCGCAACAGGTGTATAACTACCCTAACGATCAGGAATCTGCAACCGTTTGGTACCACGATCATGTTTTAGGCATTACCCGTTTAAATGTATATGCCGGCCTTGCAGGCTTTTATATCCTTAGGGATACCTGGGAAGATAATTTGAATCTACCATCAGGAAACTATGAAATTCCAATTGCTATTCAGGACAGGATGTTTACAGAAGACGGGCAACTATATTATCCATCAACACCTGAGGAGCCACTGCAACCCGATCCAAGCATTTTACCTGAAATGTTCGGCAATTTTATTTTGGTGAACGGAAAAACCTGGCCTGTGTTAAATGTAGAGCCAAGAAAATACCGTTTCCGATTCCTGAACGGTTCCGATTCCCGATTCTATAATCTGTTTTTCAGTGAACCTGTTCCTTTTGTACAAATTGGAACCGATGGAGGATTTCTTAATGCACCGGTTACACTTAACCAAATGCTTTTGGGGACAGGTGAACGCAAAGATGTAATTATAGATTTTTCAAATCCGGCACTTTGGGAAAAAACGATAACCCTGAAAAATGGGGCAAATACACCTTATCCGGATGGAGACGAAATAGATACCTTGACCACAGGTTTAATCATGGCTTTCAAAGTGAATGTGCCCCTTAATGGAGCCGACACCACTGTAATTCCTACAATACTCAGGCCTTCCCCAATCCCTGTATTTGGTACTCCAGATAATACCCGACAACTTGTTCTGATGGAAACCGTGGATGAATTTTACCGGCTCAAGCCACAGCTAGGAACATCGGCACTTGGAGCATTGAATTGGGGCGACCAGATTACCGAAAATCCGATTCTGGATGCAGTTGAAGAATGGCAAGTGATAAATACAACACCGGATGCTCACCCCATACATTTACATATGGTAAATTTTCAGGTACTGAACCGACAGCAATTTAATACTTCATTATATGTTCCAGGCAATCCATCCTCTTTGGTTTTTCTTGGCCAACCGACTCTTCCGGCTGATGATGAAAAAGGATGGAAAGACACTGAGGTAATGTATCCGGGTGAGGTTACACGGATAAGAGCAAAATTTGATCTGGAAGGATTGTATTTATGGCATTGTCATATTCTTTCGCATGAAGACCATGAAATGATGCGTCCCTTTTATGTTGGAACAATGACACCGGTAATCACTGCTACCGGGAACACGACTAGGTTCGATGTAGAAGTAATGCCAAATCCTGTTATTGACCAAACCCTTATCAGGATGGAAATAAACATTGATGGAAATTACACAGCGGAAATTTACAATTCTCTTGGGCAGCGAATTAAAGTTCTAAGCGATTCTTATTATAAAAAAGGAATTCATAATTTATTGTGGAACACCACAGGCACAGACAAAGTTGAAAATGGAATTTATTTTCTGCACATTACAGGTGAGGCCGGAGAGAAGAATGTAAAAATAATTCTGAACCGTTAAATTCGGATCTTATACCAATTACAAATATATTTTGGTCCAACAAATTCCCGCGCACAGTCTTCGACAAACTCTGACGGACTTCACGCATTGGACCATTTTATAAATATAGTTGCTATTATACCAAATGAAAATATAAAATAGTTCATTTTTAAAACATCAGTCAAAGCCTCTCCTTGAATAGAGGAGAGAATGATTGGACTATTTTATTTTTCAACTTTTGCATTAAGAATTATTTAGTATTCAGAAGTGTTATACCATTACCAGTATAAATTAGTCCAAATTAAATTACCTCGCTCGTTTCTCGACTCAGCTCGAAATGACACCAGCGCTATCAATTTGAGCATTCTGTGTTGAAGCAGACACATCAAGATTGTGTTGGGCTAAATTTCGGAAATAATATATTTAGAAATGGTATTTATAGCTTTAGCAAAAATTTGTCAGTGATAAACTGGATTTTCTTTTGTGGTTAAACTTTATTTTACTCCTCCGTCAAAAGGGGACGCAATGTCATTAAGTTAAGGGTTTTTACTATAAAATGCCACGCAAAAGTCTTCGACAAACTCAGACTGACAGCGCGCAGGTCATATTGAGTTTGGCTTGTGCTACGCTTTTGCCGAAGCATCGAAATATGTGCTAAAGGCTTCTTAACTTAATGACATTGAGTGGGGATATTAAAAGTATCATCGAATAGATGAATTTATTTATTATTTACAAAGTGTTTTTTACATTACCATACTATTTCAAATTATAAATAAAAAATTGCTAGTTTGTAATCAACTCACATAATTGATAATCCAAACTCCCCATCCAATTTCAACTTCCCATTTATTTTTGCTCCATCTTTCAGAAAACCTTTTATAACAGGAGTTTCACCTTTTTTTATGAGCGATTGAATTTGTGAATCGTTTAATTGTTTACCCATAAATTCGAATGGCAACCGGAAATTACAACCGCTTTTCCAGTTGCTGCAACCAAAGGCAGAATTGCCTTTCAGGATAGTTCCGGTTTTACATTTCGGACAAATGTTGGGTGTGTTTTCTTTTTTTTCTTTTGAAGCACCCGCTGCTTTTTCTTCAAACTCTACATTAAAAGAAGAATTTAATTTTAATATCCCATCCTTTTTTATTCCACCTGAATCAAACCCTTTTATGAAAGCAGTTTTTCCTTTTTCAATTAATGAGAAAATCTGATTGTCGCTTAATTTTTTGCTCATCAATTCAAAAGGAATTTTAAAATCACATCCACGATTGAAATTGCTGCAACCGAAAGCAGTTTTGCCTTTCAGCATGGTTCCTTTTTTGCATTTCGCACAGGTTATTTTTTCCTCCGTTTTTGTTTTCTCTTCTTTTACGTTATTTTCAGCGCTAATACGCTTTCCCGATTCGCTTTTTACCTGTTGCACCAATTCACTTACCATCTGTTTCATTTCCTGCAAAAATTGTTCGGCTGAGTATTCTCCTTTTTCAATCTGTCGTATTTTAAACTCCCAATTCCCGGTCATTTCAGCGGACTTTAACAATTCATTATTGATGCAATGGATCAATTCCATTCCGGTACTTGTGGGAACTAAGTTTTTACGTTCGCGCTTGATGTAATTCCTTCGAAACAAGGTTTCAATAATTGCTGCACGTGTTGATGGACGACCAATACCATTGTCTTTCATCAGATCACGCAACTCTTCATCTTCAATTTGTTTACCTGCTGTTTCCATTGCCCTGAGTAATGTTGCTTCGGTAAAAGCTTTTGGTGGAGATGTTTTTCCTTCCGCTAAATAGGCTTCATGCGCTCCTTTTTCGCCTTTTTTAAATTCTGGTAATAATTGTGTATCCTCTTTTTCATCTTCATCAATCGCTTCTTTATTATAAACCACACGCCAACCGGCATCTAAAATTTGTTTTCCTGTTGCTTTAAACTCAATGGTTTTCACGGCACCTATAACAATGGTATTCGCTACTTCACAATCTTTATAAAAAGCGGCAATAAATCTTTTTGCAATGATATCATACAGATTTGCTTCGGCACCAGCCAGTCCTTGTGCACGCACATCGGTAGGAATAATTGCATGATGGTCCGTTACTTTTTTATCATCAAAAACTTTTGTGGATTTTCTGATAGGTTCGGCTAACAATGGATTTACAAGCGATTGATAATTAACCATGCTTTGCAAAACACCTTTAATTTTTGGATACACATCATTGGGAAGATAAGTGGTATCCACCCGCGGATAAGTAACTAATTTTTTTTCATACAGATTTTGAATCGTTTTTAATGTATCATCCGCAGAATAACCATACTTTTTATTGCACTCCACCTGCAAAGAGGTCAGGTCGAATAAACGGGGTGAAAACTCCTTCCCTTTCTTCGTCTCTACCGAAGTAATTTCGAATTGCTCGTTTTTAATAGAAGATAATATATTTTCTGCTTTTTCTTTTTCATCACCCAAAAACCGATCTACTTGGGCATTAAAGATCACATCCCTGTATTTTGTTTTTAGCTCAAAGAAAACAGCGGATCTGAAATTATTAATTTCTACTTGTCGGTTTACGATCATTGCCAATGTGGGCGTTTGCACCCGACCAACTGATAAGACCTGTTTATTTCCACTTCCGTATTTGATAGTGTATAAACGTGTGGCATTCATTCCTAACAACCAATCTGCTGCTGCACGGGAATAGCCTGCATAATAAAGTCTATCGTAGTCCTTAGCATCTTTCAGTTTTTTAAAACCTTCCCGAATAGCTTCTTCTGTTAAGGAGGAGATCCACAAACGTTTCATTGGCTTTTTACAGTTCGCTTTTGCAAAAACCCAACGCTGGATCAATTCACCTTCTTGTCCGGCATCACCGCAGTTGATGACTTCTTCAGCGTTTTCAAAGAGTGTGGCAATGGTATTGAATTGTTTTTCAATACCATTGTTGTTCTTTAATTTTATTCCAAATTTTTGTGGAAGAATGGGCAACATGTTTAAGTTCCATTCACGATAAGCGCTATCGTATTCATGGGGTTCTTTCAATTCACATAAATGTCCGAATGTCCAGGTTACCTGATACCCATTTCCTTCCCAATAGCCATCCTTACGTTGATTGGCACCAACAATTTCGGCAATTTCTTTGGCAACACTTGGCTTTTCGGCAATGCAAACTTTCATATGTCAAAAATAAGAAGCAGATTGATTGCAAAGAAAAATGATGCAACGTTTTATCAACAGAACTGATAAAAATGGAATTTGTTTCTTGAGGCTGTTTCAAAATCTCAATATTAACAACAAAGTCAGTTAGAAGTTGAGAATAAATTATAATCAATCGGGCTTTCCCACTCCTTCGACAAACTCAGGATGACCTCCGCGCTTCGACATTCTAAACCTTCGCCTGAAATCAAAATTATTCCTTTGATCCAACCCCAATAAAATAGAATTTGATTTAAACTTTACTTTTTAAATACGTTGCGATCTTAGCCTGCTCTTTGTATTTGATATGATCTTTTTGGAACACAGGAACTAATTCACGTAGTTTAGTATAATAGTCTAATCCGTTATTCGAAATTTTTGTTTGCAAATTCAAATGATCAATGGCCTGAATAATTGCTAAAAATTCAATCGCAATAACCTCATACGTATTGAAAATAACTTTTTGAGCTATCAGTGCTGCGTTTGCTCCCATACTTACAATATCCTGATTGTCATTGTTGCTTGGGATGCTGTGCACATACATCGGGAAACTTAAAGTTTGATTTTCGGCAGTGGTTGATGTTGCTGTAAACTGAACACCCTGAATTCCTAAATTTAAACCCAATGTTCCTAAATTCACAAATGGAGGTAATTTTCCATTTAATTTATCATTCAATAAAAAATTTAATTGTCGCTCACACAACATGGATAATCGTGTAATGGAAATTTTTAATTTATCCATTTCCAATGATGCATAATCGCCATGGAAATTACCACCATGAAAAACATTTTTGTTTTCATAATCGATTATCGGATTATCACTTACCGAATTAATTTCATTCACAATCACCTGTTCAGCATAATTGATGGTATCTAAAACAGGTCCAAGTATTTGTGGTACACAACGGATGGAGTAATATTCCTGAACTTTATCTTTTAAAATATTTTCTTTTATCGGGCTATTATACAAATGCTTTTCGCGTTTTTTAATAAGTTTACTATCTTCCAAAAACACTTGCATCTCTTTCGCAATAGCATTTTGACCGGGATGGTATTTTACAGAATTTAATTCGTTCGAATAATGATCGTCATACGACTCCACCATTTCAACGATCATGCTTGTGGAGGCAACCGCTAATTTCAAAAGATTTTTAGCATGGATCAAATTTACCAATCCGATTCCGCACATGGCAGAAGTACCGTTCATCAATGCCAATCCTTCTCTGATATGAACCTCCAGAGGTTTTAATCCTTCTGCTTTAAAAACTTTTTCTGTTTCAACAATTTCTCCTTTATAATGAACTTCCCCTTCACCGATCAATGTCAATGCCAGATGTGCCAATTGCACCAGGTCACCACTCGCTCCTAAACCGCCATGTTCATATATCACCGGAGTGATATCCCGATTGATCAATTCTTTTAATAACTGAACAGCGTCCGGATGAATACCGGAATAACCGCGCATCAGTGTATTTAAACGGGCAAGCATTAGTGCTTTTACATTCAATACAGCAATTGGATTTCCGCTCCCGGAACAATGACTTCGAATTAAATTATATTGTAATTGAATTTGATCTTCGTTGTTTATTTTGTATTGGGCCATAGGACCAAAACCGGTATTGATACCATAGATCAATTTATCTTTGATAAACTCTTTTAAAAAATAAAAGCTCTCGAAAACTCTTGCCATTGCAACTTCATCAAGTTCGATCATTTGTTGATCAACCAAAACTTCGTAACATTTCTCATAACTTAAAATACCTGCTCCAATCTTAATGCTTTTCCTGTTTTTTTGCATGTTTATTATTTTTAAAAAAATTTTGCGAATGCGAAGATAATAAATCCGTTTTCAGAGATTAGCAATTAGTCATATTTTATTTCAATTTTTCTTTCCCGGAAACATATTTACAACCGCTAAACATTTAATTTATTGGTTATATTTGCTTTCCAAAAAAATTCAGATAAATAATAATTTTAAAGATCACAGCATGCAAATAGAAAAAGTAGATGTTCTAGTTATTGGTGCAGGACCTGCAGGGTCAATAGCAACTTCATTAATTCATCAGCAAGGATTAAATGTAAAAGTAGTTGAGAAAGAAAAATTTCCACGTTTTGTTATTGGCGAAAGTTTATTACCCAGAGTGATGGATCATCTGGAGGAAGCAAAATTGTTGGAGGCAGTGAAGTCTGCAGGTTTTCAGGAAAAATTCGGAGCAAAATTTGTCCGTGGTAATGAAGTTTGTGATTTTAATTTTTCTGACCAGTTCAGTAAAGGCTGGACATGGACCTGGCAAGTACCACGTGGACAGTTTGATAAGATCCTTTCGGATACAGTTGCTGCGATGGGAGTTCCGGTGGAGCAAGAAACTACAGTAATCGATATTAAATTTAACGGAACACAATCTATAACCACAGTTGTAAATAAAGAGGGCGTAAAAAAACAGATCGAAGCAAAATTTATTGTTGATGCAAGTGGCTATGGAAGGGTAATTCCACGAATGTTCAATTTAGATGAGCCATCCAATTTAGGTTCACGCAAAACTCATTTCACACATTTTCGTGATCTGAAACGTCCTGCCGGGATTGATGGAAATCGTATCACAGTTGTTGTTCACCAGCAACGCACCTGGATCTGGATAATCCCATTTTCAAATGGAATTACTTCTGTAGGGTTTGTTGCCGATCCTGAATTTTTTAAAGATTTTCCTGAAGATCCAACAGAAAGAATGAAAGCAATTATAGCAGCGGATCCACAAACCAAGGATCGTTTTGCGGATGCAGAGATGATGTTTGAACCAAGAACGATTGAAGGATATTCGATTTCTACTAAACAACTTTACGGAGAAGGTTATGTATTATGCGGAAATGCTACAGAATTTCTTGACCCTGTATTTTCTTCGGGAGTAACATTTGCGATGGAATCGGGAAGTAAGGCAGGGAAATTAGTGAGTAAATTTTTAAAAGGCGGGAAGGTAGATTGGCAAAAAGAATATACTGATCACATGATGCAAGGGATAAATACGTTCCGAACTTATGTCTCCACCTGGTATGAAGGCGATCTGCATGATATTTTCTTTAGCCAAAATCAAGACCCTGAAATAAAAAGACAAATTTGTTCTGTACTTGCCGGTTATGTTTGGGACCAGGATAATCCTTTTGTAAAAAAACATGATCGGGTTGTAAAAGCATTGGCTCAAGTAATCCGTATGAATGAAAAAGTTTAAAAAAAACATTCATAGACTTTTTTATGGTTCAAATAATTTTGAAGTACGAATAATGTCATTCCGACCACTTCGGCTACGCTCAGTGTAAACTCCGCGGAGGAATCTTTATATTTAACCGCATAATTGCAAACAAGTAAAAAGATTTCTCGACAGCTCGAAATGACCAGCAAAAATTGTGAATAAAATTTAATCAGGTAATCAATCAATTTATTAATTTTTTGGTGCTTGTGATTTTAAAATATGACTATGTCGTCCGAAAATAAAGCAGCTTCCTTCGCATCAAAATTCATTAACAATACCAGCAGAAATGTTTTTTTAACAGGAAAAGCAGGTACAGGAAAAACTACTTTTTTAAAACACATCATCAAACACACGTATAAAAATGCAATAATTGTTGCTCCCACCGGGATCGCAGCAATCAACGCAGGAGGTGTTACCATTCACTCTTTATTTCAATTGCCATTTGGAGCCTACATTCCTTCTCGTGAAGCAACAACCGAATTCAATGAAAATGTAAAAATAAATACTCCCAACACGCTATTAAAAGGCATTCAACTTAACAGTAGGAAACGCAGGTTATTACAGGAACTTGAACTTTTAATTATTGATGAAGTAAGTATGTTACGTGCCGATTTGCTGGATGCAATGGATACTGTTTTGAAAACTATTCGAAGAAAAAATCATTTGCCTTTTGGTGGCGTACAGGTTTTGTTCATCGGAGATATGTTACAATTACCTCCCGTTGTTAAAGATGATGAATGGCGCTTTTTAAGATCTCATTATAAAACCGCTTTCTTTTTTGATGCGCAAGTATTGCAACAAAACAAACCATTGTACATTGAATTGGAAAAAATTTATCGCCAGGCAGATAATACATTTATAGAGGTCCTTAATAATTTGCGAAACAATCAAGTTACCAAAAAGGACATTGAATTACTCAACAGTTATTACAAACCAAATTTCAAATCATCGCTAACTGATAACTACATTTATTTAACCACACATAATAACAAAGCCGACAGTTTGAACCGGGAGTCTTTAAAAAGTATTGAAGGACAATCGTATTTTTTTAAAGCTGAAATAAGTGGTGATTTTAATGAATATGCCTATCCTGTTGAAGAAAATTTAGAACTGAAAAAAGGTGCTCAAATAATGTTCCTAAAAAATGATCCTACAGGGGCACAACGCTTTTTTAATGGAAAAATCGGGATCATCTCCTACATCAATTCGAAAGAAATTGAAGTTAGTTTCAATGATAGTACTAAACCTTTTATCATCGAAAAGCATGAATGGCAAAACATCAAATACGCCTTAAATGAAGCGACCAATGAGATTGAAGAAAAAATAAACGGAACATTTACTCACTATCCGATAAAACTGGCCTGGGCCATTACTGTTCATAAAAGTCAGGGACTGACGTTCACAAAAGCAATCATCGATATTGGAAATGCATTTGCACCCGGGCAAGTATATGTTGCCTTATCGCGATTAACTTCATTGGAAGGGTTAATACTTTCATCGCCAATCAATTTGAATAGCCTGAATGTTGATGAAAGTATATCAATGTATTCCAGCACAAAAGATAGTACTGAAGTATTAACTGAACTGTTGGAAAAAGAATCAATGTCATTTTTTCAAAATTATGTGATCCAGTGTTTCAACTTTTCGAACTTAAATCATCAACTAACTTCACATATTGAAAGTTATCAAAAAGATGAGCAAAAATCAAGCAAACAAAAGCATTTCAAATGGGCCTATGAATTAAAAAATCAAGTTGAAGCAACCAGACAAGTTGCTGATAAATTTCTAAATCAACTCAAACAAATTTTTGAATCTAAAACAGAAGATTACAAACAACAATTGCAAACACGTATCATTGCAGCAAAAAACCACTTCAGTCCCATTCTAAAACAATATTCAAAAACTGTTTTAAAACAAATTGAAGTCTTGCAATCCGAGAAAAAAGTAAAAGCCTATCTTCAGGAATTAGCCGATCTTGATTCCTTGTTCTTTAAACAACTGCAACTTATTAATAAGGCTGAAGCAATGGTGCAGTCGGCAAATGACAATAGTGAATTCTCCAAAGAAAAAATAAATACATCATCGGAAAATAAAGAACGAATTGCGGAATTAGGTACAATTATTTATATACCCAAAGGAAGGAAAAGAGAACACAAAAAAACGGAAGTTGTAAAAAAAGAAAAGATAAATACGAAAGAACTCTCCTACAATTTATATAAACAAGGAAAAAAAGTGGAGGAAATAGCCAAAGAAAGAAGCATGGCTATTATTACCATTGAAGGTCATTTGGCCCATTATGTTTCCCTGGGATTGATTGATGTAAAACAATTTGTGGAGCTTGAAAAGATGAATAATATTATTACCGCTTCAAAAACATTAACTACCCCCCTTTTAAGCGATATCAAAAATTTATTGGGAGATGAATATTCCTATTCTGAAATAAAATTTGCTGTGGCGTATCATGCAAATTCGAAGAAATAAATTTAGCATTTCGACTCTGGATTACTGTGTAGTATGGTACGCTGATTTATTAAGATTTTTAGGATGAAAAAGGATTTTAATGTATAGTTTTCCGCTTTGGAAATCATTATTAATCATCACAAAAAATCATTTTAGATCTTAACAGATCAGCGGAATCTGCATTCCATTTCCAAATATCATTAAACACTGTGTAGTATGGTACGCAGATTTATTAAGATTTTTAGGATGAAAAAAGATTTTAATTGCCTCGGATTGTGTGTGTCATTTTATGATTAATTATGATTATTAGCTAATCATCACAAAAAAATCATCCTAGATCTTAACAGATCAGCTGAATCTGCGGACCATTTCCTTGTATCATTAAACACTGTGTAGTATGGTACGCTGATTTATTAAGATTTTTAGGATGAAAAGGGATTTTAATGTATAGTTTTTCGCTTTGGAAATCATTTTAGATCTTAACAGATCAGCGGAATCTGCGTTCCATTTCCAAGTATCATTAAACACTGTGTAGTATGGTACGCAGATTTATTAAGATTTTTAGGATGAAAAAGGATTTTAAGAGTATGGGGTTGGGTTTGTCATTTTATGATAAATTAAGAGTATTAATAACATTAACCGGTAACAGAATATCATCAGTAATGATCAATAAAAAATCATTTTAGATCTTAACGCATCAGCGGAATCTGCGTACCATTTCCTTGTATCATTAAACACTATGCAGTATGGTACGCGGATTTATTAAGATTTTTAGGATGAAAAAAGATTTTAATGTATAGGTTTGACTTGCAATACGACATCCTTATTGCATTTAAAACCTCTCCCCTTAATCACCTCTCCAAAGGAGAGGGGGCGAACTTTAAAAATACAAAGTACGTGACAGGAAAGCCCCCCTCTCCTTCGGGCAATGTCATATTAACAGGTAGCAATTGGTTTAACTTTGTTTGTTAGTAGTGCATTATAGAGGAAGAGTTCAAATATTTTTTCTTCTCCTT
>MEPB01000002.1 GCA_001769385.1 Bacteroidetes bacterium RIFCSPLOWO2_12_FULL_35_15 | reverse complement strand
AAAGTTAAACCAATTGCTACCTGTTAATATGACATTGCCCTTTGAAGGGGGCAGGGGGATGAAATTAAATAATTGAAATAGAGCCTATTATAAAACACGTCAATGGTAGTTCGACCAGAGGGAGAGTATCGAGAAGGCAGAAAAACCATCGCGTGTTCCAGAACCATTTTTTCAAAAAAGAAAAACGCCCGAACTGATTAGCACCAAGATCTGCCTATATAATACTAGTTGACGATTTTAAGAACGCAACACTTTTTTCAATTTCGGGATACATTACTTTATCGGCATCAACAAAAGGAACTGTTTTACGATACTCAGCAATTACATATTCAAGAATTGGAGATGATTTTGCAGGCCGTCTGAATTCCAATGCCTGAGAAGCATTCATTAGCTCGATAGCAAGAATTCGATATAGATTCTCTACAACTTTAAAACATTTTGTTGCAGCATTTGAACCCATGGAGACATGATCTTCTTGTCCGTTCGAACTAACGATCGAATCAACAGAGGCGGGTGAACATAATTGTTTATTCTGACTGGCAATACTTGCAGCGGTATATTGTGGGATCATGAACCCAGAATTTAAACCCGGTTTAGCAACCAAAAATGGTGGCAATCCACGTAAGCCAGCAATTAATTGATAGGTGCGTCTTTCAGAGATACTTCCTAATTCTGCTAATGCGATTGCTAAAAAATCCAACGCCAATGCCAATGGTTGTCCGTGAAAATTTCCTCCGGAAATTATTTCATCTTCATCAGGAAAAACAGTAGGATTATCAGTAACCGAATTTATTTCAATTAAAAATACATTTGTTGCATAGTCAATAACATCCTTTGAAGCACCATGTACTTGCGGAATACAACGAAACGAATAGGGATCCTGAACATGTTCTTTTTTACGTTTTATCAATTCACTTCCTTCCAATAATTTACGCATGTTTGCAGCCGTGCTCATTTGTCCCTTGTGTGGACGGATAGAATGTATGTGCGCTTTGAATGGTTCGATACGACCATCAAATGCCTCTAATGAAATGGCAGATATTACATCAGCTGAAGTGCTGATTCTTTTTGTTTGTAACAAACACCAAACGCCATAAGCACTCATAAATTGAGTTCCGTTCAATAATGCTAAACCTTCTTTAGATTTAAGAGTTATCGGTTTTAAGTTTAATTGTTTTAATATTTCTTCCGCACTTTGTTTTTTGCCTTCATAATAAACTTCCCCTTTTCCCAACAAAGGCAAACTCAAATGTGCAAGTGGTGCCAGGTCGCCTGATGCTCCTAATGATCCTTGCTGATAAACAACAGGTAAAATATCATTATTGAAAAAATCAACCAATCGTTCTACTGTTTGTAATTGAACTCCAGACTTGCCATAAGACAATGCCTGGATTTTCAGTAACAACATCAACTTCACAATCTCGGGAGGGACTTCATCTCCTATTCCACACGCATGCGACATAACAATATTTTGTTGTAATTTTTCTAAATCACTATCAGGAATAACCACATCACATAATGAACCAAAACCTGTATTGATACCATAGATCGGCTCTTTTTGAGAAGCCATTTTTTTGTCCAGGTACTCGCGGCAAGTGATAATATTAATTTTTACTTCTTCCGATAAAGTAATTTTTTCTTTTTTGAAAATGATCTCAGAAATTTTATCGAAATCTAATTGTTGTGTGGTTATGTTGTGCATAGCTTATTTTTTGCCGCAAAGACGCAAAGGCGCAAAGTTTTTTAATTAAATACTAAATACTCATTGTTTTATAATAATTGTTCACGAATCTTTGAATTCCATTTTTCATGAGTGGTACATTGAAATTTATTAGAAAACCTAATCGTTTATCCGTTAATTTTAAATAAGATATTATTTGTGCTATATAGGTGGAAGATATCGTTTCTGAAGCTTTTAATTCTAAAATAATTTCATCTTCTACTAAAATGTCAATCTTAAAATCTTTTGATAATTCGTACCCCTTATAAACTAATGGAACTACAACTTGGCTTTTAGCCTTAATTCCTCTTAGCTCAAACTCTTTCATTAAACACATTTCATAAACCGACTCTAATAATCCCGGTCCCATTTCTTTATGAACAGTAAGACAACAATCTATTATTTCTTTCCCAATTTTCTCAAACTCTTCTCTTTCCATAAATTTTTTCTTGTACTTTACTCCAACAATAAAATTTATTTTACCATACTTTGCGCCTTAGCGTCTTCGCGGCAAAATTATTTTAACGTATTAATTATTTCTTCAATACTTATTTTTTCCTGTTCCCCAGATGCCATATTCTTCAAACTCAACAATCCACTATTCATTTCATCACTTCCAACAATTACTACAAATGGAATTTTTTTATCATCGGCATAAGTCATTTGCTTTTTCATTTTTGCACCAGCATCCGGATAGATCTCCGAATTTATTCCTGCTTTACGAACTTGTGCTAATAGAGGCAAACAAAAGACTTGTTCGGTTTCACCAAATGTTACAAATAATAATTTTGTATTTGTAGCAACCGATTCGGGATATAAATTCAATTCATTCAATACATCATAAATTCGATCGGCACCAAATGAAATTCCAACACCACTCATATTAGGCAAACCAAAAATTCCGGTAAGGTCATCGTAACGGCCGCCACCACAAATGCTGCTGGTAAGCGTTCCAATGTTTGCTTTTACTTCGAAGATCGCTCCTGTGTAGTAGTTGAGGCCACGGGCCAAAGTGATGTCGAGTTCACAATCGGCAGTAGACAGTTGACAATTGTTTATCGTTTGGAATATGTATTCCACTTCAGAAATTCCTTTTAAGCCAATTTCAGAAGTAGCTAAAAGTGTTTTTAGAAAATCTAATTTTTCTAGTGTTGTTCCTTTGAACTCAATTAATGGTTGTAGTTTTGCGATTGCATTTGCACTCACACCATTCTCTTGTAATTCTTTATTAACGCCATCAGCACCAATCTTATCTAATTTATCTATGGCTACAGTTATCGTAACAATCTTTTCTTTTTCTCCGATTACTTCGGCAATCCCGCTTAAAATTTTACGATTATTTATTTTAATTAAAACAGGAACTTTTAATGTTGTAAAAACATCATCGATCATTTGAACTAGTTCCACTTCATTAATCAGGGAATTACTTCCGATCACATCCGCATCACATTGATAAAATTCACGGTAACGTCCTTTTTGCGGCCTATCGGCACGCCAAACAGGTTGGATTTGATATCGCTTAAATGGAAATGTAATTTCGTGCTGGTGCTGTACAACGTATCGGGCGAAAGGAACGGTAAGGTCGTACTTAAGGGCTTTTTCAGAAATCTTATTTACTAAACTTTTAGATTCCAAACCCATATCAACACCATCCTTAAAATCCCCACTATTCAAAATCTTAAATATCAATTTATCACCTTCATCCCCATATTTCCCCATAAGTGTAGAAAGATTCTCCATAGCAGGCGTTTCAATAGGCAAATAGCCATAACGTTGAAACACTTGTTTGATAGTATCAAAAATATAATTACGTCTCACCATTTCTTGTGGTGAAAAATCACGTGTGCCTTTTGGTATGCTTGGTTTTTGCGCCATTTTATAATGTTCCTAAATCAAATAATCCTAATTCCTCAATTATTTCTGCGAATATCGTAAATTTTTGCATGTGCTTTACATCCTTTTTATCCCTCCATATTTACCACTCATCCTTCATATTTCGTCATTCCTATAAATCATATTAATATATAGGCAAGAATGTTATTTTTGTTTCCAGAAATTTAAATTAAAAACTATTTATGAAAAAAATCGCTCTTCTCCTTTTAACTTTCCAGCTTTTGACTTTTAACTTAGCAAAAGCTGATGAAGGCATGTGGTTGCCAATGCTTTTGAAAAATAATTATGAACAAATGCAGAAGCTTGGGCTAAAACTTACTCCTGAACAATTGTATGATATTAATCACGCCAGTTTGAAGGATGCTATTGTATGGTTCAATGGTGGTTGCACTTCCGAAATAATTTCTGAACAAGGTTTATTATTGACCAACCATCATTGTGGTTATGATGCCATTGCCAAACATAGTACTACATCTGATAATTTATTGGATAATGGTTTTTGGGCAAGATCATTTGCCGAGGAAAAAGTAAATGAAGGCATGTGGGCCTCTATTTTAATAAGAATGGAAGATGTTTCGGATAGAGTAAATAAAGCTCTTGCCGGAGTGGATGCAAAAGATCTGGAAGCAAAAAAAATGGAGATCTTTAAAACTATAGAAAAGGAATCATCCAAGGACACGAAATATGAGGCTATGGTAAGATCCTTTTTTAAAGACAACGCTTTTTATTTATTTATTTTTGAGAAATTTACTGATGTTCGTTTAGTTGCTGCGCCACCACAGTCGGTTGGTAAGTTTGGCGGTGAAGTGGACAACTGGATGTGGCCACGTCACAATGCCGATTTTTCTATGTTCCGTATTTATGCAAACAAGGACAATCAACCGGCAACTTATTCAAAGGACAATGTGCCTTACAAACCGAAACAATTTTTAAATGTTTCTATTAAAGGGGTAAATGATGGAGATTTTACTATGATCTACGGTTTTCCCGGTCGCACCAATCGTTACGAAAATTCATTCGGAATTAAGTTGGCGGTTGATAAAATAAACCCGGCAATTGTTGCTTTGCGCGACATACGCCTTACTTATTGGAAACAAGAAATGAATAAAAGTGACAGTGTTCGATTACTAATGTCTTCACAATATGCAAAAATCTCCAACTATTGGAAATATTATATCGGTCAAACAGAACAGTTAAAACGTTTGAAAGTGTATGACGAAAAAGTAAGTATCGAAAAACAATTTACAGATTGGGCAAAAAATAAACCCGAATATGCTTCTATTATTCCGAATTTCGAAAAAGCATATGCAAACTATACTAATTATGCTTTACATGCAACTTATATGCGTGAATGTATCTTTGGTTCTTCCATTATCGCAACTGCTACTAAATATACCGGGCTCGAAAGGGCATTAAGTGCCGAACCTCAAAATATAGAAGCGATTAAAAAAGCTATTGACGCGTTAAAATCTGATAAAGCTGTGTTTTATAAATCATTTAATGTTGTTTCTGAAGAAAAAATATTAGCGGCACTTATTCAAATGTATTACGAAAATATTCCGGCAAATCAACATCCTGCATACATGGCAGAAGTACTGAAAAAGTACAAAGGAAAAACGAATAAAGAAACATTTGAAAATTTTGCAAAAGCTATATTCAAAAAAAGTTTCTTGGTTTCTAATGCTTCTGCATCTAAATTTTTGGATGATCCTAGTTTAAAACAATTGGAAAAAGATCCTGCTTTTGCGTTTGCTAGAGCCTTTTATACTAATTACAATAAAAATATAATGCCTCATATTGATGAATTTAACCTTATCAATAATATGGAAGGAAGTAAGTATATTAAAGCGTTGATGGAAATGCAATCAAACAAATCATTTTCTCCGGATGCAAACAGCACCTTGCGTCTTACTTATGGAAATGTTAAATCATATATTCCTAAAGATGGCGTAAATTATAGCTATTATACTACCCTGGCAGGAGTTATGGAAAAAGAAAACCCAAAAGATTTTCAATTTATTGTTCCTGCTAAATTAAAAGAGTTGTATATTAAAAAAGATTTCGGAATTTATGCCGATGCAAATGGGGAGATGCGAACTGATTTTATTACCAATAATGATATTACAGGAGGGAATTCCGGTAGTCCGGTTCTGGACGGTAATGGTGATCTGGTTGGTCTGGCATTTGATGGTAACTGGGAAGCAATGAGTGGTGATATTGTTTTCGATAGCAAATACAAACGTACTATATGTGTTGATATACGATACATCTTATTCTTAACTGAGAAATTAGGTGGTGCACAAAATTTAATCAATGAAATGAAAATCATTAAAAATTAATATATTCTGATTGTAAGGTTTATACAAAACAGCCAATTCAAAGGAATTTGAATTGGCTGTTTTTGTATCATTAATATTCTTTGATTATTTCTGTGTTAACAATTTCGGATGCTCTTTAGCATCTGCTGGAACAATCCCTGTAAGAGAATTCAGAAAAGAAACAATTTTACTTACTTCTATTTCAGAAAGATCTTTATTCAACTGAGCTTTTCCCATAATAATAACAGCCTGTTTTAAATCATTTACACTTCCATCGTGAAAATAGGGGAAAGTTTTTTCCACATTTCGAAGAGAAGGTGCTTTGAAAACATCTTTATCGCTCTCTATATTTGTTAGTGTCTTCTTTCCTTCATCGTTAATTTTGCTGTGAGTAAATGTACGATAGTCGCCATATATACCGAATTTCTGAAATAAAGCGCCACCAATACCAACACCCATATGACATTGAAAGCAACCCACATCGATGAATGTTTTTAAACCTTCTTTTTCGTTAGTAGTCAATGCAGCAGAATCCCCCGAAAGGTACTTATCAAATGGGGAAGGAGTAATAAGGGTTCGCTCAAATGAAGCAATGGAATTCTGAATATTTTGATAGGTGAGAGGGTCTTTGTCGGATGGAAAAGCGGCTTTAAACAGCTCATTATATTCTTTCACCTTTTTCAGTTTTTTAACTAAAAAATCTTTGGAAGGAGTTCCCATTTCTATTGGATTCATTATCGGTCCACCAGCTTGTTCTTCTACATCTTTTGCTCTTCCATCCCAAAATTGTGCAACATGAAAAGCTGCATTCAATACGGTTGGAGAATTCCTGGATCCGAAGTTACCGGCATCGCCCTTTGATGTTGGAAGATTATCCACTCCATAAGTATCAAGATTATGGCAGGAGTTACAACTGTTGTTACCTGTTTTACTAAGTCTTGTGTCGAAGTAAAGCATTTTTCCAAGTTGTACTTTTTCCGGAGTAACAGGGTTTTTCGCGTTTTCTGCAAGGTTTGGCAGTGCCTGAAAAATTCCTAATGCTTTTGCATGTAGTTCTTTGTCGGATTGCTGTTTTGCCGAGGCTTCTGTTTCGGTGGCTTTATTTGTGGAAGTATTACATGCTACAAAAAGTACGAATGTAAAAAGCGAAATCGAGAATATTTGTTTCATAACCGGTAATTTTTTTTGTACAAAGGTATTGGTAAAAAAAATAGTATGGCAATTAATTAAATCAATGAAATAGTAAGTATCTATAATAGATGTGAAGATTGAAAATTGTTTTTTTTAATAGCACATTAACCACTCATCAGATGATCTATATTTAGAATCAATCTAATTGATTCTTTTTTGTTATAAGTAATTTGTCAGTTTTATTCGAGGGTAATTTCATATTTTTTTGATTCAGGGGCAATTCAATAATTATTCATTATAAAGATTTGTTACCTTATGATTTCAGGTGTTTTTAAAATAACACCTTTCCACTTTCTAGATTATTATAAAGCATAATAATCAGGAAGGAGCTTTAAATATTGTTGAACGGACTGTGAAAAAGCCCTATTCGCAATAATATTATGTAATTTTATCAACAAAATGCTTGTTTATCAACAATTATACGATTATTTCTCTTTAAAACTTGCTTTGTTACTGATGTTTTAATATTTTCGCTCTATAAATATAAGTTAAACCCTTAAAAAAAAACAAAATGAACAAATCAGAATTAGTTGACGCAATTGCATCAGAATCAAAATTAACAAAAGCAGATTCACAAAGAGCATTAGAAGCATTTGTTAATGCTACAACAAAAGCACTTAAAAAAGGTGACAGAGTTGCATTAGTAGGTTTCGGTTCTTTCTCTGTAGCTAAAAGAGCTGCAAGAATTGGACGTAATCCTCAAACTGGAAAAGCTATTAAAATTGCTGCTAAAAAAGTAGCTAAATTTAAAGCTGGTGCTGACTTAGCAAAAACAGTTAACAAATAGTCGTCAATTTAATTGAAATAAAAAAGTCCCGAATTTTTCGGGACTTTTTTATTTTCAAAAAAATTAATATCGCAGGAACAGTAAAACAAATTATTTAATTTCTAAATATATTCTTGCTGACGGTAATTGGCTGGAATTGAATGAATGTAATTAGTTTTGCTTATTAGGTATTAATTGTAGTTATTCTTTTTTCTTTTTAAGAGATTCATCTGTAAAATGTTCTTTATGTTTTGGTTTTGAAAACTTATCTTCATTATATGTTTTGGAATTTCCTTTCGGAATGGATAAGGAGGTCCAATCGTTCCCACAAGCCATTTTTCCAATAAAAACAATTTGTCCCACGTGATATGCATAATGTGGGAGCTGCCTGTTTATTGCTTCTGTAATAGTGTGACCCTGATTACGAATATAAATTTCTTTGTTTAGGTGGTCCATTGTCAAAGAGTTTAATGCATTGAACAGGCATTCCCAACCAGCGTTCCATTTATCTATAAGTTCTTTCCTTGTTGTTAGTTCGTTTTCAAATTCAGCATCTCTTTTTCTCCATTCTTTTTCTCCGTCAGTTGTTAAAAAATCTGTCCAGCGGGAAATCATATTGCCCCACAGATGTTTTACTATTGTTGCAATGCTGTTGCTATTATCATTGTATTGCCAAAAAAGTTTTTCGTCCGGCAGTTGAAAAAAAGTTTTTTCTCCGAGTATTTTATAATACTCAAACTGTTTTTTTACACTGTCTAAATAATCTGTCATTGTTATTGAATTTGATTAGTAAAAACTTAAATTTTTATAAGAGTTTCAATTTCATTCAAAATGGTTAAAAATGTTATAATTAGATTCTTTTGATTAAAAGTAGTTCAATTTGTACAAATTAATAAAAAAACTACTGAATATGCGTTTTTAAAAAGAATTCGGATTTCAGAACTAATTTTTTTTCGATTTTTTCTTCATTTGTTTTTAACAAAATGGTTCGATCCGTTTTTTAAACTATATTTATTTTATATTTGTTTTGATTCAACAATTTTAAAATAAAGAAATAAGAGATCTACCAGAATGAAAAATATTATTTTAATAGTGTTATTTATCATTTGCAATACTGCATTGGCTCAAGTTCCAGCCGGTGCCGATACTACAAATAACTTTACAGATGCTGCCGGTAAAAAACAAGGCAAATGGGTCATCTTAAATAAAATGGTTCATAAGCCAGGTTATACCGATGATCAAAAAGTGGAGGAGGGGAGATATGTTGATAGTAAAAAGGTGGGTATCTGGAAAGAATATTACCCGAACAATAATTTAAAAAGTAAAATTACATATGAAAATAACCGCCCAAACGGTTATGCTATTATGTATCATGATAATGGAAAAATAGCGGAAGAAGGTTTATGGAAAAATAATCGTTGGGTAGGGGATTACAAATTATATTATGAAAATGGTCAGGTTCAACAGGAATTTAAATTCAATACATCCGGAAAACGGGAAGGGATTCAAAAATATAATTATGACAATGGCCAAACAATGATAGAAGGAAATTGGGCAGAAGGTAAAGAAGCGGGGGTAATAAAAGAATATTATGAAAATGGAGATCTGAAATCGGAGAAAAATTTTAATGACGGAAATATTGATGTAGCAACAATAAAAACATATGAGCCTAAAAAGCCAATCGTTATAAAAAAACAAGAAGAGAAAGTGGAGACACCTGCAGTAATCCCGCTGAAAACTGAAAAGGATAATCTTGGGAAAGTATTCAATGGTGAAGGCCCCTGGAAATTATATAACTCAAACAAACAAATAACAAAAGACGGAACTTTCCATAAAAATAGGTTGATTGATGGAAAAGTATATTTTTATAATAGCGATGGTATCTTAATTCGAATAGCTGTTTATAAAGATGGTAAATATGTTGGAGATACCGTGGTAGAAGATAAATAAGATACTGTTACTTCTTAAGAAATAGATTCATTGATCAGCACCAAAGTTGATTTTTCGGGCTCAACCCAACTGTTTTATTTATTGCGATGAGGAAAGATTTCTCCAAATTTATAATACTAAGAAAACCAAATACCCTATTTAAAGGGCAATGTCATATTAACAGGTAGCAATTGGTTTAACTTTGTTTGTTAGTAGTGCATTATAGAGGAAGAGTTCAAATATTTTTTC
>MEPB01000001.1 GCA_001769385.1 Bacteroidetes bacterium RIFCSPLOWO2_12_FULL_35_15 | reverse complement strand
GTGACACCTGTTACTCCGGTGGCTCCTGTTACTCCATTAGTTCCGGCTGTTCCAGTTGGACCTGTTAAGCCATTTGTTCCGGCTGTTCCTGTTGCTCCATTGGATCCTGTTGGTCCGGTTAAACCTGTTGGACCTGCTATTGTTGAGTTTGCTCCTGTTGCACCTGTTGATCCATTAGCTCCAGCTGTACCATTTGATCCCGTAGGGCCAGTTAAACCAGTATTACCAGTTGGTCCAATTAAACTCCCTGTGATTACGGAGGCACCACTTCCATATGTAATTGTTAGTGTTCCATTTCCATTGTCAACAATACTAGTTATTCCAACTCCTGTAACACCTGTGGCTCCCATTAAACCATTTGATCCAGCATTCCCTGTTGGACCTGACGGACCAGCAATAGTTGATGCCGGACCTGTTGGTCCAGTTGCACCTGCAACGCCTCCCCCTGCTGTCTTTGCATACAATGCATAGGGCACACTCATCATTTGTGTTATTCCCATTGAAACAAAACCACTTCCATCATCCACTTCCACTTCCAAAAATTTTGAACCACTTGACCAAACTATGGAAGGAAAAGTTCCAATTATTGGTGAAGAAGAGCTTCCTATTACGGTTGTAAATAATCCATAAATATTGGTAGTTACACTTTGAGTTTCCTGATATACAATAGCACCAGAGGAAGTTGCATCATGAATACTAAATCTAACGACTAAGCTAGTTGCAGCTAACGGATTACCACTGCTATTTCTAGCTACAGCTTGATAATTTATTCCTTCAGGTGGAGCCTGTGCAAAAGTCCCAACAAAAAAGCCAATAAATAAAAGTGAAAGAAGTAATTTTTTCATGTTTTTATTTTTTATTCGTTTATTAAAATATCGTAAAAAGAAATTATCTAGTTAATTCGACCCAACCTTTATGTGTTGAATCCTTATAATTAATGACATAAAAATAGGTTCCATCAATTACGTTTTTTTCTGAACTATCTTTGCCCTCCCATCTTCTGCTTTCGTTATCGTAGCCCACTGTTTCCCATATTTTTTCGCCCCATCTATTAAAAACAGAAACCGTGTTTTTTGAATCAATTGCAATCCCATCAATTTGCCAATAATCATTGTGACCATCACCGTTTGGTGTTATACCTTTATAAATAATCAAACCACAAGCTCCATTAGCAGATACATTAATTGTTAAAACCTGAGGGGTACTTTCGCATCCTGAAATTGCCGAATTTACTTGTGTTAAATAGTATGTGTATGTTCCTGCAGCAGGAACAGAATTACTAAATGGATCGTATGATTCTCCGGTAACTTGTGTAGTATCCAAATTTGATAATCCCGCATCTAAATACCAAAGAATATAATTACTTAGGGAATTTGCAAATACAGGATTAGCATCACCCGGACAAAGTGTTTGATTCGAGTATATACCTGGCACAGGTGGGCTTAGTTCTATCATGATCGTATCAACAGAAAACCCAGAACATGGGGGGCCAACTGTGTATTTAACTACTAACAACCCGGAAGATACCGTACCAGTCAAATTTATTGTTCCGGTATTTTGATTTATTGCTGTAGAAGGAATACCTGCATTATTCTGAACAATACTAAATGTACCACTAGCTGTAGCAGGGAAATTACTTAGGGTGGCAAAAGAATCAGAAGAACAATATACGGATTGATTGTATGCAAATTGTGGATTTGCAAATGGAAGATTATTAATGAAAATAGAATCAAAAATTGTACAAGAAGTTGAAACATTAATGGCATAATAATTCCAACCAAAACACAAATTTGTTCCAATGGGTCCAGTTACCGGAGCTCCGTTCCAGCTTATACCATTTTGAACAGTTCCGCTGACAATTGTAATTTGAGCTGTATTTGTACAGTTAACACCACAGGCAAAAGCACTTTGGTTTGTGTAATAAACAACTGGTCCGGGAACATAAGTATTTAAAGCTGTTTGACAGGCACCAATCGAATTTTCAGTGATATATAAATAATAATTTCCCTCCAATAATCCTGTTTTAGTATAGTGATTTTGATTAGCTGCTGCAACTGTTGCATTATCAATTAATACTCCTTGATCATTAAATAGTTTCACCTTATATCCTAACATTGAATATCCGCAATAAGCATCAATTATTCCATTACTAATATTATTACAATATGCAGCTGTAGGATAAGCGGCAATAGGTTTTGAGCAACAATTCATGTGTGCATCAAATACATAATCAGGATCACCTGAACAATCAAGAGTAGTAATTAATGCTCCGGATTCACCATCAGAATAATTAATAAATTTTATGCTTAAATCATCAGAAGAAGTATTACAAAAGCTTTGTGTTTGGGTTTTTATTGTAAACCAAAAATTCCATAAATGCGTAAAACCTCCCTGATCACCTAAATTATTTGTTGGATCATTATCGTTACCGATATCATAAAAAAAACCATTTACAATATTACCATTTACATTAATATTAGTTAGCCACTTCCATTGTCCTTGGCCATCAGCAGAAGTAGTGCTTTGAGTCATTGAAAAAGTTGAAGCATCCCAACCACTTCCGAATAGCGGAACAATTCCATGAAAACGATTACCGAATTGTTCGTTGTAGCCACCAACCGAATAACAAAATGTAATTGTTGTATCGGGAGGGTAAGCTGCTTGTACAGGCAATGGATATGCCTGAAGCACCGAATTTTTCAAACAATCGGAGCAACTGTTTTTACTTCTTATATCAAAAGTAAAAGCGCCATTTCCTGTTGGGCTGGTGCTTGCTATTTGCAAATAATATTTTATTCCATAGGTTAATGGACTGAATTCAATAAACTGATTTGCACTTCCTGTTCCGTTATAACAACCACGTGGCATAAGACCAATACATTCATTATTTACTGATTCATAAATTGCAACATACGGATCTGTTAAAGGATTTGTTCCTACACCATTAATATTTATTTCGACATGAGTTTCACTTGCAGTAAATTCAAACCAAACATCTTGTAAAGGAGATGACGAATTGGAATAGCAGGTTGTAATTGATCCGCTTAATGAGTCATTTGTGGCACTAACTGTAGTGCCGGTAAGTGTTACGATATTTCCATAATTGTATCCTCCAGTTGAAAGACAAGGTGCTGCACCAGGAAGTATTCCAATATGGTAAGGGGTACATTGAAAATTGTTAGTTTGTCCCCACACTTTTGGCTGGGTGTATAAGACAATTGAAAAAAAGAAAAAAAAACGGAGTAGAAGTTTTATCATACTATCTTTATTCAAAGCACTAAAAATAGTCAATTTTCATTAATTTCAAACTATTTTTTGACAAAAAATATTGAAATTATTTTAACTAAAAAAAAGGGAAGTAAAAGAGGTGATTAATCTATTTTTAAACCAATAACGAGAATGTCATCTACCTGATCCAGGGGTCCTCTCCATTCTTCAATGGTTTTGTTTAAAACGTTTTTTTGTTTTTCGATAGGATAGGCGGATACTTCTAATAATAAATCGCGGAAATGATTTGCCATAAATTTTTTACCATTAGGTCCGCCAAACTGATCGGCATAACCATCAGAAAAAATAAACACGGAATCTCCTTTTTGAAGTTGAATGGTATGATTTGTAAATTTCTTTTTTTCTTCACCTAAAAATAATCCAATTGGAAATTTATCTGCTTTAGTCTGAATTAAATTTCCATCTCTGATCACATATAATGGATTATAGGCACCGGCAAATTGCAGTTCAAGAGTTTTAAAATCAATCGTACAAAAAGAAATGTCCATTCCATCTTTTGCCTGTGACTCTTGTTGGCCGTGATGCAATGTTTCACTAACACCCACATTTAAATTATCTAAAATTAATGCAGGGGTTGTTAAATCGCTATTTGTGACAACATGTTTTAAAATATTATAACCCACAATTGACATGAAAGCACCTGGAACACCATGACCTGTGCAATCAACAGCGGCAAACATTGTTTTATTGTTTTTTTCATCCATCCAATAAAAATCGCCACTTACAATATCTTTTGGTTTATATAAAACAAAGGCATTAGGTAATATACGCTTCACTAAACTTTCAGGTGGCAAAATTGCTTCCTGAATACGTTTCGCATATTTTATACTATCAGTAACATGTTTATAAAGAACTTCTAATTCTTCATTTTTAGTTTCAATTTCTTCTTTTTGACGAACTACTTGTTCGGTACGCTCAATAACTTTTGCTTCAAGAACCCGTTCATTTTCACGCAGATCTTCACGCATTTTTAATAATGCGGCTCCTAAAGTATCATCTTTACTTAATGGACGATAATGAGAATCGAAATTGCCAGAACCTACTTGCTTTGCAAACTGTGTTGTACGACCCATTCCATCTATCAAATCATTCAGAGCAAGGGACATTTCGCCAATCTCATCGTTCCTATCTTTAATAAATTCCGTAGGTAAAACACCTCTTCCCATCATCAATAACATTTTTTTTAACTGCTGAATTGGACGAACAATACTCCGAATTGTAAATACCGCAATTAAAATCCCACCAAAAACTAAAATAATTCCAAGCCAGACAACAATCTTTTGAAGCACATTAAAAGATTGCAACATCTCATTTGAATTAGAAGATGCATTTGAATTTTGCTTATCAATAAGAGTACTTAAATTTTCATTGATTATTTTAAATTTAACATTTAGATCTTCGAAAGGCAATAAAGCTTCAAACTTTACATTCGAATCATTATAACTATCAAATGTATTCAACTTCGTCATTACATCTTCCTGATAACTATGAAACATTTGTTCTATCAATGAAAGAATAGCATCAATGCTTTCCTGTTCATCTTTATTCCAGTTAACAGAATAGGATTTTAATTTTTCTTTTACTTGAGGATACTCTTCTTTAAGCAATGTTCTTAACGCTTTTTTATCAATCGCATCATCTCCTGTTTGGACATAGTACCATTTGGTTATAAGCAATTTCGAACGATTCAACAGATTATCCAGTTCTTTAAGGGTGGCAACAGAGGGATTGTAAATTTCAGTTACCTGAACCGTTTTTTTTCGACTATCGTTAAGAGTAATGTTGGTTAATAAAGAAGCAAGGATAAATAAAAACAGAATAACGCCAAATCCTAATCCTATTTTTTTACCTATTGTAAATCTTAGCTTCATAAATTGGTTGGATGAGCCTATATAAGGCTATTTTTGTTTTTCTATTTCTTCTAATTTCAATTTAAACATATTTGATTTTTCAAATTCGTTCAAACTAAAATAAATTCCAGACAATCCTAATAAAGTTTCTCTTCGTCTAGGATCAAGTGAATACGCTTTTTCCATAAACGGTAATGACTCCTTAAACAAATTAATTGAATTATCCTGTATATCATTTAATGCGACAATATCAATATCATAATCTTGTTGATTAATAAGATTAACTGCCTGATTATAGTATAAAATACCCATATTGTAATTTGCATTGATATTGTTCGGTTCAAGCAATAATATTTTGTTGTAAGCTTCTTTTGAAAGACTTAAAAATTCTGTTTTCTCTTTCCGGTCGCTTTCAAAAATCCGGGTATATAAGGAAGCAATGGCAAGGGTAAAATCAATATCTTTTTGTCGGATATTTGCCGGTGTCGGATCAACAAGTAAATAATATTCTTTAAATATTTCGAAATTTTTGATGGCAATTTTATAATCGATAGAATCAAGACTGGCACCTGCATCATTGTATAAAGTGGTAGCTAAATACTTGATATTTTTAATATTTTCCTGAGTGTTTTCCTGGGAAGAATCTATTGATAATGATTTTTTAAAGAATGTTAAAGCTGCTAACCGAGAAGGAGATTGCCTGTTTCCTTTTTCATTTTTATTATAAATGGTTTTGTAGATAAATCCTTTTAAATACCAGACTTGGGCATTGTTTGCAGTAGAGGAATTTAATACTGCAGCATCAATATAGTGTTTAGCACTATCCAGGTTACCTTGTTGCAAGAAAGTTTGAGCAGCAATAAGATTCTCTTGCTGAGCTTTTGCATATATTGTTAAGACTAACAACATACCAAAAATTACTATTCTTTTTAATTTTGACATTTTAATTCTAATGTAAATATACAAAAAATTATTTAATCTGTATAGCCATCTCAACTAATGTTGAAGCGACCTTTAATTTATACTTGTCAATATTTGCCTTATTCAACTCAATTTTTTGCTTGTTTTCAAATATCACAAAATTAATCGCAGAACCCAGCTTAGCCATACCAGGCTTATCTGTAACGATCAATGTACTCTTCCCTTTTAACTTACCGGCAACATCAGCAAGTTGCGCTGAATTATCTGAAAGAATGTAAATAATATTACATTTTGGAACGTCAACTGCAGATAAAACAGTTTGGATTTCGATTTTTTGACTACCTACTGTTTTCGAAGAAGCCATTTTGGTTAATTCATTCAGGAGTGCAGTATTTGTGCCCATAACACCAACTACAAAATTTCCATCTTTGTAATCCTGAGGCCATTCAATGTATTTGGTAAAATTGTATATGTAGATCGCTTTAACATGAGCATTTGCTTCTTCCGATTGGTCTGGCAAGACAACCTTGTAGGAGCTGAAGAATACAAAAGTTAATAATATGAAAAGTATTTTTTTCATTTTGAAAAATGCAATAAACAAATTATGAGCCAGTTTTATATAAGTTACAAATATATATCTTTTTACCTATAAAACCATACTATTTACAGACAAGTTTTTTCTGTAAATTTTTAAAAACTCAATTTACTTTCTTTACAATAGTTTAGCTTCTTAATTATAACCATAAACTGCTAAATTAATTTTCTTAATTTTGTTTTTACTGAATGTATTCTTCACAATTAAATAATTACAATGATCTGGAATTGGTTGCTCAATATAAGCAAACCAATGACAACACCTTTGTAGGGGTGTTGTTCCACCGATATACCCATTTAATTTTTGGTGTTTGCTTAAAATATATGAAAGATGAAGATGATGCACAGGATGCAAGTATGCAAATTTTCGAAAAACTTTTAGTTGACTTAAAAAAACATGAAATACAACAGTTTAAAGCCTGGCTGCACATGGTTTGTAAAAATTACTGTTTGATGCAATTGCGCTCAGGTGCTACAAAACTTAAACATGCCAAAGAAATGCATAAAGATCTTTCGGAAGTTATGGAATCGGATTATGAATTGCATCTTACAATCGAAAACACAAAAGAAATTCAACTTACGCACATGGAAGAATGCATTAAAGGGCTGAATGAAGAGCAACGATTATGTGTTGAATTATTTTATTTGCAGGAAAAAAGTTATCAGGAAGTATCTGAAACGACCAATCTGACCATGAACAACGTAAAAAGCTATATTCAAAACGGCAAACGCAATTTAAAAAATTGTATTGAATCGAGAATAGCATCAAAATAATGAGCGAAGAATTAAAACATAAAATTTATTCGGCAACTGAATGTATTTCGGAGCAAAAAATGTTTGATTATATCGATAACAAACTTAATGCAAAGGAACAACATCTGGTTGAAAAACATTTACTTGATTGCGACTTGTGTTCTGATGCATTAGAAGGATTGACGCTTTTGAAAAACCGAAAACGAATTGCTACTGTCCATCAAAAAATAAGTGAACGAATAATTCCAATTTCTAAACAAGAAAGCAAAATTATTTTCTTTAATTTCAAAACAATTACTTCTATTGCAGCTGCAGTTACTTTATTAATTGGCGCTGTATTTTTGTTTAATCAATTTGCTACCAAAGAAATGAAAAAAAGCGATGTTGCAGAATTAAATAAAGAATCTGCTCCACCCCCACCTGTTACTATAAATACAGAATCAGCAGCGGTTTCAGATACTATAAAATTTAAAGAACCGAAATCGGGAAAAACAAAAAATAAAGATATTCAATTTGAAGCAGAAGAAAAGTTTCAGCAGCAATTCGCGTTAACAGAAGAACAAAAATCAGATTCTTATTATAAAAATCCGATTGCAAGTGGGGAAGGAGCAACAACCAATAGTGTTGTTACAACAGGAGATGTGATCACTAAATCAGATAAAAATAATGAGATCCTAATTCCAGTGGAATCAACTATTCCAAAAGTCGGGTTATTGGAAAAAGAAAAAGATCTAGCATTTGATGAAACAAAAAAAGCGGAAGAAAAAAATGAAAATGAGGATGTTACTTTTTTAGCTCAACAAACTACTCCTGCACAAAAAAAGAGTGCTGACAATTTCGATGCTGATAAAAAAACAGAAAAAGCATTGAAAAATAATAGATTACAAAAGGATACAAAAGGAAAAGATAAAGCTGCAAAAGAATCTATTGATGAAGAAATAACCGGGAATATAGCATATGCTCCACAAACTGTTATTTCTGATCAAGAAAATTTGAAGACCGGAAAACAAAGATCCGAAACAAATTGGTACTCCATACCAGATTCCATACTAGTTTTCAGATCAGGAGAGCCTCAATTTCCAGGAGGAAGCGACTCATTGATGGCATTTATTAAAAAGAATTTTGATGTTTCAAGGAATTCGTATAGATGGGATTCTGCGATGGGAACAAAAATAATAATTGAATTTACAATTGATTTAAAAGGCAATATTCTTGATCCTCATATTAAACAAGGAATCAACAAAGAACTAAATGATAAAGCCATTGAGATGGTAAAAAAAATGCCGAAATGGATTCCTGTTTCAAAGCCTTATAAATACGTACTTCCTATTATCATAGAGTTAAAATAGCAGTGCTATTAACAAGTAATATTTCATAACCTTTTTCTTTGTATGCTAATTTCAAACTTAATTGAAATTAAATTTGAGGAAAAGGTTTTTAAGATGTTGCTTTTCAAAAATAAATCTTCCTTATTTTATATTACAATTGGTATTGTAATTACTATTTCTTTTAGCGCTTGCCATTCAAATAAAGCGATCACAAAAACTGATGAAAAAGAAAATCCGAATGCATCGCAAACAAAAAAAATTCTAACACAGTATGCTCAACTATTAAATGTTGACGAAAACAAAATAGACAATAAAAAGCTTTATATTTTTATTGACGATTGGTACGGAATACCTTATAAATACGGAGGAAAAAACAAAAATGGTATTGATTGCTCCAATTTTACAACTGTATTATATAGCGAAGTTTATAAGAAAACGGTAATAGGTAGCTCTGCATCTATTTTCAATGAATGTAAAATGGTTTCGATAAATAATTTGGTTGAAGGTGATTTGGTTTTTTTTAAAATTGAGAATGATAATGTTTCTCATATTGGAATATATTTACAAAACAATAAATTTGTACATGCTACTGTCAAAAAAGGTGTAATGATTGACGATTTGGATGAACCTTACTATAAAAAATATTTTTTCAAAGCAGGAAGAATAAAATAAAACGCGTATAAAAAAATTACACGCGTTCAAAAATTAGTTGAAAATTTACTTTACAATAGAAATGTTTCCATGTTTTTTTACTTTTACTCCATTAACTGTTGCATGAAGGTAATAAACAAAAACGGCATCATCTAATTTTTTACCTTTGTAAGTTCCATCCCAGCCAATAGTAATATCAGTTGATTCGAAAACTTTTTCACCCCAACGATCAAAAATTAACAGATCGAGATTGGTGATACAATTGCCATACACTTTCAATACATCATTTTCATTATCTCCATTTGGTGAAAACCCTGTTGGCACAAATAATTCTCCGCAAGCAATATCTACAAATACTGTAACCGTATCTGATACAGAGCAAGCCCCTTCTGTTGCAGTTAAGAAATATGTTGTTGTTGTTAAAGGGGTGGCAATTGTTACTGCACAAGTATCACAAGTTAAAGATGCAAAGGGAGCCCAGATGAATGTTGAACCGGCTGTTGCAACTCCGGTAAGTGTTGTACTTGTACCTGAAATGATTGTAACATCAAGACCGGCATCAACTGTTGCAGTTATTATTATCATTAAAACAGTTGGACTTACCGCTGAAGCAGGGCTTGCGCAACCTGAATTGGATGTCAGGATACAAGTTACAGCATCCGCATCATTCAATGTTGAGCTTGTGAATGTGTTTGAATTTGTACCTGCATTTACTCCATTCACTTGCCATTGATATGTTGGTATTGTTCCGCCATTGGTTGGTGTTGCTGTGAAGGTAACCGGTGTACCCGGACAAATGGTTGTTGCAGTTGCGCTGATTGAAACAGATGCAATTACACTTGCTTGTACGGTAATTGCTATTGAATTTGATGTTGCCGGAGAACCTGTTGCGCAACTTAAATTGGATGTCAGGATACAAGTTACAGCATCCGCATCATTCAAAGTTGAGCTTGTGAATGTGTTTGAATTTGTACCCACATTTACTCCGTTCAGCTGCCATTGATATGTTGGTGTAGTTCCTCCATTGGTTGGTGTTGCTGTAAATGTAACCGGTGTACCCGGACAAATAGTTGTTGCAGTTGAGCTGATTGAAACAGATGCAATTACACTTGCTTGTACTGTCATTGTTAATGAATTTGATGTTGCCGGAGAACCTGTTGCACAACCTGAATTGGATGTCATGATACAAGTTACAGCATCCGCATCATTCAATGTTGAACTTGTGAACGTGTTAGAATTTATACCTGCATTTACTCCGTTCACTTGCCATTGATATGTTGGTGTAGTTCCTCCATTAGTTGGTGTTGCTGTGAAGGTAACCGGTGTACCCGGACAAATGGTTGTTGCAGTTGCGCTGATTGAAACAGATGCAATTACACTTGCTTGTACGGTAATTGCTATTGAATTTGATGTTGCCGGAGAACCTGTTGCGCAACTTAAATTGGATGTCAGGATACAAGTTACAGCATCCGCATCATTCAAAGTTGAGCTTGTGAATGTGTTTGAATTTGTACCCACATTTACTCCGTTCAGCTGCCATTGATATGTTGGTGTAGTTCCTCCATTGGTTGGTGTTGCTGTAAATGTAACCGGTGTACCCGGACAAATAGTTGTTGCAGTTGAGCTGATTGAAACAGATGCAATTACACTTGCTTGTACTGTCATTGTTAATGAATTTGATGTTGCCGGAGAACCTGTTG